>JBGALO010000018.1:0-43812 GCA_044223825.1 Cyclobacteriaceae bacterium | reverse complement strand
ATGGCTGTCGGATACTTCAAGCAGGACGGTACAATTTCCGGAATGAATTTCGAAAAGATGACTGCCCGGATCAACCTCGACCATCAAATCAGCAAGAGAATTAAAGTAGGTATGTCGAATCAATTAACGCACTCGATTCAGAATAACGGATCTGATGCGGTAATGTCGGAGGCAGTAAACCAGACGCCGCTGGGATTGCCTTATGATGCGAGTGGTAACATCATATTCACACCCATTGGCGATGCGATTCGTTCTAACCCGTTGAGTGAATTGGTTGATGGTAAAAAAGTTGACCAGGAAACTATTAACAGGTTATTCTCTTCTGCCTACCTCGAAGCGGGAATTATTGATGGATTAAAGTACAAGCTTCTGTTAGGTACCGACTTACGCTACAGTGATCGTGGCCTTTTCAGCGGACGTTTCACCAACTCACAAAAGAACGGTGACCCTGCGGCAACTTACCAGAACCAATCCAATCAGGGATACACGCTTGAAAACCTCTTGACCTACAATAAGAAGTTCGGCGGTAATCATGATTTCGGCGCAACATTCCTCCAAAGTATCCAGGGTAATAACTATACCAACCACTACACCGCTGTAACAGGTTTGCCATATGAGTCTCAATTATGGTACAACCTTAACTCGGCATCAACGGTAAGTTCGGTAAGAAGCCGGTTTGAGTCGTGGAGCCTCGCATCGTTCATGGGACGTGTTAACTACACGTTCAAAGGAAAGTACATGTTCCAGGCGACCTTGAGGGCAGACGGTTCATCACGTCTTGCGCCGGGTCACAAATGGACAACCTTCCCTGGATTGTCGGCAGGATGGAGGATCAAAGACGAAGGATTCATGTCTAACGTAGAAGTGCTTAGTGATTTGAAACTTCGCGCCTCCTATGGTGTTGTGGGTAATACATCTATCGACCCCTATAAGACGCAGGGCGTGCTCACAAAGTCCCTGTATTCATGGGATGAAGCCAATGCGGCTGGTTTTGCGCTTTCGCAAATACCCAACCCGAATCTCGGATGGGAGAAGTCAGCAACACTGGATATTGGACTTGACTTCGGACTATTTAATGGCAGGTTGAGCGGTACTGTGGATGTCTATCAGACCAACACTACAGATTTGTTGTTGAGCAGAAATATTCCTTCTTCCACTGGCTATAACTCTGTTCTTTCCAACATCGGTGCAACACGCACAACTGGCGTGGAGTTGAGCTTGAGATTTTAATATCGCCCACTACAAAGAAGAGATTGTTGACCTTGCACAGCGCGATGCAAATGGAAACAAGACGGATGATACAGGTAACGCTTGGTTCATAGGTGAACCTATTCGCGTGTTCTTCGACTACAAGAAGATTGGAATCTGGCAGAAAACCGAAACAGGCGATGCTACTAAAATGATGGCAGCTTTCCCTGGTGAGATCAAGGTACAGGATACCAATAAGGACGGTGTGATTACACCGGCTGACCGTTTGGTGTTGGGTAGCGACATCCCTTCTGCATATGGTGGATTGAATAACAGATTGTCATACAAGGGCTTCGATTTCTCATTCTTCTTGTACTACCGTCTTGGATTCATGCTTAACAGTCAGTTCAGTGCCGATCAGGCTACTATGCAGGGTCGCTACAATAACCTGGCGGTTGATTACTGGACTATTGACAATCCTACAAACTCCTACCCGAGACCTAACAGGGTACAGGAGAGCCCGAACTACGTGTCCACGCTACGCTATCAGGATGGAGGTTTTGTTAAGCTCCGCACCATTACCCTCGGGTATTCTTTGCCTTCGTCCTTCCTGAGCAGGTACGGAATCAGTAGCTTTAGAGTATATGTATCAGGACAGAACTTGTTTGCATGGTCGAACTATACGCTGTTTGATCCGGAAACGGCTTCCGGGCTCGGTGCGGGAAGCATACCATCTAACAAGGTTTTCCTGGGCGGTATCAATCTAACTTTTTAACGGCCAACGTATATGAAAACAAAATCAATACTCGTATTGCTGGCCCTGATGGCCTTCAACATACAATCATGTGATAAGTACCTCGAGGAGAAACTCGTGTCTGACGTTTCACCATCCAGTTACTATACAACTGCTGCGGGTTTCGATGACGCATTGGATGCTACGTACTACTACCTCAAGTTTGTCCATAGCAACGAGCGGGCTTATTCCCTCACCGTGTTTGGAACCGATACTTATACCAATGGTGCAGACGGCGGTTATAAGGGATTCAATTTTTATGATGGAACACTGCGCTCTGATGTGGATATTCTCCAGCAAACGTGGGGATATTGCTACCAAGGCATAAACCAGGCTAATGCTGTGATCGGGCGCGCTGACGGCGTTAAGGACCTCGCTGCTGATGTGAAGCTCACGAAAGTTGCCGAGGCGAGATTCCTTCGTGCTTACTATCTTTTCTATCTGACTCGTCAATGGGGAGATATTCCGATGCCTCTGACAGAAACTATCGGTGTTGTCGTTGACGCTCCGAAGGTGCCGGTTGCCGATGTGTATGAGAAAGGAATCATTCCTGATCTGCAGTTTGCGGTCGCTAACCTGAAAGCAACATCCGGAGATTATGGACGCGTAACAAAAGGCGCCGCTCAGCATATGCTCGGCCTGGCGTTGCTTACAAGATCATATTTGCCCTCGGCCAAATCAACCGATGCTGCCGATGCCGAAACGAACTTCAGTGCTGTGATTGCAGGACCTTATTCGCTGCCTGCAACGATCGCTCAAGTGTTTGATCAGGACAACCAGAAGAATTCTGAAATCATTTTTGCTGTGCAGAACTCTACAAACGTACTGCTCAACAGTGGCGGTGACGGTGTGCTTCCTGGCGAAGGAAACCGCGGCCACCTGTACTTCCTGATGCAATATGATATTCAGCCAGGCATGACCCGTAACATCGCAAACGGAAGACCTTTCAAGCGTTTCCGTCCTACAAACTATTTGTTAGACCTGTGGGCTGCAGATCGTGACAAAGACAGTCGCTACGACCTCACCTACAGACATGTATGGCTTGCCAACAATGCACCTCCTGATGTAAACAACTATCCGAAGTGGACGGCGCAAAACGTTACTGATGGAGCTTACAAATGGGATGCGACTATCGCTGGGCCGAATAAACTGGTTCAGATTACATCTGCGGATGTAGGACAGCAGCGATTCTTCCTTGGAGACACTGCGATCTATATCCCAGGTCCAGGCAATGAAGCGAAATGGACCCTTGACAGGATCAAGAAGACACGGTATAAAGTGTTCACAAGAACGCCGAATACTGTGAATGGTCCGGCGAGCACTTCGACGAACTATGATGATTTCAACTTTGCACACACAAATAAATTTGCCGATCCAAGAAGGCCTACAATCCAATGGCAGGAAGGCTCAAGAGACTGGTTTGTAGCGCGTCTTGCAGATACGTACCTGCTCCGCGCAGAAGCTCGCTTGAAGAAGGGTGATCTCGCGGGTGCATTAGCGGATGTCAATGTCGTGCGTACACGGGCCGCTAAATCAGGTCAGGTTGCTGCCATGCAGTTGGCGGGTCCCATAACTTTGGATAAGATTCTTGATGAGCGCGCGAAGGAGCTTGACGGTGAGCAGAACAGATGGTTTGATTTGGTTCGGACCGGAACATTGGTTCAACGGGTTAAGCTATATAATCCGCTTGCGGCTCCTAACATAAAGGATTTCCATGTGCGCAGACCGTATCCGCAAACACAGCTTGACAGGACATTGCCTGCGGGAAGCTTTACGCAGAACTGCGGATATCCTGGAGGGCCTCCATGCAATTAATTTGGGTTCGTGTTTTTAAAGCAAGGCAGGCCGGAATTTATTCCGGCTTCCTTGTTTAAATACTTCCCGACTTTTTAGCAATCACTGGTTAGATTATATTGTAACAAATGACTGCCTTTCGAAATATCATTTTAACCTGCCTTTGTCTTTGCGCATGTTCAAGAACTGGGTCATTGCTGGAAGGAAGCATCGCTGAACCATTGGGTGAAAACAATGTGGCTTACAAGTGGGGGAAAATATCCCTTGAGTGCACAGCGAATGATACGGACTTGTTTAAGCCTCGTCCAACCGTGACGTCACGGATGTTGGCGCTTGTGTGGATCTCGGTCTTTGATGCATGGACGCGCTACGATGATTCCGCCACACCCTTGTTCCTTACATCTGTTGAGCGTCGGCCCCACGCTGAACGCACATTGAGGAATAAAGAGATCGCAATTAGCTACGCAGCATATTCAGCACTCCGTCAATACTTTTTTTCTGATTCAGTGTTGCTTCAACAAAAAATGGTGGAGCTTGGCTTTGATCCTCATGACCGCTCACTGGATTCGTCTTCACCGGCAGGTATAGGAAACCTTGCAGCCAAAACGGTATTTGACGCGAGGATGAATGATGGTTCAAATCAGTTGGGTACGGAAGAAAAATCAACTGGCAAGGCATATTCTGATTATACGGGCTATGTGCCGGTTAATTCGGCCGACGTGCTTACTGATCTTAAGCGCTGGCAGCCAAAATATTTTTCTGATGGTAAGGGTGGCAGATTTGCGCCATCGTGTCTTACGCCACACTGGGGACGCGTTAAACCAATTGCTTTGGATTCCGGATCGCAATTCAGATCGATCCCTCCGCCACTTCCGGGGTCGTCACAGTTGGAAAAGGAGGTTAACGAAGTTGTTACGTTGCAGGCTAATCTCACCGGCGAGCAAAAAGCGCTCGTTGAATTTATGCGCGACGGTCCGCGATCAGTCCAGCAGGCTGGACACTGGCTCATCTTTGCTCAAAATGTTTCGGTGCGCGATAAACATACGCTGGATGAAGATGTGAAAATGTATTTTGCTGTTGAAACCGCTGCGATGGATGCCTTCATTGCCGCGTGGGATACAAAGATGTTTTACGACTTTGCGCGACCATACTCGTTGGTGCATAACTATCATGGAGGTAAAAAGATAACAGGCTGGGCTGGGCCAGGCAAAGGAATGGTGAAGATGGACGGGAACGAGTGGCGACCATACTCTCCGGATACTTTTTTATGTCCGCCATTTCCAAGTTATGTATCAGGTCATAGCTGCGTGAGCGGAGCTTGTGCAGAAATATTGCGGCGTTTTACCGGCAATGATAATTTCGGTTTGGAAGTCAAATTGGTGCCGGGTGCTTCAACGGAACCTGATAATGTAAGTGACACTGTTACGTTGAAGTTTCCGACTTTTACGACGACTGCCGACATGGCTGGTTTTTCGCGCGTTCTCGGTGGCTATCATATACAAGCCGACAATGTCGAAGGATTGAAGCTCGGCAGAAACGTCGCTGCGGCCGTGTGGAAAAAATACCTTAAGCAGCTTGGTCAGACGGAAGATCCGAAGGTGTCAATGAGATAGAATCGATTCACGTAATGTAGAGGACAAACGACTATGACTAATATTCCACTTCGAACTAATCGTCCTTTATCAATGAAAGTCGTGTTCTTTTTGATCTGCGCCGTCGTTGTTACAGGATGCAAACAAGAGTCCAAGACTCCCGTCACGCGAGCAGTGACCCAATCTGTCACACCTGTATTCAAGAGAATAACCTCCGACAAGAGCGGCGTCGTGTTCAACAATACGGTTGATGAAAACATCAACAACTACTTCGATTATTTTGCCTACGTGTATAATGGCGGGGGTGTGGGGATTGGCGATGTCAATAACGATGGATTGCCAGATATTTACTTTACCGGCAACGAGGTTCCTAATAAACTCTATTTGAATCTCGGTGGTCTTCGATTCAAAGACATTACCGAGTCTGCAGGTGTCGGCGGAAACGGACGATGGAATAATGGAGTAACCATGGCGGACGTCAACGGCGACGGACTTCTCGATATTTATGTCTGCAAAGGAGGTTGGCACGATACGGAGGCGCAGCGCAGAAACCTCCTGTATATCAATCAGGGAAATTTAACATTTACCGAAAAGGCAAGGGAATTCGGTCTTGACGAAGCTGGTTATTCTATCCATGCGTCTTTTTTCGACATGGATAATGACAATGATCTTGATGTGTATGTAACAAACCGGCCTGATTCGTTTGATCTGCCTTTGACTGAGATGGTCAGGCAAAAGAAACTTTCACCCACCGCCAGCCGGGACCGGTTATTTTTAAATGATAATGGAAAATACCGTGACATAGGTCAAAAGGCTGGGATTGTCAATAACTTCGGATATGCCTTGAGTGTTGTTACTTCTGACCTCAATAACGACGGCTATACGGATATCTTCGTTGCAAATGATTTTGCGGAAGGCGACTACATGTATATCAATCAGAAAAATGGAACGTTTAAAGAGCAGATAAAGAAGGCGACGAATCATATTTCAATGTATTCGATGGGCACCGATGTCGCCGATATCAACAATGATGGACTGGAAGACATCATGGTAAGCGAAATGCTTCCCGACGACTACGAGCGTTCAAAGGTGTCCATGCCCTCGATGGACGTTGAAGGATTCAATGCCATTGTCGATGCAGGTATGCATAAACAATACATGCACAATGCATTGCACCTCAACCAGGGTAATCTCTTTTTCAGCGACATCTCTCAGTTGGCAGGGGTTGCTAAGACAGATTGGAGTTGGTCGTGTCTTCTTTCTGATTTCGACAACGATGGTAACCGGGATATCTTCGTAGCTAATGGTTATCGCCGCGACGTTTTCGATGGAGATGCCAAGAAAAAAATGGCGGAGTTTGTTGCTGAGAACAGGCATAAATTCAAGTCTCCGCAGGATATGCTTGA
The DNA here is from genome assembly GCA_044223825.1 of Cyclobacteriaceae bacterium. Classification (GTDB taxonomy): domain Bacteria; phylum Bacteroidota; class Bacteroidia; order Cytophagales; family Cyclobacteriaceae; genus ELB16-189. The sequence goes on along the minus strand of JBGALO010000018.1, from coordinate 37,039 downwards.
AAACGGCTTCAAGGATTTTGTTGGTATTTACAGTCCCGTTAAGATCAAGAACTATATTTTTAGAAATAAGGGCGACTTGCAGTTTGAAAATGCAGCGCATGACTGGGGCTTTTATGAGACGAGCTTTTCCAATGGAGCTGCTTCAGGCGACCTCGACAATGATGGGGATCTCGATCTGGTGATCAACAACCTTGATGATGAAGCGTTCCTCTATGAGAATACTTCCTCATCGCGTAATAATTTTTTAAAGATTAAGTTGGTCGGTCCTAAGGGAAATCCAACGGGCATTGGCGCAAAGGTCACGATCTATCACGAAGGGAAGATCCAATATTTTGAAAATAAAGTTGTTCGTGGATATTTGTCATCAACAGATCCGGTTGTTCATTTTGGATTAGGCAAAACAACCAGCGTCGATAGTGTTTATGTGGTTTGGAACGATGGATTGGAAAATCATCTTAAGTCCAGCGATGCAAACCAAGCGTTGGAAGTCAGGCACGATCAGGGGTCAAAAGCAAGAAAGACCCGCTCAACGCCGACGCCTTTGTTCACCGAGTCGTCGAACGTAGTGAGTCCTGAATTTATTCATCATGAAAATGTCGTGAATGAGTATAAGGATCAGGTTTTGTTGCCGCACATGTTTTCACGCAGCGGCCCGTTTATTTCCTATGGTGATATTAATAAAGACGGTGAATTAGACTTTTACATCGGTGGCGCCGCCGGACAAGCCGGAAGCTTGTACGTGCAAAGAGGGGGGAAATTCATCCGGCAGTTCGTCCAGGCTTTTGAAAAAGACAAATCGTTCGAAGACATGTCTTCCGCATTGTTTGATGCTGACGGCGACGGTGATTTGGATCTTTATGTGGTGAGTGGCGGCAGCGAATTTTCTGTCGGGTCGAACATGTATCAGGACCGCCTTTATCTAAATGATGGGAAAGGTGGATTCTCCAGCGCCGCCATTCCTAAGACGAAAAGCAGTGGATCGTGTGTCGTTGCTTTCGATATGGATGGTGACGGCGATCTGGATTTGTTCAGAGGAGGACAAGTCGTGGCAGGGAATTACCCCAAACCCGCCGACAGCTACCTTTTCGTGAATGAGTCAGGCCGGTTTACTGACAAGACCGGCAGTATTGCGCCCTTTGTTGGCTCGATGGGTATGGTCACTTCAGCCACGGCGGTTGATCTCAATGGAGACAAGAAATCCGAACTTGTCGTGGTTGGAGAATGGATGCCAGTGACTGTCCTTGAATTCAAAGATGGAAAGATAAATGATGTTTCATCTAATTACGGATTGGAAAACACTGAAGGATGGTGGAATAAAGTGCTTGCAGACGACCTTGATGGTGATGGTGATCAGGACCTGATCGTCGGGAATATTGGTGAGAATTATAAATTCAAGGCAAGCAAAGAGCGGCCATTTCAGGTCTTCGCGAAAGATTTTGATAACAACGGCACGAATGATGTTTTTCTGGCGCGTTATTACCGGGATACGCTGCTGGTTCCAATTCGAGGTAAAGAATGTACGTCGCAGCAAATGCCGGTGATCGCAGAGAAGTTCCCGACCTATCTTTCTTTTGCAACTTCAAATCTGCCTACAATCCTTGGAAAAGATATTGAGACGGCAGTGCACTATGAGGCAAAGGTGTTTTCGAGTGTAATTCTTGTAAATGACAATGGAAGATTTAATGTCAATAGGATGCCGACAGAGGCTCAACTTTCTGCTGTAACGGGAATTATTGTTAATGATTTTGATGGTGATGGAAAGAAGGATATTCTGCTCGCGGGAAATAAGTTTGATGTGGAGGTTGAAACAACCCCGGCAGATGCATCTCCAGGCGTATTTATGAAAGGCCTGGGTGATATGAAATTCAATTGCCTGAAATCATTTGAGAGCGGTTTCTTTGTTCCCTACAATGTAAAGGATATGGGAATGATAAAAGTTCGGGATCGTTTGATTATACTGGTGACAACAAACAATGACAAGCTACGCATCTTCACCACTGCACCACCTCGTGGAACTATCGCCATGTTGAAATGAGTTAGTCGATGACTGAATTCTTTGTGCAACTAGTGGATAGCTGGAAATTGAATCGTCCACCACTTTCGGTTCAGATCATTATCGCTAATCTTGGTTTTACGGTGCTACTTTTTGCATGCGCTCCTGAGCCTAAGTCTTTTACCAATCGGTTGAAGAATGCAAGTAGTCCGTACCTCCGGGAGCATGGGGATAATCCCGTTGACTGGTATGAATGGTCGGCGGAAGCATTAACAAAAGCAAAAAATGAAAATAAGCCTTTGTTAATCAGTATAGGATATGCATCATGCCACTGGTGTCACGTGATGGAAGAAGAATCCTTTATGGATACGGCCGTCGCCAACATCATGAATAGGTATTTCATTGCAATCAAGATCGATCGGGAAGAGCGCCCCGATCTCGATCAAATTTATATCAATGCCGCGCAGTTGATTTCAGGAAACGCAGGTTGGCCATTGAACGCTTTTGCGCTTCCTGATGGGAAACCCTTTTTTGTCTCGACGTATGCCCCAAAAGAACAGTGGATCACCTCATTAAGGCAGATTGCTCAGGCTTATGAGCGTGATCCTCGGGCTATCGAGCAGCGTGCGCAACTGGTAACGGAAGGAGTGAAGAATTCCTTCGCGTTGACTTCACCTCCGCCGACCAACGACAGTTCCGATCAAGGCTCCTATACAAGCGTCTTTGATTCATGGGAGAAGTTCTTTGATCTTTCCGACGGCGGGTTGAAGGGTGCGCCCAAATTTCCCATGCCTGTCATATGGGAATCAGTACTGCAGCATTATTACCTGACCGGGAATAAGCGCGCGCTGGATGCAGCACTCACGACGCTTACCAAAATGGCAAAAGGTGGCATCTTCGATCAGGTTGGGGGCGGTTTCGCGCGGTATTCTACTGACAGCCTTTGGAAAATACCTCATTTCGAAAAAATGCTCTATGATAACGGGCAACTCGTAAGTCTGTATTCACACGCGCACCAGATCACAGCCAATGCGGACTACGAACGGGTGATTCATAAGACATTGAATTTCATTGCTACGGAAATGATGAGTCCTGAGGGTGGATTTTATTCTTCGGTCAATGCTGACAGTGAAGGTGAGGAAGGAAAATTTTATGTGTGGACGAAAAGTGAGATTGAAAAAGTGCTCGATGGAAAAACTTCTTCATTGATCATGGAGTATTACAACATAACCGAAGGTGGGAACTGGGACGACGGAAAGAATATTTTATTCACGCAGCACAACGACGACAAATTCGCGGCGAAGCGCGGAATGACCAGGGCGCAATGGGTAGGAATTCTTGGTAAAGCCGAGGAAGCCCTGCTTAAAGCGCGGAGCATGCGAATCCGCCCATCGCTTGATGATAAAATCCTGACCGCGTGGAACGCGATTATGCTGAACGGATTTGTCGATGCCTATTTTGCCACTGGAGAAAAATCCTATCTGAGCATTGCTGTAAAGAATGCGGAATTTTTGGCGAAAGAAATGATTCAGTCAGACGGACGCGTGTCCCGTAGTTTTGTTGCCGGAAAGGCTTCGATTGATGGATTTCTCGAAGACTATGCGTTCCTCGCCGCTGCCTATGTTCACCTGTATGAGGCTACATTCGATAGGCAATGGCTCGACAAATCACGTACTGTCATTGACTATGCGATCAATCATTTTCGCGATGCCTCTACCGGCCTTTTCTTTTATACTTCTGATCTGTCAGAGAAACTTGTGGCGAGAACAGTTGAGATTGAGGACAATGTCATGCCTTCTTCTAATTCGGCGTGTGCGTCTGTTTTGTTCAGACTTGCGGCGTATTTTGACCAGAATGAATATCGTGAGATTGCTGAAGGGTTACTGAAACGGGTTCCTCTGCAAATCATGAGGCAAAGTCCGAGCTATGCTAACTGGATTTCGATACGGGAATTTGTGGCGTTCAAGCCGTTTGAGCTTGCGGTGATGGGGCCGGATGCAATCAAAGTGAGTAATGAAATTTATGGCCACTACCTGCCTACAACTATCCTAATGGGAGGGGTCGAAGAAAATCTTCCACTATTAGAGCATAAGCTCGTAAATGGGCAGACCATTATCTACGTGTGTCGGGACAAAGTTTGTAAGCTGCCCACCAAAAGTGTTACAGAGGCTTTGAGTCAATTAGGTAACCGATCGATGGACGTCAATCAATAAAATGCAACTTGATATCTTACAATAATGAGAAAGATCATTCCCTATTCGGTGTTCGCGCTATTGTTGTTCGGACGCTGCAATCCTAAAAGTGATAGTGACTCCACAGTGATCGCTACTGATTCATTGTCGATCGCAGCCGGGCAGAGCGTCTTCTCTCAGAATTGTTCCGCGTGTCATAATTTTAAAGAGAATGGCATCGGTCCGCAGCTGGGTGGATTAACGGGGAAGGTGTCAGTTGATTGGATTAAGAACTTCATCAAGGATCCCAAGGCAATAATGGAATCTGGCGACGCAAGAGGGAAACAGTTGTCTGAAATGTATCATACAGTCATGCCATCATTTCCGTCACTCAGCGACGAAGAGCTGGGAAATGTTGTTGCGTTTCTTGCTACAAAGAAAGCACCTAATCCCCGGAAGGAGTTTCTCGATCCAAATGCTTTGAAGAATCCCATTCCGGAGCCAATTGCGATGTCAGACCTTGTGGTCGAGTTGGAAGAGTTGGCAGAGATACCTCATTCGGATTCTGTCAAACCGTTCACACGCATTACCAAACTGGCGCCGCAACCCGAGACAGGAAAATTGTTTGTGGTTGATTTGCGTGGCAAACTCTATCGTCTCGAAGCCGGCAAGCCAGAAGTCTTTCTCGATCTCACAAAACTGAGACCGATGACCCTTTACAAACCCGGGCACGCGTCAGGTTTTGGAAGTTTTGCTTTTCATCCTGAATTTATGAAGAATGGATTGTTGTACACGGTTCATACAGAAAAGCCAGGCTCAGGCGTTCCGGATTTTTCGTTTCCGGATTCAATTAAGGTTGTTACCCAGGGTATAGTCACTGAATGGAAGGCGAAGATTCCTGGTGCGTTCCCGTTTGAAGGAGAAAGCCGCGAACTATTCCGGGTAAACATGCCAAGCCAGATTCATGGCATCCAGGAAATAACTTTCAATCCATTATCCAAGCCAGGCGACACAGATTTTGGAATGATGTACATCGGCATTGGCGATGGAGGAAGTGCAGAGAACGGCTTCGGATTCCTTTGCCATAACCCTGAAAAAATCTGGGGTACGGTTCTCCGTATTAATCCAACCGGGAACGATTCACCCAACGGCCATTATGGGATACCAAAGGATAATCCATTTGCTGCGTCGACCAATCCAAATGTGAATAAAGAGATTTTTGCTTATGGATTCCGTAATCCGCACCGCATCACATGGACCCGAAAAGGGGAGATGATCGTGCCGAACGTTGGTCATCACAGCATTGAATCGTTGTATATCGTAACGCCGGGCAGTGATTGTGGCTGGCCGATGCGTGAAGGAAGTTTTGTGATCGACCCATCGCAGAATATGCGCAATATTTACCCGCTACCCGCCGATGATGCGAAGAATAAAATTAACTATCCTGTAGCGGAGTATGATCACGACGAAGGTGATGCCATTGCAGGTGGCTTCGAGTACTGGGGCACGAAACTGCCGGCACTGCGCGGGAAGTTTTTCTTCGGAGACATTGTTCGCGGACGTTTGTTTTACATCGAAACGCAAGGCATGAAGCCCGGGGGTCACGCGTTAATCAAAGAATGGAGAATTTCCGTTAACGGCTCAATCAAGACTTTGCGAGAGTTGTGTGGTGCTGATAAAGTCGACGAACGATTTGGAAGAGATTCGAAGGGAGAGCTATACATCACTACGAAGCCAGATGGAAAGATATACCGGCTTGTTGGTGCAGTCAGTTCAAAATAGCGATTGCTTTCCTTAAGGATTCGTTTAATCAATCGGATCGCATAAAGGCATATCACTTTGGTCTGTATGACTTAATGCAGACCGGTGATGGTATCTTGAAATTGATCCCGGCAAAGGTTAGTAAACCAGTTTTTGAGTCGACTCTGAATACGACAACGTTGTCGCTGTCCTGATTGGCGACAAGAAGGAATTTTCCGGTTTTGTCAAACGAATGAAAGCGGGGAGTTTTTCCCATCACATCCTGATGGCCAATCAACTTTAAACGGCCGCTCTTCTGAACGGCAAATATTGCCAGCGCGTTATGCCCTCGGTTCGACATGTAGACAAACTTGCCGTCTGGACTAATCTGAATATCTGCAGCGGAATTCTTCTCGTTGTAATTACCAGGAAGGGACTTGATTTCATCCTCAATCATTTGCACGGTCCCGAGTTGCTTGTTGTAACTGAACACCGCCACTGTTGAAGAGATCTCTTCTGAGACGTAAAAATATTTCCCGTTAGGGTGGAAAGCTACGTGACGGGGACCTGTGCCAGGTTTGGTGCTAATGAAGCCCGGCTGAGATGGCGTCAATTTTCCATTGGTAATTTCTGTTTGATATAAATAAATCCTGTCGCTGCCAAGATCTGCGACCATCATTGCCTTGTTGCCTGGGGCAAAAGTGGCTGAATGAATATGCGGTTGATTCTGGCGTTGCGGATCAAGGCCGCTGCCGGTATAACGAATGGAGTCTGTTATGGTGCCCAGTGATCCGTCTGCAAGCAAGGGATACACTGCCAGCGTGCCAGCATGAAAATGAGAAAGGATGGCGATGGTTCCTGCGGGATTGATGCCGATGTGACACGGTCCGAGCCCGAACGCATCTTGGTTATTGATCCCTTGCAGTGTACCAGTCAGTGGGTTAATCGAAAAGGAACTTATTGATCCGTTTGTCTTTGTAATGCCGTCAATACTTCCGCGATTTGCTGAATACAGAAATTTTCCAGACGGATGTATTTCTACATAGCTAGGACTTTCTTTTGTGGACACAGTTTGAAGGATTTTCAGTGCTGGAACTTCCGGATCAAATTCAAGTAAATAAATCCCTTCACTTCCGCGGACGGAAAACGTACCTATATAAAATAGCTCTTTTTGATGCTGCGCGAATCCGGGGACGGTCGTTGCGATAATGGATATTATTATTAAAGACCTTTTCAATGCTGAAGGTTACAACCTGAAAAGATCTGTGCTAAAGTCTGGTCATCTTATCAAAGACTTCGTGTTGCTCTATCAATGCTTTCACGCGGTCAGCTGGTTCAGTTCGACATTCAAGCAGGATCCAGCCTGAATAATCCATTCCGACAAATAAGCGCATCAGCTCCTGATATGGATAAGGCCCTATGTTCAGCTCACGTACGTGAACCGTATCTCCGAATCTCTTTTTTACGAGGTTAAAGTTCTTTTCAAGACCATCACCAATGAGGTCCTGCTCGTTGCAATTCCAACACACATAGACATTGGGATTATTCGCTACGTCCATAATCGCTTTGATATTGGGTAGCTCTTGTGTTTCTTCTCCATGAACTTCAAGCCTGATCTTTTGCCCATAGTCAGCACCGAATTTTCCCACTTCATTCAAAGCTTTTCCAATTTGCTCGATCGTCTTTTCATGAGATACCTCTTTATGAAACGCATTGGGCTTAACTTTTACTCCACTGCCGCCAATGTCGGCACCAAGCTTGATGAATTCCTTTGTCTCTTCGATCGATTGCTTAAGCTTGTCAGGTTCAAGAAAATCATATTGTTGATTCGTGCCCAACCCAACAATCTTTACTGGGCTGTCGGCAAACATCTTTTTGACCTCCTTGCGTTTTGTCGCTGAAATACCTGGCTCAACGCCATGTGCATGTTGAGTTCGCAATTCAACCCCATAAATCTTCGCGGCCGTGCAGTTCTTTATCAGGGTTGGGATGTCCCAATCCTTGCCCCACTGATAGGTAACAAGGCCTAGCTTCATTTTTGAGCCTTTTGGCTCTGCCCAGGCAAGTGTTGGTAAGATCGAAGCACCGGTTAAAAGCGCCAGATTCCTGACAAATTCTCTGCGATTGGATTTGTGACTCATAGTTTATGCAACAAAATAGCAGTTGATCCTCATTTAATGACGTTTTTGACTCCCGAGAGCCCTTACGTCCCCGGCAGCCCAATGTAGCCGGTTATCAAATAAATAGCGGAAATTTGTAAGGATTTAGGCCAAATTCGTCGTCTTTAGTTTGTGGAATGTTGCCTAAACCAGCCACTTCTTTCGGATGAAAAATGCTTTTTCATTAGTCAGTTTTTTAGTCATCAGCGCGACTGCGTTTTCACAGGGAAATCCCGATTGGGAGACGCTTTTTAATGGCAAAGACCTCAAGGGCTGGAAGCAGCTCAATGGTGCCGCAAAGTATGAAGTAAAGGATGGGCAGATTGTCGGGACGACGGTTGCCAATGAGCCGAACTCTTTTCTGGTCACCGAAAAAGACTATGGCGATTTTATCCTGGAACTGGAATTCAAAGTACCGGAAGGAATGAATTCCGGAATTCAGTTTCGCAGCCAAAGCAAACCTGACTATCAGAATGGTCGGGTCCATGGATATCAATTCGAAATCGATCCTTCGCCGCGCGCTTGGACTGGCGGGATCTATGATGAGGCGACCGGGAGAGAATGGCTTTACACTTTAGAGTACAATCCTGAGGCTAAAAAAGCATTTAAGCAAAATGAGTGGAATAAGGTGCGTGTCGAATGCGTGGGTTCGTCACTCAGAACATTTGTAAATGGGATTGCTGCAGCGCACGTAATCGACGAGATGAGGCCGCAGGGATTCATCGCACTGCAGGTTCATGCTCTTCAAAAAGATGAGAACCCTGGCAAACAGATTCAGTGGCGTAACATCCGCATACAAACCAGGAACCTGAAACCTACTCCGTTCGATGAATTGTTTGTTGTCAATCTCGTCCCCAATAGTATTTCAGGTCAGGAACAGAAGAACGGCGTGATGCTCTTGTGGGATGGAAAGACGACCACAGGCTGGCGCGGGGCTTATAAAGAGAAATTTCCGGAGAAAGGCTGGGAGATAAAAGATGGAACCATCAGTGTTGTAAAGTCTTCTGGAGGGGAATCTCAAAATGGAGGCGACGTAGTAACCACAGGAGAGTTCGGTCCAATGGATTTGCAATTTGAGTTCAAGCTTACAGAAGGGGCCAATAGTGGCGTCAAGTATTTTGTGACGGAAAAGGAGGGCAATCAGGGGTCGGCCATCGGACTTGAATATCAGATACTTGATGATGAAAAGCATCCGGACGCCAAGCAAGGTGTTGTGGGTAACAGGACATTGGCATCATTGTATGATCTTATCCCTTCAGTGAAAGTAAGGCGTGGACTGCATAAGATAGGAGAGTGGAATAACGGCAGGGTTATCGTTTACCCCGACAACCGCGTCGAACATTGGCTCAATGGTTACAAGGTGGTGGAATACACGCGCGGCTCTCCAACTTACCAGGCACTTGTTGCAAGAAGCAAATATGCTCAGTGGGAGAATTTCGGCATGTCACAAAAAGGCCATATTCTTTTGCAGGACCATGGCGACAACGTTTCATTCCGGAGTATCAAGATCAAAGAATTAAAATAATCGTTCACCAATAACTTCTCATTATCCATGAAAAATTCAAGAAGGGATTTCATCAAGAAGTCAGCGATGGCAACGGCAGGCACCTACCTGGGTGCTTTGGCATTTAGTCCAAAAAGCTACGGCAACATCATCGGCGCCAACGATCGTGTGCGTGTAGGGGTCGTTGGATTCTCAGACAGATTTAAAAGCAGTCTCGTGCCATCTTTTGCCAACCACTACAAGGAGATGAATTTTGACATGGTGGCCGTTTCTGATATCTGGAAATACAAGCGCGAAGCCGGAGTGGCGCATCTCAAAGAAAAGATGGGTCATGATATAAGGGCGTGCCGGAACAATGACGAATTATATGGAGGAAAGGATATTGACGCAGTGATTATCAGTACTGCTGACTTCCAGCATGCGTTGCATTGTGCTGAAGCTGTCAGGGCGGGCTGCGATGCCTACTGTGAAAAGCCTTTTGCAGAAACAATGGAAGACGCACGCGCGGCTTTGAAAGCTGTTAAAGAGACGAAGAAGATCGTACAAATTGGTTCACAAAGAAGAAGTGGCGCGAACTATCATGCTGCCGCGGACTTTATTCAAAAAGGAAAGTTCGGACCCATTACAATGGTTGAACTGACCTGGAACGTAAATCAGCCCGGGCGCTGGAGAAGGGTAGAGCTCGTTGAGAAGATGAAAGAGGAGGATACTGACTGGAAACGCTTTCTCATGAATCGGCCGATGGAAGCATTTGATCCGCGTAAGCATTTGGAATTCAGACTTTTCTGGCCTTATTCTTCGGGCTTACCGGGTCAGTGGATGAGTCACCAGATAGACACGGTGCACTGGTTCTCCGGTCTTAAGCACCCTCGCAGCGTGACGGCAAACGGAGGCATCTACATGTGGAAAGACGGACGTAAAAATTGGGATACAATTACCGCCGTATTTGAATATGGCCCGGAGAACGATCCATCATCGGGCTTTCAGGTTACGTTTGCGTCGCGCATGCATAACGGCGATGAAAATCCAAAGGAGATTTATTATTCCAATGGTGGAGAAATGAACTTGTCGACAAACAAAGTATCGCCAACAGGAGGTCTCACTGAGCGCTTTGCGAAGCCGATGAATATGCAGGCCAATCTGTTGCCTGAACTCGATCTCAATGTAAGTGATGAGAAAGTTGTAGCGTCCGCAAATACCGGCGGTGATACACTTACTTCAAACCACATGCGCAACTGGATGGAAAGCGTACGTGACCGGAAAGAACCACATGCGCCGGTCGAGGCGGGCTACATGCACGCTATTGCGTGTATCATGACTACGGCAGCATCGCGTACCGGATTAAAAGCTACGTTCGATGAGAAAACGCAGGAGGTAATGGTGGGAGGTAAACCTTTCAAATATTAAACGGGCGATGAAAGAAAAGACGCTGTCAAGATATGCCCTCGTCGGATTGTTTTCGCTGATTGCATCACTTATAAGTGTGATGGCAACTGCGCAAAAAAAGGAAGTGAAGTTGGTGGCGGATGCTAACGCCCGGAAAGTTGATGTCATTGTGGATGGAAAGTTGTTCACGTCATACATCTATCCCGACGATCTCGATAAGCCAGTCCTTTACCCGGTATACAGCGCGAAGGGTTCGGTGATCACGCGTGGCTTTCCACGCGATCCGCGGCCCGGTGAACGCGTTGATCATCCTCATCACGTGGGTATATGGTTCAACTATGGCGACGTAAATGGCCTGGATTTCTGGAACAATTCCTATGCGATTCCTGCTGACAAAAAGGATCAGTTCGGAAGCGTCCGTCATCAAAAGATTGTAAAGACTGAGAGCGGAAAAGACCATGGAACTTTACGTGTTGTGGCGAACTGGATCGATTCAAAGGGTAACGTGCTGCTTGTCGAAGAAACCACTTTCATATTCAGTGGTACCGATAACCTGAGGACGATCGATCGGATCTCGAAACTGACTGCGCAAAAGTCAAAGGTTGTGTTTAAAGATAACAAGGAAGGAATGCTGGGTATGCGATTGGATAGAAGCTTCGAAGAACCTTCTACGAAAGCAGAAGTTTTTACAGATGCCAATGGCAATCCCACTGCCGTGCCCGTGCTGAACAATGACGGTGTGAATGGGGTTTATAGAAATAGCAACGGCCTTGAAAAAGGTGACGTGTGGGGAAAGCGGGCTGACTGGGTTTCGCTTTCGGCAGAAAAGAATGGCGAAAAGATCACCGTTGCAATGGTTGATAATAAAAAGAACGTTGGCTATCCTGCTCATTGGCATGCACGAACGTATGGGCTCTTTGCAGTCAACAACATTGGCTCAAAGGTCTATGTACCAACTGATGAGGAAACAATTTATACGCTCGAGCCTGGCAAGTCGATGGAATTCAAACACCGGATACTCGTCAGTTCTGGAAATTTTTTGGATGAAAAGGCGATGAATCAGGAATTCAAGGATTTTAACAGGCAGTAATAAACGACATATGAATCGTGTGGAAGTAAAATCGAAATTTTTGGGAGAGGATTTTCTCCTTCAATCGGATGCAGCGGAACATCTTTATCACAACTATGCTTCAGGTGCGCCGATAATAGACTTCCACAATCATTTGTCACCGAAGGATATTGCTGAGAACAGGCAATTCAACAACCTGACCGAAATATGGCTCGAGGGTGACCATTACAAGTGGCGTGCGATGCGAAGTAATGGAGTTGAGGAAAAGTACTGTACCGGCAATGCCAGCCCCCGTGACAAGTTTCAAAAATGGGCTGAGACGGTTCCTGCCACGATGCGTAATCCATTGTATCATTGGACGCACATGGAATTGAAAAGCTATTTTGGCGTCGAACGACTCCTCGATGCGCGAAGTGCTGCTGGTATTTATGAAGAATGCACAGCCATGCTTCAAACAAGCGACTTCAGGGTGCAGGCCCTTTTAACAAAGATGAAGGCGGAAGTTGTATGCACGACGGATGATCCATGTGATAATCTTGCATTTCATGCTGCATTCGCAAAATCCGGCACGGGCCAGTTCAAGATGTTCCCGACATTTCGTCCTGACAAGTCTTTTGCATTTGATGACTCGGTCACCTATAAAACATATCTACGTCAATTGTCGGAAGCTTCCGGGACCGATATCAACTCTTTATCATCGCTGTTCCGCGCGCTGGAAAAACGTGTTGATTATTTTCATGCACATGGCTGCAGAGCCTCTGACCATGGACTGGAAGTGCTTCCTTTTGCTGACTTGTCGGCGGTTGATGCAGAGAAGCTCTTTTCGAACATTCTCAAAGGCGCGTCACTGAACCCGGAGGAAGTCACTGGTCTTCGTTCTATTGTGCTTACGCATTTATGTCGTCTCTACCATGCGAAAGGATGGGTTCAGCAATTTCATCTTGGTGCCCTTCGAAACAATAGCTCAAGAATGAGGAAGAACCTTGGCGCGGATACGGGTTTCGATTCAATCGGCGATTTCCCTCAGGGTCGCGCGATGGCAAAATTCTTTGATCGACTCGACATGGACGATCAACTGGCAAAGACCATAATCTATAACCTGAATCCAGCGGACAACGAGCTCTTTGCTACGATGGCCGGAAATTTCAATGACGGTTCGATCCCGGGTAAAATCCAGTGGGGCAGTGGTTGGTGGTTCCTTGATCAAAAGGACGGCATGGAAAAACAAATGAACACCCTTTCGAACATGGGGCTTCTTTCGCGATTTGTCGGAATGGTGACCGACTCCCGCAGTTTCCTTTCGTTTCCAAGGCACGAGTATTTCCGTAGAATCCTTTGCAACCTTGTTGGCGGCGATATTGACAGGGGTGAGCTTCCTGATGATATGTCGCTTGCATCAGGGATGGTTACTGATATATGCTATCGCAATGCGAAGAAATATTTCGGATTCTAGCACCTGATTCGGTGAAAAGAAGCTGATCTCAACTTGTTGGCCTGATTTTTTATTCAAGCGGCGAAGGCACTTGTTGTGAGTAGCCTATTTTTTCTTCGGAACCGGCGTAATTTTCATCTTTGGAATCGGCTTCGAGTGGCGCTCCTTGAACTTCGATTTCGTTGTGATAATTCTTGAGATCCCAAAAGTAGCAGATAGGAATACGTCGCGGCGCTGTCCATACAAATCGGGCGCACCAGGGTTACCATTGAAATCATTTGGACCTGATGGATTTTTTAGCTGATCTAAATAGGTGCTTGTACGCGAGTCAAACAACGCGAAGTTCGCACGTCCGTCCGCCATTACGCTCCACTTGTCACTGAGGTCCAAATCAGCGCGAACTCCAATGCCTCCGAAAAGTTGGAAGACGTTGAACTTGTCTTTGGAAACCTGAATCTTATTATTCAATGCAGGTACGAAAACCCCATCATAGGCAATGGTATATCCAGGATCCGTCGGCACCGACACGCCTGCGGGATATCGCAGCTTGGCCGCCACATTTGTTTCGGTCTCTTTGCCGTCGAGCAGAAAGCAAAAATCTAACGCTGCGACCATGCTAAAGCGGAAGAATGACAGGTCGTTGATGTGAAACTTTAATGCAACAGGAAGACTGAAGTAGTTCATCGAAATGTCCCGTGTGCCCACATCTCCACCCGTAGAATTTTTGATGGTATATTTTTGGCCGATGGACAGGTAGCTTGGCGATATTACATAACCAAATCCAGGTCGGTCATAACCATAATGAAACCCAACCGGTGTTCCGCGGATTAAGAAAATTGACTGGTACCGTGTGTCTTTATCAAGGCCCTTGTCAATTGTAATGGGAATATTAAATCCTCCAAAAACCCCAAATGACTCTATGTTCTGAGAATAAACATCTAGATAGGAAGCCAGCAACAACACGCAAAAGGCGGATTTCCTCATGAATCAGGTTTAGGTCGACGGGCCAAAATACAATTTGCAGCCTCCATTGGGGCAATCGCTAACTACAAAACTAAGACAAAATCCCTATTTCCAGCCCTGTATTAAGGGTTATTACTGTATTTTTGCGCCCCTCAATCCATCCCAATTCGGCCCATGAGAGACAGGTTAAAGCAGGTTTTAGCGTCGTTCCAGTGGCGGGGAAATATCTATCTGGCATTAGTCCAGTCCCTCGCGCTAATGATGGCACTGTACATGGTCTGTCGGGTCGTGTTCTATTTCTATAATCAGACATTTTTTCCCGACATGACCTTGAGTCGATTTGCATTGATTATGGGCGGCGGATTGCGTTTTGATCTGTCGGCAATCTTATATCTGAACTCCCTTTTTATTTTGTTAATGATCATTCCCATCGAGCAGCGGTTCAGACCAGGGTATCAGAAATTTCTTTTCTGGCTTTTTGTCGCAATCAATGCGATCGGACTAGCCGCAAATGTATCAGACACGATTTATTACGAGTACACCCTGCGGAGAACGACACTGAGTGTTTTCCGGCAGTTTGAAAATGAGAAGAACATCGCAGGACTTATTCTAACCTTTCTGATCGACTATTGGTACGCTTTACTTTTTTGGGTTGGAATGGTGCTGATCATGGCATGGCTCTTCAAAAAAATTCGGGTTCAAGGACCGCAATTGCGTGGGGTGACTTCGTATGTCGCTGGCGGGCTTGCCATGTTAATAGTTGTTGGTCTGGTCGTGGCAGGAATGCGGGGAGGATTTGGCGAAAGCACAAGACCGATCACGCTAAGTAATGCGGCACAATATGCGACGACCCCGAAGGATATCAACCTTGTGCTCAATACACCATTTGCATTGCTTCGTACTGCGAAGACGCCTGTGATTCAAAAGGTCGCTTATTTCGCATCACCTTCAGATGCTGAAAAGGTATTTTCCCCATTACATACACCAACTGACACCGCAGCATTTCAGCCACTCAATGTGGTCGTTATCATCCTCGAAAGTTTTTCGAAAGAGTTTTTTGGCATCTATAACCGCGACATTCAAAACGGAAAATACAAGGGTTACACACCGTTTCTCGATTCACTGATACGGCACTCACGCGGATATCAATATTCATTTGCCAATGGTAGAAAGTCGATTGACGCAATGCCTTCCATAATCTGCAGTATTCCCTCAATTGAGGTGCCATATGTGCTATCACATTACTCCGGCAACAAAGTCAATAGTCTTTCTGGTTTGCTGAAAGACAAAGGAT
Source organism: Cyclobacteriaceae bacterium (assembly GCA_044223825.1). GTDB lineage: Bacteria > Bacteroidota > Bacteroidia > Cytophagales > Cyclobacteriaceae > ELB16-189. Next base: position 21,328 of record JBGALO010000018.1, on the reverse strand, counting down.
ATTATACCGCGTTCTTTCACGGCGCGCCGAACGGTTCGATGGGATTCCAGGCGTTTGCCAACATGTGCGAGTTTGACGATTACTTTGGAAAGGATGAGTATAATAATGATTCGGACTATGATGGCATCTGGGGGATATGGGATCACAAGTTCCTTCAATACTATGCTGCGAAAATGAACGAATTTAAGGAGCCGTTTTATACAAATTTCTTTTCTGTGTCCTCACATCATCCCTACAATTTGCCCGATGAATTCAAGAATAAGTTTCCGGAAGGGGAGATGACGATTTACAAATGCATTGAATACACGGATTATGCCTTGAAAGAATTTTTTCAGACTGCAAGCAGGATGCCGTGGTATAAAAACACTCTCTTTGTTATCAGTGCCGACCATGCTTCAGCGCAGATCCGCCTGCCAGAATACAATACCGCCTGGGGATATTTTTCTATTCCAATTTTTTTCTATCGACCAGGTGACTCGGGAGCAGGATTCCATGAGGAGATTATTCAACAGATTGATATCATGCCTTCCATACTGGGCACACTCCACTATGACAAGCCGTACATAGCTTTTGGGCGTGACATCGTTAGCGACAAAACCCGGCCTTTTGCATTCAACTATCTTGATAACACCTATCAATCATTTCGTGGTAACTATTTGCTGCAGTTTGATGGAACTCGCTCGATAGCTCTTTATGATTTTAAGAAGGATAGGCTTCTTGGGTCGAATTTGCTGTCACAACTGCCAGACACTGTGGCTTTGATGGAAAATCATTTGAAGGCATTCATTCAGCAGTACAATGATCGTATGGTGGATGATAATCTGACCACCGAGGGGCCATTGGCGCCCGGAAAGCGTAAATAATTCGCGAATCGGCTAGGGGGTTTTTCAGACAGGGTTGTCATGGAGAAAACAATCCATGCCGGCTATGAAAATCTTACGGATTTCTGCGTTTATCGCCATCCTGTCTATATCAGTATCCTCATGTCTTCGGGAACAGGATCCCGGACCTCTGCAGCAAGACGAAAGAAATTACAATATTCAGGACTTTGACAGGCTCGAGATGGGTGACGCATTTGTGGTTACCGTGGTTCAGAGCACGGTTTATTCTGTCACCATTCGGGGAGATCGTCGGAACCTCGATGACCTCAGTGTTACCAAGCTGGGCACAACGCTGCGAATATCTTATCCAGGCAATGCGGATCGGGATCATGCCACCTTTATCACGATTGGTATGCCAACACTTCGGGGCGCGTCTTTCTCAGCCGCGTCAAGCTCGACACTTAGTGGGTTCAAAGGCGATGCAATTGACCTTGTACTTACGGGTGCCTCTATATGTCAACTCAGTATCGATACAAAGCGCGCCGACATTAATCTTTCTGGCGCTTCACGACTTACAGTGGTAGGAAAGTGTGAAAGTCTGACTGCGAAAATTTCCGGCGCATCGGAGCTGTCGGCCTACAACCTCAATACCGGTGTTGTAGACGCCGACGCCTCTGGTGCCAGCAAGGTAAGTGTAACTGCTTCTCAAACGCTAAAAGCGACCGCCAGTGGTGCCAGCGTAATATTTTATAAGGGAAGTCCCTCAGTAACTTCGTCTGTCACGGGCGCCAGCACCGTTGCACAGGATAACTAATTGTTCAGGGGGAGAGTAGCTGAGAATAAATGCTAATGATGACTGAACGTGAGCTGCAGACTTCCTGCAGCTTATCACCTTTTATGCAAGATTGTGAAAGACATTCTGCACATCGTCGTCTTCTTCGAGTGCGGTAACGCACTCCATCACTTCATCCTGCTGGGCTTCGCTAAGTTCCTTCGTCGAAGTCGGAATATATTGTAGCTCTGAGCTCTTGGCTGCCAGGTTCTTTGATTCAAGGAACTTTTGCATGTGGCCAAACTCAGTGAATTTCGTGTACACAATCAACTCTTCCTCGTCTTTTTGAATGTCTTCTGCGCCGGCGTCAATGAGATCCAACTCATACTCGTCAAGGTTCAGCTTTGAAGGATCGAATTTGAAAACTCCTTTTCTTTCAAACATAAATGAAACCGATCCCGAGTTTCCCATGGACCCGCCATTTTTTGAAAATTTCAGACGAATATTTGCTACCGTTCGCGTAGGGTTGTCAGTTGCACACTCGACAAGAACGGGCACACCATGAGGAGCGTAGCCTTCATAAATTACTTCCTGGAAGTCTTTTTCTTCTTTTGAAGATGCTCTCTTAATGGCCGCCTCGACGCGATCCTTGGGCATGTTCATACCCTTTGCATTTTGGATCGCCATCCTCAGTCGTGGGTTGTTGTCCGGGTTGGGCCCCCCTTGCTTGACTGCAATGGCGATATCCTTACCTACGCGCGTAAACCCTTTGGCCATTCGGTCAAAGCGGGCAAACATCTTATGCTTACGTTTTTCAAAAATCCTTCCCATACTGGTGACTGTTCAAATAGGGCGTAAAAATAGCGGGACCTTTTGAATTTGTAAAATCAGCCTTCAAGCCGGCAGGGATCAATTCGTCGTGCTCGCAACACGGGTCTCGCAGCCGATCTAAGCGAGACCAGCATGGTACAAATTGAATTCCAGCGGGCTTGCTGACTCAAATCCGTCCTCTTTCAAGTCTTCAAAGATGGCTTCGTCAAAATCAAGATCACGGCTTTCAACTTTGCCATCTCGCAGGATGGTTATCTCAGTCCCCTTCAGCTGCAGGGGATTTACTTTTACCATGATTTTTAAACCATCAATTTCCTTTTTGAAGTATTGATGGACGATATTTGAACTCTTGCTTTTCATTTTTCAAATGAACCTGAACATTTCTGAGTACTATGAAACGGAGAGGCTCCGTTTGGTCCGCTTAAAGTACGAAGAAGCGGAAGAAATATTTTATACCTACGCGAGCAAACCCGAGGCAACGCGGTTCATGGCATGGCCAACGCACCGCTCTATCGAGGATACCCGGAATTTTCTCAAGCATGCTGTCCATGGATGGAATGCAGGCACTGATTATTCTTTTAGCATAAGACTGAAGGATCCAAACAGATTGATTGGAAGTTGCGGTCTCCTTCATGATGATGGGAAGGTGCAGTTTGGTTATGTGCTTAGTCCAACACATTGGGGGCGAGGGTTTGCCACGGAAGTCTGTAGAAAACTGATGGAGATTGTGCGAAGCCAGCATGACGTCTACCGCGTAAGTACGTTTGTTGATGTGGACAACGTAGCCTCTGCCCGGGTCCTTCTAAAGTCAGGGCTTGTCGAAGAGGCACGCCTTGAGAAATGGTTCAAATTCGTGAACCAGGATAACCAACCGAAAGATTGTTGGCTATTTCGTTTGCCACTATAGAGTTGACGGGAGAATGTGGATGCCTTGGTTATCCCATAGATTCCCCATTTGAATTATCAACCTTGAACCTTGAATGCTCAAAGCATATATTTGAGAGATGCGATGTCTGCTGTTTGGCTTAGTCTTACTCGCAACTCTCAGTCGATGCTATGGGCAGGATGATTCCGTTGCCTATCGTATCGTTCTGGTTGGTGACGCAGGCACTGTAAAGTCGCGCGATCTTACCCCCTTGATCAGCCAATACGCTGATTTTCCGAAAGCACAAACATCATTCATATTTCTTGGCGATAACCTCTATCCCCGCGGAATGCCTGATGCCACCGCGCATAACCGGAAGGAGAGTGAAGGTATATTGCTGGATCAGCTTGCCCTCGCCAAGAATGCGAGCAATATTTTCTTTGTTCCGGGAAATCACGATTGGAAAAACGGGCATCACGATGGGCTGCGTTACAGAACTAATCAACAGTCATTCCTTGATTCGTTAAAGAATCGCGCGGTCCATTTCCTTCCACGAGATGGATGTCCTGGCCCTGAGGAAATTAATTTAGCGCCCGGAATTGTTTTAGTCATCATCGATACAGAATGGTTTTTATATCCTTGGGAAAAACCTGCAGGTGAAGGAAGTCCATGTGAATCTAAAAGTCCCGTTGATGCTACTATAGAATTGGATGATATCCTCAACAGGAACCAGGGGAAAAGGGTGATTGTTGCGGGCCATCATCCTGTTTTTACATATGGTCCGCATGGTGGCGTGTTTACCTTCAAGGATCACCTGTTTCCATTGACGGAACTTAATAAGAACATGTATGTACCGCTTCCGGTTATCGGGTCATTAGTTCCGCTATATCGCTCGATTTTTGGTGACGTGCAGGATATTGCTCATCCGCTTAATAAGGCATTACGACGGGGGCTGGAAGACGTAATCAGTGAATATCCGGGAACGATATATGTTAGTGGTCACGAGCACGCACAGCAATATATTGTTAAGGACAGCATCGCTTACGTAGGAAGTGGTGCCGGCGCAAAATCGAGTCACGTAAATCAAAAAGGCTATTCGCAGTTTGCGTCATCCGAGCAGGGTTTCGCAACGCTATCGATATTTAAGAACGGCAAAACCGTTGTCGACTATTTTACGCGGACAGGCAAAGTATTTTCTTCTGTTGCACCTGAGTTAAAGGTGCCGAAAGCGGAGGTTTTTCAAGCGCAGTCGAACGATACGCTTTGGGTATTGGCGAACGCCAGCTATCGGTATGAAGCCGGAAAATTCAAGCGGACATTGTTGGGAGAGAACTATCGGGCGGAATGGGCTCAAAAACTTGAGCTCAGCGCATTTGATATCGGCAAGGAGAAAGGAGGGTTAAAAATTCTGGGTAAGGGCGGTGGAATGGAAACGATGGCGCTGCGTCTTCGTGATTCGCTGGGTCACGAATACAACTTAAGATCAATCGATAAGTATCCTGCAAAAGCATTGCCGCCGGCGTTTAGAGATACATTTATCCAGGCGGTGAAGCAGGATCAGGTTTCGGCCTCACATCCTTACGCTGCTATTGTAGTAGCGCCGCTCGAGCAGCGCGCCGGCATTTATCATACAAACCCTAAGGTCACCTATGCGCCGAGCGATCCGCGTTGGGGAATCTACCGGAAAGATTTTGCAGGAGAATCAATGCTGTTCGAAGAGCGGCCGGACGGAAATGGTAAGGGGATGCCGTTCTTTGGAAATCCCGAAAGGATGATTAGTACCAGACGATTACTGGAACGAATGAAGCACGATAATGACATACAAGTCGATCAACACATGGTGCTTAATGCAAGACTGTTTGATATGTGGATAGGTGATTGGGACCGGCATGATGACCAGTGGCGCTGGGGCGAATTTGATCAGAAGAAAACAAAAATGTTTAGGCCAATTCCGCGGGATCGCGACCGCGCCTTCTTTGTCAATGAAGGCTTTGCACCGCGCCGGTGGCGGAGACGTCATATTTTCCCGAACCTGGAAGGATTCGATTATAAAATCCGTTGGGCGCCTGGGTTAATGTATGCAGGAAGGTATTTTGACAGGAGTTTTCTGAATGAAATGACTGAATCAGACTTTGTTGCATCAGCGAAGGAGCTTTCGGAGAAGATGTCTGATGCGGCGATTGATTCTGCTATGCATAAATGGCCGAAAGAAATTTATCAGCATCATGGCGAAGTTATCACCAGGAAACTTGAATCACGACGCGCCAACTTGATTCATGACGCGCAGACCTATTATAAATTCCTCGCCAGGCAGGTAGATGTGATGGGCTCAGACAAACGTGAGTTGTTTGAAGCTACCTGGTTACCTGGTGGAAATCTGGATGTACAAGTGTTCAAACGTGATAAAGATGGCAACAAAGGAAAGGTCTTATACCAGCGGAAGTTTATCAATGGCGAAACGAGGGAATTGCGTTTTTATGGGCAAGGCGGTGACGACATATTCCATTTCTCCGGTCAGGCGAACAACGAAATGAAAGTTCGTGTAATCGGCGGAGAGGGTAATGATGATTTGAAGAATGAAGGACTTGGGGCATCAAAAATATTTCTTTATGATGCAAAGGGAGGGGCTACTATCGAAGGTGATCATGTTCGCAACAGAATGTCATCCGATCCGCATGTGAATGATTACGATCGGAAAGCGTATGAGTACAACAGAATATATCCCAAGCACACAGTAACCTATAACATCGACGATGGTCTGTTTGTAGGAACAGGATTTTCTACAGTTGTGCATGGCTTTCGGAAGAAGCCATATCAGTCCCATCATTTTCTGCAAGGCAGTTATGCAATCAAGACGCAATCATTTAGCATCAGGTATGAAGGAAGGTTTCCAAAAATGGTAGGTAAGTGGGATCTGGAACTTGACGCCGATGTAAGATCACCTAACTACGTAAATAACTTTTTCGGCTGGGGTAATGAGTCAGTGTTCGATGAAAATATCAATCAGGCCGCCGGAGTGGACGTGGCCAGCCCGATCGATTATTACCGACTTCGCTTCAGGGACATTCGCGGCGAAGCCAAGCTTCATCGTAGGATAGGTCAATGGGGGTATTTCAAATTTGGTCCTGTATTTCAGCGTGGACAAATTGTTGATCCAAACGCAGCACGATACATTGTCGAATACAGCCAGTCGTTGCCCGAGCCGATTCTGGGAGTAGCAAAAAACTTCGGCGGCATGCATTACTCGTGGGGCATAGACAAGAGGGACAATCAGGGTTTCACTACGCGCGGCGTTGTGTTCCGCCAGTCTACGCGCGTCATGAATGAATTCGGAGGACCCGGATTCACATACAATACAGCTACATTCACGCTTTTTCAATCCTTTCGCCTTCCCGCGCGCGTAACGTATGTGTTCAACGCGGGGGCAGGACACAACACGGGTTCTTATCAATTGTACCAGGCGCAGGCTCTTGATGGAAAGACCGAAGTCCGCGGATTCCGGAAGACCAGGTTTTATGGAGACACGAAAGTGTATTTTAATAATGAGGTGCGCGTGAAACTTGCAACACTTAGGACTTACCTTTTTCCGGCGGCAGTGGGGGTTCACGCATTTTATGACGTTGGGCGGGTGTGGTATAAGGACGAAAATGGCGTTGATCCTTCGGCTCCTGGCGGTACGTCAAATAAATGGCACCATGGCTTTGGTGGTGGCGCATGGTTCAGGCCTTACGATCTGACGACTATTGTAACAGAAGTAGGACACTCTGAAGAGGGGACGTTGTTTTACCTGCGCCTCGGATTCCTCTTTTGATTTAAGCGGATATCTCCGCCAATTGTTCTTTTGTAACGTGGAAACTTTGGTCTAACGAAGGCAAGGTAATTTGTGCGAGAAGTCCTGCTTCAAGTAAGTTGGCCCAGGTCAATAAATATTTGACCACGTCCGACTTGATGTTGCGTTGAAGGTTTCGTTCGTCACGTGGTAAAGACATCAAGATCAAGTTGTCAGATAGGTATTCGAGGTGACGCAAATCCTGAGCGCTAAAACCAAATGTGATAAGCTCTGAAATCATATCATCCATTGGAAGGCCGCTCGTGGGACAATAGTCATTGAGTTGTTCACTCCAGTCGCCATGGCGCAGCATGGCACGCCGATGAATTTCTTCTTTCGTGAGCTGCGTAACTTCCTGTGCCAAGAACCCACAATTGCAGAGGCCCATGTGACCCCATTGATAATTCTTGCTGTTTTCAAGCTTATGTGCAGTGTTTCGCAGGGCACTGATAATGTTGGTAGATGCTTGAGCCATAACTTAAGATATTGAACTAAAAGTATATTCTTCAATAACCGTCCTTTGATTGTCGCATCCATCAAAGAGTGCCAAGTCATTCACAGATGCCACACAGCAACTGCTAGCCGGATTTTCCATTTTTAGTGGTGCTGACAACATGATAAACTAAGGAGTGGGCGTTCAGGTTCTCATTGTCAGCTAAAAATTCCACAAAATTTCAAGCCCCAATCTCTTTAGTTAACCGAGATGTAAATGTGATAAACGTGGGTTTATTTAAATGCCAAAAGCATTGTTTTTGTCATGCCAGCGCAATTTTGTGTTCGGAAGGAAAGAGAAATACACGTTTCCAGTTAGAATGCATTTTGTTAATTTCAGGTTCCATGTTATAATTGCCAAAATATTTCTAACAATTACATGGGACGCGGAGATAAAAAGTCGAAAAAAGGTAAAATCTGGATGGGGTCATATGGTGTCTCCAGGAACAAGAAGGCAATCAAAGCAAGGCTGAAGAGAGTTGCGTCAGCGAAGCCTTTGTCAGCGGCGGTTGCAGAGGAAAAACCAAAGGCAAAACGTGCTCCGCGCAAAAAAGAAGCGGCAGCAGAATAACAATGAGCAAATTTAATACAGCAGCTTGGTGGTGGCACCGTTCGAATTTCGATCGGCGCAAGGCTATTGTATAATTAATATTTAAGGAAACTTAATGAAGCCCGCTCCGATCCATCGGAGCGGGTTTTTTTGTGTCTGAAATTGAAAGAAGGTTTGATGAAGATAAAGTTGATTACATCGGAAAGAAAGTTATTAGCGGATACGCTCACGCCGGTAAATATTTACCTAAAGCTTCGCGACGTCTATGCTGGCAGCATATTGCTCGAAAGTTCAGACTATCACGGTCATGAGAACAGCCTCTCTTTTATTTGTTGTGACCCCATCGCCACGTTTCAGGTCAAGAATGATCGCATTGAGAAGCGATTTCCGGGTGGTGAAAAAATTGTTGAGGTAGTTGAAAGAAAGGAACAGGTCTTGCAGGCGCTCGATGATTTCAGGATGTCGTTCGAAGGTCAGGCGGAGGGAAAGAAACTTTCTGCTGGATTATTTGGATATATGACCTATGATGCGGTCCGTTATTTCGAGGATTTGAATATTAGGCTTGTCGACCGACTCATTCCGGATGTGCTGTACAAAGTTTATCGGTATGTGCTTATCGTCGATCATTTCTCAAACGAGTTGACACTGGCGGAAAATTCGATGGGGGACGAGCCTGCCGGTGCAGGACTGAGCAAACTTGAGAAAATTATTTACAGTAACCGGTTCTCGACTTTCCCATTTCAGCTCACACACGAGGAAAAGGCAAACAGTACCGATGAGGAGTTTATCTCGACGGTAGAGCGCGGAATGCAGCATTGCTTTCGCGGCGATGTTTTTCAAATCGTTCTTTCGCGACGTTTCAGCAGCGGATTTAAAGGGGATGAATTCAATGTGTATCGTTCACTCAGGTCGATCAATCCATCTCCTTATCTTTTCTATTTTGATTACGGAAGCTTCAAAATCTTTGGATCATCACCGGAGGCCCAAATTCAAATCAGTAATGGCGAAGCGAGTATTTATCCCATTGCCGGCACGTTCCGACGATCTGGAAACGACCTGGAGGATTCCGAAATCGCCGCACGACTCGCCGGCGATGAGAAGGAGAATGCGGAGCACGTCATGCTGGTTGATCTCGCAAGAAATGATTTGAGTCGCGATTCAGATCATGTGAAAGTCGAAGTGTTCAAGGAGATCCAATACTATTCCCATGTGATTCACCTCGTTTCAAAGGTGACGGGGAAACTCAGAAGTGAATCATCCCCCATGAAACTTGCTGCTGACACCTTTCCTGCAGGGACTTTGTCAGGTGCTCCAAAGCATAAGGCGATGACCCTGATTAACGCATTTGAAAATGTCAACCGCAGTTTTTATGGAGGCGCCATTGGCTTTATTGGTTTCAATGGGGATTTTAATCACGCCATCATGATTCGAACGTTCCTGAGTAAAGACAACACCCTCGTGTACCAGGCAGGCGCAGGTATTGTTGCGAAATCAGTTCCGCGAGCAGAGCTACAAGAAGTGAATAACAAGCTTGAGGCGTTGAGACGGGCGATTCGTATGGCCGAAAAAATTTGATTTCGTATTGAAACAATAAGAAAATGAAAGTCCTTGTCATCGATAATTACGATTCATTCACTTACAACCTGGTTCACATCGTCCGGGAGCTAGGCCATCCTGTTGATATTTTCAGAAATGATAAAATATCGATCGAACAAGTTGGTGCGTATGATAAGATCCTCCTTTCACCTGGTCCCGGAATTCCGGATGAAGCCGGAGTTATGAAGGAGGTTGTGAGGGTGTATGGTCGCTCTAAAAGTATTTTTGGGGTTTGCCTTGGCCATCAGGGTATAGGTGAAGTATATGGAGCGCAGCTATTCAACCTACCAACGGTGCTTCACGGTATAACCTCCACGATTGAGGTTCAGGAACCTGCAGACAAACTCTTCAACAACATCCCCACTCGCTTCGAGGCGACGCACTACCATTCCTGGGCGTTGGTTCCCGCCAGCGTCCCTGACGATGTAAGGATAACGGCGGTCAACGCCGAAGGCTTAGTGATGGCCATCGCGCACAAACGATTTGATGTTCGGGGGGTGCAATTTCATCCTGAGTCGATTATGACGCAGCATGGTAAAAAAATCATTGAAAATTGGTTAGGAATCTAACTGGCTCGTATGAAGCATATTTTAAATGAATTAATTGAGCACAGGTCTCTAAGTCAGGAGAACGCTCGCCAGGTGTTGATCGACCTCGCTTCAGGAAAATACAACGGGAGCCAGGTAAGCGCTTTCATGACCGTCTACATGATGCGCGCGATAACGATACAGGAATTACAAGGATTCCGGGATGCAATGCTTGAGCTATGCATCCCTATGCGGTTTGAACAACGAGTCATCGATGTGTGTGGTACAGGAGGCGATGGAAAAAACACATTTAACATCTCAACCCTTTCCGCTTTCGTGGTAGCGGGCGCTGGCCAGCCTGTGGCTAAGCACGGGAACTATGGTGTCTCGTCGGTTAGCGGTTCGTCCAATGTGTTGGAATATTTTGGATACAAGTTCACAAACTCGCGGGAGGAACTTCAAAGTTCTCTTAAGCGCGCCAATATTTTTTTTATGCACGCGCCGCTTTTTCATCCGGCCATGAAGAATGTTGCACCGATCAGAAAAGAACTGGGTGTAAAGACGTTTTTTAATATGCTGGGGCCGATGGTTAATCCTGCGTTTCCAACCATTCAACTCGTCGGTGTGTTTAGCCTTGAGCTCGCGCGTCAATACGGGTATTTGTATCAGCAAAGCGACCGCAGTTTTGCAATTGTGCACGACCTTAACGGTTATGATGAAATATCTCTTACCGGACCATTTAAGCTCTTTACGAACGAAGGCGAAACGATGCTTGAGCCCGAGGATCTTGGACTTGACCAGGTCAATGCCAGAGAGATACGGGGTGGAGCAACTATCGAAGAGTCAGCAAGAATTTTTCTCGATATCCTGGAAGGACGCGGAACGAAAGCTCAGAACGACGTGGTCGCGGCAAATGCAGGGTTGGCCCTTTATTGTGCAAATCCGAATGATGGTATAGTTAATTCGGTGCTAAAAGCAAGAGGTGTTCTTGAAGCCGGGAAAGCCTTGAAAACTTTTGAATCGATGTTGGGACGAGTTCAAGCGCAGCAATAGATCATAGAATATGACGATCCTTGAAGAAATCCTGATTCATAAAAAGAATGAAGTTGCCGACTGCAAGAATGCGACTTCTGTTGCCGTGCTTGAACGGAGCACCCATTTTCAACGGCGTCCAATCTCGATGAAACAACAATTGCTGGTATCCGGGCAGTCGGGGATTATCGCTGAAATCAAGAGGAGGTCGCCTTCGAAAGGTGTGATCAACCCGAACGCTTCTATCAAACAAATATGCACGGGCTATGTTGAGGCCGGCGCATCGGCAATATCAGTGTTAACAGACAGTCGTTTTTTTGGCGGCACAAACGACGATTTAATGGCGGTCAGAGATATGCAAACATGTCCAATTCTTAGAAAGGATTTTGTGATCGATGAATACCAGGTTATTGAAGCGAAATCTATCGGGGCAGATGTTATCCTTCTCATCGCTGCGGCGTTGGAACCTGATGAACTGAAAAAACTTTCTGACTGTGCGCATTCATTGGGCATGGAGGTGCTGTTGGAAGTTCACAATGAGGCGGAGTTAGATGCTTCACTAGATTCAGGCGCAGACCTTGTCGGTGTTAATAATCGAAATCTCAAAACCTTCGCGCTGGATGTTAATGTGAGTAAGCGGTTAGCGAAGAAGATTCCGGACTCAGTGGTCAAGGTTTCTGAGAGTGGAATTGAGAGTCCTGAGGTGATAGTTGATTTGATGGAGCACGGCTTTCGTGGGTTCCTTATCGGACAGACGTTCATGCAAAGCATGGAGCCGGAAAAGGCCGCGATGAAATTTATTGCAGAGTTGAACCGATTGAAAAATGAAAAAACGCGGCGTTAAATTGAAAATATGCGGGATGCGCGGCGCGACGAATATTCGCGACATTGCTTCGTTGGGGCCTGATTACATGGGTTTTATTTTTCATCGTGGGTCAAAACGTTTTGTCGGAAACAATTTTAGAATACCTCAGGACATTCCTGGAACGGTAAAAAAAGTAGGTGTATTTGTTGATGAGGCTACGAGTAGTATTGAGCGGCTTGTGATAGAAAATCGTCTCGATGTGGTGCAGTTGCATGGTAAAGAGTCGCCCGAAAAATGCCACGAGCTGAGGTCAAAGGGTTATGTTGTGATTAAGGCGTTTAATATTGGGAGCGATTTTGATTTTACGGGCCTGGTCGGGTATGTCAATGAAGTCGATTTCTTTCTATTCGATGCGAAAGGAGAGCAGCCCGGCGGCAATGGGGTTTTATTCAATTGGCAACAATTGACGTCGTACGATCAGCGTGTTCCATTCTTTCTTGCCGGGGGGATTTCGCCGGAGATAATTGAAAATATTGGAATGCTCAGCGAAATGAATTTACATGCCATAGACGTAAATAGTGGAGTAGAGACTTCCCCGGCGATTAAGGATAAAAATCTTGTATTGGAGGTAATCAACAAAATGAAGATGTATGCAATATAATGTTGACGAAAATGGTTACTACGGAGATTTTGGCGGCGCCTTTGTACCTGAAATGTTGTATCCAAATGTTCAGGAGCTTCGGGAGCACTATCGCATGATATTGGCAGATGAATCCTTTCAGACCGAGTTTCATAAACTTCTCCGGCAATACGTTGGAAGACCCACGCCGCTCTATTTTGCATCAAGACTTTCTGAGAAGTACAAAGCTCAGATCTTTTTCAAACGTGAGGACCTATGTCACACAGGGGCGCATAAGATCAACAACACCATAGGTCAGATCCTCGTCGCGCGTCGCCTGGGTAAAACGAAGATTATCGCGGAGACAGGAGCTGGGCAGCACGGTGTAGCAACGGCGACGGTTTGTGCATTGATGGGGATGGAGTGCGTTGTTTACATGGGCAAGGTTGACATGGAACGGCAACGTCCCAATGTGGAGCGTATGAAAATCCTTGGGGCGACAGTGAAAGCAGCGATGAGTGGAAGCATGACGTTGAAAGATGCTACGAATGAAGCGATGCGTCACTGGATAAATAACCCCACGGACACTCATTATATCATCGGTTCCGTTGTTGGGCCGCACCCGTATCCGGATATGGTTGCGAAATTTCAATCTGTTATTAGTGAAGAGATCAGGAAACAACTCGGTGAGACTACCGGAAATCCTTTTCCTGATTTTGTGATTGCCTGCGTCGGAGGGGGCAGTAACGCGGCGGGAGCATTCTATCATTATTTGGAAGATCCGCATGTTAATTTGATTGGAGTTGAGGCCGCGGGTAAGGGGGTTGACTCTGGTGAGTCGGCCGCAACAACTGTTTTGGGAAAGCCAGGCGTACTTCATGGCAGTAAGACATTATTGATGCAGACCGGGGACGGGCAGGTTGTCGAGCCTTACTCGATCTCCGCCGGTCTGGACTATCCGGGGATTGGACCACAGCATGCACACCTCTTTGCGACAGGGCGCGTTCAATTCATGAGCGCAACCGACGATGAAGCGATGGACGCAGGGGTGGAGCTTAGCAGGATGGAAGGGATCATTCCTGCGATTGAGTCTGCCCACGCCGTTAGTATTTTAAAGAAAATTGAATTAGATCGCGATGATGTTGTTGTCGTGAACCTTTCCGGCCGGGGAGACAAGGACCTTGAGACCTACATCAAATGGGGAAAATATTAGTCGAATCTGTTAATCTTAAATCCATCAACATATGAAATCTTTTTACTCATTTATTGCACTGTTGCTGATTGTGGGATGTAATCAGAAGAAGGAAGAAGGGAAGATAAAAATTGATCCGGTTGCTTATAAGGCGGAGATCGACAGTTGGCATGAGAAGCGCATTGCTGAGCTTAAGGGTCCTAAGGGCTGGTTGAATATAGCTGGATTATTCTGGCTGAAAGATGGCATCAATACGTTTGGAAGTGATGCTTCCAATAATCTCGTATTTCCGGAGGGCACCATTCCTGCGCGGGCTGGATTCTTTATGTTGAAACAAAACATGGTTACACTGGAAGTGGCAAAAGGTGTAGAGATCACAAGCAAAGAAAAGCCGATTAAACAACTCGTGGCATTCAATCCTGATTCGGCGCGTCAGGCACCGTCAATGCGCTATGGCTCTCTGGAATGGTTTATCATCAAGCGTGACGACAAGTTTGGAGTTCGTTTGCGTGATTTTAAGAATCCGGAGCTGGAGCACTTCAGCGGCGTTGAACGGTTCCCGGTTGATCCAGCCTGGAGAATAGAGGCGCAATTTGAAAAGGCCGATTCTTCAAAGACGATCGATATTACAAATGTTCTTGGACAGACAGGGCCGCAGCCTTCGCCGGGGACGTTGGTTTTTGAAATCGCGGGCCAGACTTATCGGCTTGATGCCCTCGATGAAGGCGGCGACGAATACTTTATAATTGTCGGGGATGAGACCAACACGCGCACGACCTACGGAGCGGGGCGTTATCTCTACGTTGCGAAACCGGATGCGAATGGCAAGACCGTGATTGATTTCAATAAAGCCTACAATCCGCCGTGTGCATTCACAGCATTTGCAACGTGTCCGCTGCCTCCCAAACAAAATATTCTTGCGGTGGCTATCACGGCAGGTGAAAAGAATTATGCATCGCACCCTTGACGTTTTTGTATGATCAATAGGATTGATGCGTTGTTTGAAGAAAAAAGGGAAAACATCCTATCGGTTTTCTTCACCGCTGGTTTTCCCTCCTTCGACGACACGCCGAGGATCGCGGCGCTGCTGGAGGCTTCGGGAGTTGATATGATAGAGATTGGAATTCCATTCTCTGATCCGATTGCAGACGGTCCAGTGATCCAGGACAGCAATACAGTCGCGCTAATGAACGGAATGACGCTGACAGGATTGCTCAAGCAGATAAGACAAATCCGCGCGGAAATTGATATCCCGATCTTACTCATGGGATATCTCAATCCCGTTATTCAGTATGGAATGGATAGGTTTTGTGCAGACTTCGCTGCTGCCGGAATTGATGGTGTAATTCTTCCCGACCTTCCCGTCGACGTTTATGAACGCGAATACGGTGCGTTGTTTGCTAAAAACGGTCTTAAAAATGTGTTTTTGATTTCTCCCACGACTTCGAAAGAACGCATTCTCAGAATCGATGCCGCGTCTACCGGATTTGTATATGCTGTGTCGTCATCCAGTACGACCGGCGCAAGGAAAGAATTTGACTCCGAACAATTAGCTTACTTTGAAAGACTCAGGGCAATGAATCTCAAAAATCCATTTCTTATTGGTTTTGGAGTTTCGTCGAGTGGCACTTTTTCAAAAGCATGTCAATTCGCGGCCGGTGCGATCGTAGGCAGCGCATTTATATCTCTTCTTAAGTCATCTCAGAACATTGAAGGCGATATCCCAAAGTTTGTTCGCGAATTGAAAGGGAGTTGATGTAAGACTGGTTGTAATATATTTAAAAAGGCCAATAATGATTGTTTACGGGATCAAGAATTGCAATACGGTCAAGTCAGCAATTGACTGGCTGAAAAAGAAAAAAATTGCTTTTGAGTTTCATGACTATAAATCCATGGGAATCACGGATGCCAAGCTGAAAGAATGGTGCAAACAGGTTGGGTGGGAAGCGCTCGTTAACAAGCGAGGTTTAACCTGGAGACAATTAACTGAAGCAGAGCAGCAACGCGTGGCGACAGAAAAGGAGGCGGTATTACTGATGAAAAACAAAACGAGTGTGATCAAAAGGCCATTGATCGAAATTGCCGGCAAAATAGTCGTGCTTGGATTTGACGAAGCCGAATACGGGGATAAACTGTTTCATTAGCGTTCATCGGGCACGAACCGGTTGTTCACCGGGCCGCGGCATTTCACTTTCCTGCATAGCTTTTTCAGGTCGCTTGTGGATCATCGGAACCTTAATCATTTTGTGAACCTCAATCTGGTACACGCCGAATTCTTCAAATACTTTACCTGTGATTTGATAGAACCCGCGACCCCTGAACGGGTACCTTTTTGCGATATCGGGAAAATGAACGGTGTCAAAGAATTCACCCGCAGCATCATAGAATGTTCCGAAGTGCATCAGCGCCCCTTTTAATGTCCGCGTTTCTTTGGTTGTTACCATGTACCCAATCATCGTCACTACCCGACCTGAATTCTTATTAAGATCTTTTGCCATCACGCTTCCTTTATTTGTGGACGCAAGCAGTGTAAAAGGATCGTGAAGAGGAAAGCCAAGTAATTCAATTTCGTCGAATGCATCTTCCGAGGCGTTGCGCTGGAGGGTCGGCAGCGGAAATTCATGAGGTTCTGTGTCGAAAAGGTCAATCGACGTCGCAGGTTTCGTTCTTGTTCCATTGAAGTAAAGCATGGCTTCCCACAGAAGGCGCTGTTTTGTTTTTTGTGTGAAGCGGAATGCGCCAATCCTGATGAGAATACGAAGCTGGTCCAATCCGATTCCACGTATTCTGTTAAGGAAGTTGTCCAGACTTCGGTATTCTCCGTTGCGCTCACGCTCTTGCGCGATATGCGTCGCGATTTTCACCTCCAGACTTTTCACATGAACAAATCCCATGTAGATATCCGTTCCATAGATGGTTGTGAGATGTTCGCTTTTATTTACACAGGGCGCCCAGATGGTTCCACCATTCATCCGAGCCTCGTGGAAATAAAACTCAGTTTTGTAGAATCCTCCGAAATTATTGATGACACTGACCATAAACTCCAATGGATAATGGGCCTTCAGATAGAGGCTCTGGTAACTTTCGACGGCGTAACTGGCAGAATGTCCTTTTGCGAATGAATAGCCGGAGAAACTCTCGATCTCGAACCATACCCGGTCCGTGACTTTCTGATCGTACCCGGCCTTACCGCAGTTCCTAAAAAATTTTTCGCGTACGAGTTGAAACTCAGCTCGTGATCGGTATTTGCCTGACATTCCTCTTCGCAAAACGTCAGCTTCAGTCAGGGTCAGGCCGGCAAATTCATGCGCGACCTTAATAACATCCTCCTGATAGACCATGACTCCAAACGTGTCGGCCATGAGTTCGTCCATTTTTGGGTGGATGGATTCATACGACAGCCCACGTCGAACGGCGTGGAACCTTTCAATATATGCGCGCATCATCCCCGAACGTGCAACGCCAGGACGAATGATCGAACTGGCTGCCACGAGTGTCAGGTAATCGTCGCAGTGAAGTTTGCTCAATAACATTCGCATTGCAGGTGACTCGACATAGAAGCATCCCATGGCTTTGCTGTTTCGCATCAGGTCCTTTATTTTTTCATCGCGCTTAAACTCTTCAAAGCGATGCACGTCAACGTCCATCCCCCGATTGCGCTTAATGTGTCTGACTGCCTCTTTGATGTGCCCTAAACCTCGCTGACTCAGAATATCGAATTTATAGAGCCCAAAGTCTTCGGCGCTGTGCATTTCGAAGTGAGAAACTGGGTAACCTTTAGCGGGAAACTCCGTGGCCGTGTAAGTATAGATCGGATTCTCAGTTATCAGCACACCTCCAGCATGGATGGAAAAATTCGACGGGAGCTCGCGCTCGATGATGAGTGCTGCGTAGGCATGCACCATCTCGGTGATGTGATCACGACCTTTGTTAATATTTCTGTTTTCCACGAGCTCCTCGATTTCGCCACGAGGAAGTCCAAAGACTTTGCCCAGTTCTCTCAAAACTGACCTCGCCTGGTACGTGACGTGCGTGCCGAGCAGGCACACATGATTGCGCCCATAGGTATTGAACAGGTATTCGTAGATCTCATCGCGATTGTCCCACGAAAAATCGATGTCAAAGTCAGGAGGACTTGTTCGTTCTTCATTCAGAAATCGCTCGAAATAAAGATTTAAGTCGATGGGATTGACGTTGGTGATACCGAGGCAAAACGCGACTGTGCTATTTGCTCCACTTCCCCGGCCAACGAAATCGAAGCTCTTCTTTCTTGCGAATGTTATCAGGTCATACGTGATCAGGTAATAGGCTGTGAACTGTTTTTGTTCGATGATTCTCAGCTCTTTCTCGATTCGTGCCCAGACGTTTCCATTTTGATCTGAGGTAAATATTCGATCATATCCCTTGCGCGTTTGCTCCCGAAGAAGTTCCAGGTCTCCCTGAGCGCTGCCCGAATAGTATTTTTTATTCTTGTCCTTGTGTTGTTCGCAGTGGATTGAACATTGCTCTGCCAGGAGATTCGCGTTTCTTATCAATTCCGGATGTTGCTCAAAGATTGTTGCCAAATCATCAGGGGCCATCATGAATTCATCGCGGCAAGCCTGTTGGTCGGGTGGAAGCTTGCTGAGCAACGTATTATTTGCAATACACCGAAGGAGGCGGTGAATATTATGATCACGGTAAATGAGCTGACCCTTTCGTCCTGGTTCAGGTGGAAGAAATGTGACTGGATGAAGCGCAACAAACTTGTGTTCGAACGCGGCCCTGGAACCCAGCAACGTGTATTCATTGAGGTCTTGCCTTTTTACCCCGATGTACTCATGCTCCAAAAGTTCGTATGGGGATCGTTTTCCGAAAGGATAGACGATGAATACGTCGTCCGAAAGCTTCGGAGCAGGAAATGTAAAAGGCGTTCCTGATTCGTTATGATAGGAGAGGAGGCGATTGATTTTTTCAAAGCCCGCGTTGTTTTTTGCAAGGGCGATGTAAAGCGATTCATTTCCGATCCTGAATTCGACGCCAACACCGATCTCCAGATTATGCCGAAGTTCGGGGTCTCCGGTGTTGCGAAACTCTTCGCAAATTCTCAGCATTTCGAGGTACGACGCGGTATTGTTTATTTCTGTGAGAATGAGTTTATGCACCCCGCATCGGCGCGCTTCCTCGAACAAGGTCTTAATGGGCAAAGTGCCATACTTGAAGCTGAACCCGGTGTGACAATTCAAATACATTGTGAAATCGGTATTTAAGGATGGATATCTGCCGACCGCGTCAAATTGCGATTTTCCTTCAATCGCAGGTCAGTATAGTGCAGCCAGCGCCTTGTAGATTTCTTCAAAACTTTTATCCGGTCACACGTGAAACTGGTGTTGAAAGTCTGTTGATTGAGGATATTCCATGCGCGCTCAAAATCCTGCTTCGCGAGATTTTTTGCGAGGGTGACATGGGGAACTCCTTCGTAAGGAAGACGCGTGATCGTTTCAAAAACATCTGGAATGCAGCCTTTATTAATGACATCCAGATAAATTGTCTTTGAATTTTTAAATGCGCTGAAGTTTCGCATGTGAATTTCGAATGGATGCATATCGGCAAGCCGCGCGGCGATGGTGTCAAGTATTTCGGTAGTGTCCATCCCCTCGTCTTTGTGCAGTGAAATGTGGCCGATCGAACACTCTGCCTCAAAGGGTCGACCGATCGTCGTTCGCACCAGCCTTTTCATGGATGCGATTTGTTTAAGAATGTCCGCCGGAGGCGATATGATGAAAAATAATTCTGTGGAATTAACACTTGCTGATTTCATAATTCTGATTCCTATCTGTTGAGCATTCGTCCTGGTGTTCCTTTGAACACGTTCACTTCCATCCTGATTCGGTTGCTTAATCCAAGCGTCGTTGCACGGATCAGTTTTTCGACCCCGTGTTTATGCTTGATGAAATCCATTGCTTCATAGAGACTGATGTCCTCCTCAGTGTCGTCAAACAAACTTATCTGGTGATTGCCTTGCACGAGATTGCTAAGGCGCACGCCGACAAGGCGTATTAACATCCGGCGGCTATAAAGTTTATCGAACAACTCCTGGACGATGCGCAGGATTATATGATCTGAAGACGTATAGGGAATGTGAATCTGCTTGGTTTCTGTATCAAAGTTTGAATAACGGATTTTGACTGTCACACACGATGTAAGCTTCTTTTGTTCGCGCAATTGAAAAGTAACTTTCTCGACCATTGCGATCAGGATCGACTTCAGTCGCTTCACGTCAATGGTATCTTCTTCGAATGTGGATTCAGTCGATATCGATTTTTGCTCGTGGTATGAAACCACCGGAGAATCATCGATGCCCCGGGCCTTATTATACAAGCTGATCCCGTTCTTCCCAAAGGCGCTCACAAGAAATTTAACCGGCATCTCTCGAAGCGTTGCCACGGTGCGGACACCCATGTCGTACAGAAACGCAGACGTTTGCTTCCCGATCATTGGAATTTTTTCCACCGCGAGTGGTGCAAGAAAATTTCCTTCGTCTCCCGCTGCGACTTGCCGCGTAGCGTTCGGCTTGAATTCACCGGTGATAACTTTTGATACAAGCTTATTGATTGACATGCCCATCGAAATCGGAAGCCCGCTTTCATGTTTGATGCGATGTTGCAGTTCCACAGCCCATTTGAAGGCTCCGAAAAATTTATCCATCCCGCTGGCGTCTACATAAAATTCATCGATTGATGCTTTCTCAAAGGAGGGCGCGTGATCAGCGATGATGTCAGTGACCAGGTGCGAGTGCTGGCTGTAGGATTCCATGTCGCCGGAAATAACAGTGGCATCTGGACAAAGCTGAAGTGCCAGGTACATCGGCATAGCAGAGTGCACCCCGAAGTGGCGGGCTTCGTAACTGCATGCTGCGACCACCCCCCGTCTGCTCTGACCTCCAACGATCAAAGGTCGGCCCCGCAGCTTGGGTTCTTTCTTACACTCCACCGCCACATAAAATGCGTCGAGGTCAAGGTGAATGATATTTCGCTCTGCGATCGTCATGCTAATATTTAAAGCAAATTACTAAAAATATTAGTATTATGGACAAGGTCGCATTAATTTTGTCTGGAAAATGTGGTTTCTGACGCGGTTGGAAACCTGGACTTTGGTCCAAGATTAAATACACTGAAGAAGATGGCTGCAGTTGCTCTTTCTGAGAAAGCGATTTATTCGCACATCTATGTAGTTAGAAAACAGAGGGTCATGCTTAGTGGCGACGTGGCTACCCTGTATGGAGTGGATGCCAAGGTGCTTAATCAGGCCGTTAGTCGCAACCTGTCCCGGTTTCCAAAAGACTTTATGTTTCAACTTTCGAGAAATGAATGGGGTCGTCTAAGGTCACAATTTGTGACCTTAGACGATGGCCGCGG
>JBGALO010000017.1:0-46584 GCA_044223825.1 Cyclobacteriaceae bacterium | reverse complement strand
ACCGCATGTTCATAAAGCGGAGTAACCTCCTGAACAGACAATTCCATTTTTGATGAATCTTGAAGATCAATTTGAATAAGTGCTATAACGCAATAATTCAAGATCCCAATAAATTCGTCTTTGATGCTATCATCAATTTTCTGATGAGCCTTTTCCTGGATGCTTCGAATTCGTTGAGCCTTTATGAAAATCTGGTCAGTAATGCTGGGCAGGCGAAGAACACGCCAGGCTGTGCCATAGTCGCGGGTCTTCTTGAGGAACAAGTCTTGGCAGCCGGAGATTACCTCTTTATATTGTGTGGAAGTTTTTGTCATTCTATCGCGGTGCAAAATAAAGCATTTTATAGCAACAAAACATTGAACATCAAAGGCAGGGTGATCGATCTGAACACGCCCTGCGTCATGGGAATCCTCAATGTAACTCCTGATAGTTTTTATGACGGCGGCAAATTCGATCAAGAGAAAACGCAGCTGGCTCAGGTTGAAAAAATGCTTAGCGAAGGCGCCTCAATGGTTGATGTTGGAGGTGCTTCGTCAAGGCCCGGCGCCCCTGAAATAAGCGTTGAAGACGAGGCTACGCGGGTTCTGCCTGCAATTCGCAGGATCGCAAAGAAGTTTCCTAGTGCTATCATCGCTGTCGACACGGTTCATTCGTCGATTGCACAAAGGGCCTTGAACGAAGGCGCATCAATAGTCAACGATATTTCCGGAGGAGAGCACGACAAGAAGATGTTTGAAATGGTTGCCGAAAAAAATGTTCCCTACATCGTTATGCACATGCGCGGAACGCCACAGACAATGAAGACACTGACTAATTACGATAATCTGATAAAAGACATTACGGACTATTTCATAAACAAAATCTCAAAACTCAGAACACTAGGTATAAAAGATGTTATTGCAGATCCCGGATTCGGCTTTTCGAAAACTGTAGCGCAGAATTTTGAACTACTCCAAAACATGGACTATTTGGAGTTACTTGAAATTCCAATAATGGTTGGTGTCTCCCGCAAATCGATGATCTGGAGAACATTGGAAATAACACCAGAGCAGGCGTTGAACGGCACCACTGTTATGAATACAGTTGCACTGATGAAAGGCGCAAGTATTCTTCGCGTGCATGATGTAAAGGAAGCCGTTGAATGTGTTAAACTTATAAGTAAAATCACATAAATAATTATGAAAATAATTTACCTTTTAATGCTGGTACTTGGCATCAGTTTATCAACCAATGCCCAGCCCAAAAGAAAGATACGCCCTGGCGACATCTATCGACTTCAAACAATAAGTGATGCTCAGGCATCGCCTGACGGTTCCTGGGTTGCCTATGTCCTCTCAACCGTCGATTCAGTAAAAGACAAAAGGAACAGCGATATATGGATGATCAGTTGGGACGGTCGTTCCAACGTCCAATTGACCTACAGTCCGGATGGTGAATCGTCACCGCGATGGAGTCCTGATGGGAAATACATTTCGTTTGTCTCGTCGCGACAGAGCAAAAAAAGTCAGGTATGGATCATGGACCGAAGAGGTGGTGAAGCAAAAAGAATAACAGATCTTAAGCATGACATGTCGGACTACAAGTGGTCTCCCGACTCAAAAAAATTGTTGCTTACGCTGCAGGATGCCCCTGATACCTCGAAGACGAAAACCGTGAAACCATATGTGCTCGACAGATATCAATTTAAACAGGACATCGAAGGATATCTTTTAAAGCGTTATACGCACCTGTATTTGTTTGATATCGAAACAAAAAAGCTGGACACGCTCACGCGCGGAAATTATACCGAAGGCTCCGCTGTATGGAGTCCGGACGGGACGCAAATTGCATTTGTTAGCAATCGTACCGCTGACCCGGACAAGAATGAAAACTCAGACATTTGGATCATCGATGCCCGTAAAGACGCATCCCCTAAACAGCTGACGACCTGGAATGGGTACGATAATAATCCACGATGGAGCCCTGACGGAAAGCAGATTGCTTATACCCGATCAAGCTCTTCGGAAAATTTCATCATGTACGATCAACCGGTGCTGGCTGTAATTCCGAAAGAAGGTGGTGAGCCCCAGCTTTTAACGAAATCGATTGACAGGCCCGTCAATAATCATGTTTGGGCAAATGATGGTAAATCAATATTTGCGCTTGTCACAGATGACCGTCAACGGTATGTTGCCGGAATAGAGATTGCATCTGGCAGGCTCACAAAAGTCGCCGGGGGCAATAGAAGTTTCCAATCATTGGAAAGAAATTCAAATGGAAGCTATTTTTCGTTGATGAGCGAACCTCAGCTGCCCGCTGAACTTTATGCAATTGAAAACAGCGCCGTCCGCCGACTCACGACTCACCAGGATGCCTTCGTTGCACCGCTTCAGTTAGCGAGTGTTGAAGGCTTTACATCTAAAAGTAAGGACGGGACAAGTGTTTCAAATCTATTGTTCAAGCCGGCTGATTCACAACCCGGTCAGAAACTTCCCGCGATATTCTTCATTCACGGAGGTCCGGTTTCGCAGGATGAATTCGGGTTTGATTTGTCTCGTCAGATTTTGTCCGCTGGAGGATACGCTGTTGTCGCGGTTAACTACCGGGGAAGCAACGGGCGTGGCGTGGACTATTCGCGCGCAATCTATGCAGATTGGGGTAACAAAGAAGTCATGGATATACATGGATCCGTGGATCATCTTGTCAAAGAGGGCATCGCTGATCCGGATAGGCTTGGAATCGGGGGTTGGAGTTATGGAGGAATATTGACCGATTACAGCATAGCTACTGACACGCGCTTTAAAGCAGCGGCAAGTGGCGCGGGAAGTGCGTTGCAACTATCCCTCTATGGCTCCGATCAATATGTATTGCAATTGGAAAGCGAATTAGGTGTTCCATGGAAGAACGTAGACAAATACCTCAAGCTCTCATATCCTTTTTTAAAAGCTGATAAAATCAAGACCCCTACGCTTTTCATGGCGAGTGAAAAGGATTTCAATGTGCCGGTCGGAGGCAGCGAGCAAATGTATCAGGCATTGCGATCGCAGGATATTCCTACAGGTCTTGTGATTTATCCGGGGCAATATCATGGAATCACCGTTCCAAGCTATCAAAAAGACAGATTTGAACGATACATCAATTGGTTTGACAAATACCTGAAGGGAATGACTCCGGTAAAGATCAACAAGGAGATGCGATAAAATACCCAGGCTTAGGGCACAGTCTTCGTGACGAGATTTTTTTACAAAACAGTTAAATTTGAAAAGTGATCCTGGCTTTCAAAATCGCATTTCTAGAAGTTACGTGGGTAGATCTCGTTGACATTACCCTGGTGGCAATATTGCTTTACCAGATCTACAAGATGATCCGCGGGAGCCTGGCGGTCAACATCTTTCTCGGATTGCTGAGTCTTTATCTTGTTTATCTCGTGGTGCGCGCGGCACAGATGGAATTGCTAACAACAATTCTTGGCCAGTTTATGGGAGTCGGGGTTCTTGCGATGATCATTGTCTTCCAGCCCGAACTGCGAAAATTCTTGCTTGTGATCGGCCGGAGCACGGATCGTGATTTCTTTAAGTCATTTGCACATTGGCGTATCCGTTATCACGATGACTTTGATGTCCACCAGGTTATCGAAGCGGCCAAAAACTTAAAAGCGACGCGGACAGGTGCCCTTATCGTATTTTCCAGAAATACCGATCTCAAATTATATGTCGAAACAGGCGACCCGCTTGACGCTGAAGTTACGAAGCGACTGCTCCTTTCAATTTTTAATAAGAACAGCCCCTTGCACGACGGTGCCGTTGTTATTTATAAGGGCCGGATCAAAGCAGCGCGCTGTGTATTGCCTGTGAGTGAAAATGATCATCTGCCAGCACACTTTGGACTTCGTCACAGATCGGGGATTGGCATGAGCGAAAACACCGATACATTGGTCATGGTGATTTCCGAGGAGACTGGCCGTCTGATTCTTGCGCGGAATGGGAAATTTGTAAGGGGTCTTAAGCTCAAACAGGTTGAGCAAAAAATATTAGAGTACCTCCACAATGAGGAACCCAAAAAATGGGATGAGATTCCTGTAGAACCCGAGCCCAACGAACCACACGAAATCAAAGCCTAAATCAGACTGTGTTGCTCCTTTCGATGGGCGTGAAAAATATTCTCTGCGTGTGCGTTGGGAATCACCCGATAAGAGTGATTGACAACATCCCGAAAATCCAAATCCAACAATTGTGTTGCCAGGCTCGTGTTACAAATCATTGGTGATGAATCGGAATATTTTGAGGCACCATGTTTCGCATATTCGTGGATAGATGAAAATTCCCAATCTTCTAATTTTTCAATAAGACATGCACGGTAGGGGTTTTGATGTATATAATGAAAGGCGGTTGAGGAATAATCAAATTGCTTTCCGCTAACGAGTTTAGATTTTGTTTTCTGTTGGAAAACATTTCCAGTCATTTTTTCTTGCTTTTGAATTGCCTTGGCATATGAGCTCAGCAGCAGGCGGATACCGTCAGCACCCACACTGATAGGGAGGGGATGAGACCGCAGTTGACGGCAAGTCTCTTCGTTTGCGTGAACAAGAAAATGAAAATGATTCGGCATGAGCACCCATGCAAGTAGGTCAGCATTCTCACAAATATGGTGTCGCATTTTTTCAATGAAGAACAAATAATTCTCACGTTTAAAGAAAATAGGGCGCCTGTTTATGCCACGATTGTAAATGTGATAGATGCTTCCTTCAGAAAAGGTCATAGAATATTGTTTGGACATCAGAAAATGTCAACTCCAATGTGTCAGACACCTAAGGTGTCTGACACGTAAAATATCGTCGTCTGTCTCCCAATTTAATTAGCTTTATTCCCATGAAACCGGTTTTCATTGTCCTGTTTTCCATATCATTTTCAATTTCTGCCCAAACTCTCGAAACTGTTATACAAAAAGGCCATGAGCTCGCAGTCATCGCCGTAGCCATGAGCCCTGACAGCAACTTCCTTGCTACAGGAAGTCGCGACAAGTCTGCCAAACTTTGGGACCTTAATAACGGCAGGGAAATAAGAAGCTTCCTCGGGCACGAATACTCAGTAACCACCATTGACTTCAGCAAGGATGGAAATACGCTGATGACGGGCAGCGCTGATGGAACCGTCAGATTTTGGGAAGTAGCGTCGGGCAAACAGATAACTTCTATAAATCCTTCGAATGAGATTGTGGCGGATGTCAACTTCAGCCCAGGCATGAAATATTTTGCCGTCTCCTGCCTTCGGGGTCCCGCCAAGATTTACGAAACAAGTTCGAAGAAAAAGGTGGTAGAATTAGATGTCGACCCGGAAAGCAATAGAAAAGGCGTCGCAACTGCCTTCAGTGCTGACGGCAACTGGCTTGCAACCGGTGAAGACGACCGAAAGGTAAACGTGTACAATACAAGTAATTGGCAAAAGGTACACACATTCGAATATGGTTCCGGATCATGCGGAGGATGCGCGACTTTTGTGACTTTTTCTCCGGACAGCAAAAACCTGTTTATGGCGTCGCATCATGGGTCAGTGAAAAAATACGATCTCGGCGGCAAACTTGTGAAGCAATATGCTGACCCCGTAGAAAACTTATCCTCATTAGAGGTTAGTCCTGACGGCAAACAACTCATGCTGGCGACTGAGCAGGAAGTCATTTTGTGGGATACCGAAAGTGGGCAAGAACTCTCCAGGTTTACACCAACCCCCGATCAGCAGATAAATGAATGTGTATTTACCAATAATGGAAAGAGCATAGTAATTACCTCAAACAACAACACCGCCATCGTGTGGGATGTCAAAAACCGAAAAGCATCCACTGTACTCACCGGCTTTCTCAACATGCGCGACAAAGGGGGCATCAACTATGACCCCAATTTTATCTGGGACATGCAAATCGCGAAATATATCCGCTTTAAGAACCAACTATTAATCAGCAACGACGGGAAGAACTTATTGAAAGGAAAGTTCGGCGCCAAAGTAAAGCGGTGGGACATCGCTACCGGAAAAACGCTGATGGAATACGTGGGTCATAACAAAGCCGTTGTTTGTTACGATCTGTCGGCGGATGGCAAGCGCATGGTTAGCGGAGGAGGAGATGGCAAAATCATTTTCTGGAATGTGGAAACAGGTGATTCCATAAGAGTGATAAAGGCTCACCGTGAGCCAATACTCGACATTCACTTCAACGCTGACGAAACCAAGGTCGCAGCCTCCAGTTGGGATGCACGCCTTATCACATGGGATTTAACTTCAGGGAAGCGAGTCGATTTTTTCGATTTTGAAAACAACTCCGCTTATAACATCCTTTGGGGCCAATCCGATCTTTACCTTTTCGCTGCTCAGGGGAAGGACCTAAAAATGTATGAACTGGATTCAAAATCGGCGGTCCGCGACTTTGTTGGACATCAGGATGTAATTGGATCGCTGCGGCTGAGCCCTGATCAACAACAACTTTTGACGGCCAGCTGGGATGGCAGCATCAGGCTATGGAATATCGGCACAGGTCTCATGACGGGAAAATTTCTTGATCATCGAGGTGCTGTGCACGTCGCAATATTCAGCCCGGATGGCCGGTACATTTATTCTGGTGGCGCGGATAGAACGATTCGCGTTTGGGACAGAACCACAGGCAAGGTGATTAAAACGCTGGAAGGTCACAAAGCCGAAGTCACATCCCTGCTTTTCAGCCCCGATTCGAAGATGCTTATAAGTCACAGCGTAGATGGCTCGACCAAATTCTGGGAATTAAATTCCGGAAGAGAGTTTTTTGAGCACATCCACTTCGGTGAAAATGAATGGATGGTGAAAAATCCCGAGGGCTATTTTAACGGCACCCAGGATGCCCGACAATTCATTCACTTTGTCGATGGAATGAAATCCTATTCTGTCGACCAGTTCTTCGATGAATTTTACAGACCAGATCTACTTCCCAAAATATTTCAAAGTCGTGGCGGCGAAGACTTCAAAGGAATCCAGGGACGGTTGCAAAAATCACCTCCCCCAACCGTTAAAGTTGCTGTCGTTCCATCGACAGAGCAGGGAAAGGCGGAGGTTTTTGTAAAAATTACTGACAATGGGGCTGGCGTAGAGAATCTCAAGATATTCCATAATGGAAAATCCATTCCGATACCAAAACAGGCATTGACTTTTCCCTCCGGCAAGGACCAGACATCAACTTACCGTCATGTCATTGACCTCATCGGTGGCACCAACACAATCACTGCATCTGCAGTAAACAAAGACAAGGTTGAATCCGACCCCCATTCAGTTGAGATGTTCTCGGAATATGCGGGGAAAACCAGCACGTGCTATGTTCTTGCTGTGGGTATTAATCAATACAAAAATCCAAAGATGACATTGAACTATGCCAAACCAGATGCGGATTCATTTGGACAACAAGTAAAACAAAATGGCAGTTCACTTTATAAGGCTCTTGAAATTCACTCTTTATATGATATTGATGCTTCAAAAGAAAATATCCTAAAGAAACTTGATGAGCTGGCATCAAAGATTCACCAGGAAGACGTTTTTATATTCTACTTCGCGGGCCATGGGAGCATGGTGGATGACAGGTTTTTCTTTATTCCAACAGAGAGCTCCAGGCTTTACGACCTCGGTTCGCTGGAAAAAGACGCGATTGATGCCGCATTGTTACAAGAAAAATTCAAACACATTCTTGCGTTAAAACAATTGATCGTAATGGATGCATGCCAGAGCGGCGGTTCGGTTGAACTACTCGCAAGTCGTGGAGCGGCAGAAGAAAAAGCGATCGCACAGCTCTCGAGAAGCGCGGGTATCCATGTGATGGCATCAGCTGGTAGTGAGCAATTCGCGACTGAGTTTGCTGAACTTAAGCATGGGTTGTTCACATATATACTCATTAAGGCGTTGCAAGGAGAAGCAGATGGGGCACCGAAAGATGGAAAAGTGACTATCTATGAACTGAAAAGTTATCTTGATGATCAGGTACCCGAGATGACACGCAAGCTCAAAGGCAAGCCTCAGTATCCATACACATTTTCACGCGGACAAGATTTTCCTGTAACAATAGAAAAATGAACTAATCTCAGTTCGTCGCGTTTATTTGCTCACAAGTATCGAATTGTCATTATTTTCATTATCTTAGTTATTGAAAACCAATCAATTATGTGAAATGAAAGAAGCCAGTCGCGTGAAGTTTTACTTCGCAAAGTATTTTTTCCTGGCCTTCGGAGTATTGCAATGGATATGTGGAATGCTCCTGTTTCTTGGCGATGATGCCAACAAAAACAAACAAGCTTCGCTCTTGTTCTTCCTCATTGGACTCGCATTTGTTGCGGCTTACTTCTTCGTGGCCGGCAGATTGAGGCGTGTTGCGATAGGTAAGAAGCGTGTCATGATCATCAATGACGACAAGACGGAGCAGGTTGAATGGTCGGAGATAAAGTACATCAAGCCGGTTCCTTACTTTAACCTGTATGCGATGAAACTTCGCGGCAGAAAAGAAAGGATTTATTTCCTGCCGCAGGAAAATTCAGAACCACTCTTTGGTCTTTTTATTCAGGAGCCGGAATTTGCACAAGCTCTGAGGAAAAAGAGATAAATCCTTGTTTACTTGAGAACGCCCAGCTCCTTCCCTACCTCGGTGAAGGCTGCAATTGCCTTATCAAGATGGTGCTGCTCATGTGCGGCAGAGAGCTGAACACGAATCCTTGCCTGACCCTTTGCAACGACGGGGAAGAAGAACCCTATCACATAAATGCCTTTTTCGAGCAGGCGTTCCGCAAATTGCTGCGCGAGCGTTGCCTCATACAACATAATGGGAACGATCGGATGTTCGCCAGGCTTGATGTTGAACCCGGCCTTCGTCATTTCCGCCCTGAAATATTTGGTGTTCTTTTCGAGTTTGTCACGGAGTTGCGTCGTTTCGGAAAGCATTCTGAAAACTTCGATCGAAGCACCGGTAATCGAAGGTGCCAGGGTGTTGGAAAATAAATAAGGCCGTGACCTTTGACGCAACAACTCAACAATTTCCTTTCTCCCTGAAGTGAACCCACCTGATGCCCCACCCAAAGCTTTTCCAAGTGTGCCGGTTATGATGTCTACTCTGCCGGTCACGCCGCGATGTTCCGGGACACCTCTGCCAGTTTTGCCAATAAAGCCAGTGGCATGACACTCATCAGACATCACAAGCGCTTCATATCGATCAGCCAAGTCACATATCTTATCCAACTGTGCTATCGTGCCGTCCATTGAGAAAGCCCCATCTGTAACAATAATTATCTGCCTTGCGCCGGCCTTCCGTGCATCCTCAAGCTGTTTTTGAAGATCTTCCATGTCATTGTGCTTGTAGCGATACCGCATCGACTTGCACAACCTGACGCCGTCGATGATAGACGCATGGTTTAGCTCATCAGAGATGATCGCGTCCTCGGCCCCCAACAGTGGCTCAAAAACGCCTCCATTGGCATCAAATGCTGCTGCATATAATATTGTGTCATCGGTTCCCAGAAATGCCGAAATTTTAGCTTCCAATTCCTTGTGAATATCCTGTGTGCCGCAAATGAAGCGCACACTAGACATACCGAAGCCATGGGTGTCGATTGCTCGTTTGGCCGCTTCCAATACCCGGGGATGTGACGAAAGGCCCAGGTAGTTATTTGCGCAAAAATTGATCACGCTCTTACCATCCGTGGTCTTAATGTCCGCTCCCTGAGGAGTAGTGATTACTCTTTCCTTTTTGAAGAGCCCTGCTTCCCGGATGGACTGAAGCTCTTTTTGAAGAACCTGCTGAAATGATTTATACATAACTGTAATTCTTTGATTCGTCGTAAGCGTAATGCTGGGCAAAAGTAACCGTAGCGATGCTAAATGTGAAATTTTGATAACTTTCGCGACCGCGGGCGCGACCGTGTTTGAGTTGTCAATTTGCGCCTGCGAACGCCTCTTTCAAGAATGAAGAAAACCACAATACTCCTTATCGGTGCCGGCGGGCAACTTGGCAGCGAACTTACGCAAGGCCTTTGGAAAATTTACGGCGCTGGTAATGTGATAGCCTCCGATATTAAAGATCCGACAGGCATTCTCAAAGATGGGCGTTATGAAAAGTTCGATGTGATGCAGCGGGAAAAGCTGTTTGAAATCCTGAAGAAAAATAACATCACTCAAGTTTATCACCTTGCCGCATTGCTGTCTGCGACTGGAGAGAAAGATCCTCGTTGGGCATGGAAGCTCAACATGGAGAGTTTACTGTTCGTACTGGAAGCGGCCCTTGAGCTAAAACTTCATAAAGTTTACTGGCCAAGTTCTATCGCTGCATTCGGCCCCACAACACCCAAACAAAATACGCCGCAGGACACAATCATGGATCCCACCACTGTTTATGGGATCACAAAACTGGCGGGCGAACTTTGGTGCGAATATTATTTCAGAAGGTATGGCGTTGACGTCAGGAGTTTGCGTTATCCCGGACTTATCGGTTGGAAAACACCGCCAGGAGGTGGAACTACTGACTACGCCGTAGATATCTACTTTAAAGCTTTACAGGAAAAGAAGTATGAATGTTTTCTTGCAGCCGACACGTACCTGCCAATGATGTACATGGAGGACGCAGTCAAAGCAACCATTGACTTGATGGAGGCGCCAGCCGAGAAAGTAAAGGTCCGCACCAGTTATAATATCTCTTCCATGAGCTTTTGCCCCGCGCAGGTAGCAGCCACGATAAAAAAGCATATCCCCGAATTCTCGATTTCATACAAACCAGATTTCCGGCAGGCCATCGCGGACTCATGGCCAAAGAGTATTGACGACGCGCCCGCCCGTGCAGACTGGGGTTGGAAACATCAATTCGGACTTGAGGAAATGACCACCGATATTCTTAAGAATTTAAAAGCGTCACAACCGGCAACGGCGCACTAATTCATGCAAATACCCGCAAGACTATGAATAAAATTAAGTCGCTTGCGGGGGATACGGTACTATATGGCCTGGGGACCATCATTCCCCGGATGCTCAACTTTTTTCTTGTTATCCCGCACACAAGAATCTTCGCTCCCGGTGAATATAGTGTAGTGGTGAACGTTTATGCATGGGTGGCATTTCTCAACATTGTATACCTCTTTGGAATGGAGACAACGTACTTCCGGTTTGCAACCCGTGAAGGTGCGGATGAACAAAAGGTGTTTCGAATTGCTCAAACATTTGTGCTTAGTCTCAGCTTCGCCCTCAGTTTACTGATTGCTGTTTTTGCAACGTCCATCGCGAAATATTTCAATCTTGGTGAGCAGGTCAATTTCATTTATTGGATAGCGCTCATCATGTTCGTGGACGCGGCGGTGTCAATTCCGTTTGCCAGGCTACGCCTTAAAAGAAAGGCAATGTTATTTGCCATAGCGAAAATCATAAATGTGATAATCCTGATCACGCTGAATTTCTACTTCCTGACCATTATATACAATCCATCCATCGGCGTTGGCTATGTTATACTGGCGAATCTCATTGGAAACCTTTTCTATATCTTGTTCTTTTTCAAAACCCTTGTTTCATGGCGCCCCGCCGTCGACAGGGTGATCTTCTCTTCGATGTTCGTGTATGCCTTTCCGATCATGCTCACCGGATTGCCAGGAATGATCAATGAGATGTTTTCACGAATAGCCCTTGAGTCGTGGCTGCCTGAAAACTTTTACCCTGGAGAAAGTGCTGCCCACGCCCTTGGGGTCTTCGGAGCTTGTTTCAGGTTTTCAGTGATCATGAATCTGGCTGTTCAGGCTTTTCGTTTTGCTGCAGAACCATTCTTTTTTTCACACGCAGCAGATAAGAATTCTCCGGAGCTATTTGCGAAAATAAATCACTACTTCACCATTCTCTGCTGTTTCATAATCTTGTCGGTGGTGGTGAATATGGATCTATTAAAATATCTACTGCACGAAACTTATTGGGAAGGACTTGGCATAGTGCCTGTGTTGCTAACGGGTTACATGTTTCTTGGAATCTATTACAATATGTCAGTCTGGTTCAAGCTCACCGACAAAACCTACTTCGGGACTATTATCACGACAGGCGGCGCTATCATTACCATCGGCCTAAACTACTTACTTATTCCGCGCTTTGGATACATGGGCAGCAGTTGGGCCACGTTGTTGTGCTATT
This sequence comes from Cyclobacteriaceae bacterium, assembly GCA_044223825.1. Lineage (GTDB taxonomy): Bacteria > Bacteroidota > Bacteroidia > Cytophagales > Cyclobacteriaceae > ELB16-189. The sequence continues at coordinate 34,459 of JBGALO010000017.1, read as the reverse complement.
TTCTAATGACATTAAGCTGTTATGTCCTTGGCCAGCGATTTCGTCCCGTTCCTTACAAATTGTGGGCAGGGTTGGCATATTTATTTTACGCCCTTTTGCTGATTGAGATTTCAAAATTATTGTCCCTCTCATCTCCGTACCTTTCGACAGGTTTTCATCTATTGCTCATGGCGGTTTATCTGCTCACGGTGTTCTTCCGTGAGCGAAAAAACTGGAACATTCAAGCTGGATAAAAATCGATAAATTAATTGTCTATATAATCTTACTATGAATATCATCATACCGATGGCTGGTCTTGGCAAGCGACTTCGTCCGCACACGCTAACGACTGCCAAGCCTTTGCTACCGATAGCGGGAAAGCCGATTGTCCACCGTCTCGTAGAAGATATCGCCAAAGTTTGCCCTGAGAAAGTGGAGAACATTGGTTTCATCATCCATCCAAGCTTTGGAAAACAAGTGGAGTCCGATCTTATCCGGGTTGCCAAAGCAGTCGGGGCCGAAGGGAAAATCTATTACCAGGAACAAGCCATGGGAATTTCGCATGCAGTGCTTTTCGCTCGTGAAATTTTAAAGGGAAAAGTAATTGTGGCGTTTGCCGACACGCTTTTCAAGGCAGACTTCAAGCTGAACACTGAAAAAGACGGCATCATCTGGGTGCAGCAGGTAAAAGACCCAACGCAGTTCGGCGTCGTCAAGCTTGATGCAAACGGAACGATCACAGAATTAGTCGAAAAGCCGACCACGTTCGTTTCAGACCTGGCAATCATTGGTATCTATTTCTTTCGGGACGGAGAGTTTCTTAAAAATGAGATGCAATATCTCCTCGATCATGACATTAAAGAGAAGGGCGAATACCAGTTTACCACCGCCCTCGAGAACATGAAAAAGAAGGGAGCCAGGTTTGTCACCGGACAAGTAACAGAATGGCTTGATTGTGGAAATAAGGACAACATGGTTCAAACAAATCAACGATACCTGGAATACATTAAGGATCGTCCATTGATCGCGGCATCGTTGAAAAACACAAATTCCGAGATTATCCCGCCGGTATTTATCGGTGAAAACGTCACGTTGGAAAACTGTACAATTGGTCCGCACGTGTCTATCGGAGACTCAACCGTAATTAAAAACAGCACCATCAAAAATTCGATCATTCAGGCAAATTGCGTGATAAACAAGTCCAGAATCGAAAATTCCATGTTTGGAAATTTCGTTAATTTTGAAAGTCACTCTTCAGATGCAAGCCTAGGTGATTATAGCGTAGTCAGGTGAAAAGCTCGGTTATTTATAGGATCGTCTTTCTTTGTGTTGCTGGCATCGCGGTATTTTCCCATTCCTTTGCGCAACGAGATCGCCGGAAAAAAGTAACGGACGGACAGCCAAGTGAAATGCGCCTCCGGGAAGCAGAATTCTTTTTCACTGAAGGGGAGAAATACTACATCCTCGAAGATTATGCGAAAGCGCTGAAAAACTTTCAGTACGTAATCGATCTTAATCCTGAGAACCCCACGGTCCACTACAAGATTGCAGAAATCCTTGCAAAAAGTTCAAAGGAGGAAGATTTGTTGAAGGCGTCAGCGAGCATTGAAAATGCATTGAGTCTGGACAAGAAAAACAAGTATTTCTATCTGCTTGCTTCCAGCATTTACACTGCACTCAATAATTTCAGTAAAGCGGAACAAATCCTCGAAGGGATGATGAAGGAGATCAAGGGTTCGGAAGAATACCTGTATGAGCTCGCGGCAATCTATCAATACGATCATAAACCGGAAGAAGCACTCAAAGTCTATAACCGTGCTGAAAGCATAATGGGCATCAACGAAGTGTCATCACTTCAAAAGCAAAAGATTTACCTTGAACAGGGAAAAGTGAACGATGCGATTGCTGAAGGTGAGAAACTCCTGGCAGCGAATCCTGATGAGGAAAGATATGTGATGGGTTTCGCTGAAGTTCTATCGCAAAAGGGGCAGCAAAAGAAAGCCATCGAGGCCATCGAAAAATTTGTTTCCACGCATCCCCAGGCAGGTGCTGCAAAAGTCCTGCTCGCAGGTTTTTATCGCGATAGTGGCCAGGAAAGCAAAGCACGCGAAATATTGAAAGAGACTTTTGCAGATCCATCTATTGACGTGGGCTCAAAGGTTATTGTGCTGGGCACCTATACGGCACAGATTGGTCAGAACCGAGCAAAGCAGATCAATGATCCGGAAATAGAAAATTTCACAATTGAGTTGTTCACTCAACTTAAAAAGAGCTACGACGACGATCCGAATATCCACATCGCCGGAGGTGATCTTTACATCGCGCTAAAACGCCCGGCCGATGCAGAGCGCGAATACCTGAGTGCCATACAGCGTGGGTCTACCTCCTTTGAGGCCTGGCAGAACTTACTCTCGCTTCAGGCTGAGCATAATAAGTTTGACAGTCTGATTTTTTATTCAGAACAAGGACTTGAGCTTTTTCCGAATCAGTCCATGCTCTATTATCTCAACGGCTACGGGAATATGCGACGTGGACATTATCGTCAGGCAGCAACCTCGCTTGAACAGGCAAAGAAGCTTTCTGCCAACAATACTGCGTTCGTCAATGATATCAATGGCATGTTGGGTGACGCATATAACGGAACCAAAGAATATGCAAAGTCCGACAAGGCATATGATGAAGCTCTGCTTTTCAATCCCAATAATGACTACGTCCTTAATAATTATAGTTACTACCTGGCGCTGAGAAAGGAAAATCTTGAAAAAGCCGAGCGGATGGCAAGCCTCGCGACGAAAAACCAGCCGACTAATTCATCTTTTCTCGATACGTATGCCTGGGTGTTATATGCCCGGGAAAAATATAAGGATGCGAGAAAAGTGATTGAAAAAGCCCTCGCTCAACCCAACGTCAGCTCTACACTTTTCGAGCATTATGGTGATATTCTTTTCCAACTGGGTGACGTCGAAGGGGCAGTCAAACAGTGGGAAAAAGCGCGTTCCATGACTTCCCAACATGATCTTATAGACAAGAAGATCGCCAATCGCAGGGTCTATTAATCAATGCCCGAGGGTTATTATTTTTTCCCTCCAAGCCTTACCTTAGCCTTTTCATGAACTACCAGACCCTAGCTTTAATCTGTGTTGCTGCGCTTATGGCATCCTGCAGCAAGAAAATTGCCCCGACGGTCAATCTTACCACACCTGCACCAAACCTGGAGATACAGGAAATCGACTTCGAATATTTTCACGGAAAGGCAAGGATGGTTTTCCGGGATGACAAAAAGGAGCGGGACGTAAAGGCGAACATCAGGATACGCAAGGACAGCGTAATCTGGATGACCTTCTCTGTCATTGGTGTGCAGGGTGGCAAAGTCCTGATTAACCGCGATTCGGTAACCGTGGTCAGCACGGTTGAAAAGGAGTATTACGTCTTCGACTATAAAGAACTTTCGAGCCGATTCAATTTCGAGATCAATTATCAAACAATCCAATCAGCCATTCTGGGCAACCTCATTACACCGAGGCAGGATGGCGACAAAATAACTGGAGGATCGAGTTTTAACGTACTTGAACAACATCGCGGAACAGTAAACGTTCTAAATTTCATAAACGCCGCCAGTCGTAAGCTCGAAAAGGTTGAAATGAAAGAAGTGAACACAAACAATTTGATCACAATCAACTATTCAAACTTTCAACCTGTGGGTGACAAAATCTATCCTTACAATGGATCCGTTGATATATCCTACAAAACCCCAAAGGGCCTGCTGAAAACAACTGTCATACTAGAGTACAACAAAGCTGAAGTCGGCGATAAAGAGTTAAAGTTTCCGTTCAATATTCCACGGAAATATGATCGCAGATAATAAGAGATTATTTTTTGTCTTTGCTCTGTCGCTTGTTCTGGCGCCCGCGTGTGCGCAACGCACTTCAAAAGCGCAACTCCAAAAAGAAAAGCAGCAGAATCTCGATAAAATAAAAGAGACTGAAAAAATTCTTTCCCAAACAGCGCAGGAAAAAAAGAATTCGTTAGGCGAACTTAACGCGCTTACTCAACGGATACGACAGCAGGAGGCGTTGATCCTGTCAGTTCGGTCGGAGGTCGAGCTCATGGACATGGACATCGGCGAAAACAACGAGATCCTGAAGTCCCTTCAAACAGACCTCGTCAAGCTAAAGGCAGAGTATGCAACGATGGTCTTTTCGGCGCAAAGGTCCAGTAGTGGCGTTTCCAAGCTTATGTTCCTTTTCTCAGCTTCAACATTCGATCAACTGGCGATGCGGCTCAAGTACATGGAACAATACAGCGCAGCGAGAAAACAGCAGGCCGCGGCTATTAAAAAAGTACAAGAGCAACTTGCTGAACAAGTGCTGGTGATCGAGGGAAAGAAGGACGAGAAGAACAAGCTTTTGGGTGAAGAGGTTTCTGAAAAGAATAATCTCGACGGTCTGAAGCGCAAACAAAGCAGTATCATCGGAGCTCTTACGAAAGAAGAAAAACGACTCAAGAAAGATCTGGACGAAACAAAGAAGGCGGTTGCCAAGCTGGATAAGCTTATCAACGACATCATACGCGAGGAAATGGAGAGGGCGGCACGCGAAGCACGCGAACGGGAAGCGGCCAAAAACAAAAGTCGTGAAGCGGCAAAAGTATCCGATGCCAATGTGGCTCTATCCAACTCTTTCGAAGAGAATAAAACGAAATTTCCCTGGCCTGCCTCCGGCTTTATTTCACAGAAATTCGGAAGGCAAAACCACCCGGTTCTCAGAGGCATTGTTTTGCAAAATGATGGCATCAATATCCAGACCGCACAAGGTGAAAAAGTGAAGTCAATTTTCGCCGGAGAAGTTAGAGCCGTCGCCTTCATTCCTACACTGGGAAGCTCCGTGATTATCAGCCATGGCGAATACTTTACCGTGTATTCAGGCCTGAAAGATGTGATCGTGAAAAAAGGACAAAAAGTGACGAACAACCAGGAGATCGGAAAAGTACAGGTAAACGCAGACGGAATTTCAGAATTGCGGTTCCAGATACGTAAGAATACCACCGCCCTGGACCCCCAGTCGTGGCTTAGAGACTGAATTATGCGGTTTTTGACGTCTGGAGGCTGTTCTATGAATGGTCGGAAAAATTGAAATTTTTAGCCTAATTTTGATGTTGTTGCGAAAGAGAGCGTATGCCTTATTTCACAATTGCCGGACATAAATGGTAAACAAATAAATTATTAAAAGATGAAAGCGGTTCTATTGTTCTTAGGTGGCGTTGGTTTCCAGGAAATCTTGCTGATAGGGATCTTCGTACTTGTATTTTTCGGCGCAAAAAAAATTCCTGAATTCATGAAGGGCCTGGGAAAAGGGGTGAAAGAATTTAAGGAGGCAATGACCGACGTGAAGAAGGAAGTTGAAGATGCCGGCAAGCAAGCTGGCCGCCTCGACGACGGTAAATAACCCTTGAAAACCAGCTATAGTTTTCCAGAACTTCAAAGCGAACTTCAATCAGGCACTGTCTCTTGTGTCGACCGGGTACTGTATCACCTCTCACAAATCAAGGCCAAAAAGCACCTCAATGCTTTCCTGGAGATTTATGAAGATGAAGCATTGTCCCGGGCAGCGGAAATAGACAAAAAGATTAAGGCGGGCACCTCCGGCAAGCTTGCCGGAATGGTAGTTGGCATCAAGGATGTCCTTTGTTACAAGGACCATCAGCTTCATGCCGGCAGTAAAATGCTATCCGGTTTTATCTCCCAATTTACTGCGACTGCGGTTCAGCGCTTGCTTGATCAGGACGCTATCATCATCGGACGACAAAATTGCGATGAATTCGCGATGGGCTCTTCCAATGAAAATTCGGCTTTCGGCCCTGTTCTAAACCCCATCGACAATTCCCGGGTTCCCGGTGGTTCCTCCGGTGGATCTGCCGCAGCAGTGGCCGCCGACATGTGCCAGGTTTCGATTGGCTCAGACACCGGTGGATCAGTACGGCAGCCCGCAGCATTTTGCGGCGTAATCGGACTCAAGCCAACATACTCCCGTGTTTCCAGACACGGTCTCGTTGCTTACGGATCATCATTTGATTGCATCGGAATTTTTTCCAAACAAATTGAAGACGTTGCACTTGTGCTTAGCGTCATTGCGGGTCACGATGATTTTGATAGCACCGTGTCACGCCAGGCAGTGCCGGACTATTCAAGCGGGCTCTCTGAGAATGAACAATTCAAAATTGCTTACATCGAGTCAACCGTTAGTTCGGATGCACTTCAGGAAGACACGCGCACCGCTATTCTTGATGCAATTGCTTCATTGAAAGCTGACGGCCACACGGTAGAGGCAGTTGATTTTCCGTTACTCTCGTCTATTTTGCCAACGTATTACATCCTGGCAACAGCAGAAGCGAGCTCAAACCTTTCGCGGTACGACGGGGTACGTTTCGGACATCGAAGCGGTGATGTTGCAGATCTGCCATCACTTTATAAAAAATCCAGAAGCGAGGGATTCGGAAAAGAGGTACAGCGAAGAATACTGTTGGGCACATTTGTGCTGAGCTCAAACTATTATGATGCGTATTACACCAAAGCTCAGAAAGTAAGGCGAATGATTCGCGATAAGACAAAAGCGATTCTTTCCCAATACGACTTCATCCTTACGCCTGCCGCACCCAGCACGGCATTCAAGCTGGGAGCGCATAGTGACAATCCTGTTGAAATGTACCTTGCTGACCTGTTCTCCGTGCAAGCCAATGTTGCGGGCGTACCAGGAATTTCATTTCCTTATGGTAAGGATCGCCAGGGATTACCCATTGGAGTACAAGCGTTAACAGACGATTTTCAGGAAAAAAAACTTTTAAAGCTGGCAAAACTGTTAACTAAGAGTTAATCAGCATTTTGTCGAAATTGGCATAATTTTTTTAACACTCATGACGTTAGGCTTATTCATGAAAAAGTACTTTTTCAGCTGCTTGTGGCTCTTCGCCGCGGGACAAGCAGTGGCTCAGACGCTGACACCTCCTGATTCTTTGGCCGAGGAAGTCGAATCTGACATCCTTGCCGGAGACACGCTTGCGGAACCGATGCTGTTTGCGCTGCCCGTTGAATATGAATATATCCCCGCTGAAGAAACGCCAGAACTCGTAGCAGACAGATTGGGCTGTCTGCAGCAAAAGATTCCACTCACGTATAACGGCACTGTTCACGGATTCATCAATTATTTCACGATCCGCAATCGCGACTACACGCGCTTAATGCTTCGCCGTAAGGATTTGTTTTTTCCGATGTTTGAAAAATCCCTCGCGAAATATGAGTTGCCGGAAGAGCTAAAATACCTTTCCATCATCGAATCCGGTTTGAATCCGCGTGCCGTATCTCGCGCAAGCGCCGTGGGTTTGTGGCAGTTCATGTCCTTTACAGGGCGGTATTTTGATCTTCACAACGATTGGTATTTTGATGATAGAATGGATCCGGAAAAATCAACTGATGCTGCCTGCAGATACCTGAAGCAGCTTCACTCGATGTTCGGCAGCTGGGATCTCGCGCTGGCCGCCTACAACTCCGGTCCGGGAACCGTAAAGCGCGCTATTCGCCGATCCGGTTACAAGAAATCTTTTTGGGAAGTGTATAAATACCTTCCCCGCGAAACAAGATCCTATGTACCTCAATTTATTGCGATCATCTATGCTATGAATTATGCGGAAGAGCATAACATGGTTGAGACTGCGCTCGAGCAGATGATTCCGCACGACACACTGGTGGTTCAAAAGTTCCTCCACTTCGACACATTTGCAAAACTAACAGGAACCTGCACGGAAGAACTGTTGCAGCTAAATCCTGCGGTGCGGCACAATGCCATTCCCGAAAATGGGAAGCAATATGTTATCCGACTGCCAATCGCTGCGAAAATAGAACTCGATAAGAACCGGCTATCGATTCTTGACTCGGCCTCGAAAACCGGCAGGAAAGAACTGGAACTACTTGCAAAGAATTCTGCAGGCAACACGTTTGGGCGCGAGCTCTTTGTTTACCGGGTAAAAAGTGGCGATGCATTAGGTCTCATCGCGCAACGGTACCATGTAAGAGTGGACGATCTCAGGAAGTGGAATAAGATGCGCAGCAATGTGATTCGCACAGGTCAGCGACTAAACATATGGCTCGCTCCATCGCAAAAGGTCAGCGCTACTAAAATGACTTTAAAGCCGGTCTCTGCCCAGGCAATCCCTAAAGAAGAAGTCATTATCCCTGCTAACAGCAAAACCTATGTTGTCCAGCCTGGTGATACGCTGTGGGACATTTCGCAAAAATTCAAAGGCATTTCAGTTCAGAAGATTAAAACGCTGAACAAATTGAAAAGTAATCGTCTGGAGCCGGGGATGAAATTGATTGTCGGTTAGTTACTCCGACCTAAGCGAATCAACCGGATTAATAGTAGCCGCCTTAAAGGATTTATATCCCACGGTCAGCATTGCCACAAAAAAGGTCAAGGCAAATCCCACGACAAAAATCGATGGACCCAGCTCGATTCTGTAGGCAAATTTGCTCAGCCACTGATTCATGACATACCATGCAGCCGGTGCCGCGATCAGAAAACCGATGGCAATAAGTTTCACGAATTCTTTCGAAAAAAGGAACACAATATTTTCGACTGAAGCTCCCAATACTTTACGCACACCGATCTCTTTCGTTTTTTGATTGGCCATAAACGTAGCCAATCCAAAAAGGCCGAGGCAACCGATAAGGATCGCGAGCCCGGTGAAAATTGTAAGTAGCACAGACATTCTGCGGTCGCGATCATAAAATTCCTTTATGTTCTGATCCAGAAATTCATAACTAAAAATAGCATTGGGATAGGCGAGTTCCCATTTTGCCTTGATCATCTCAATAGTTGATTGCTGTGTGTTGCCGTTAAGTTTCACGGCAAGTTGACCGTAGTTTCTGACGCGGTTCAGAAGAATTGTCGGTTCGATAGGATCGTGGAGAGAAACAGTATGAAAATCCTTAAGTACACCTGCGACCGCAAATCGTTTTCCCCACATTCTGATTTCCTGACCAACAACCTCTTCCGGTTTTGTAAACCCGGCCATCACCATAAGGCGCTCATTGACCAGTGCGGTAGCCGCCGTGTCACCATCTGGTAGTCCTTCGCCGGTAAGCAATTTCAACCCAAACATTTCAATGTAGTTACCATCGATCGCTTTCACCTGTGTGCGAAGCTGTTCGTCCTTGCCGCCAATCGAAAGGCTCGTACCAGAAACATTTCCTGAAGAGGGCGCCGAATTACAAAGACTGGCCGCTTCGACACCGGATAGATTCAAGATTTCATTTCTCAATGTTTTCATCTTACCAGAACCGCCTTCAGAGACAGGCTTTTCATCGTCGGGAATGGGAATCGTGATGATGGAATCTTTCCTGAAGCCAAGGTCCTTGTTCATGAAGAAATTCATCTGACTGATAAGGACAATCGTGCCAATGATAAAAAACTGCGAAATGAAGAACTGTAACACTACGAGTCCTTTGCGTAAAAAATATCCAGATGAATTTCGATCTGTGAACTGATTTTTTAACGCTTGTGCGGGCTTATACGCTGAGATCACCATTGATGGGTAGATGCCGGACATAAAAGAAACGACTAACGTAATCGAGGCAATAAATACCCAAAGGGAAACGTCTGAGAATAGATCGACTTTTAGCTGAGTCTCCAGGAATGGGTTGAGAAATCCCAACGCAGCAAAGGACAATCCAACGGCAACGACAACTGAAATCACGGTAACCAGTGAAGTCTCTCCCAAAAACTGGCCGATAAGTTGGTTCCTGGTACTACCGAGGGATTTCCTGATCCCCACCTCCTTGGATCGTTTAATCGCCTCTGCCGTTGCCAGGTTAACGAAATTGATACAGGCGGTGAGCCCCGTGCGATCATCATAGTGGATCTCGGAAAGTGGCTGCGCCAGGTAATACTTGTGGTTGGTATTATCCTTAATGTATTTCGTGACAAATGCCGGCATCCGCCTGTCGATCTCCGCAACATCGGCGCCTTCTTTCAAAAGAAAATAACATTGCTCATCGCTCCAGGTGGAATTCCAACCGTTTGTTTCATTCTCCTTTTTGATTGTTGCATATGACAACATAAGCGTAAAAGGAAAATCCGTGTTGCTGGGGCAGTCCTCCATAACCGCAGCAATCCGAAAATCCTTTCCTTCCCACGCGATCACTTCACCCCGAGCATCCTCTTTACCAAAATACTTTTGGGCGAGACTCTTCGATATAATAGCCTCGTTTGGTTCATCAATGGCAGTGTTGGCATCACCTAAAATAATGGCACGATCGAAAATTCTAAAGAACTCAGGTTCTGCAAATGTGACACCGCGCTCTTCGTAGAATTTTTTTGGCTCCCCTGACTTCTGTGGGATCAGGATCACCGCGTCAGACCGATATGAGGTAAACGTAACGACTTCAGCTTCAGGAAAATCATTGCGGAATGCGTCTGGCAACACAGCTTGCACACCTGGTGAATAGTTTCTTCCCTCACTCCCATCGTACTCCGAAATCAGGCGGTAGATCCGACGATTCCTGGAGTGATACATATCATAGCTGGTCTGGTCTTTGATCAAAAGAAATAGAATCAGGCTGGCAGCAATTCCAAGCATGAGACCTGCAACATTGATTGCGGTTGTATTTCGCTGACGAACGAGATTTCGTGCGGCTGTAATCAGAAAATTCCTAAGCATGCGATAGTGATTTCTTTGACCTACTCCTTCCTAGACGGTGTTCGTTTCGAAAAAGTTGATCAAATGCATTCAATGCCCTTTTTAAGCGGGCCAATCGTCAGATCCTTGTGTTGAAATTCGGGCGCCTCATGCCCAAAACTCCAAGCTCTAAACTTTGAACCCTTAGTACTATCTTTGCTTCATGATTCAGCAGATCCTTGTCGGGATTATTTTTCTAGCCGCTTTGGGCTACGTCGCAACCCTGATCGTCAAGAATCTGCAAGCAAAAAAAGCATGCGATTCAGGGTGCGGAAAATGCGGCGCTGTTGATGTTGATAAAATTCAAAAGCAGATCGCGACATCTCAGGGGAGACAAACAAGTAGATAGTGCTTACAAAGCTACGCCCACACCTTCGTTCCTTCAGTACAATTCCTGCACATTTCGATTTCGCTTCTCGATTTCAGCAATGATCTTCTGAAATCCCGGTAGGACTCGCCCGTCCATATTTCTTTGAATGATTGCTTGCTAAGGTCGCCCATGATGTGATGCGCGTCTTTATCGAAACAGCAAGGCACAACCTTTCCGTCCCACGTGATCACGCAACTGTTCCACATCTTCCAGCAATGATCGAGCAAGTCATTCTTGATGGAATATGTTCCGTTAGATTCCTTTCGATATCTCGAATATTCATCGTTTACAGGAATCAGATCGGAGCCATTCTCGTAATCATATATCTGTGCAGTCTTCAACGCCACGCGGTCGACACCGAGTTCCTTCGCTAATGCATACACATCATTTACCTGATGTTCATTGGGCTTTACTACCAGGAATTGAAAAACCACGTGTGGTGTTTGCGATCCAAGTTTTTTCCGCCAGCTCAAAATATTCTTTGTGCCTTGAATCACTTTTTCCAGGTTTCCCCCGATCCGATAAGACTCATAGGTTTGCTGAGTAGTGCCGTCCAGAGAAATAATCAACCTATTCAACCCCGATTCGATTGTCTTTCTTGCGTTGCCTTCATCCAGGTAATGGGCGTTTGTCGATGTAGCCGTATAGATACCTTTCGAAGAGGCATATCGAGCCATTTGAAGAAACTTCGGATTAAGATATGGCTCCCCTTGAAAATAAAATGTCAAATAAGACAACGTCGGTGCAAGCTGATCAATGACAGTATTGAATAATTCCTCGTTCAGCATGCCGGTTGGGCGAGTAAAAGATCGAAGGCCACTAGGGCACTCAGGACAACGTAGATTGCATGACGTCGTCGGTTCAATGGAAATGCTGATGGGAAGACCGTGGTGAGTTGGATTTCCCGATAATCTTGAAGTCCAATAGCTGCTCCAAACCCTGGCGGCATTCAACGCGCGTGACGGAGTAAGTTTAGATATAATGCTCAACTCATCGCGCAACGCCGTGGACATACGGTAAAATTACACCCGGCGTAGCAATTTTGTTTTTATCTTTCAACGATAATTTCCTGATGAAAAAAGGGGTATTGGCAATCATAATGGCTATTGGGCTGCACGCAACTGCGCAGACCATTACGCTTTCACCTGCCGCAGAAATATCGATCATAACATGTGGTCCCTGGCAAGGCGAGGTTTAACTATGGAGTTTTTGATTTCAATCAACCATACTTTTACCTAAACTATACGCGCGGCTTATTGCTGTTCAAGCTGGGCATCTATCCATACAGGGATTTTAAGGACTATTATGCCTACTACAACCGCTATGTGATCGAACAGATTCTTGATCTCTCACAGGAGCAAAAGCAGAAAGTTTACGAATTTCTCGAATGGAACGCGCGACCCGAAAATGAAACGTACCGCTACGACTATTTTTATAACAATTGTTCCAGCGTTATCCGGGACGTGTTGGTCAAGAATCTGAAAGACTCAATTCATTTCGATGAATCGTTCATAAAAACAGATTATACAATTCGTCAGCTGACCGATTTATATCTCAAACAACAACCCTGGGGCGACCTTGGTATAGATATTTGCCTGGGCCTTCCCATGGATAAAAAAGCAGCTCCTTATGAGTATATGTTCTTGCCGGATTATCTCGAGTATTTCTTCGATCACGCAACGGTGACGAGGTACGGCGAAACTGTGCCAATCGTACGATCAAAGATCCATGTGTATACACCACACCCACAGTCTGAACCAAAACGCTGGTTTCATCCCTGGGTTGTGTTTGGCGCATTCCTGCTCATTACGGTTAGCTTATCGATCTTTGATCTTCGGCGGAAGAAAGTGTCAAAATGGTTTGACCTCGTGCTCTTCGGGATAGTTGGATTGATTGGAATATTACTCTTTATCCTTTGGACAGCAACGGATCATGCCGCTGCAGCAAAAAATTTCAATCTTCTTTGGGCACTACCAACGCACGTCTTCGTATTTGTCATTTTTCGTAAGAAATCAGCGGTGTTTCTCAAGCGATATTTTCTGATTGCGGGCGTAATTTCCCTGTTGTTGCTGTGCTTTTGGGCCGTCCTTCCTCAGCAGCTTCATATTTTTCTCGTCCCTTTTGTTATTTCTCTGATGTGCAGGGAGTTCGTTATCGCCAGAACGTTGTAGCAGTCATACAAAAAAGATTTGTTTTTCATAAGTACGTAGCTTCCTTTGCGGAAATCCTTTTGCCATGTCAGAAAAAAGAAAGTTTGGATTTGAAACACGCATGCTGCATGCGGGACACATTCCTGATTCTTATTCAGGTTCACGTGCTGTGCCCATCTATCAAACCGCAGGCTACGTGTTCGACAGTCCGGAATATGCCGCGTCATTATTCGAGCTTAAGCAATATGGCAACATCTACACGCGCATCAGCAATCCCACTACAGCTGTTTTTGAAGAGCGCATAGCCTCATTGGAAGGTGGCACGGGTGCGCTTGCGACAGCCAGTGGACAAGCCGCACAGCTCATTACTATGATGACGTTGCTTCAACCAGGTGATGAATTCGTTGCCTCTTCTCACTTGTATGGGGGAACCTACACACAGTTTGAACACACATTCAAGAAACTATCGGTGAAAGTGAATTTCGTGGATCCTACGGATATCAAGAATTGGGAAAAGGCGATTACACCGAAAACGAAAGCCCTTTACGGTGAGACTATAGGCAATCCTCAGGGAAGCGTATTCGACTTTGAAGGAGTGTCGGCTTTGGCAAAGGCTAATGGTATTCCGCTCGTAATCGACAACACGCTTGCATCACCTTACTTGTGTCGCCCACTTGAATGGGGAGCGGACATTGTGCTGCATTCTGCAACGAAATTCATCAACGGGCACGGGACATCGATTGCAGGTGTCATCATCGATTCCGGAAAATTCGATTTCAGTAATTACCCATCCATTTCATCGCCGTCCATCCCCTATCACAATCTGAATTTCTTCGAAACATTTGGGCACTATGGATTTCTGATGAAGGCTCGTTGCGAAACGCTGCGGGATACGGGTGCTACGATCGGACCTTTTGATTCATTTTTGTTGGTACAGGGATTGGAAACACTTTCTGTGAGAATGGATCGGCATGTTTCAAATGCATTGGCCGTAGCAAAATTTCTAAAAAACCATCCAATGGTCGATTGGGTCAATTTCTCCGGACTGCCAGATCACGTTCACCATGAACGCGCAAAGAAATATTTACCAAAAGGATCAGGGTCTGTATTTGCGTTTGGGTTGAAGGCCGTCAACAACAATGCCCGTGAAACTGGAAAACGCTTTTTGGAAGAATTGCAGTTATTTTCTCATGTGGCAAACCTGGGAGACAGCAAAAGCCTGGTAATCCACCCTGCTTCTACCACGCATCAGCAACTTTCGGATGAGGAACTGAAGCGCGCCAACATCAAACCGGAACTGATACGATTGTCAATTGGATTGGAAACAATAGAAGATTTAATATGGGACTTGGAACAAGCCTTGCATGCGATATCTCGATGAACACCCGGCTCACCGCCGACGAGAGAAGCAAATATCAAAACTCTGAAACCATCCGCCGGATCCTCAACGGCTCACGGACGATTGCAATCGTAGGTCTTTCTGACAAAAAAGAAAGAGCTAGCAATTTCGTTGGATCTTATCTGAAATCAGAGCGATATACCATTATTCCAGTGAATCCACTTAAGACGGAGATTCTCAGCGAAAAATGTTATCCGGACTTAGCGTCAATTCCTGTTCCTGTCGATGTAGTTGATATCTTCCGACGTCCGGATGAATGCGTGAATATTGTAAAGGAAGCAATAGCCATCAAAGCAAAAGCAATCTGGATGCAACTTGGAATTGTGAATCGTGATGCCGCAGAGCTCGCTGTTAAAAATGGGTTGCTGGTAGTGATGGATCGTTGTATGAAGATGGAGCATGGCCGGTATAATGGAAATCTTCATTGGGCGGGGATGAATACGGAGATTATTACGGCGAAGAAGGTTGGGAGGTTTATTTAGTGGCCTTTAGCCATTAGCCTTTAGCTGTTGGCAGTGTGCAGGTCTCAAAATTCGTACCCGAATCACAATTTGCTACTTAATGCATTTATGCGTCTTTGCAGCTTATGAAGATCATTCACGATGGCATTGTTTTGAGATTCAGATATCATCGAAAGTCGTTGCGCGATAAGCAGATCCGTTTCGATTTCAAATGAAGATCCTAAAGAGAATTCTAAGAATCGCTTAAACTCTTTCTCACTGGTTCTACTACAACCTTCCGCAATGTTCGAGGGAATAGAGACAGCAGCTCTCCTTAACTGACTTTTCAATCCGTACTCTTCCTCCTTTGGAAGAAGTTTTGTTAATCGATAAATGCAGATAGTAAGCTCCACGGCTTCATTCCAGATCACAAATTCTCTGAAGTTTCTCATGCTATTTTAGATGTAAACTCGCATAGTAGCACGATTGACACAAAGAATAGCAACTCGGAAATCCTGACTAATGGTCTATTGGGAGCACTGCTAAACGCCAATGGCCAAAAGCCAACGGCATTCGTAACAAATTACTCGAATGAGCACATAGTGCTGTACCTGGCGGTACCAGATCAAATGTGTATCGGTCGGTTCGCGGTAGCAGCAAGACAAGCCTCTTTCACCGCCTCCATGTACGTCGGATGCGCATGTGACATGCGGGAGACATCTTCCGCCGAAGCTCTGTATTCCATTGCAACAACGCCGGCTGCAATCATATCAGCGGCACGCGCTCCAATGATGTGTACACCTAAAATCTCATCTGTATTCTTGTCAGCAAGAATTTTCACCAAGCCGTCGAGATCCATGCTTGCCCTGGCACGACCAAGCGCTTTGTATGGGAAGTTGCCAACCTTATACACCTTTCCATCTGCTTTAAGTTGCTCTTCAGTGTAACCAACACTCGCCACTTCAGGCCACGTATAAACCACTCCGGGTATCAATAAATAATTTACGTGTGGCTTTTGTCCGGCCAGTTGTTCAGCAACCATAACACCTTCCTCCTCCGCTTTGTGTGCCAGCATTGCGCCGCGTACGACATCACCGATGGCATAGATGTTCGGGACTTTGGTTTGTAAGTGATCGTTAACAGGAATTTGACCCCTGTTAAGCTCAATGCCAACCTTATCAAGACCAAGCCCGTCGGTATAAGGACGGCGACCAACGCTTACCAGGCAATAGTCTCCTTTCAATTCGATTGCTGCACCGCCGTTCTTTGGCTCAGCCTTGAGGCTCACTTCTTTGCCCTTGTTCTCTATGGCTGTGACCTTATGACCGAGGTAGAATTCCATTCCAAGTTTCTTAGTCACCTTGAGTAGTTCCTTACCTAGCGTCCCATCCATGGTCGGTATCAGACTATCAAGGAATTCAACCACAGATACTTTTGCTCCGATGCGAGCGTACACAGATCCAAGCTCCATCCCAATCACACCACCGCCTACGATAATCAGGTGCTTGGGTATCTCTTTCAATTCAAGTGCTTCAGTGCTTGAGATAATTCTCTTTTTGTCAAAAGGTGCGAATGGCAACGCCGTAGGTTTTGAGCCCGTGGCGATGATCACGTTGTCAGTTGTGATCGCAGTTTCTTTCGCATCCTTTGCGGTTATTTTAATTGTGTTCTTATCAACAAACGAACCGACTCCCTTGTGAACGTCGATCTTATTTTTCTTCATCAGAAAGGCAATACCATCCACGTTCGACTTCACTACCTCCCCTTTTCGCTTGATCATCTGCGCGAGGTTTGCCTTCGGCTCAGAGATCTCAATACCATGCTCCTTGAAGGTATGGGCCGCATTGTGAAAGTGTTCCGTTGAATCGAGTAACGCCTTCGAAGGAATACATCCCACATTGAGGCAAGTGCCGCCCAACGTATCATACTTTTCGATGATGGCAGTTTTCATACCCAACTGTGCGCAGCGTATTGCTGCCACGTAACCACCAGGGCCGGAGCCGATCACTACAACGTTGTATTGCATAGTTTGAACTTTGAACCTTGAACTTTAAACCTTGAACCAGGATTTAGACGCCGAGTATAAGTCTTCCCGGATCCTCCAACATCTCTTTCACACGCACGAGGAAGCTCACAGATTCTCTGCCGTCGATGATGCGGTGGTCATATGAAAGGGCGACGTACATGATTGGCCTAACGACCACTTCACCATTCTTCACTACCGGCCGCTCAACAATATTGTGCATTCCCAATATTGCCGCCTGCGGTGGATTGATGATCGGGGTTGAAAGCATCGAACCAAAAATTCCGCCGTTGGTGATTGAGAACGTTCCACCTGTCATCTCTTCTATCGACAGTTTGCCATCGCGGCCTTTCGTTGCCAATCTCACTACCTCACTTTCGATTTGCGCCATGGTCAGCGACTCTGCGTTCCTGATAACCGGAACAACTAGTCCCTTCGGCGTTGAAACGGCAATGGAAATATCGCAATAGTCGTGATACACGATCTCATCTTTGTCAATGGACGCATTCACAGACGGGAAATCTTTCAACGCAACACAAATCGCTTTGGTGAAGAATGACATGAATCCAAGTCCAACGCCATGTTTTTCCTTGAACTGATCTTTGTACTTGCTCCTCAGATCCATAACCGGCTTCATATCCACCTCATTGAAGGTGGTGAGCATAGCTGTTTCATTCTTTACAGAAACAAGGCGCCGTGCAATGGTCTTTCTCAGAGAAGTCATTTTCTCCCGGCGCTCATTTCGCGATCCACCTGATGTAATCACAGGAGGTGCAAGAGGTGTCGCAGGTTTAGAAGCAGCTTTTGCCGGGGCGGCAGACGCTTGTGCTTTCATAGCATCATCTTTCGTGATTCTTCCTCCAACGCCGGTTCCCTGAACCTGTCCTGCGGGGATTCCTTTTTCATCAAGAATTTTACCCGCGGCCGGGGAAGGATGACCTGCAGCATATGCCGAGCCCGTGCCACCTGTTGAAGCTGCAGCAGCTGCCGTTGGTGATGCACCGGGAGTTGCGGCTGGTGCACCTTCAGTAATCTCAATCCGGCAAATAAGTCCACCTATCGGAAGGGTAGTTTTCTCTTTTGCAACAATCCTTAAAATACCATTCGCTTCCGCCGGCAATTCAAAAGTTGCTTTGTCCGATTCAACTTCTGCAATCACTTCGTCGAGCTTGACAAAATCACCGTCTTTTTTCAACCACGTCGAGATAGTGACCTCGGTAATCGATTCACCTACTGCAGGAACCTTCATTTCTTTCACACCACCTGTTGCAGCGGGCGCGGCAGCAGGTTGAGCTGCTGGCGCTTTGGCAGGCGCGGCTGCCGAAGCAGCACCACCATCAGCGATCTCGCAGATGACAGCTCCAATCGGAACGACTTCACCTTGTTGTTTGGAAATCTTGAGGACACCCGCTTGCGGCGCAGTGAGCTCAAAAGTGGCTTTGTCCGATTCCAATTCGGCAATCACTTCGTCCATCTTCACAGTATCTCCATCTTTCTTTAACCAGTTGGCAATCGTCACTTCTGTGATCGACTCACCTACTGTCGGGACTTTTACTTGTTGAGCCATTGGGATTTAAGGATTTTTTGGAAAGAAATTGAATTAGATTTCAAAAGCCTGCGCTACAATCTTCTCTTGCTCTGATTTATGAACTTTAGAATAGCCAGTTGCCGGTGATGCGCTCGCTTTGCGCGATACAAACTCCATCTCCTGCTTCGGCATCATTCTTTGGATAAAGGACAAGGGTCCCATGTTCGCTGGTTCTTCCTGTGCCCACACGATCTTGGCGCCTTTATACTTCTTAAACACATTTTTCAATTGCGTTTCGGGAAATGGATAGAGCTGTTCGAGGCGCACAATTGCCGCATCCTTAACCTTCTTCTTGTTTTGTGCCTCCAACAAATCGTAATACAGTTTTCCTGAACAAAGGATCACCCGCTTCACATCTTTGGCCGTGACATTCATGTCATCGAGAACTTCTTTGAATGATCCGCTTGTAAATTCCTTTAAAGGTGACACCACCTGCGGATGGCGCAGCAATGACTTCGGTGAAAAAACAATACATGGCTTACGGAAATGCCAGGTGACCTGCCTCCGCAATAAATGGAAAATATTAGCAGGCGTCGTGGGATTGGTGACTACCATATTATACTCGGCTGCGAGTTGCAGAAATCTTTCCGGCCGGCAGCTCGAGTGCTCTGGTCCCTGACCCTCATAGCCATGAGGCAGCAACATTACCAGGCCATTCATCCGTTGCCATTTCGATTCAGCGCTTGAAATGAACTGATCGATCATTACCTGTGCTCCATTGACAAAATCACCGAACTGTGCTTCCCACAGTACCAACGCGTGTGGATTGGACATTGCATAGCCATACTCAAAACCCAGTACTCCGAATTCAGACAGCAATGAATTATAAATATGGAATGGCTGCTGATCCGGCTGGATGTGATCCAGGCCGCAATATGGATCGTTGGTGTTGGCATCAAAGAAATATGCGTGGCGATGAGAGAACGTACCGCGCTTAACGTCTTGTCCAGACATGCGGACGGGCGTGCCTTCCGAAAGTAAGGAGCCATAGGCAAGAAGTTCTGCTTCGGCCCATCCCAGAATTTTATCATCGAAAAAGGCAGCTTTCCTGTCTTTTAATAATTTTTCGATTTGCTTCAATGGCTTGAATCCCTCAGGAATGGTTGTCAAAGCCTTTGCAACTTTGTCAACAACAGCTTGCTTGATTCCAGTTTCCGGTGAGCTTTCAAAGTCCTCAGGCTTCGCCCGACTCATCTTTTCCCATTCCTCCTCAATCTTCTGAGGTTTATAAGGAAGTGGTTTTTGCTTCACCTCGTTGAGACGGTCCTGAAGCTGACCTCGGAATTTCGCATCCATTTCATCAGCAAGCGCCGCATCGACGTCTCCCCGTTCAATAAGCTTCTTAACATATACTTCACGCGGGTTCGGATGTTTCGCGATGATATTGTAAAGCTTCGGTTGCGTGAATTTCGGTTCATCACTTTCATTATGCCCGTGTCTTCTGTAGCACAGCATGTCGATGAAAATATCCTTTCCAAACTTCTGACGGTATTCGACAGCGAGTTTAGAGCAGAACGTAACTGCTTCGGCATCATCGCCATTCACGTGCAGCACAGGTGCATCAATAATCTTGGCAACATCGGTACAATAAATCGCCGTGCGCGCATCTTCGTAATCAGTCGTGAAACCTACCTGGTTGTTGATAACAAAGTGAATAGTTCCTCCGGTGGCATATCCTTCCAATCCGGACATTTGTGTCAACTCGTAAACAATTCCCTGGCCGGCCACTGCCGCATCGCCATGGAGCAGAATTGCCATGGCGTCGTTCTTACCCTTATACTCGTCATCGATTTGACCTCTCGTGTAGCCGAGAACAAGTGAGTCGACAACTTCCAGGTGAGACGGATTCGGTGTCAGTTTCACATAGATTTTTTTCCCGGAAGGCGTGTTAATATGACTTGCATATCCAAGGTGGTACTTGACATCACCGTCACCCATGGTGAGGTCAGGATTGATGTTACCTTCAAATTCCGTAAAGATCTGCTCGTACGTTTTTCCAAGAATATTAGAAAGCACGTTGAGGCGGCCGCGATGCGCCATTCCAATTACCACCTCTTTGACTCCCATTTCAGCCGTCTTGTTGATGATGGTCTGCAGGGCAGGAATTGTCGTCTCTCCACCCTCCAGTGAAAATCTTTTTTGCCCGAGGAATTTCGTGTGTAAAAAGTTTTCAAAAACAACAGCTTCGTTCAGCTTGGCAAGGATACTTTTCTTTTCGTCTGAAGAAGGATTATAGGTGTAATAGTCTTTTTCACACTTCGAAATAAACCAGTCGAATACTTCCTGATTCCGGATGTAGCTGTATTCGAAGCCGATGGTTCCCACGTAGACTTTGTCCAGCTTCTCGATGATCTTGCGAAGCGTGGTACGCCCCAAACCAATCTCGACACCAACATCAAATTCCAGATCCAGGTCGGCATCCGTAAAGCCATAAAATTTGTGATCCAGGGCAACGTGGTGATCGCGTCTCTCGCGTACCGGATTAGTGTGCGCTTTCAAGTGTCCCCGTGAACGATACGCGTGAATCAGCGTACGAACCTGAGTCTCCTTTATGGATACGCCACCTTCTGCGGGCACTGTGTGACCGTTCTCTCCGAATTTTTGAATAGAGAAATCGAATCCTTCAAAGAACTTCTGCCAGGTTGCATCGACAGAAGCAGGGTCTGTTTTGTAATTTTGGTACATCTGATCGATGTAGCCTACGTCGGCGTTCGAGATGTAGGAATATTTGTCCATACTGAAAGGATTATTTGAAATTTAAGCCAATAAAGCTAAAGCGTTGATTTAAGGCCACCCTTGCCCAAAAAGGAATTTCCATTACCTTTGCAGTCCTTTAATAATCGGACGAGATCCAACCTTTAAAAACGAAGAAAAATGGCAGTAAAAATCAGGCTGGCCCGCAGAGGCCGCAAAAAACTGGCGAGATTCGATGTTGTCGTAACTGATTCCCGCTCTCCCAGAGATGGAAAATTCATCGAAAAAATCGGTACATACGACCCGCTCACTGTGCCGGCAACCATTGAACTAAATGAGGAAAAGGCTTTCCAGTGGCTCATGAATGGCGCACAGCCTTCTGACACGGTTAAGGCTATGCTATCATATCGCGGCGTGATGCTGAAGAGACATCTTCAGATCGGTGTTGTGAAAGGTGCTATTACTCAGGATCAGGCTGACCAAAAATTAGCTGATTGGAAAAAGACTAAGGAAGAACGCATTAAGTCGAAAGTGGATACTCATGCAAAGGCTAAGCAGGATGCTGCGAAAGCCCGCAGAGAAGCTGAGATTAAGATTAAAGAAGCGCGCGCTGAAGCCATCAAAAAGAAGGCTGAGGCTGCAGCAGCTGCAGCAGAAGCATCTGCCGCACCGGCCGCTACCGAGGAAGCTCCTGCAGCAGAACCTCAAGCATAAGCGTTTCAGGATTCATAACATGCCAGCGCGATTTTCGTGCTGGCTTTTTTATTTTCATGGAAAAGGACAAAAGCTTTAAAATCGGATACGTTGCCAAAAGTCACGGTTTGAAGGGTGAGGTCACTCTGATGCTCGGCCCGGATTGCCCGGATCTGGAAACCGTTAAGTCAATATTTGTTGAGGCAAATGGAGTGCTCGTTCCCTATTTTATTGAGTCAGTTTCTATCCGTGGAACCAAGGCATTTATAAAACTGGAAGAGGTGAGCACCCCTGAAAAAGCGGAGTCGCTTAAGGGAAGCAGCATTTATTTGCCTAAAACGGAACGACCAAAACTCGAACGAGGGGAATTCTACAGCGATGAGGTAATTGGCTTCGAAGTAAGCGACGCAGAAGCAGGGTTACTGGGCACCGTAAGTGACGTTCTGGAGAACGGCCCCATGAGATACCTCGCATTATTGCATGATGGACGGGAGATCATGATCCCGGTTAACGGCCCTTTCATCAAGACAATTAATAAGACCAAAAAGAAGATTCAGGTCGTGCTGCCCGAAGGATTCCTGGAAATCTAGAAAACCGTTTTTGTAACTTCGATTCATGCGTATCGATATCATTACCTGCCTTCCGCGATTGCTGGAGAGTCCATTCAATGATTCGATACTCAAGCGCGCACAGGAAAAAGGGATCGTCACAGTGGTAATTCATGACTTGCGTGACTACACGACGGACAAACACCGCGTGACTGATGATTACGCGTTTGGCGGCGGTGCAGGGATGGTAATGATGATCGAGCCCATTCATCGCTGTATCAAAACTCTTCAGGAGCAAAGGAAATACGATGAAGTGATTTACATGAGTCCTGACGGCGAACGCCTGACGCAATCCCTATCAAATCAGCTGAGCCTTTGCACAAATCTCATTTTGCTTTGTGGCCACTATAAGGGTGTTGACGAGCGGGTTCGCGAACATCTCATCACGAAGGAAATAAGCATCGGGGATTATGTACTCTCTGGCGGTGAACTGGCAGCTGCGGTTGTTTCTGATTCAATCATAAGACTCTTGCCGGGGGTGCTGTCGGATGAGTCTTCCGCGCTTACCGACTCCTTCCAGGACGGACTGGTGGCGCCCGCGGTCTATACCAGGCCTGCAGACTACAATGGATGGAAAGTGCCTGATATCTTGCTATCCGGAAATCAGGCTAAAATCGACAATTGGAAGCATGAAAATGCAGTAAAAAGGACTGAAATACGCCGCCCGGACCTCCTGCGTGAAAATTGAGCCTCTGGCCGAATTCTCGAATTGCTGCTTGGCAGATGCTCTCCGTTTCCTATATTTGCAGTCCCATTTTGAAAATAATACGATTATGGCCGATTTGATGAAAATAGCTGAGCAGGGAACCGCAGAAAAACGGGCAAAACACCCGGATTTCAAGCCTGGCGATACTATCAACGTACACGTGAAAATCAGCGAAGGAAATAAGGAGCGTATCCAGCAGTTTCAGGGTGTAGTTCTTTACAGAAGAGGTACCGGCACAAACGGAGAATCTTTCTCGGTTCGGAAAGTGTCAAATGGCGTAGGTGTTGAGCGTATTTTCCCTGTGGTAAGCCCCAGCATTGAAAAGATTGAATTTGTAAAAACCGGTAAGGTTCGCAGAGCCAAACTGTACTATATGAAAGGCCGTCAAGGCAAGTCCGCAAGGATCAAGGAGCGCTTGGCCACTGTAGAGAAACCCGCGTAAGTTCGGATACTACTTCGACTAAGTCGATATATAAAAAGCCCGTTTTCAATCGAATACGGGCTTTTTTATGTCCATTCGCCTCAATCCTCATGTTGGAAAGCAAAACGGATGACCCTATATTTGCCTTCCCATTTCACACCATTTTATGGCAAAAAGCAACATTGCAGAACTTCTTGGTAAAGACGCCGACTTCCTTCTCAATTATAAAAGCAAAACAATTCCTAAAGATCAGATCCACGTTCCGAATCCGAACTTCATAGATCAGGTTTTTGGGCCTTCAAATCGCACGCCGCAAGTTCTTCGGAACCTGGGTTCGTTGTTTGGAACTGGCCGGTTGGCAGGCACAGGCTTTCTATCTATTCTGCCGATTGATCAGGGTATTGAGCACAGTGGCGGCGCGTCATTCGCAAAAAACCCGATCTACTTCGATCCGGAAAACATTGTGAAGCTTGCAATCGAAGGTGGCTGCAATGCGGTTGCGACAACTTTTGGCACACTTGCATTCACATCACGAAAGTATGCGCATAAGATTCCGTTTGTCGTGAAAGTAAATCATAATGAGTTACTTACTTACCCCAACAAGGCCGACCAGATTATGTTTGGCTCTGTTCGTGATGCATGGAATCTTGGGGCAGCGGCCATAGGCGCTACAATCTATTTCGGTTCTGAAAATTCTTCACGTCAGATCATTGAAGTTGCAAAAGCATTTGAAGAAGCGCATGAGCTTGGCATGGCTACTATTTTGTGGTGCTATACACGGAACAATGCATTCAAAAAAGATGGAGTGGATTACCACACCTCTGCTGACCTGACGGGGCAAGCCAATCATCTTGGAGTCACGATCCAGGCAGACATCATCAAACAAAAACTTGCTACGAACAACGGCGGCTTCAAGGCTTTAAATACAGGAAGCAGCAGCTACGGAAAACTTGATGAAAAAATTTACACTGAATTGACCACCGACCACCCGATCGATTTATGTCGTTATCAGGTTATCAACTGTTATATGGGCCGTGCCGGACTGATCAATTCCGGAGGTGAATCAAAAGGTGCAAGCGATTTGCAAGAAGCTGTAAGAACGGCAGTCATTAACAAAAGAGCCGGTGGTATGGGTCTTATCTCGGGTCGCAAATCATTCCAGCGACCGATGAAAGAAGGAATAGAGATATTGAATGCCATTCAGGACGTTTACCTGGATAAGTCGATTGACGTCGCTTAGTAAAACTTAGGAGGATCGTAAATGCCCTGGTTTAAAAGAACAGACAAAGGAATTCTTACCCCGACCGAGGCTAAGCGGGAAGTACCCGATGGCTTATGGTTCAAATCCCCAAGTGGAAAAATTGTTCACACGCGTGAACTGAAAAACAATGCATACGTGGTGCCCGAAGAAGAGTACCATGTTAAGATCGGTTCACAGGAATATTTCGAAATACTCTTCGACAACAACACGTTCACTGAACTTGACGCCAAGATGGAGTCTGGCGATCCCCTCAAGTTCGTTGACACCAAACCATACCCCAAACGGATCAAAGAGTCTCAGGCCAAGACCGATCTCAAGGACGCTGTACGTACTGCGCATGGCAAGATGAATGGCCTGGACATTGTCATTGCCTGTATGGATTTCACGTTTATAGGTGGGTCCATGGGATCCGTGGTCGGTGAAAAGATTGCCCGGGCGATGGACCATAGCCTCAAGAACAAAAAGCCTTTCCTCATGATTTCACGCTCAGGAGGTGCCCGTATGATGGAGGCTGGATTATCATTAATGCAAATGGCGAAGACATCGGCCAAGATTGCTTTGCTTGATAAGGCCGGCATTCCTTACGTCTCGCTTCTTACTGATCCGACAACCGGAGGAGTTACGGCGTCATACGCAATGCTTGGTGATTTTAATATTGCGGAGCCCGGATCATTGATTGGTTTTGCCGGACCGCGTGTCATTCGCGAAACGATCGGAAAGGACCTTCCCCCCGGATTCCAAAGCGCGGAATTTGTCCTTGAACATGGTTTCCTGGATTTTATTGTCGACAGAAGAAGCCTGAAACAACGCCTCACCATCCTGTTGCGGATGCTGCAATAGCCCTCAAAGCTTCGTGTTGATATATTGAATAAGCTTCTTCACGTCGGCTTCATCTTTCATCTTCACGTCCTCGGCCTTTATGAAGGCCGCAATCTCATCCTTGATGCCCGGAAATGCCTTGCTTAGCGTTTTCAATTTGACAGCGTTAATGAGGTTCTTATAAAAGAAGTAGTAATCCTCATAAAGCATGAATTTCTTCTTCTTGTCAAATTCGTCCAGTTGCACGATCGATTTTTGAGAATACTTCAAGAGTGAAACGGTATCCGCGACCAAGACCTGATAAAGACTTGCTGGCGTCTGGTTATCAATGGCTGGGAATCCAAGTTTGAATACCATTGAGTTGTTAAGATTCAACCCGCTGACCTGATCATGGGAGACGATCATACCAACCTTTTGACTATTCTGAACTATCAAATCCTGTGTAACGAGATCGATATTCATTTGAACATTTGTAAGCATATTGCCGTCAGGCATTGTCAGTGTACCCATGGCCCAGGTGTTGAACAAATAGGGCGTCCCTTCAACCGTGTTGTATCGCTTATCAAAAGAATACTTCTTGTTCAGGTCATTAAAGATGATGTCCATGTCAGCACGTGAGTTGCCAATCTGGGCATTACTGCAAAGAAACCCGTTCAGCAGAATTATCACTATTATGACTTTCTTCATGTCTAGGCAGTTAGACTGTCCGTATTCGCTCATTCCTTCTCCTTATCGGACAAGGCAATTTATGATCTTATAGGAATTTAACCCTATTCAGGGGGATTTTAATGGCACACCTCTTGGTAAGGTGAGCCTTCCATACTCTTTTCTTATGCTCAAAAATTATCTGAAAGTCGCATTTCGCAGCCTGATCAAGCAGCGCGTTTATTCCACCATCAACATTGCCGGGTTGGCGATTGGAATTGCCAGCGCCTTGCTCATCGCGCTGTACGTTCAATATGAATTTTCATTTGACAAGTTTATTGAGAATTCAGAGAACATCTATAAGGTGTCGCTGGAGAGGAAATATCCGAATCATGCCACATTTTATGCGACTATTCCTCATTCGTACAGTGAGGCGATGGGTCATGACATACCCGAAGTCAAGCAGGTAACGCGACTCTCTGCGGTCAATAACAATGTTGTTGTCACTTATAAAGATGGCCTTGGGGAACAGAAACTCTTTGAAGAGGATTTCGTCGTCACCGCAGACTCCAATTTCTTCACATTCTTCCACTTACCTTTTGTCAAAGGCGATCCGTCCAGCGTATTACACAATCCCAATGATATTGTCATTACGGAGACGACAGCCAAAAAATATTTTGGTAATGAAGAGCCAGTGGGCAAAACCCTTGATTTTTTTGGGCTTAGCTTCAAAGTTTCCGGTGTGTGTAAAGACCTCCCAACAAACTCCCACATGCGATTCAATGTGATTGGCAACATGAGTGCCATTCCATTCTTTAAACAACCCAATTATATTGGATTCTCCGCCTACGTTTATGTCGCGCTCAATCCGGGAACAGACTACAAAATTGTGGAGTCTAAAATTCCCAAACTGGTGGACACATACGCATCGGCTCAGATAGAACACAACCTGGGTAAATCGTGGGAAGACTACAAAAAGGAGGGTAACGGGTATCGCTATTTCCTCCAGCCTCTCACGTCCATTCATCTTGATCCCACCAACCTCGAAACCAAGATGGAGCCAGGTGGAAGCATCAGTTTTATGTATTTTTTGATCTCAGTGGCAGTGCTGCTTGTTGTTATCGCTTGTATCAATTTTATGAATCTTGCTACAGCACGCTCCGCTGAACGGGCGCGCGAAGTCGGCGTTCGCAAGACGATGGGTTCTTTAAAAGGGCAACTGGTTGGGCAATTCCTTTCGGAATCGATGTTGATCAGTCTGATCGCGATGGCGCTGGCAATCGTAATCATTCAACTTGTGCTGCCAGCATTTACACAATTGACAGAACGGCCACTTGTGCTCATTTTTGAGCCGTTCTCAGCATTCGGGTTACTGGCCCTCGCATTGTTCATTGGATTTCTTGCTGGATCGTATCCCGCATTTGTCTTGTCAAGTTTTAATCCAGTGGTCGTCATGAAAGGCACATTTACATCGAGCGGCAAAGGAAGTTGGCTTCGCAACAGCCTTGTTATCTTTCAGTTCACCATCTCGATCATTCTGATTGTTGGAACACTCGTTGTGCAACAACAAATGAACTACATACAAAATAAGTCCTTAGGTTTCGATAAAGAGCAGATGCTGGTGGTGGAGCGCGCATTTGCACTGGGCAACGCCCAAAAAGCTCAAACTTTTGTCGAGGAAGTTCGACGACTTCCTGAAGTTTCGGCCGCATCTGGCTCGCAGGCATTGCCGGGCCGTGAGACCGATTTTTTTGGTGCATTTTTCCAGCCGGAAGGTTCCTCGGAAATTTTGTCAACGAAGGCTATGGTGGTTGCCGATGATCTTATCGAGACCCTTGGCATTCAGCTTGTGGATGGAAAACTTTTCGCCGAAGGAGTGAATGACTCACTAAATGTTTTGTTGAATGAATCCGCTGTCAAGGCAATGGGACTTGAAAATCCGATCGGCAGAAAATTGGCCAATGTGCAAGCCCAACCGGATGGCTCCAATCGCACTGTGACTTTCACAGTTATTGGAATCGTAAAAGATTTTCATTTTCAATCATTGCGTGACATGATCACACCGTTGGTATTGCAAAACACCGAAACCGCTGGTCGCAACATTGGCGTTGTGATGGCACGAATCAAACCGGGACAGTATAAGTCTGCCATAGAACGCATCGAAGAAAAGTGGAAGGCAATTGCGCCCGAGCAGCCTTTCCGTTACCTGTTTCTTGATGAAAACTTCAACGCGCAATACAAGGGTGAACAACAGGCGGGGCAGATGTTCGCGATCTTTGCAAGTCTTGCAATCCTTGTGGCGTGCGTTGGTCTATTCGGCTTATCGGCTTACACCGCTCAGTTGCGCACCAAAGAAATTGGTATTCGCAAAGTGCTTGGCGCATCCGTGAATAGTATCGTGATGCTCCTTGCAAAAGACTTTACAAAAATGGTTGTCATGGCGTTTGTAATCGCGGCGCCCATGTCATGGTATGTGATGACGCAATGGTTAGAGCGCTTCGCGTATCGAGTCAATCTTTCCCCTGTAACATTTGTTGCCGCTGGCGTCATTACATTGGCGATTGCATGGTTCACCGTAAGCTTCCAGACGATCAAGGCTGCGATTATAAACCCTGTTAATTCGCTAAAATCGGAATGAGATAATGTGATAAAATAAAAAAGGCTGCCCTATTCAGGCAGCCTTTTCTTTATCAGTCAATCGACTAGTACGTTACGCGGATCCTCACTTGTTCAGGGATAATCGTAGTATCGTCGTCCAGTCTCACCAGGAACATAAATGCGCGCTCATGATACGGCACGTTGAATGTTGGAGGTGATGCCGGGCTTGCGCCAGTTGCAGATGTAGGTATTTTGCCCGCAGCTGAAACAACCGTAGTGGGTTGAGCATTAAACTCTGCCACTGATGTATTGATTGTAACAGTCTTTCCACTGGCAGCGATAGGCACTGCTTTGTAATTCAAGGGGGTAGCACCAGAGACGTTGCTCGGCTGCAAACTCGTTGCGCCGGCAATGAAACGATCTATCGACTTGAATGTACGTGGGCTGCTGTCCGGAATCGTCATCGTAATGGTGATGGCACCTGTGCCGCCGCTGTATGCAACGGTATAGTACGGATTGAATCCGACTGAATATGCACCCGTGAAGACGATCGGTGTTGCAGGAATACTGTCCTTAACAATATCATCCTCGAACGTATCCTTGCAGGAGATCGAAACGATCAACAAGGCTGCAACCGATAATTTTTGAAATATATTTTTCATAAGATTGAATTAAAGGTTGATTAATCAATATCCCACCACATCCGCACGTTGGTGTTGATGCTCTGGAAGTTAGGATTGCGCTGAAGCTCCTGGTTTACGTAGATAGCTCTTACAGGACGAGTACCATCGATTCCAGCTGCGTTTTGGCTTTCCAGGAGGACCGGGAAACCTGTCCTTCTCCAATCGTTCCATGCCTCGATACCGTTGCCAGTGAGAGCAACATACTTCTGCTGGATGATCTGAGCGATTTCAGTGCCTGGCTGCAGATTGACAATTGTCGGGTTCGCAGCGAAATACGCTGTTCTGTCCGATGCGAGAACTCCGATTTCATCCATCGAAGCAATGATGCCTTCCTGATAGTATTCATTGGCTGTTTTTGGGGCCACAACACCGAGGCGCTGTACAGCCTCCGCCATCATGAATGCACGTTGAGCATTGCTGATCAGCTTGATCGGACCCGCTCCGCTGACACCTGTAATAGCAGGACCCCACTTGGAATAAGTAGTTGTGGGTGTAGGCAGCGTACCACGGAAACCATTGTCGATTGTGACATAGGTTCCAAGGCCTGGAGGAACAGCGTTCGGCCTTGTAACGATCAAGGGCAACCTCGGGTCGTTATTCAAGGTAGTCTGAAGGCGGTTCAGGTATCGTGTGCTGACGATCAAATCAGTTCTGAAAGAGCTTACGTAGTTATAAACATAAATCGGGCTCTGACTTCCTGTAGCGGAACCGAACTTTACACCCATCGTCTGCGCGTTGGTTGAGATAAAGTTGTTGGCGGCAACAAGAGCGTTAATCTGAGTCTTTGCGAACGTCGGATCAACGCGACTGATCTGCATAGCAAATTTTAGCATCAGCGTGTTAGCGGCTCTTTTCCAGTTCGCAATGCTACCACCATAGATAACATCATCTGTACCCGGAGTCAGCGTCGTTGCCAGATCAAGGTCTGCCATTCCTTCTTTCACCAGGTCGAAAAGGCTCTGGATACCCAAGGAAGAATTTCCTTCGTAAATATCCTTTTGTGCATCCAATCTGGGGTTCAGGAATGCAGTACCCTGAAGCGCCTGTGAGTAAGGCACGTCACCCCATACATCGGTCGCGATGCTGAAGGTATAAGCCTTCATGATCTTGGCAATGCCAGTGTATGCCTTTGCTCCTACTCCGTCTGCTGTTTCGATCAAACGCTGATACTCAGTGAGTGACCCTTCATAGAGTTCACCAAGCCACTGGTTTCCAAAATCTGCTCCAGTGGTCACATAGATATCATAGTTAGCCGGGTTGTTTCCAGCACCCGCATGATACTGAATCAATGTGGAAGCAAAACGGTTCAATTCATTTCCGTTAGCGAAACCAGTACCAATCAATCCAGCTCCAAGCAATACCTGAGGGTTCACTGTTTGAGGGTTATTGATCGGCGTATTCACATCGAGATAATCCTTACATCCACCTATTGCAAGGAAGACGAGGAGAACAAGTGTATATCGAATCAATTTCATAATACTTTCAATTAGAAGGTTAATTTAACGTTGACCCCATAGTTTCTCACATTCGGCGCGCCACTGAGGTCGAGTCCCTGGATGTTACCAGCACCTTGGGTATTCACTTCAGGATCGCCAGGTGCATAAGGAGCATAGAAGAAGAGGTTTCTTCCACTCACGCTTACATCAAGGTTACCAATGAAGGTCTTCTCAAACCAGCGTGAAGGCAGCTTGTAGCCAAGCGATACTTCGCGGAGACGGTAAACAGTTGCATTGTATGCGTTTGACTCAGTGCCAAGACCACCTGTTGCACCCCAATAGGTTTGTGCAGGAATCTGAATGTTGTTCGGCAAGTAAGGGCCGGTCGCAAGACCAGTAGTAGGATCCGTAGGACCCGTTGCGATCACCCCAGGAAGAATGCGTGGCAATTCACGCTGATTGCCTGTAATGGCCATTTCTCCGTTGTTCTTCAAATCTGTCCAGCCAAAGGAGAAGATGCTTCCACCCTGACGTGTATCGACGAGAACCGACAAGGACACGTTTTTATAAAGGAACGTGTTGCTGATACCGCCGAACCAATCTGGCCAGGGGTTTGAAATAACCGAGTTGGCGATACCTGTTACATACTGTCCGGTGTTAGGGTTAACCAAAGGTTGTCCATCAGGATTTCTCGCAAGGGCCGTGCTCACGATGACGCCATAAGGCTGTCCAACACGAATTGAAGGCGTAATACCCGTAAACGCACCACCAGGAATTGCAGAGCTGGTAACTCCGTCAGCAATTGACTCGACGTTGTTTCTGATGCGCGTAAAGTTAACTGCGATATCCCACTTGAAGTCTGTTGTCTTAACCGGAGTTGCAGTCAATACAACTTCCCATCCTTTGTTCGTCAGTTTTCCAACGTTGATAGTCCTTGTGTCATAACCAGTTGACGGAGAAATAGACGCGTTGAAGATCTGGTTCGTACTTTCAGTGGAGAAGTAGTTCACGTCAAACCCGATGCGGTTTTGCAGCAAGCCGACATTGATACCTACCTCGTTTGAAGTTGTGAACTCAGGCTTCAGGTTCGGATTTCCAATCCTTGTGCTTGGTGTAAATCCTGGAACCGGGCTTCCGTTGACGTTGACAGGATACGTTACGCTGGCAACGTTGTTACCGAATCCAGCGGTTACATACACCGATGAAAGCTGGTAAGGCAACGCATCACGACCTACCATTGCGGAGTTGGCCTTAACTTTTACGTAGGACAACAGGTTCGACTTGATGTTGAACGCGTCTGTTACCACAAACGCAACGTTTACCGCGGGGTAGAAATACGTGTTGTTAGCTTTAGGCAGCGTTGACGACTGATCTACGCGGCCGGCGAATTCAACAAACAGGTACTCGTTGTAATTCAATGACAACTGTCCGTAGTAGCCTAGCAATCTCTGCTTTGTCGTTCCTGTTCCAACATAGTTAAATGTCGTACCGTTGGTAGGATCGAAAAATCCGGGCAGGTTCAACGATGTAGCAGTATAAGTCGGGTTGTACTGATATCGCTGGTTGGTATTTTGTCCCAACAACAGGTTTGCATTCAATCCCTGCATGAAGATGTTTTCTTTTCTTGCAGTGATCATGAGGTCACCGTTAAGTTCAGATCTGAAAGTTTGATCCTGGATAACCTGTCCTGTTGGTGTGCGGTTTGCGCCAATTGCAAACTGCTGCACTGTGTTGTTAGTAAACACGTCTGCAGTAACACGGTAGGCCGCGGTCAACCAAGGCTTGATGTCGTAAGAAAGTGTGAAGTTTCCAAAAACGCGATCAATCCGGCTGTCAACCACTTCGTGCATTGTGCTCCACGTAGGGTGGTTCTGCGTTGTGCTGAAGTAAATGCTGTTTCCAAACTGGTCTTCATAAGGACGGCCATTCAGATCCCAGCTTCTCGGAACGCGTGTAATGTTACCAATCGCGCTACCACCGTTACCTTGAGGTTGACCCCTTTGTTTGGTCTGCGAATAGGTGATGTTGCTAGATACTTTGAGTCCGTTGTTGAGCTTGGCATTGCCATTCATTTGAACACTGGTTCTGCTAAACCCGGTGTTGTTAATGATACCCACCTGATCCAGGTTTCCAACAGAAAGGAGGAAGTTGTTATCTGCATTTCCATTTGCTACACTGATCGTGTTCTGCAAAATGTGACCCTGCTTGAACCAATCCTTTTCGTTGTTGGGATAAGCCTGGTAAGGCTGCGTCAATCCGTATTTATCCACGACGGTAGTAATACCAGCATTAAATGCCGGTCCAAAAGAGTTTCCGCTCGTTGGGTTATAATCGTTACTGGTTCCCTGACCATAATTATTCTGATACTTGGGAAGACCATACACATTTTGAATGTTATATGACGATGTAATCGTTACCTGTGTCTTGTCTTTCAGGTTCTTTCCTGACTTCGTCGTAATTACGATCGCACCTGCAGATGCACGCGATCCATAGAGAACCGCAGCAGCCGGTCCCTTCAACACAGTAAGTGACTCAATGTTATCGGGGTTAACGTCTGCAAGCCTGTTGGATGGTTGCGATCCGAATACTGTCGAGTTGGGACCGTTGTCAACCTGGTTGCTGAAGATAATTCCGTCAACAACGATGAGCGGCTGGTTGCTTCCAGTGAAAGAAGTGATACCGCGGATGTTGATGTTGGTACTTGCTCCTGGCGCACCGCTGGCTCCAACGATGTTCACGCCCGCCACTTTTCCCTGAAGGGAGTTAAGTACGTTGGGCTCAGACCGTTGTGTTAGCTGAGAGCCGGAAACAGATTGTACCGTGTAACCAAGCGAACGCTGATCGCGCTCGAGACCTTGTGCAGTCACAACCAATTCGCTCAGCTGTGTTACGTCAGAGGCCATTGATGCATCCACAATGGAGCGATCTCCGATCGCAACTTCCTGGGTTTGCATACCAATAAATGAAAAGACCAGTGTGCCGCCATCTGCAGGCACATTGAGCTTATAGGCACCGTTAGTGTCGGAAACCGTACCATTGGTGGTTCCCTTCAACACTACGTTCACGCCGGGTAGAGGCGAGCCGTCGTCGGCGCCCTTCACCGTACCTGAGACCACTCGCTCTTGCGCCCAGGCTGTACCCAGGATCAACGCGAATGAGAAGTACATCAGTAAAAACTTCTTCATAGGTTTTGTTTTAGTTAATAAATAGTTTTCGAG
>JBGALO010000008.1:0-272850 GCA_044223825.1 Cyclobacteriaceae bacterium | reverse complement strand
ATATTTAATCCTTTCTCGTGCTGGCAATGTCGCAATGACTTAATCACGACCTGTTTCGTTTCAGGTCTGGTGAAAACATCTACCCATCCTACGGTGGTCAGTGTTACAAAGTAACAACCGAGGGGATCATGAAATTTGTATTTCTCCGACATGATGAAAATGTCGGAAGAGAAAACAACAAAACACTAAGGGAGCTGTAAGGAAAACATGATGAGTTTTGAGTTGGGGCTTCCCGGCTTTCTGAATTTAGGTATATGGAATCAATCCCTTCGATCCGAGTTCGCACCGGCACGCGTCGGAGACGCCGCGCCATAGTTCACGAAAGCGCACAACCCAAGAACACGCGCGCTATACGGGACGCGCACAACCTCAGAACACGGGCGCTATATGGTCAAACATCTGGGCCAGCTTGGGAGCACAACCAACATGTGGACTAGCTTGGACATTAATACTTGGCTAAATATTCTTGCCATCCATTTGGGAATTGTTCCTTAGCTTTTTTAATCACAAACTCGGGAATCGGTGCCTTCTTGTAATCAATTCCCTTCAACGAAAGAAAATCCACAATCTCCATTTTTGTTTCGTGTAGCCTTGATCCCAAAGGAAACATTCTTTCACGGAGAAAATTTTGAATGTAAATATCCGTACCACCACTAGCGTCGTTACGACGATGAAGCACAGGTGCAGTAAAGTCAGCTCCCTTTTTTAAAAGATAAATAGCAATGTCCAAATTATCCGTCATAAGTGAGTTATTCAAAGGTGTAAAAGTTGGTAGATCATTTTTTTTGTTAATGTCCGCTCCGGCATTGACTAAAACTTTTACTTTTTCTAGAGATTGCTCGCTAGCACACAAAAGGGCTGTTCTAGCGCCCCTTTTCCCTTTTCGAATCTTGACTGTTTCCTGATCATTTGGATCAGCACCATAAGACAACAGAAGCTTTATAAATGTTGTATCAGTCCTCGGGGTATCAGTACCAGACGCTTCAATAATCGCGGATTTTCCATCGTAATCATCGTGAACATTTGGGTCGGCGCCAAGTCTAAGCAATTCGCTGCAGATGTCAAGTTGGCGGTTCAATACAGCCACCATAAGCAAAGTCTTCCCGAATTTTGTTTCCTTGAAATTCAAATTCAGACCTGGAGTTGCAGCAAGCTTTCTTAATTCTTTCACATCATTACTTCGCATAGCAACAGCTACATGCCACACTGGCGTGCCTTCAAAAAGTCGGTAATCATGAGCTAGCAAACGACTCTTGTCAATCTGCCCTGCACACGAACTGAAAATCCATAAAAGAAATAACGCGAAGCGTGTTTTCATTTATTTTTTCTTAGGGGTTAATGCATTAATCATGTGTTGAATATCGTGTCCATTCAATTATCCTCTCCAGTTCGCCGGCTTAACGTCCCTAATGTCACGAGCGTTATTTTTAGGCAGGCTGGAATTGTTTTGCGCATAATTGAGGGGATCTGTCGTCATCACGTATCCAGTGATACTAACTGACATGTGAGCATCCAAAAGCATATTCGTGTTCTTGAATATCGTACCCCCGGAAACTCCAGCTGCATTAAATGTCACAGCTGGTCGACCTGTTGCATAAGCATTCAATGCAGCCATTCCCCCACCGAGTGAATGAGTTGGGGCACTACTTATTTCAGAACATTACCATTTGGCTTGCTTAACTACCGCATCAATCAAGACAGCCAAAGTGACAACTATTAACGGCTGTAAAAAGATAGCCCAAATAGGAATTAGTCTATCTAAACGAGTTCCTCTAAAAAAATTCGATAATCGCATTATCTTTTCCGCCCCAACATATCGCACAATATCAAATATCAAAAACACAATTATCAACGCCCAGTATAGACTCCAGAAAAAATTTTTATCCAAGTAGGATTTTGATCCGACCTGATTTGTCACGCTGTTTATCGTGGTGATGATCAACAAAAGCACACAGGATTGCAGTATCAAGATAAATAAGACCGCAGTCAGATTTGGCGCGTCATTTCTCTTCCCATAGAACAAGTGAACTCTATAAAAGATATAATCGAAATATTTCATTCTAATCAAATTTGTACAGAGATCCACCATCACCAACTTCGGCATCTAGATGTTCACCAATTGATTTATCAGTTATCATTCTGGTCGCGACATCAGCGATGAAATATCCCCCGCCAATCGCCCAACCAACAACCGGAATAAAAGAGGCTGCCGTCATAGTCGCATCTAGAACATTTGATGCCTTAATTTCGCCATTATAAATCACTTGGCCAACAGTAATGAGGCCGCTTAACCCTCCTAAGACCTTCCCAGTCCCACTTAACACACCGGGAATTGAGGTTTTGATTACACTGGTTTTCGGAATTCTGACACCGTAGTGCTGTAAAACAATATTATTTTTTAGAGACTTATAGAGGTTATATGCTTCTTTTGACCTCGTTGCATTCGACATGTACTTCCACTGTAACGCTGCCACATCAATTCCCAATGATTTCATTCCGACGTAAATTGATGCTTGATCCCATCCATCAGATCCTGACGTCCAAATTCCTGCGTTATAGTGTCCGCTATTAATATTACTATTTCCAAAAAAGTACCCAGAGTAAAATACCAGGACGTAGTTTCCAACAGCAAGACGAGCCACTTCTACGTCGGGATTATTTGCCTGTGTGATAGGCTGCCCACCGACGGTCACAGTCGGACGCGATGACTCCTCCCTTCTTCGTTCAACATAGTTCGAACGTTCTTCTTGAGTTGGACCGCTAGGCCGTGAAAATCCCACCCATTCCGCATTAGTCAGTCCATCCGCGCCTACTTTTTCCTTATCATTTCCGATAAGCCCCAATGGATCGGAAAACCTTATAGGGTTATCGTAACCAAAATGATAGGGCGAAATCGTGGAAATATTGTCCGCGAGAGGATCGATCTGCTGAAATCTTCCAATCGTAGGATCATATGTCCTGAAAGCCATCTGGCTTAGACCCAATCCCAGATCCCCATATAGCGCGCGTGTTCCGACTATGGCGCGACGTCTCCGACGCGTGCCCTCAGCAAACGAGGAAGTGAAGCAGTGATTCCATCTACCTGATTTTCGAAGCACTCAGAACTGCAATCAACAAACAATCAAGTCCTAATAAAATCAATCTCCAAATAACCTTTCGCATTCGTCGCATAATCGCGAGCCGAACTATAAAGATAATGTTCTGGTTCGGCTACTATTTCCTCTACAACAGGATTATAGTGAATGTAGTCAATTTTCTGTCGTGTGAAGTAGGGCTTGGTTAGCAAGATCGGATGATTGCCATCCCGCCAAACTTTGTAGTTCGTGATTCGCCGAAGATCGGCCCCAGATTCGAAAAACACTTTCGTCATCCATTCTCTCCTGCTTTCATACACAGTATCCACAAGTTGAAATATTTCCCGTGACGTGAATTTCTTAAAGTCTCGCAAAATATCAGGAAGTGGATCCCTGCTCTTGCTGATCACCATGTGAAGGTGGCTTGTCATTAAGCACCAGGCGTGAATATTTAATCCTTTCTCGTGCTGGCAATGTCGCAATGACTTAATCACGACCTGTTTCGTTTCAGGTCTGGTGAAAACATCTACCCATCCTACGGTGGTCAGTGTTACAAAGTAACAACCGAGGGGATCATGAAATTTGTACTTCTCCGACATGATGAAAATGTCGGAAGAGAAGATAACAAAACACTAAGGGAGCGGTAAGGAAAACATGATGAGTTTTGAGTTGGGGCTTCCCGGCTTTCTGAATTTAGGTATATGGAATCAATCCCTTCGATCTGAGTTCGCACCGGCACGCGTCGGAGACGTCGCGCCATAGTTCACGAAAGCGCACAACCCAAGAACACGCGCGCTATATTGGACTTACAGGGAAAGAGTTGTATCTGGTTTTCGTGACTATTTCATAGTCTGTTCTAATGCTTAAAAATGGATTTGGAAATCCGCCTTCGAAGACTGTTGCGGCTTCGATAGTGTGGTCGAGGGTCAGAGACCCCGACCAACGGTCCCAGTGGCGCACAAACAACATGTGGACTAGCTTGGATCGATTTAATAATCTGGTTTGAAGTAAATTTCTTGAAGTCTCTCATGATATCTGAAAGACTATCCGCATTGCCTTGTTTGGCTTGCCCTATCATGTGAAGATGACTTGGCATTAGACACCATGCATAGACCGTTAAACCTTTTTCTCGTGAACAAAAAATCAAAGAAGAAATGATAATCTCCGCCAATTCACGCCTGGTAAACAAATCTATCCAACCAACAACTGTATGTGTTAGAAAATAAGCGTTTTCATCACGGATCGCATATTTAAATGCCATGGACGAAACTAGGCACTTACAGGGAAAGGGTTGTATCTGGTTTTCGTGACTATTTCATAGTCTGTTCTAATGCTTAAAAGTGGATTTGGAAATCCGCCTTCGAATACTATTGCGGCTTCGTTAGTGTGGTCGGGATCGGAGATCCGACCAACGGTCAACATCCGGACTAGCTTGGTTGCATAACCAAAACAGATATTTCAGAACGCTACTCATCTTAGCTTAAGCGATAAAGCCCAGTTTGTATCGCGGTCCTCCTTCGGGTGATTCTTGTTTCTATGAATTCTTATTTCTGTTTCAATATACTTCTTCAAAATTGGATAAACTTCCTTAACATCATCCGGATAAGCATTCTTACCTTTGTCTTCATCTTGGGTTTTCACAAAGTCGACCTCCTCTTGCGTCGCATAAACGATCTTAAGTTTAGCAATATAAAAATCCTTCAATTTTCCTTCAGGAGAAATTATAATAACAATGACGCCGCTACCTGACTTGAGGCTTTTGTCTCCAATCTTAGATAGTCTTAGGTTTTTGCTTCTTTGTTTTACGTTCCATGAAGCCACCGTAACAGGGTCATTCGTTTCTTGCGCTTCGACTATTTGTGCCTGCGTCTGGTAGCTCATCACCAAAATGAATAATAATAATTGCTTCGACATAAAATCCATCGCTTTAAGTCCAACTCACCTCGTTAACGGAAAAAATTTCTTAATCACAGGGTTCGAATCATTACTTCGTATCCTAAAATTGTTATAGGTTCCCTTTTCATTATTCATACTTCCACTCTTAAACGTTTTTATTGCATTTTCATATTGCTTCGGGTCAAATTGATTAGCGAAAAGCATCGAAGTCATCGAATCCTGATACGATTTACCAGCATCGGTGGCATTCCCAAAACTAAGGGCTGTGCCGCCAAGAGACGAATTCAACACAACTGATTTTCCAAATAGGTAAGCCCCAACTTCATTGTTTATGGACCTTGTCTCTCCATGCAAATTTTGATATGCATGGAAGGTTTCGTGACTGACAGTCTCGAGTCTATCCGACTCAGTAAGACTCTCATTCATTAGGGCTCCTGCTTTGAAAGTACCTCCACCGTCCGAGGCATTTGGCGCAAATGACATTTGGTCCTTAATTTCCTTTCCATCTTTATCCTTCATGAAGGTATTCGTGAAAGTAAAGCGACTTTCACTCTTTGACAGTTCACTAACAACGCGACTTCCCCCTTGATCCGCGTTCATCAAATTCAATTGACTTGCAACCTTATTGACAAACTTATCTTTGCCTTTGTATTTGGTACCGTCACTATTAAAGAGTCTCCCATTTTTAAACTGTATTCCCTCGCCATTTGCCCCAGTAATCCAGACTTCTTCTCCGTTAGGATCCCAAAACAAAAGGGGACTATTATTGACATAATTGTAGGGTGAATATCCAATATATCTATCTGCCTGACGATCCGCCGCATTCCACCTTCCAATCTCCGGCATATACATCCTCGCACCATAATCCAGCCACCCAAGATTCAACTCATCCTGCTTTTCCTTACCATTGTATTGGTAATTGTTGATCAATGAACTCTCTCTCTGATACTCATTAAACGCCAACCCAAACGGATAATAATCATCCGTCTGCACCACCGGTGATTTGATCTGCGTCACTTTCAAATCATCAAAGTAAACTTCCACTGGCGTCGTCTCCTCATTGCTCAGATACACATACACATATCCAGGCTGTGAAATAATGATATCCGGTGATGCAAGTTTCTCATGCGCCACGTCTTGTCCATGCTCACTTGGCCCGGCTGTCATGCGCGTATAGCCGCTTTGGGTTGTGATGAGGTTGTAGTTGCGGTCGAAGACCATCCAGTTCAGGTATGCCTTGGGTCCGCCTATGCCGCGGCCGTCACCGAATACGGGTGCGTAAGGAAAAGATGATGTGCTTGAACCGTAACTCGCTCCATCCACTACAACGCCACTCGTTCCTGCTGCGATCTGTCCCATTAATGTGTTGAAGGCTCCAGTCCAATTTGCCGAATTCGAATCTACATATTTTCCATAAACTTCCAGCCGCACGGTGTCTCCGGCCATCACGCTGAGGGATTTGGCTACGCCGTATTTTTCATTTGTCGAACCGTTCAGTCGTTCAGCATATCCTGGCGAAGCGCCGTTCGTGTGATCAAAGATTGTGGCATAAACCCGTTTTGCATTTGCTATGCGTAGAAACTTACTTTGTTCTACTGTCAGGTTAGCATCTTCCAATGTCGCGGTGTTTGCATCTTTAGCTGCCTTGGTGGTAAAGGTGGTTCTCACATCGCCCAGGTGGTCCTTCAAATGATACTGGTATTCAGGGTTTGCTCCTGTCATAATCACTCGTCCTTCTTCGGTGTTGATGAACTTCAATGTATCATTCTCATAAATGTATTCTCCGTCGTAGTCGGTCTTCTTAGTCATGGTGTTCGAAGGATTGTACACTTCCTGCCGGATCTTTCTTCCGGTCGCATCATAGTGATATTTTAAGTAATCATTCGTGTTCTTTGTGACCTGCTTAGGAAGGTTCAAATGGTTGTAAGCAATGGTGGTGATGCCTTTGTTCTGATCGGTGATCATACTTCCATTGGCGTCATAGGTGTAATCATTGCCTGTTGTTGATGTCGGCTCAATGAAGCCTTTTGTTTTGTCTGCGGTGTCTGAAACTTTCAGCAGCTGGTTGCTGGCCGTAGTTCCATAGTCGTAAGCCAACACGTCGATGTTCGCGCCGGTGCTGCCGTTGCGTGTAAGGCTCATGATGTTCCCGTTCATATCATAAGAATACCCGCTCTCGCTGAAGTTGGAGCTTGCTGCCCATCCAGAAGTTTTTTCTTTCTGCGCCGCAGCAGTAATACGATTCATCGGATCGTAACTGTAATTATATGCACGTTGCTTGAGGGAAGCTAGTCCGAGGTTTGAACTCCAGGTTATTGCACTTATGTTGCCGTTGAAAGCCGCCGAAGCTGTGGTACCAATATCGGTATCATATCCGAGTTCCATCCCGAAGAGGTCTTTTGCATCTCCCGTGGTCCCTGGTGAAAGATCGCTGTTGTTGATCTTCGAGATCCAGCCCCGGATGTTATAGCGGTAGTCGATTACCTGTGCGAAGTTGAAGACTACTCCACCGGGGGGTGGATTCGTCGCGGTATATTCGGTGCGTGCAATGAACGCAGCACTTGTTCCCGAATCAAATCCAGGATCAAGAGTCACGCTTGTGGTGGCAACGGCAAGCGTCTGCCCGGTATACGATGTCAGGGTAAGGGTTCCCGGACTATATGTCGTGCTCGCCTGGTTAATCGCTGGATCCACTTGGGCATGCAATTTCTTTTTGGCGAGCTGGCCCAACTCGTTGTATTCATTTTGCACCAGAATCAAATCAGGTTGCGTGTCGACCTTATGCCAGACCCGCGTCACACGTCCAACATGGTCATACTCAAAATGACGTGCTACCGTGTGCGTTACAGCACCGACAGTATGCGTTGTCATTGTTTTCAGCACTTTTCCGGGAAAATCCAGGACATTGGTAGTTCGGTCTAATCCACCCTTTGCGCTGGTTACGATGCTTTGAATGGCCCGATACTTGTCATCGAAATAGGTCACGCCCCATAGATAGGTCGGAGAAGCCTGATCAAGGACTTTTACCTTAGTTCCTACTGTTTGTCCTTTAACGTTCAAGTTTGGATTGCCTGAAACATTGTACTGATCGGGATAGTCGTTCGAAATGAAATCAAAAGTATTACCACCAATCATCGTCTTAAAACTATAAGCATCGTAGTATTTGATGGTCAAGGGTTCGAAGTTGGCCGCAGGAAAAGTAGCCGTCGGAAAAACGTTGGTTGTATATCCATGCGTGGCGCTGGCTCCGTTGTAGGTTTCATAATTGGTCGTCAGCGCACTAACGAGTGAACTCATGCCAGCCTGCGTCAATGCAATGCCATGCGTGTAAATCCCTGCTATAATCGGCCGGTTCAAAATGTCGTATTCCGTATATGACCATTTGTTTGTCGCACGCTGATTTCCGTCTTGCGTGAACAACAATCGATCCAGGTTGTCATAAACCATTCTGACCGAATCCGCCCCGGGAACTTTCTTCAGCGCCATTCGCTTGCGCAAATCATACTTGTATCTGAATGCCCACCGTGAAAGGAAATCTTCTTTCGTTGTGGTAGTGGCGCCCGACTGGTAATACTCTGTTGCCAGTCTTTTAGTTGCCTCGGGCGGAATTACACAAACGAGATTCTGAAAATCATCATAGATATAATACGTGCTTGCGTAATTAATGTCATCGATCCCGGAAGGAGAAGCTACAGCTTGTACTCTCTTCAACACAGTTTTCCCATCTGTATTCACATATTCAATTACTTCATTTTGCTGCTCGTCCCTGGTTCTATTTCTATAAAGCGTATTGAGTCCATAATACGCCGGCGTAGATCCTGTACCGGTGTTTACTGTGCCAAATGGAAACCCTGTAGTAGAATATGTAGTTGTCCAAAGCAATACTTCTGTAGCGCCATTATTCACCTCATATGATTTCTTAACGGTATGATCTGTGGAGGCGTAACTGTTGGTTGCATCGGGCTGCCAGGTGAGGCCAGCCGAACCTTGTTTTGAAACTCGATTCAGCGGCGATGCTTCATAAACGGTCTGGGCGAAAGGCTTTGTGTCATCGGCAATGTTATCTGCTGATGTTGAA
This sequence comes from Cyclobacteriaceae bacterium, assembly GCA_044223825.1. Taxonomy (GTDB): domain Bacteria; phylum Bacteroidota; class Bacteroidia; order Cytophagales; family Cyclobacteriaceae; genus ELB16-189. The sequence continues at coordinate 263,802 of JBGALO010000008.1, read as the reverse complement.
TAGAATCCAGATGCAATTCCCACGTAATTTCCTGAACCGTCAATGATTTGCTCGGTAGGCTTGAATTGCCCGGAAGTTTGAGACGCGAAGGGAAGATACTTTTTGCTTTCGCGACCTAGTGCATCATACAGCACTGGGGATACCAGATCGTTTTGGCCCGGCGAGGCGTTTTTGCCCACGGATTGAATCGGTCGACCAAGCCCATCAATGTAAGAAGAAGTTTTTGTGGCTTGTGTTATTGAAAGAGAGCCCACCGTCGAGGGGTCCGTGATAGATGGAACCTGTATTCCATAGATCACGACTGAGTTCAGACTTTTGAGCAACGCGGTTACCATTTTTCGCGGACCTTCACATAGTGTAGTGGTATTGTAACTGGTTGCGTAATAGTTGGTCGCGGATGTAAGACTTGGAGTCAAATAAGACAAAGTCTGGCTTGCAATCGCAGGCGTCGATGTTGCAGTTGCGTACCAATTAATTGTACCAGGACTGGTGCCCGATGTTCCTGAAAGTGTTACCTGCCCTGACCCATAGACGATATTGCTACTCAACGTCGGTACAGTTGGCGTTGGGTCAACCAACGCAGTAATCGCAGTTTTCGATTGAGTTTCGCAGCCCGTGGCATTGACATAACTGGTCATGTAGTAGGTTGCCGATGTCGTCAATGATGCAGTGGTTTTGGCCTGCGTGTTGTTCAGAGTCGTTCCGGGGAATACAGCGCCCGATGCATCGCCATACCAATGGACAACATCACCCGGCGAGGCAGGTGACGCTGTAAGTGTCACCTGACCGCTTCCACACACGCTGTTTCTTCCAACCGCTGACGGAGCACCCGGGAACGGATTGATCGTCACCGTGAGATTGTTTGATCCACTCAAACATTGGTTGGTGTTATTATAGCTCCTGACTTTATAAGTTGTGGTTGAGTTGACGGTCTGGTTCGGCCAGCTGCCTGAATTAGAAGTAAGGAAGTTATCGGATGCGTCATACCAATAGGTTACGTCAGAATTGGCACCATGGGGTGCGCTCAAGTTGAACGTGCCTCCACCACAATTGGAAATTTGAGTCGCGGTTGGGACGGCTGGCGCAGAAGAGAGGCTGAACCCGGAGGCGTAGGTTATACTGAGGTTATTGCCGTAATAATTCAGACAATTTCCAACCAACCCGCTCACCTGAACACCAACTGATACCCCTGGCCCAAACGCATTGCCTGGAGGAGGATTTGAGTCCGCATTTACAGAACGGGTGTATGTAGATAGCCCGGAGCCGCTACCCTCGTTAACTCCATTTCGTTGCCAAACGTAATAGGTGCTACCACTCAGGTAAGGCGAGGAAACGGTTAACGTGATTTGCTGTCCTGTGCAAAACGCATACTTGTTAGGCGACAATGTGAGAGCGGGGTCAACCATTGCCGTCATATTCACGGTGTAGACATTCGTATTCGTGGATGCGCACGTGGTAGTGACGTGCAAGTAGATGTTATCGCCGTTTACAATGTTTATTGTGGCTGAACTTCCCGTTTGGCCTGAGACGACTCCTCCATTCTTGTACCATTGATATGTAATGTTGGTTCCAATACCCGAGTCCCAACTTGACGTAAGGTTTATGCTCGTGGCGTTCGCGCAAACGATACCTGGGCCGCTGATCGACACACCAATCGTGCTGCTTCCGACATAAATATTGCTAAGACTCCCAGAAGCCACCCAAGTATCCCCCATCCCACCGCTGTTGTATAGGAGAACGACAGTCACGGTTGCGATTCCAGAAGACCCGAACGTAATGCTCTGGTTTTGACTACTGCCAGTGATTTGGTTGGAACCATTGGAAAACGTACCGAGTGTCGTTGTAAACTGAAATTTGTTCGGCGTTGGGCTAACGCCAGAGTATGTCACGCCATAGGATATCGTTTGCCCCTGGCAAACGGCAGTGTTTCCAGAAACCGTAACAGTCGCCAACGCAAACTCAGACATGCCAAGAAAGCATATCAGGAACATGTATTTGATGGATGCTTTCATATTAGTGTGCGTTGTAGTTGTATTCGATCTTTTGAACGAGATTGCCTGCATTGTCCTTCGTAAATTGGAAGCGGCCTAACGGATCGTATCCGTACGTTGTAGTGACGCCGTTGGGGTCGGTTTGGGAAACCATTCCTATCAGGGGATCATAGGCGTAAACTGTCACAAGCGCACCCGCGACATAGCTGCTGGTTCGAAGATTCGTAAGCCCCGCCGTCGTGTTATAAGCTGCGAGCAGATTGGCGTATGATACGCCCACTGCTTTAGCGATGGGAAAGGATCGGTTATAACCCCACAGATAGGACGTCGTCATTCCATTTTTTGAAGTGACCTCAACGATATTTCCGTCTACGTAAACGTATGTTTCCTCCTGCAGATATTTACTATCCTTTGATACACTTGACGTGTTATAGGTGAAGGATGCAAAGGCTGACGATGCTAGCGGTTTGTTTGTTTTTAGCGATTCATATTTCGATGGATAGATCCTTGTGGTATCACTGTCGAAAATCGAGTACGTCACGTAAGCACTTTCAAGCAATGATCCGTCGCGCCATACTGAACTTTCGAGCGGCTTAAGAATATTCGCATTCTTTAGCTTGATCAGTGCCTTTAGGTCGGAATTTGCGTTGTTCCATACGGATGACCCAGTCGCGCACGAATTAAGAGCGGTATAAAAACTGTATCGATTATTAAAGTAAGTCTTCCGCATCCTGTTGAGATAATAGTAGTAGTACTGCCATTGGCGCCATTTGCAGCGTGCGTCGGATCCACAAGCCAGTATAGCCGAAGAGCGCTGGCTCTGATAGTAACTAAGGCTGTCTGTATATTTCTGATCGTAGTTATTGGTGTTGGTGCAGCTCACACCGTAGACATCGGCGGAATATGCCGTTCGTGTGTCACTCAGCACTTTGCCCGTGGCACCATCCGTCACTACCATCCTTGTGGGAAGCGTATGATCAGGATTGGCGAAATACGTTTCGGTTTTCTTGAAGACCGGTGTGAGTCCCGTTGCCGGATTGAAAACCCTTTCTTCCTCCGTAACCTTGGTCTTCTTTCCCGTTTTAAGATCATACATCGTGCCCAGTCCAACAGGCCCATGTGACTTCGTCACGACCGAGGGAACGCCGACAGTCTCATATGTCCATTCATTGATGTACTTGTTTTCCGTAAGCAAGATTCCACTTGGATTGTAAACGCTTTTATTAATTAGTTCCCCCTGTTCAAACTTAAAGGGAATTGGAGCGTATGGATAACTCGGCTGAGTATTGTTGCAGATCGTTGCGTCAATAACGCGAAGACAAACATCAGGATCACTGGGATTGGCTGCAAGGGTAAACTTGTAGATCGTGTAGCTGCCATCAGATCTTGACACCTTCACCTGGTTGTATCCGAAATGATTTCCCTGTGAAGACCGCATTGGAAGTATTGCTGAAGCAGAATAAAAAAAAGCGTACGTATTTGCATCGTAGGTGGGGCAGCCATTTGAAGCAATGAATGATGTCCAATCCGTACCGGAAGCATACCCACCTTCCTCTGCCAACTGAGCATTATATACAGGTGAAATGTAAGCAGGACGACTAAACAAGACGCCTTGAGCCGTGCCGTTGTCGTCTACATATGAAAATGTCTGGATAGATTCGTCACCCCCTCCTCCTGTGTTATTGACCAGCGTATCGAGGCGCAATCCACCGACCGGTATGCTATAGAACTGGGCGTACGTGGGTGTGAATTTGTATACCACTCCACGAGTCGAGTGATAACTGTCGCCGTAATCGCAGCTCGTGTAAAATTCGTAGCTGCCGGCTGGTAAAGATATTATGCTAATTGAGTAGTTGATGCCACTTTGAGAAGTTGATGCACCTCCAATCACAGAGTAAGAGGAAAGCGAGCCTGTTGCTACATTTTTTATAAACCAGCTCCCCGCGCCTACGTTGGCGTTTGTAAAACCTTTAAGCACTTTCAATGTTGTTGTCTGTGAAAGTGAGAATGGCTGATGAGGTGACTGATTTCCAGTCCCTGAGGCATTCGCCTCCGCCACCCAAATCGAATCAATACCAGTCCTTTGCACATACACGTTGTGATTGCTGAAGGCAAAACGGGTATAGCCGCCGGTGGGATATTGAACCTTTTGAAGAGCTCCGGCACGCATCGCCGGCCACGCGGCATTGCGGTTAGAGTTTCCAAACAATGTTGTCCACCCTTTGTTGATAGAAATTGCAGGCATCAACTGGGTATTTGTTGTTGCGCCGTTGAAGAATCCCCAATGATCCTGTGCAAGCGAAAGAGTCCTTGGCACGGACGATTCATCAAAGTAACTGAAAACGTGGGGCGGTTTCGCCAGTGAGCCGTCGCACGTGCGTTCTGTCACCGAATTAAGCTTCAGGCGCTTTTTGTCAGAATGAATTGAGAATGTGCTTTCCCATAAAGCCCAAGGACCAGTTAGCGGATGGGTGCTATCGTAGAAATAGCCGTAGTCGAATGCGAAGGTTTTTATACAAGTTGAACCGTCGATAATCTCGATGCGATCCAACGCGCGCGCATTCGTTGACAGGCCAGTAGGATCAACGTCATTCAGACCGGACGTCTGGCTCGAAAGATCCTGGCGCACTGTCGAGGACGCCACGAAATTCACACTTCCATTTGGGAAAGTGATTGAGCTAAGGCGAACACCATACATGAAATTCTTGGCGAGATCGTATCCCGTACTTGTCCCCTGGTAGCCAAAGGCAAGAGGGAAAAGCGAAAGAGTGTAATAACTATAATCCTCTTCTGCGTAGGTGAGGTTGACGACAAACTTGGAGTCCGGCGACTCAATCTTGTAGAGAAACCAGCTCGATATGGTTTTTGAGAAAGAAGCACCGGCAGAAGCAGAGTAAGTGTTTGTATTCTCTATGGGATCTACGTCTGACGTAGTGCTGAGCGTCTTTCCAAAATAATATTTTACGCCGTCTGGAGTCGTTAAGATCCAACCATACAAGTATTCGATGCTTGGGTTGCAGTTTGGATTACCGTTGCCGCAAAACAATGGCTTGACCTTAATGTCCTGCTGCGGAGCGAATGCAATCGTATTGTCCGGCTTGAAGTAGAATTTGCCGGAGTAAGTCCCAAAATTAAACGTGAACAAGTCCGCTTCGCCGTCTTTCCAGCCACTTACGAACGGACCATAGTCGGGAATCTTGTTGTATGGAGGTATGACCGTAGGACTGAATTGCCCGTCTGTGATGTACAGATAGTTGTAAAATCCTTTGTTCCCGAGGTAAGAAGTTTGCGAGCTCGCGTTCACGACTTCATCAGGGATTCCGCGCACGGTGCGTGTGATCATGCCTCCTGCATTGAGGGACCAGCCCGCCCCCACCCAGCTCGCTTGCTCCATCACTTTGAGACCAGATGAGTGATAGCTTAACCCTATTGGAAGTTTGATAGGGCCGGCTGAGATTTCATAGATTGGAATATCTACGTTGGGTATCCCCGCATGATAACTGACCGGCATATCGACAACTTTGCCGAGTGAGCTGGCATTGGGAGACGCGATGTTCACGTTCTGTGGTCGAATTGATTCGGGCGTTTGTGCCGACAACATTTCAAACACAAACAGAAAGATCATTAAATATTGAAAGTGTTTCATAGAAACTTTGGTCAGGATTTCTCTATAAGTATTAGTGATTGTCTTTTTCTTCGAGAGCTTTTATTCTTTGCTCCTGCTGGAGAATGTAGAGCGTGAGCTCCTCCACCTTCTTCAGCAACAACATATTCATCTCCTCCACATCAATTCCTTTCGCCTCCATTTCTTTTGCTGAAGGAACTTCAGGAAGGTGTTTGTTCTCATCGATGTAGGATTTTACGTCGTCGAGTGTTGGAAGGGAATAAGATTCTTCAAAGACGTAGTCGGGAGCAGGAACAGTGGTTTCTACTTTCACGCGCGTGGCGTGGATGGTGCCATTGACGGTGAGTTTTTGATCGGGTTGCGTGGTACCGATTCCGACATTTCCGCCGTTAATGATTGTCAGATGCTCGTTGTTGCTATTTACTCCCACTCCCAGAGATAATCTGGTTGAGACTGAAGGGCCGATGATGGTTCGTTTCACTCCTGCCCCGACTCCCGAAACTCTCACTAAGAAATCCTGATCGACTCCATTCGTGACATTAGTAATACTTTCTTCAGCCGAGGCTGCCCCGTAAACAGCCAATTTTGATCCTGGATTGGTCGTTCCAATTCCAACGTAGCCACTTCCACCTTTAATAACCATGGCATCCAGAATTGTTTGGGTTGAATAAGAGTTATTGCGTGTCGTTCTGAAATACAAATCACTTTCCCAACCGAAATAGCCGTCTGAAGAAACCGATTTGATGCTCGATCCCTTCAAACCGTTTTGATTATTAGTGTTATTATAGAATTGGATTACCGCTCCATTGCCTGAAGCGAGATTTGAAGCTGTAGTATTGTATACAGCCAATGACTCGAAATCCGAATTCGTCCCATTCAACATTGGACCAGTGCGAAGTGAACTTGAGGTAAAAGATCCCGCAATTTGCATGCTGCCGGTAGTGTTCAAAGCACCGATGGGAGTCTGTCCACTTACACCCCAAGTCCATCCTCTATTGGGTGCACTCAAATCCATGTTTGACTTTAAGCTGTAGTCGGTCACGGGTCCGTATTGATATTCAGCACCAATGCCCATATGGATCTTGTACCCATCCGACTGCCAGAACCGAAGGCCGTTGCCCGTCCCGGCGGTTACATCGTAATATGTTTGCTGGCAAAAGCCAACAGTCGAAATCAACATCAATGCAAGAGCGCCACGCAGTTTCATTTTTTTTATTTTTTCAAGTTGGTAATTTCAATTTTCAGTGCTTTTACCTCAGCTCGCATAGATTCGTTTTGCCGATTGAGTTCAATTACATACAGCGTCATTTCCTCCATCTTTTTCAGCAACAGCATATTCATCTCCCCCACGTCAATTCCTTTCGCCTCCATTTCTTTTGCAGACGGAACTTCAGGAAGGTGTTTGTTCTCGTCGATGTAGGATTTCACTTCGTCGAGTGAGGGAAGAGAATATGATTTCTCGAAGACGTAGTCGGGTGCAGGGACGGTGATGTCTACCTTGACACGGGTGGCATGGATAGTGCCGTTGACGGTGAGTTTTTGGTCGGGTTGAGTGGTACCGATACCAACATTACCTCCATTATTAATTCGCATTTTTTCGCTCCCATTTTGTAGGAATTGTATCACATTGACATCGCCGTCTCCCCGCCCGTTACCACCAAGGCGAATATGCCCCCCTTGATTTGCCGGCCAGCTGTCCGTAGGCTTTCCCCCAACAAGATTCAGCTCGTGGCCGGGATTCTTTGTGCCGATAATGCCGCCAAAAATCAGCGTACTACCACCAAAACCTGGTGATGCAACCTCAAGTCGCGCCTCCGGTATAGTGTTGCCAATACCCACAAAACCATTCTCGTCGATCAGCATTTGTGTCTGAGTTGGAGCGCCGTTCTTGCGGGTTAAAAAAGAAAGTGTTCCTGTATGACTGGAGTGACTTTTATTTTGCGCCAATATTGCGGCAACGCCCCATCGATTGGCATCAAGAAAAAACAACCCTGTGAGATTTCCGGCGGTCCCGTTTGAATTTTGAAATGATGCGAACACATCCGAATCGAGAAGGGAATTTCTATCTGTATTTGCGCTATTACTTACAAGGTCCAGCTTAAATCCCGGGCCAGTTGTACCTATTCCTACATTCCCTGATGATGGAAATGTATTACCTTGTGAATACCCTATTAAATGGATCAAAAAAAGACCAATGGTTAATATTCTTTTCATGAGTTTTATTTATGCGATGACTTCAATTCATTAAGTTCCTTTTTCAATTCAATCACATATAGCGTCAGCTCCTCAACCTTCTTCAGCAACAACATATTCATCTCCCCCACGTCGATCCCCTTGGCTTCCATCTCTTTTGCTGACGGAACTTCAGGAAGGTGTTTGTTTTTGTCTATGTAGGATTTTACTTCGTCGAGTGAGGGAAGGGAATATGATTTTTCGAAGACGTAGTCGGGACCGGGAACCGTAGTTTCTATTTTGACGCGTGTGGCGTGGACAGTGCCGTTGACGGTGAGCTTTTGATCGGGTTGAGTCGTGCCGATGCCAACGTTACCCGTCGCATCAATTCTCATTCTTTCAGTCAAGATCGAGCCTCCGATATTTGTATAAATACCACTCTGATTGCTCTGAGAAAAAACAATAGGCGAACCACTACTCGATGCTAGAACAGGTCCGAGGCCTGCCTTCTTGATGAATCCTAGTCTCGAGTCTCCAATGTTATCGACTCCAAGAGCCGTGTTTTCGGCATTCTGTAGGATGCTTCCATTCACCTCTAGTTTCTGCGAAGGGCTTATGGTACCAATTCCGACATTGCCCGATTGCTTAATGACAACACGGTTTACGTCCCCGCCGTTAGGTCTGAATTCAAGGAAGTCATTGTTGCCGAATTGCGCGATGTCCCACAAGTTAGATCCGGAACCTTGTACCCTTAAAAAACTCCAGTCACCAGCATTTGTATTCTGAACCATCATGCTTGCCCTGCTCCCAACGATATGCAGATTGCCATTGGGCGATGTTGTTCCAATTCCCACATTGCGTGTTGAAGCACTTATATGAAAGATGCCGTTGTATTGCGCACCCCCATAATTGTTTGATATAGAAAAATCATTTCCGGTAAAATAATTGTAGCCAATCGCCCAGTTCCCATCATAGTTTCCTCCCGATGGATTGTTTCTGGCAAGCCGTAATCCGGACCAACCAGATGCTTTGACAACACAAATTCCCTCGGCCCAAGCCTCATCAGCTCCAAAAATCTTCACGTTTCCAGAAGATGGATAACTGTTTTGACTCAAGCACACCAAATTCGCAAACAGAATCAGGATGCTTAAAATGACATTTTTCATATTGGATTGTTATTGCTTTACTAGCTTTTCAATCTGGAGTTGCTGCCTTTCATTCTCTTTTTTCAATTCAATCACATACAGCGTCAGCTCCTCCACCTTTTTCAACAACAGCATATTCATCTCTCCCACGTCGATCCCTTTTGCTTCCATCTCCTTGGCTGACGGAACTTCAGGAAGGTGTTTGTTCTCGTCGATGTAGGATTTTACTTCGTCGAGCGTTGGAAGGGAATATGATTTTTCGAATACGTAGTCGGGGCCAGGAACCGTAGTTTCTACTTTGACGCGTGTGGCGTGGACAGTGCCGTTGACAGTGAGCTTTTGATCGGGCGCTGTGCTACCAATACCGACGTTACCGGCCCGATCGATGAACATTCCCGTAGTTCCTCCAAAACTTGTTGACGGCTGAAAGGCCCAGTTCCCCGCTGTGTTAACGCCCCATGACCACCAATTATAGTTTGCGGTCGCATCGGTTGATGCCATGAGATTTAGTCCCGGTTTGTTCGCCAAACTAGGGTTAATTTGAGTAAGTCGATCCGCTCCCCCAAAAGATGTACTGATGTGCAATGAAGCATCTGCTTGATGCGCGGCAGCAGAAATCTCAAGCGCCCCACCCACTACATTCAATCGTGTATTCAAACCGGTAGCGCTGGTACCAATCCCGATGTTACCTGACGGGCCAACAGCTAAGCCATTTGTCGGTGAATTGCACCCGAAATATGCAAACGAGTTAAACGCATCAATAACGGCCGTTCCATTCGTATATTGACCGATCGCGGCATTACCATGAACTTCGAGCTTAGCCCCAGGAGATGTTGTTCCAATACCGAAGTTCCCGGCATTGCTCAAAAACATTTTGTCCGCGCCGCTTAGATTAAAGTGAATCTCAACGGGTGAATTCAAATACGTCTTTCCGTTATTCTTATCCTGAACCAGTGCATAGTTGGCAGGGTTGTTTTGATCAAGTGGAGCGGTTGCGCCGAAATACGAGTATCCCCAATACGCAGGTGGCCAGTCTCCCACTTGACAAAACGAACTTTGGAAAACAACAACTAAAAAAACGATAGCAAAAAACCGCATATGGAAAGTGTTTAATGACAATGAGAATAACAATACATTGAAAAAAATCAACTCAAGACATTCCCCTTCTTTGAATAAAACCTTAATCCTTAAACCAAACAACACTGATATCTTCTCACGCTTCCAACGGTATGAACTGTATGCATAAATCGCTACTAATCGCTCGTAGTTGATGATAAATATTACTCCGAACGATTTTTTTGAAAAGGTAGAGCAAGCCTCAAATGAAATTCAAACGCTTCGTCACAAAGTTGTGTCGTTGTTGATAACTTATCTTACATGAAAGATTTCTCACCCAATCGATGAAATCGAATTTGATTTTCAAGTTTTATGAAATGAAATTCTATAAAACGAATCAAAACATTACATGAACCTCAACCATTACATGAAGCTCATCTAAAGGAATCTTTAGATAACTAAAGAATTCTTTAGATGAAAATTGAGTGAATAATCACGCGACGGAAAACATGATGATCATTATACAACATGCACTAAGTGATTGCTTTTTATCTACATTGCAGTAGCGATGCAAAGGTTGAATTCTATACAGCGTCTCATTTTCCTCACAACAATTTTGTTGAGTGGATCACTTGCAAAAGCACAGCAGCATGTTGCGGATTCGACCGAACAAAAGATAGTATCGCTACCAAATGATTCATTGTTACAAGCGGTAAGCGTTTCCCGCTATACCGACTCACTTAAGATCCTCACCTGGGGCGACAGCATGCGAATGAAGGTGAATACGCATTTCGCGAAACTCAGAAACGCTGAACATGCACCCGACAGCCTCGAAAAACTTGCCTTGTCAGTCAACCGGCACAAACGCAAAACGGACAGTCTGCTGAAAGCGGCGGACCCACGGTCCTCGATCTATCAATCATTAAAAAAGCGCCAGGACAGCCTGAAAAACATCAAAATCCCGGGATCGAAGTATGTCCGGAAAGCAGAAAAAGTTGCGCAAAAGCAGCAAAAGATGATTGGCGAGGTCAACACAAAGCAGAGTGAATTGCAGCAAAAGGTAACGGGGCGTTATAATAAATGGCAGAACGGCATGCGCTCGAAGCTCAAGCTTGACTCGTTTGGAATAAAAGGATCTCCGAGCCTACCGGGTGCAAAACAATTAAATACCGGTAATCCTGCAGCAAAACTGCCCGGAGTGAAAACACCAGGAATGAATCAATCTATGCCGGGCATTCCAGGGATGCCAGCGCTTAATACAGGCGATTTCTCCAGTCTTGGTCTTTCAAAGGAATTGTCCGGCATCGGTGGAAAGCTGTCTGTTCCGTCGATGACGCAACTCGGTCAATGGGAGAAGAACATTCCGGGACTTTCTAATAACCCACTTAAAGACGCGAGTCAAAAACTAAGTGGCGCAAGCACGATGTTAAAAGATCCTGGAAAGTCGGCGGAAGGTGCGCTCTCGCAGGTAGGCGATGTCCAAACGCTTAACAAGGAGATCGCATCGGCAGAAAAATTGAAAAACAGCAACGAGGCAATGCAGATCGCCAACAACATGAAAAGTCCTGAATCCATGCAGGCTGAAATGAAAAAACAGGCGGTGAATCATTTCGCTGGCAAGGAAGATGTATTGAAGAAATCCATGGATGAGATGGCGAAATACAAAAAGAAGTACCATTCACTCAACAGTCTCGCCGACGCGAAGAAGATGAAATGGTGGCAGCCGGTAAATGGATTGAAAGGAAAACCGTTCAGGGAAAGGATTCATCCTGGAATCAACCTGGGTTACAGCACAAGAGGCGACACGCTCAATCTTGATTTCTATCCGAATATATTCTACCAGATCTCCGGTCGGTTTGACCTCGGAGCAGGCGCGCTCTATCGGGTTCATGTCAATACAAAGAGTGTCGCAGTTGACCAGACTGCTCCCGTATGGGGCATTACGGCATTTACAACGTTCAAGATGTTTAAGTCAACGCTGTTCCGGCTTGAGACCGATGCAGTGAACAGCCCGCAGCCAAAAAGCAGCGTCGATTCACCAGCCGGGCGCACATGGCGCTGGCAACTGATCATGGGTGTTCAAAACAATTTTAAGATCAGCAAAACAGTGACTGGCAACATGCAGATGTTGTACAACTTTGATAAGAGTCTGAAAGATGGGTTTCCGGAGAGGTTGATGTTGAGGATTGGGGTGGCGTTTAATCTGAAGAGGAAGGAAAAAGTAGGCAGTAGCCAGTCCCGATAGCTATCGGGAGCAGTCGGCAGTCGTTGACGGTGAACTCGCGAGGCGGATCCCTTTAGGGATTAAGGGTGTGCGGTGGGCAGGTAATCTGTATTCGGTAATCAGTGTTCGGTCGTTGGCAGTTAAATCAAAGATGCTGTTCAATAAGGTGAGCGGTAAATCGTAAGCCGTAAGCAGTGCGCTGGATCCCTTCAGGGATTAAGGGCGTGCGTAACTTAAACTCTTTATTTTGCCACGAGGTGCACAAAGTTCACGAGGTAACACTATTGTGCCACCTTGTGAACATGGTGCACTTTGTGGTGAATCTACAAGTATCGGGAGCCCTACTGCTTACTGATTACCGATTACTGTTTACGATTTCTATTTGTTCACTCTACCTTCACCCCCAAATTCTCTCCCAACAACAAAAACTGCTCTTTCCACTCCTTATGCGTCTCTTCAATATGGCGCTTCTTGAACTCGAGCGACATCTCGAAATAAAGGTTTTGTGTGCGATAAAGATTCGGCTCGAGGCTGAACTTCTTCAGAATAGGAAACAACCTATTTAATCTTTGTATCCTCTTGAGGTTGGTCTGCTCCGACCGCACGCGTTGCAGCTCCGCAAAAATGCTCTCGCCAGCGATACGCTCCACGCTACCGGGATCCTCGATCTTCAGACTCCAACGCTCAAGCTCACCGACAATCCGCTCAAGTGTTTTCACGTTGATGCGGTCAGGCTGAAAGCACTTCAACACGTCTGCGTTAAGAATGTATTCAAACGTGGTCTTGTAGGCAGTTGGGATGGGAATGTCGTTGTTGGATAAAGCGTTGACCAGCGGATAATCGCGATTGTACGCTCGACGCAACGAACTTTCGATGTCCTCCATCCCCTGCTTCGCGATGGTATCGAGGATCTTCCGCTTCTCTTCTTTGAACAGCGACCAGATCGAATACTTTTCTGGTCCGAAATAGGTCTGCATGATACTGATCACATCTCCCAGCCTGCCATCTTCAAAGGCATCAACCATGCGGAACTGCATGCTCGAAAACTTGTCCAGCTCGATGTCGAGGGAAAGGTTTCCGATCAGGTCATGCTTGCCTAGGTAAATAACAGCAAACTGAAACCGCTTCTCCGAACGTGTCACCAGCGAACGCACCTTGGTAATTCCCAGCACGAGTTTTTGCTCTCCCGCCTCCTTCTTGACGAAGAATTCATTCGTCGCCTGGTAGTTGAACAGGGGAAGGTTCTCCGGCTCTTCTTCAAAGATGGAAGAAACGGCATAATGCATTCCCACCCGTGACAAGTTCGTCTTCGAAGGAAGGACCAACCTGCGATAAACATTTGCGCCATTACCATACGATGCCACGTTGCTCGGCGCAGCATCCAGCATGGCGAGAAACTCTCCCTCCACGTCGCGTTGCGTCAGTTGGCGAGACAACTGTATCGCGCGACAGGCATATTGCATGACCTGAACCGTTTCGATGCCTGATATCTCATCGAAGAACCATCCGCAGCTGGTGTACATCAGCATTGCATGACGCTGCATCTCCATCATTCTCAACGCCTGGTTGATGTCGACGTCAGCAACGGCATTGCCGGCGATGAACCGTTTCACATTTTCATCGGTGCGTTTCAGAATAACTTTGATATACTCGTTGCGGGCTTCCCACGGATCACGAAAAAGCTTCCTTCCCTCCATTTCAAAAATCTCCGCAAGGGTATCGCGCAGCCAGTCAAGCGCCTCGCGCAATGGTTTCCTCCATGCCTGAGTGTAGCCTGCCTTGCCGGAATTACAACCGCAATTCGAGCGCCACCGCTCAACGCCATGAACGCAACTCCATGAACTATTCTCGATGACCTGTGCTTCATACTCAGGTTCAAACATCGCGTTGAATGAAGCATAGTTGATCAGGTCTGCATCCTGGTGCTTTTCGATATGATCCAGGCAAAAAGCAAGTGCCATGTCGCCATGCTTGTGATGGTGTCCGTAGGTCTCACCATCGGTAGCGATGTGTACGAGCTGGGCTGATTCATCTGACGTATCAAATGAACTTATAAGCCTTTCAGCGAATTGCTTTCCATCGTACAACAGGCCGTTGAAAGCAACTCCCTGAGAAATGTTGCCATCATAAAAAAACAGGTTGATACTCCTCCCCGATGGAAGATTACACTTATAGGATTTACGTGTGTCGATGGTCTGGTCATTGACTTCAGTCCATTCCGGTGTACCGACTTTCCTAACAGCTTTTGCCTGGCGCGGCGCGAGGATCGTGAACTTGATGCCCTGCTCTGCCAGTATTTCAAGTGACTCCGTGTCGACGGCTGTCTCCGCAAGCCACATTCCTTCAGGTTGCCGCTTGAATCGTCTTTCAAAATCACGAATCCCCCAGATGACCTGCGTTTCCTTGTCGCGCTTGTTCGCCAGCGGCAGGATCATGTGATTGAACACCTGGGCGATCGCAGAGCCATGACCGTCAAAACGATGCATGCTCTCTTTGTCCGCCTCAAGTATCGCCTTATAGGTATCGCGATCATAGAGCTCCATCCACGACAACAGCGTCGGACCAAAGTTGAAGCTGATGCGACTGTAGTTATTGCTGATGTTCTTAATCACTCCACCGACTTTATCAAGGATGCGTGACGCCGTGTTGGGCGCATAGCATTCAGCACTGATGCGCTCGTTCCAGTCGTGGTAGGGATGTGCGCTGTCCTGGATTTCAATTACTTCAAGCCATGCGTTTTCGCGCGGTGGTTGATAAAAATGTCCGTGGATGCAGATGTATTTCGTCTTAGTCAATTTCAATTACAAATAGTCGTGTGAATATAAATTATTTCGATGCTGGCTAAATGCAAATTATTTTTTCGGCCACGGATAACACGGATTAACACGGATTGTTGCTGGCGCAACATAATAGTTTTTCGATGCACTGGACAAGACAAAAAATCCGTGTCTGTCCGTGTCATCCGTGGCTTAAAAAAATCTTCAACTCCCGATTTCAAATTCTTTCACCTCCTCATGCAGCTTAAGCACTGAAATTCCCAGCGGCGAAAGCGTATAGCTCACTGAAAAATCTTTGCCATGATATTTTACCGGTGATGTATTCATCAACGCCTGGTTCACCAGTCCGCTGCCTGCATAACGATGATCGTCGGAATTAAAAATCTCCTTCCACGTTCCGCGCGTCGGCACACCTACGCGATAGAGGTGCCGGGGTTCAGGCGTGAAGTTGCATGTAATCACAAGATTGTCTTCGGGCTTCTCTCCTTTTCTCATAAACACAATCACACTATTTTCCCGGTCGCCGTAGTCAACCCATTCGAAACCCTTGGCATCAAAAGGGAATTGATATAGTGCAGGCTCGGTCTTGTACAGCTGATTGAGATCGCGCACAAGCGACATAACCCCTTTGTGAAAATTATACTCTGTCAGGTGCCAATCGAGGCTACGGTCATGATTCCATTCCGCTGTTTGTCCGAACTCACCTCCCATGAAGAGCAGTTTTGTTCCGGGATGTGTGAACATATAACCGAACATCAATCTCAGGTTTGCGAACCGCGACCACTCATCACCCGGCATTCTACCAATAAGCGAACCCTTTCCATGAACAACTTCGTCATGCGACAGCGGCAACATAAAGTTCTCCGTGAACGCATACATGATACTAAACGTAATGTCGTTCTGGTGATACTTGCGATGGATGGGGTCGTTCTTGAAATAGCGCAGCGTGTCGTGCATCCATCCCATCATCCACTTTTGTCCGAAGCCAAGACCACCGAGGTACGTTGGCTTGGAAACACCGGGCCAGGCAGTCGACTCTTCTGCGACAGTCAGCGTATCAGGGAATTGACCATACACAACCTCATTAAATTCTTTCAGGAATGAGATTGCTTCGATGTTCTCATTGCCTCCGTATTCGTTCGGTATCCATTCACCCTGCTTCCTCGAATAGTCGAGGTATAACATAGAAGCCACGGCATCAACACGCAATCCGTCAATGTGAAATTTCTCCAGCCAAAAAATAGCATTGCTGATGAGGAATGATCTCACCTCTGGTCGTCCATAATTATAGATGTAGCTGCTCCAGTCGGGATGAAATCCTTTTCGAGGGTCGGCGTGCTCATATAAATGAGTACCGTCGAAATTAAATAGTCCATGTGCGTCACCAGGAAAATGTGAAGGAACCCA
Organism: Cyclobacteriaceae bacterium; assembly: GCA_044223825.1. Lineage (GTDB taxonomy): Bacteria > Bacteroidota > Bacteroidia > Cytophagales > Cyclobacteriaceae > ELB16-189. The sequence continues at coordinate 247,405 of JBGALO010000008.1, read as the reverse complement.
ATCTAAAATGACGCCGATGCCGGCTTCATGGAACTTATCAACGAGATACATGAAATCCTCGGGGGCACCATATCGACTGGAGGGAGCGAAATATCCTGTAAGCTGATATCCCCATGAACCGAAGAACGGGTGCTCCATCACAGGAAGAAATTCTACATGAGTAAATCCCATTTCTTTCACATACGCGACGAGCTCTGTTGCAAGTTCACCATAGGTAAGAGATCGGTTTCCCTCTTCAATCTTTCTCCGCCAGCTACCGATATGGACCTCGTATACAGAATAAGGACGCACTTTGCCGGCCATCTTCTTTCTTTTCTCCATCCACGCTGAATCAGCCCATTTGTAGTCGGTACTCCAGCTTATGGATGCAGTCTTCGGAGCGGTTTCAGCATAGAAGGCAAATGGATCTGCTTTCTCGAGATAATCGCCCGAGTTGGCATGAATGGCAAATTTGTATGCTTCGCCCTTATTTACATTCGGAAAAAAACCTTCCCATATACCCGACTCATCCCAACGAGCATTGAGCTTGTGAACGCCATCTTTCCAATGATTGAAGTTTCCAATCACCGACACTCCGCGCGCATTCGGAGCCCACACCGCAAAGTAAGTTCCTTTCTCTCCTTTCCACTCGGCAAAGTGAGCACCCAGCTTTTCATACAGTTTGAAATGCTTGCCAGACCTGAAGAGATGTATATCGAAGTCTGTTAACAGGCTGAAGCTTTCTGGCACTGAAAGCGTGTCTTTGGGTGTTGTTTTCTTTGCCATAATTTGTTGTTTAATTGGAGGCAGCCCCTAACGATCGGTGACTTACCGACCACTGCTTACTGCTTACCGCTTACTTTTTTCCTCGCTTCCTTCTCCATAAAATACCTGTTCACCTGATACTCAATTCCACGCAACGGTATCACCGTCCAATCCGGACGCCCATTCAGCTCATAACCCAGCTCATAAACCGCTTTTTCGATCAGATAAGTTCGTATGAGTATATCATCCTCGTACGGCAACTCCTTACCCAATCCCATCTTTTCCATGTATGCCCCGAGGTAAAATCTACCAACGTAGTGTTGCCATTGTTCAGCCCATGATTCCAAAAACTGGATGTCCTGGTCTCGGTAGTTCTCATTCAATAAAATCTTGCCAAAGGCTGCATAATGGAATGACCTCATCATGCCCGCAACATCTTTATACGGACTCTTCTTCAATCGCCTTTCGCTGAAACTGAAACCCGGCTCCCCTTCAAAATCAATAATGATAAAATCCTTACCGGTGAAAAGCACTTGTCCCAGATGATAATCGCCGTGAATACGGGTCTTGATGCCGTTGATCCTGGTTTGATAGATTTCGCTGAAGCATTCGAGTATTCCGTCTTCCAGTTGTAACACCCGTTGTGCGAGCTGCTGTGTCTCACCATTCAGCTTACCCATCGATTGGCGCAGCATTTTAAAACGGTCTTTGAGCAACTTGCGCAATGACGAGTACAACGAGCGTTGATAGTTGGGCGTAAAATATTCCGGCGCAAAGGCGGGGTTAGCGGTGTCAGAGGCAAGCGCAAGGTGCATTTCAGCGGTACGTTGCCCAAGCCGGACGACACGTTCGTAAAAACCACGGCCAATAAATTCCTGCAGCAATTCAGGCGCCTCTTCAAATTGAATGGCTGGTTTGTTTAACAGCTTAGGCAACTTCTCTTTCTTCGCGTTTGACATCACCCGTTCGTAGAAGCGCCCCACCGAGTCGATGGTCATGTTCCATGCATCGCCTTGATTATCCACTTTCTCCTGCAGCAATCCAAACACGATTGTCTTACCATCGTTCTCCTGGAACTCAATGCTTCCAGAATACTTCGGACTGTTTTTGAAACTTGTGTTCTCAGAAAGGAATCTTACAATCTCCAGGTCGGGGTTGATTTCCTTTTCCAGTTTTCGATAGAACTTGAAAAAGTAATTGTCATTGTACACCATGGCGGTGTTACTGGAGTCTGCCTTCAGTACTTTGGATTCAATTCTGTCGGCTTTGAATTTCGAGAAGACACTCGAATTGAATTCGAGAACACCATCCCCTTCTTTCACCCGCAACTCCTTATTCATTCCTGAAAACAGGTAATCCCGGAATACGCGATCATAACTACTGTCGAGGATAAAGCCCGTCTTGTTCTGTATTTCAGCTCGACACACAACACTCTGGGCGGTATACTCGATTCTTTCGAGCAACACTTCGGAAGGAACAAATGTCAGCGGTAGAAAATAAAGCTCCGGAAGTCGCTGCACATAATGCACCTCGATAATGGTTAGGAAGTGAGCCGTTCCATCCACTTTAAGCGGAATGACTTTATTAATGTTCATCTTGCTGATGATCTTCGCCTTTCCGCCAAACCACCGGCATTTCTTCATGAACGGCTGGAGAATTTTTCGCTCCAGTGTTCTGATGTCATTATAATGATTGAATACTTTCTCCCACGATGCATCTGATTTGAAAAGCTGAAGCTCTCCGTTGGAGCCACCGGCATCTTTTATTTCCTGGTCGTCGACCTGGAACCAGAAATATCCATAGGGGCCAATTGTAATCGGATAGTCCCCACCGGAAACACTCATAAACCGGTTCTGGCTGAATGCCTCGGTAATGTCGCAGTCTTTGAAATCTGAAAGATCCAGTGTCGTAGCCTGTGAGAATTGTGACAAGTTTACAACGACAATGATGCGCTGTTTCTCATAACTTCTCACGAAGGCGAGCACCTTGGCGTTTGAACTGTCAATGAACTTAAGGTCGCCCCTGCCAAACACGTGCAGGCGCTTTCGCATCGCAACCACATTTTTCACCCACCATAATAGCGACGAAAAATTCTCCTCCTGAGTATCGACGTTGATTGATTCGTGTCGGTACATAGGATCAGAAATCACCGGCAGATAAAGTTTTTGTGGATTCGCAGTAGAAAAGCCTGCGTTGATATTCATGTTCCACTGCATCGGCGTACGTATTCCGTAACGGTCGCCCAAATACACGTTGTCACCCATGCCAATCTCATCACCATAATACAGCACGGGTGTTCCCGGCAATGAAAGCAGTATCGTATGAAGCAATTCAATCTTTCGACGATCGTTGTTCATCAACGGCGCCAAACGACGACGAATGCCGAGCCGGTGTTTCGTTTGCGGATCGTTGGCATACGCCTTAAAAAGATAGTCCTTCTCTTCCTCGGTGACCATGTCAAGACCGATCTCGTCGTGGTTCCTGAGGAACAATGCCCATTGACTGTTTGGAGGTGTCGCAGGCGTTTGCTCCATAATGTCGATGATTGGATAGCTGTCCTCCGTTCGTAATGCGAGGAACAGTCGCGGCATCAACGGATAGTTGAAATTCATGTGACACTCCTTGCCTTCACCAAAGTATGCTGCTGCATCTTCCGGCCAGAGATTCGCTTCAGCTATCAATACGCGGTCCTTATACTCTTTATCAATGTGAGCGCGCAATCTCTTTAAAAACTCATGCGTCTTTGGCAGGTTTTCAGAACTGGTACCTTCTTCTTCAAACAGGAATGGTGCAGAAGGCAAACGGAATCCATCGACACCGAGCTTTAACCAGAAGTCGGCAACCTTGATCATTTCAAGCTGCACTTCCGGATTATCGAAATTCAGTTCAGGCTGATATTTATAAAACCGATGCCAGTAATACGCTTGCACCTCCTGGTCCCACGACCAGTTGGAAGATTGATCGGAAAACAATACGCGCGCCTCTTTATATTTCTCATCCGTCTCACTCCACACATAGTATTCTTTGTAACGCGACCCTGCCCTACCCTTTCGCGATTTCTGAAACCAGGGATGCTGATCAGAAGTATGATTCAGCACCAATTCCGTTATCACTCTTATGCCACGACGATGCGCTTCTTTCAAGAACGCTTTGAAGTCGGCAAGCGTGCCGTAGTCGGGATGGATATCGCAATGTTCAGTGATATCATATCCATCATCTTTCAATGGCGATGGATAAAATGGCAATAACCATATCGCGTTGATCCCAAGGTCCTCGAGATAGTCGAGTTTTTGAAGCAGCCCCGGAAAATCGCCAATACCATCTGCATTGCTATCGAAAAATGATCGAACGCTCAGCTCGTAGATGATAGCATCTTTAAACCACAAAGGATCGGTTTTACTGTGACTTGCCATTACTTACATCTGTGATTCGTGAATCTCTAGCTTAAACAGGTGAAATGGCATCTTGTTAGGATCGAGTTCCACATAATTCCATTCCTGCGTCCAGGTATAATATTCTTCAGTTATAAGATCTTTGAGTTTCATATTAATCTTACCATCAGACTTCAACAGCCCTTTAGGGATCTGAACATAACCCTGCTGCTTGGCATTTGCATCAAGGTTGACAATCATGAGGATGATATTGGAAAGATCGTCAGTGGTCTTGAGATAGGCGATCAGGTTTGGATTTTCAATCGGACAGAATTGGATATTCCACGTGGATTGCAATGCCGGGTTGGTCTTCCTCGCATGGTTCAACAGTGTGACAATATCAGTCATACGATTGGTCTTCTTCCACTCGTACGACTTCACTTCATATTTCTCAGAATTAAAATACTCTTCCTTCCCTTCGACCGGCATGTTCTCACAAAATTCATAGGGCGGACCATACATTCCGAAGTTCGATGAAAGCGTTGCGGCGAGGGCAAGCCGCAGTATGAAAATGTTTTCTCCCTGGTGCTGAAGGTGCCACGGCAAAATATCCGGTGTATTCGGCCAGAAGTTTGGCCTGAAATAATTTCTCGACGGACCGTGCACGAGTTCAGTCATATAGTCAACGATCTCCTGCTTGCTTACCCTCCAGGTAAAATAGGTGTACGATTGAGTGAATCCGACCTTCGCGAGTGAAGCCATGATCTTGGGCCTGGTGAAAGCTTCAGCCAGAAAAATGATGTCTTCATATTTCGCATTCACTTCAGCTATGACCCACTCCCAAAAAGGAATCGGTTTGGTATGGGGATTGTCGACACGGAAAATCGTAACACCGGCATCAATCCAAAAGAAAATCACATCACGTAATTCATTCCACAGGTTTTGCCAATCCGGAGTTTCGAAATTGAATGGATAGATGTCCTGATATTTCTTCGGTGGATTTTCAGCGTACTGAATAGATCCATCTGGGCGCTGACGAAACCATTCCGGATTGGATTTTACGTATGGATGATCGGGTGCACATTGAAACGCAAGATCCAACGCAATGTCAATTCCATGTTTCTTCGCTTCAGCAATGAGATTCTTATAGTCAGCAAGCGTACCAAGTTCCGAATGCACGGCTTTGTGTCCACCTTCATCGCTTCCAATAGCCCACGGTGAACCGGGCTCACCTGGCAAAGCTTTCACACTGTTATTTTTTCCTTTGCGATTAATCTTGCCGATCGGATGAATCGGCGGTAGATAAAGCACATCAAAGTTCATTGCTGCAATTCGCGGAAGCAGCCTGATGGTATCTTTAAATGTTCCGTGTCGTCCGGCATCGAGCGCACTTGATCTTGGGAACAACTCGTACCATGTACTATAGAGTGCCTTTTTATGCTCAACTTTTATTTCGAATTCTTTTCCTGCCTGTGCCTCATAAACTCTCCACGGGTTTTCATGAACAAGCTTTGCAAACGATTCACTCATCACCACATCGATTGCTGTCTTTTGATTTCCCTTATCTGATAAAGTCTTTGCAAGTGAGGCTAGTTTTGCGTCACCTTTACCGAACGACTTCAAATAGTCAGCGCCTTCCAACAACTCAACCGACACATCCACCTTCGCGGCGACTTTCTTTTTGAATCCGTCAAACCAGGTATCAAAATGATCGACCCAGGCGCTTACCGTGAAATAGTAAGTTCCTTTCTCGGCTGCATAGAAGCGCGCGCGCCACGTGTCGTTGCCAACATCCTGCATTCTGACGGCAGTCCACGCACCTGTTTTCCCTTTTCGAAAACGCAACTCCGCGCCGAGGTGATCATGTCCATCGGCAAAAATGTCTGCTGTAACATCCACTCGTTCGCCTACTGTGCGCTTGGCTGGGTACATGCCCCCATCCACCTGAGGCTGTACATTCTCTATGATAACTCGTAATTGTCCTTTGACCATGTTATTGACTCAGTACTACCGTGCTGAATGCCGGCAACGCAAGTTTTTTCTCTTTTATCTTCAACCCCTCGTGGGTGGTGAAATCTATTTCTTTGAACTCCGGCACTTCATCCAGGGGGATCGTGATCTCTACATCCGAAATATTATGCAATACAAGAAGCATCTCATTCTGGAATGTTCGCATAAAACTGATCACCTCACGTCGTTCCAACGGTGAGTAGTCGATACCGCCGAATGTCAGCGCCTGCCGGCTGTTCCTGTAGTGGATAAATCTTCTGTAAAACGAATACAGCGACTGCGGGTCGTTTCGCTGGCTGCTTAAAGGCACTACTGTTTTATCAGTGCTCAACTTCGCTTCCATCCATGAGGTTTGAAACTTATCCTTTTTGTCAGTATCCCATACAAACGGCTCACGGATGTAAATATCAGGTCCCAGGATGGTTTCATAGTTCATCACCTTATCGCCGAGCATCCCAATTTCCTCTCCATAATATATATAAGGTGTCCCCGGGAAAGTCAATAGGATGCTGGTCGCCATCTTGCTTTTCGAAATATCTCCCTTTAGCTCCGTCAGCATGCGCATCTGGTCGTGATTTCTGACAAACGTTGCATCGAGGAAATCTTTAGTAAACGTTTTGTAGTAATCGTTGATGTCCTTGTACTTCTTCACGAGATGAAGTGTGTCGGCGCCTGCCTGCACGTCATTCATGATGGCGTAGCCGAGATCGAAATTGAAAAGCGATGGCAATCCTTTTAAGTATGGTGCTACTTCTTTTGCCTCCTGCCACACTTCCCCCACGAGGTACACATCTGGTTTTATCTTAATCATCTCGGTTCTAAACCATTCCCAAAATGCATAGTTGTCGGGATTCCTGTCATTTGGAAAAATATGTCTTGCCGCATCAAGACGGAACCCATCGACCCCCATTTCATTGAGCCAAAATTTTGAAATATCAACGATCTCATCTTTAACTTTGGGATTGTCAAGATTAAGATCAGGGCAAAGTCCATTAAAATAGCCATAGTATTGTTCACTGATGGTGTCACCGTTCACAGGGTGCCACTTCCTGAGATTGTATGAATCTGCCGTAACGGATTTCTTAAAAATCTCGCCTTTGATAGAATCCTTTTTCGCCCACACATAGTAGTCTCGATAGCGATTGTCTTTGCCTTTACTGGCTTCGAGAAACCAGGGATGGTTATTTCCAGTGTGATTGATTACAAAATCAGTAATGATCCTGATATCTCTTTTATGCGCTTCTTTTACAAACTCCTTGAAGTCATCGATCGTGCCGTAATCCGGATCAATGTTCTTATAGTCGATGACATGATACTTATGATACGTGTCCGAAGGCATGATGGGCATTAACCACAAACCTCCGATACCAAGGTCTTTGAGGTAGTCGAGTTTAGCTGTCAAACCTTTAAAATCACCTTTACCATCGCCATTGCTATCCGCAAAAGACATCACGAAGACTTCGTAGTTGACTCCATATGGCCATTTCACGACGGACTTCGAACTATTTCCGCATGCAAACGCAAAGGCGAGTATGAATATGTATGATACTATTTTTCGCATGTTACTTAACCTTAATAATAAACGAACTGAATGGAGGAACATCCATCTCGAAAGAAAAATCCGCACTCAGGCCGACATCAGCGCCGCTGCGCAGCAAATCCCGTCCTACATATTGACCGTCTGGAGAAAGTTTGAAAGCCGCGACGGCCTCCGGCGTAAGGGCGATGCGCACGTGTTCCATTTTCGGATTGAAGCTTCCAACGATGATCAATCGTTCTTCGCCGCTGACTCTGATATAAGACGTGATCTTATCCGAGCAATTCTTCATCGCCACATTCGACTCAGTGAGGTCGAAGTAGTCACCTTGTGCGATGGCAGGGTTGATCGCACAAAAACTCAGGATATCGCCGTATGCCTGGCGCAGCGCTTTTTGTTCATCGCCCAGCCCACCGCCATCATATTTCTTTCCGTTGACCCACTTCTGGTGTTCCGGCACACCCCAATAATCAAACATGGTAGTTCGCCCATCTTCACCACCGAAGCCTTCCGCTCCTGCACCGGGTTCCCCGACTTCCTGACCGAAATAAATCATCACTGGTCCTTTATCGATGGTGGCACTCACAAGCATTCCTGGAATCGCTTTCCAAGGGTCTCCAATGAACGAGGGTGATGCAATTCTTTGTTCGTCGTGGTTCTCAAGGAAGTGAACCATGTTGTGATTAATACCTGTCAATGAGCGTTGGATTCGCGGAATGGATGTCGTGCTTGTTTTGCCATTAATCATCAGACGCAGGGTGTCATATAACTGCACCTTGTCATATAAGAAATCGAAGCGGCCCTGGTCGAGATAATTCCGGTATTGTTTCGGATTATAGATCTCAGCAATAAAAATAATATCCGGATTCACTGCCTTGACCTGAGGAATGACCCAATGCCAGAACTCGACCGGCACCATTTCAGCCATGTCGCAACGAAAACCATCTACTTTCTTAGCCGCCCAATACGTCAGGATGTTACGCATCTTGCTCCAGGTATCCGGAACAGGATCGAAATAAGTCTTGCGGCCATTCACATAATCGATGCCGTAGTTAAGTTTTACAGTTTCAAACCAATCGCTGACAGAAGGTGTTGCCGTAAATTGATCATTGCCTGTTGCCTTCGCTGGTGTTTCATCGAATTTCCCATCCTTGGTTGGAAATGCATTGCTACCTAAAGGCATATAACCCTTCGGAACCTGAAAGGATTGACCAGGGAGGTAGTAAAAGTTATTGTTTGCAAGAAACGCTTTTGATTTGTCATCGCTTTGCCCCAGGTCATTTTCATCCTCAGGTTTCGCATCCGAATGATAGGACCGCGCGACGTGGTTGGGAACGAAATCAATAATTACTTTAAGGTCTTGCCCGTGGGTTCGCGCAATAAGTCTCTCGAATTCCATCATTCGATTCTTGACGTCGACCGCAAGATCAGGATCAACATCATAGTAGTCTTTGATGGCATAGGGAGAACCAGCCCTTCCCTTTACGACATCGGCGTCGTCCAGAGGGATTCCAAACTCTGTATAATCTGTAAGAACGGCATGCTCAAGCACACCGGTGTACCACACGTGCGTTACCCCCAATTCTTTGATGCCCGCGAGCGCCTTATCGGAAATGTCTTCAAATTTTCCACAGCCATTCTCTTCAAGGGTGCCGTATGGCTTGTTTAGTGTTTTTACGTTTCCAAAGAGGCGGGTCATCATTTGATAGATAACAAGCTTTTTACCTGAAGGAGACATTTCTGGCAACGGTGGAATTTTTGATGGAGGGGTTGCGCACTGCCACAGGGAGGCAGAGAGCAGGCATATCAGCGCGGCGACTTTTCGCATAAGGTATTCGGTACAAGATAGGTGTCTTGGGAGGCATGTACAAAACAACTATTCCCGTTACCGGGCGCAAACGGTTGCTGAGGGGGCACTTTTTGGGTTTTCTTGCCGGCCTAGGAACTTTCCTTTTCACCACGAGGTACACGAAGTACACAAGGTGGCACTATTGAGTTACTTAGCTACGCCAGTACGCTAATGCGCAACCGCTTCAACCGCCTTAGGATCATGCTTGTACTTAAACACGAGCGGAAAAACCAATCCGAGTATGAGTGAATATCCGGCAAACGTGAACCAAATGCTTTGCCAGTCTTTGATACCATCACTGGTGAAGTAATCAACCACGAGGCCACTAAGCGTACCACCCACAAATGCACCAATGCCATTTGTCATGAGCATGAACAAGCCTTGTGCGCTGGCCACCATGTTGCTGTCAGCTTCATTCTTAACAAACAACGACCCCGATATATTAAAGAAGTCGAACGCAAGGCCATAAATAATCATCGACAACACCAACAAAGGCAAACCTGTACCCGGATTACCAATACCAAAAAGACCAAAACGCAGGAACCAGGCAAAGATGCTCATAAGCATGACCCGCTTGATTCCGAATCGTATTAGAAAGAAAGGAATGGTCAGAATGAACAACGTCTCCGACATCTGCGAGACTGACATCAGAAGTCCCGGGTGTTGTACAGCAAAGGAATCGGGATATGACGACGCAAAGTCATGAAGGAACGCTTCGCCAAATGTGTTCGTGATCTGAAGGGCAGCGCCCAACAACATGGCGAACACAAAGAAGATCACCATCTTCCTTCTCTTAAATAAGACCAACGCGTCGAGACCGAGTGTTGACATGAGTGTGCCCGACTGCCTGGATTTCTCAGGCGGGCTTTTCGGCAATGTAAATGCATAAATGCCCAATACCAGTCCCGACCCGGCGCTTACATACAATTGCAACGGGCTCAAGGTCCAATGCAACAGATCAACGACCCACATGGCGGCAATAAATCCAACGGTACCCCAAACACGAATGGGTGGAAATACTTTTACACAATCGAATCCGAATTTCTCCAGGACTTTGTACGAGACGGCATTATTCAACGCGATAGTCGGCATGTAAAACATTGCATTGAGCAACATGAGCACATACATCGTTGCAAAATCAGTGACGGTTGATGCTGCGATAAGCAATCCCGCACCGATAATGTGCGCAAGCCCGAGAACGCGCTCCGCGTTGATCCAACGGTCCGCCACGATTCCAAGCAACGCCGGCATAAACAAAGATGCTACTCCCATCGTAGCGTAGATGCTACCCACCTGGCTACCGGAAAATTTGAGGGTGACGATCATGTACCCTCCCAGTGAAATCAGCCATGAGCCCCACACGAAGAACTCGAGGAAATTCATGATGGTAAGGCGAAGCTTGATGTTCATGGTGAGGTAGGTTGCTTTGCGAATGTAATTATTAACGTCAAAGCTGCAAACACTGTAAGTCGTGAACAGTCGTACGCCCACGACTCACGGTTCGCAGTTTACGATTTACGGTCTAATGGTCTCCAGGAAATCGGAGGTGTATTGTTAGGTCGTCAATTCCTCTTTCCGAGCTCATCCCGGATCTTCGCTGCTCGTTCGTAGTCCTCTTTGTCGATGGCGTCTTTGAGGAGTTCATTAAGCTTGTCGACAGAATAGCTTTTGAAATCGTCGCCCTTCTTTGAAGTCTCCTTCTTCACTTTCACTTTCTTTTCCGCTTTGGGCTCTGCCTTCTCCTCTTCCTCTTCTTCGTCGGTAAGAACAATGCCGGCCTCTGCCAGGATATTCTCGAAAGTGAAAATGGGGGCATCGAATCTAAGGCCTACGGCAATGGCATCGGAAGGTCGGGCATCGATTTCAGATTTCTTCAACCCATCGGTGCAAATAATCTTGGCAAAAAACACACCCTCCTTCAAATCTGAGATCACGATCTCATCAACGTGAAAATGAAATGCATTGGCAAATGACTTGAAAAGGTCATGCGTCATCGGCCTGTTGGGAATGATTTTTTCGATTTCAATGGCAATAGCCTGCGCCTCAAACATCCCAATGATGATCGGCAATCTCCTGTTCCCCTCAGCTTCTCCAAGCACCAGAGCGAATGAACCAGTTTGCGACTGGCTGGATGACAATCCTAAGATTTCAAGCTTAATTTTCTTCAATGACTATCTTTAAAAATCGAACTGCGATATTAAAAAAATTGAGGCATCCGGACCGCAAATTTAGTGATTATTTTGACGCTTTTAATTCAGCTGTCAGTTTAGGAACGACGTCAAATGCGTCTCCGACAATCCCATAATCTGCCGCTTTGAAAAATGGCGCATCGGCATCCTTATTAATTACCACAATACATTTTGAAGAATTGACGCCCGCCAGGTGCTGAATGGCGCCCGAGATCCCAATGGCTATATATAATTGTGGCGCCACTTTCACACCGGTCTGCCCAACATGCTCATGGTGAGGCCGCCACCCCATATCAGAAACAGGCTTGCTGCATCCGGTAGCCGCATGAAGCGTTTTCGCCAACTCCTCCAGGATACCCCAATGCTCAGGTCCTTTCAAACCACGACCACCCGATACAACTATATTGGCCTCCGGCAGTGAGATCTCTCCACTCGCCTTTTCAGTTGAAATAACTTTTGTATTAAAATCCGCTTCACTTAGCGTCGGAGAAAACTGCGTTGCCGCAACAACACTTCCTGTTTCCTTGAGCTCCGCGGCGTTCTTTTTGATAGCAATGACTTTCTTTGCAGACTTCATATCTACGAAGGCAAATGCTTTGCCTGTATAGATGCTCCTTTTAACAACAAATCCCGATGACGTGTCGGGAAGTTCAACAACGTTGGAAGCAAACGCAGCGCCTATTCTCACAGCAACTTTTGCAGCAACAGGCGTACCCAATGATGAGTTCGCCAACACGAGATTGTCAGCATTCTCTTGTTGCATCGCTTGAACGAGTACGGAAGAATACACTTGTATCACGGGATGATCAAGTTTTGGGTCAGCTGCGTGCAGCACCTTACCGGCACCTAATTTTCCAACCGCGTCCAATTCAGATTTATCTACCGTGCCAAGCACGATCGCGACTACGTTACCTCCCATCGCTTTCGCGAATGCTACGGCTTCAAGGGAAGTCTTCCTAACTTTTCCTTCGGCGCTCTCAACAAATACTAGTGAAGTCATAAAAGTTCAAGGTTCAAAGTTCAAGGTTCAAAGTTCAAGGTTCAAAGTTCAAGGTTCAAGGTACAAGGTTCGGGATTCTAATTCACGGTCAAGTGCTAATGGGCCAACCGCCAAAAGCCGACAGCATTTCACAGCACTTTCGCTTCGGTCTTCAATCGCGTGACCAGCTCCGCAACGTTATCTGCCGAAATCATCTTCACCGCACCTTTTGGTGGCGGGAGCACAAATTTCTGTGCCACTACGGATTTATCTACGGCTTTGGGTTCTACTACTTTCAATGGCTTTGTACGCGCACTCATAATGCCGCGCATATTTGGAATCTTCCATTCAGCGATGGGTTCCTGGCAACCTGCGACTAATGGCAGATTTGCTTCAACCAATTCCTTACCTCCTTCAATTTCACGCGCCATCTTCACCTTCGTACCTTCAATATCAAGCTTCATCACAGGAGAAACCGCTGGCAATCCAAGCATCTCACCCACCATCGCATGCACGACACCTCCGTTGAAGTCTATTGACTCACGACCCATCAATATCAAGTCGAATCCTTTTGCATGCTCTGCAATCTGTGTAGCAACAAAAAACGAATCAGTCGGCTCCGCATTGATCCGTATCGCATCATCCGCACCGATGGCAAGTGCCTTGCGGATTGTAGGTTCACTCTCCGCAGTACCGACGTTCAGCACAGTCACCGATGCACCGGCTGACTCTTTCAGTTCAACCGCGCGTGCCAGCGCATAGTCGTCATATGGACCTATGATATACTGAACACCAGCGGTATCAAATCGGGTATTATTATCAATAAAATTTATCTTCGAAGTCGTATCAGGGACATGCGTAATACACACTAAAATCTTCATATTCAACTGGTTAGATCAAGCGTTACCTTAGTGATGGCAAGATAGTAAAAGGCGGGATTTGTTATGAATTTTGTGGATGGAGAATCTTCAGGCAAATTCAAGAGGTCCTGATGTCAGCCAGAGAATGAAAAATCCCTACGCGACCTTTGAGAATTTTACCGCGACGTTCGCTAAGTTCACGACGTCACACTATAGTGCTACCTTGTGAACCTCGTGTACTTCGTGGTGAACTCTTTTTTAAAACGTACCGGGGAAATTCAATCACTTGTTCAAAAAATGAATCGTCTCGATCAACTCAAACAATTTGCAAAAGATGAGCCTGGCGACCCATTCAACTTGTATGCACTCGCACTGGAGTATCTGAAGTCCGATCGAGACGAAGCCTTGAAGCTTTTCAAAATATTAGTCGAGAAAAATTCCGAATACCTGCCCACTTATTACCCTTACGCACAACTTCTTGCCGAAATGAAAGAGTCGGACCGAGCGCAACATATTTTCGAATTGGGAATCGATATAGCCAGGAAACAAAACGATCTCAAAACCCTGCGGGAACTGCAAGCAGCCTACAATGACTGGCGCGACGGCATCTAGGGCAACTTATTAAGGTCTTGGCGAGCTTAGCGCATCGCCTTCGCGTAGCTTCAGCGGAGCAAGGCCTTTGCACGAGGCTCTATACCTGAAACACAATCTTTCCAACTTTGCCCGGCGCCGTAATATCACCGAAAGATTCCGCAAGCTTGGAGAACGGTCGGATCGAATCGATAATCGGTCTGATCTTGTTGACACTTACAAAATTCAGCATCTCACTAAACTCTGTATCACTCCCCATGGTAGTGCCTTCCAGTGAAAGCTGATTCCAAAACATCCGGTATAGATCTATCTTACCCGGCAAGCCATTCGTTGCACCATAAAACACAATCTTTCCTTTAGGCTTCAATATTTTAATAAAGCTGTTGAGCTGATCACCACCGGCACTGTCTATAATCAAATCAAATCCACCCTTTGTCTTCCAGAGATCGCTGTAGTTAGATTCCTTTTTATAATTGTAAGCACCCTTCGCCCCCATCTTCAAAGCGCGCGCAATCTTCTCGTCACTTCCTGATGTGATATACACATTGGCTGCAGCAGCAGTCGAGAACAAAAAGGCAAACTGTGCTACGCCTCCGCCAAATCCGGAAATCAAAATGTTTTGCCCGGCTTTTAACCCGCCCTTTTTAAATAAGGCACGGAATGCTGTAAGTCCTCCCAAGGGCAGCGCTGCGGCTTGCAGGAAGTCGAGGTGCATCGGTTTTGCCAACACTCGATCGGCATCGACGAGGCAATACTCTGCAAACGTACCGTTAACAGGCATTCCCAGGATCGTGTAATTCTTCGACTGCACATCAGGATCAGTGCCCCAATCTATGTTGGGATTAATCACTACTTCCTTTCCAACTAGATAACTATCCTTTTCATCCGCGGCTGATTCAACAACACCAGACCCGTCAGAGCCCAATATGCCACCATAGCGAATATTTGGATACTTCCCTTCTTTGATCCATTCGTCCCGTCGATTAAGGGCAATCGCTTTTATTTTGACGAGTACTTTTCCCGGAGTGAGCGCTGGCTTATCAACCTCTTTCCATTCGATCTTGCCGGGACCTGTGAGTATCAACGCCTTCATTTGCATTAATAATTAAAATATTAGGTTTGAAATGTTGGTTTCCACAATGTAAAAATAAACGCATCTCCGATATTTTGCCCGGGAGCAAATTCAACGCACTCCCGCAGTCCCTGGCAGCGTGAAATAAAATGTGCTGCCTTTTCCAACTTCGCTTTCGGCATAAATGCGGCCGCCGTTTCGTTCAACAAGTTCCTTGCACAACATTAATCCGAGACCTTGATGCTCGGTTGAAAACTCCTTCTGATCAAACAACTTCACCAATGATTGCTGCGTCATTCCCGGTCCAGAGTCTTTTACACCGATGCTTACAATGTCTTGACTGATACCCGCAAAGCAAGACATGCTGCCACCGGCAGGTGTAAATTTGATTGCATTCGAAATGAGATTTTCCATCACTGAAGCAATCATTTGTTTGTCTGCAAACACCCACTGCCCTTCCGACATAAAAACTTCACTCTTAATCTTCTTCTCAGCAATCTGCCTTTCAAACTTAGCCAACGTGGCCTCCGTCAACTCCTTGCAATCAAACTTCACCGGTTGGAAGGTTGATATTCCCTGGCTCGCTGTGAGCCATTTCATTAACTCATCAATGTTCTTCCTGACAGCTATGGTGCTATCAATAGCGGACTGCCGGTCGATTGACGCCTTGGCCCCTGTCAAAGCAAAGCTTTGTCCCAGGTCTTCAACCATCAGCCGCAGCTCAGCAAGACGGCCCGATAACGCGGTCAACGTATTGTCGCGCGAAAGCCTCAATTCTTTTACTTCTTCGGAAGCCTGATCGGCAAAGTTCTTTAACTCACCTCTTTTCCTGAAATAGAAAAAGATAGCCAATGTGGTGAGGAGCAGAAGACTCCCTGCAGCCATAAATAAGTTGCGTCGCTCGCTTTCAGTTGATCGTTGGAGTTCGTTGATCCTGGCGTTGAACAGTATGTTGTCTTTTCGATGCGCCTCCTGCTCCAAAAGCAAAAGGCCATTCAATTGTTTATCTTTTTTTTCCGCGTCACCGGATTTTGCACGGCTTGCATATTCTTCGGAAAACATATAGTCTTCCAATGCATTTTTGTAGTCCTGCATGGCTGTGCGCACGCCAAACCGCCATCGATATGATTGAGCCAGTGTATCAGCATTGTCAAGTGCTCTCGCAAAAGCAATGGCAGAGTCAGCATACTGAAGTGCCTCTTTGAATTTCTTCTCGTCGAGAAATGCCTTTGATTTGATCGAGTATCCTGTTGCTGAACGCTGACCCCAAACGTTGAAGCAAATTACCACGCAGAAAAAAAGAAGGTATCCGTTAAGCAAGGGGGCCGACTTTCGGTCTTTGGCTCCTACCGGAATTTGCATGCGCGTTGCGCTCATTGCGTCTTTGCGTGGAACATTCGGGTCTTGATCGCAAAACTAACAACAATTCGCTAGAAAGGCATCTCTTCGTCGCCGCGTGCAGGCGGCGGGGTATCATCGCGGAATGTATTCAGCCGGCTTTCGCGGGTGACACTTCCAAAGCCGCTGTCAGACGGGCCATCGAAGTCAGCGAACTTGGTGTATTTTCCTATGAACTTCAACTTCACAGTATCGAGTGAGCCGTTCCTGTGTTTAGCCACAATCACCTCTGCCATGCCCTGCGTCGGCAGACCTTCTTCATCCTGTGTAATCTTGTAATACTCCGGACGGTACAGGAACATCACAATGTCTGCATCCTGTTCGATGGATCCCGATTCACGAAGATCTGAGAGCTGAGGACGTTTGTCGCCGCCCCTCGTCTCCACACCGCGACTTAACTGTGAGAGCGCAATGACCGGGACTTCCAGCTCTTTCGCGATTCCTTTCAATGCCCGTGAGATAGATGCGATTTCCTGTTCGCGATTGCCCTGACTGTCGCCTTTCATCAACTGCAGGTAATCGATGACGATCAATTGAATGTTATGCTCAGCCTTCAGTCGCCTGCATTTGGCACGCAGTTCGAGAATGGATAGTGCCGGAGTATCGTCAATAAAAATTGGCGCTGCCGAAAGTCGATTGGTCTTGTGAACAAGCTGCGCCCACTCAAAGTCGGCGAGATTTCCTCGCTTAATCTTCTCAGACTCCAATTCAGCTTCAGCGGAAATAAGACGATTGACAAGCTGAAGCGACGCCATTTCAAGTGAAAAAATTGCCACCGGAAAATTGAAGTCCACTGACGCGTTCCGCAAGGCTGACACGACGAATGCGGTCTTACCCATACCGGGTCGCGCCGCGATAATCACCAGGTCGGATTTTTGCCAGCCGCTTAAGATGCGATCCAGTTTCGTAAACCCACTGGGTACGCCCGTGAGTCCATCTTTGTGATTTTTCCTCTCCTGAAGTTCCTGAACAGCGCGCGACATCAAGGACTTCATTGAGTCGTAATTCTTGCGCAGGTTGGTATCGGAGATTGAGAAAACAGCCTGTTCAGTCTTATCAAGCAAATCGAACACATCCGTAGTGTCCTCATAAGCGTCCTGCTGAATCTGGGAGGAGATGGTTATCAGCTCCCTTTTGATCGCCATCTCAATAATAATCCGGGCGTGATATTCGATGTTTGCTGCCGAGCTGACGCGGGAAGTGAGTTCGGCGATATAGTACGCTCCTCCAACAACCTCAAGCCGTCCATTCTTTCTAAGCTGGGCCACCACAGTCCGCATGTCGACCGGCTGTGAACCCTTAAACAAGTCGATAATCGCCTGATAAATTTCCTTATGCTGTTCGGTGTAAAAATGCTCAGGCCGGAGGTACTCAATTACAGCCGTTAACGCATTATCTTGGTGCTGCCTGACCTCACCGGCGTCGATCTTTGCTCCATACTTCGTGGTTGTTGTATGCGTTTCTTAAAAGGGAGACAAACCTAAAAATTGCAAAACGTTTCATGAGAATTCATCTCCACAACTTCTTAACAATCGACCCACAATTAAAAACGTGAAAAAGTGTGAATAAATTTCGTGATAATTCGTGATCTGGAAATTTCATCTTGCTGAATTCATCTGAATTTATTCTGTGTTGCATTCGATTTCGTTCGTAAACTCCTAACAGTGAACCCTTTCAAACGCCAAACATTTTAACTTACTTCAAGGCTTCAAAACTCACTACAGTGAAGAGTTCGAAAAAAATCCATTTCATCAGTCTGGGAAGCCGCGCGATAAATGATCTGGCGATCGAATTGAAGAAGTCAGGCCATGAGATCACGGGTTCTCTGGACGAAATGCCAGCCGATGAGAAAGATAAATTACTGAGACACAACATTATCGGTGAGTCAACCAAACCCGGACATCCAACGGGAATTGTTGATGCTATCATCTTTGGACCGACAACGAAGGAAAACCACCCCGATCTCGCCTGGGCAAATGCCAACAAGGTGCCAGCTTACTCGATCCCAGACTTTATCTATGAGTCGTCCAGGGACAAGCACCGGTTGGTCGTTACAGGAAATCACGGGAAGGCCTTCATCACGGCACTGATCGTCCACATCCTCTCTTTCAATAAAAGGAAATTCGACTACTTCACCTCGACCCACCCCCAGGGTTTTGAGGGTACTGTAAAACTTTCAGATGCTCCTATCATAATTATTGAAGGTCAGGACATTAGCACATCATTATTTGATTCTACTCCAGCCTTCTTAAAGTACCATCAACACATCGGCGTGATCAACGGAATCGAGTGGCAGGCATCAAGTCTTTACCCGACACGCGATTCGTACGTACGGCAATTTGGCCAGTTCGGCGCATCCATGCCGAAAGGCGGCGTTCTCGTTTATTTTGAAATGGATCCTGTCGTGGCCGCGCTTCCAATCAGGGATACGCCCGATGTTCTTTTTGTAGCATACAAGACGCATCCCAGTGTTGTTGAAAATGGCCGTGAATATCTACTGACACCTGAAAAAGAAAAGGTGTCTATCAAAGTAAGTGGTAAGCATAACATGCAGAATATCAGCGCTGCACAGGAGACATTGAAAAGAATTGGAGTAACCAATGAAATGTTCTACCGTGCTGTGTCCACTTTCGAGAATCCCATGCACTGACAGTCGTTCCGACACATGAAACTGAACCTAAAGATACCCCTCTGCTTTTTCGACCTTGAAACGACTGGGACCAACATCAATCACGACAGGATTATCGAAATCGCGGTAATCAAATTGATGCCCAATGGTGAAATGGTCTCAAAGACCAACCTCGTCAACCCCACCATCCCTATTCCGGCAGAGTCAACCGCCATCCACGGCATAAAAAACGAGGATGTTGCTGACAAGCCCACCTTTAAAGAACTGGCTAAGGAATACGCGAAATTTTTTGAAGGTGCTGACCTGAGTGGATTCAGCATAACGAAATTCGACGTGCCTGTTCTTGTGGAAGAATTTTTGCGGGCAGGTGTCGACTTCGACTATTCGCGGAAGCGTATTATCGATTCCCAGCGGATCTATCATCTCATGGAGAAACGTAATCTGTCTGCGGCCTATGAATTCTATTGCAACAAAAAACTGGAAGATTCTCACACCGCAGAGGCCGACACCCGCGCATCTCTTGAAGTGCTGCTCGCACAAGTCGAGCGCTATGAAAACCAACCGGTGACCGATGGCATGGGCCAACTAATTGGAACTTTACGCAATGATCCGGAAGAGTTGAATAAACTTACAGCTTCAAACATGATCGACCTTGCGGGACGTATGGTGCTCAACAGCAAAGGAGAAGCGATTTTTAATTTTGGAAAACACAAGAATAAAGGAGTGCTCGCCGTGCTGAAAGAAGAAGCTGCATATTACGACTGGATGATGAACGGTGATTTTTCACTCGATACCAAGCGTCGATTAACTGAGATCAAGCTTAGCGCATTTAAAAACAAGTAAACCCGTTTATTAGGATCAAATAAAACAGAAGTGGCCGGTGACTCGCTCCCTGCCATCTCCTCTCAATATTGAGAACCGGTTCTGCCCTGACAGCGACGCTCATCGCTGATTAAAAACATTAAACATTTCATTTATGAACACGACTTGCTTTTCAGGCTTGTGCATACTCCTATTGTTCACCGGTTGCGCGACTGTTCGGCCGGGCGAGGTAGGAATGAAGCAAAAACTCGGGAAGATCAAAAGCGACCACTTAGCTCAAGGTCCTTATTTCTTTAATCCATTCACAACAAAAATCATCAAGATTCCTGTTAGGACGGTGGAAGCATTTAATACCCTTGACGTTCCCACCCGCGAAGGCTTGACCGTAAAGGCAGAGATCGCGTTGTTGTATCACGTGAAGCCCGAAGCGGCTCGTGAAGTGTACATTAAATACGGAATGAATTACCAGGAAGTGATCGTCGAAGCCAATTTCAGGGCAGTGGTCCGCCACATTTGCGGCACGTATCTGGCGAAAGAACTCTTTGCAGTTGACAGACGCAAAATAGAAAAAGAAATATTTGATGAGATCGCAGCAAGCATCTGGGACAAGGGTTTCGTCACCGATGCTGTCTTACTGAAAAGTATTACCATGCCGCCGCAAATATTTCAGGCCGTCGAAAATAAGCTGAAGGCAGAACAGGAAGCACTGCAGATGGAATTCGTCATCACCAAGCAGAAGAAAGAAGCTGAACGCATGCAAATCGAAGCAGAGGCTATAAAAAATTACAACAAAACAATTTCGGAAAGCCTCAATGAACTGATGGTGAAATGGAGCAGTATCCAGGTGCTGAAAGAGTTGGTCACCTCGCCCAATTCAAAGGTGATTGTGACAGATGGAAAGGCGCCGTTGATCCTGAATGAAAAGTAAATCGTGAGCCGTAAGTGGTGAGCCGTCGACAACCCACGGCTTACGGTTTACAGCTTACATCTTACATTTATGCGCATTTTCACACCTCGGCCCACGTATGATCCGCCAGCAACTTCACCGCGGCAACAAACGCCTTGAACGGAATTTTTGGTCCCCATTCCTTCGGCCCGACCATCGAGACTAGATGTGAACCATCCTCCTTTTCGTATAGGTAGTAAATCTGACCAATAACCGGACTGAAGCTCAGCTTGGCATCGTAGATAATCATTGAAAGCTCCTTGCGTTTCTGAATCTCCTTTGCCTGGATTGCCAACAGCTCTATTTGTTGGCGTATTTGCGTCAGCTGCATGTTCGTTTGCTCTTCCATGGCATTAAGCGCATGGTGACGGATCATACCTTCCTCGTTAGGTTTGATCAGCGCCCCCGATACCGACGCAGAATAAGGAAGCACACTCAACTGACGATGGTAGATCTCCAGGTTGGTGGAGACCGTTCCGTCCGCAGCGATGCTTTTCTGCGTGACTTGCAGGTAGCCTTTAGGAGTTATCTCATGGAACACCTGCAGGATTTCGCGACCCGCTTTAAAGAAATGGCTTTCGAAGGAGGTTGTCTCGATAAAGACGGACTTAATAACGTCGGCGATTTCAGGATTTGAAAATGGATATTCCTCGCCATCGGGAATTATTGTGTAATCAGAACTGAACGCATGATCTTCCAGTGTCACCCAGTTCATGGAAATCTTCAGTTCCTTTTTCCCTTCACCATAATCGACCCGGTAGATTCCTGATTTAGGTCGTGCCGCAAATTCATACGTCCCCTTTTCTGGAAACAATTGCCATGAACCTAAGAAGTTGTATGCCTCAACCATCTTCAACCAGGGTTAGTTAGAATTGAAGTGTATTGATACGCAAATACGTATAATTAGTTGAAAGTTGACAATGCCCAGTTGACAACGTGTAGACTCCTGAATGACGCTATGGTTCTCGAGCTAAATAACCATCAACAGACGCATTGGGAGTTTATTGTCAATTGCCCACGAGCGCAGCGAGTGGTTATCAATTGTCAACTCTCCGACGAAAAAAAATCAAATTCGCGTGGATGCTAGGGTCGTCAAAGTGCGCAATCACTGCTTCTTATAATACTTCATCGCTTCCGGCATCCATCCCTGTAAATCGTTGATTCGCGTTTGGTCTGAAGGGTGGGTGGAAAGGAATTCCGGTGGAGCTTGTCCAGCAGATTTTTCTGCCATCCGCTGCCAAAAGATCGGTGCTTGATTGGGATCATACCCTGCCAAAGACATGAATATCAATCCAAGGTGATCGGCTTCGGATTCATCCTGTCTGCTGAACTTAAGCATACCCAGTTGCGTGCCCGCTCCAACAGCCTGGAACAGCATTTGTTTACCCACGGTGGGATTGGATCCCATCAGGGCGCTCAGGGTGCTCATACCAAGCTGTTCGAGCATTCCCTGGCTCATTCTCTCCCTTCCATGGTTGGCAATCGCGTGAGCCACTTCGTGACCCATCACAATTGCAACTCCGGTCTCATCTTTACAAATGGGCATGATGCCTGTATAAAAGGCTACTTTTCCTCCCGGCATACACCAGGCGTTCACGGTTTTAGGATCGTCAATGAGATTGAATTTCCAATCAAATCCGGCAAGCTCCGAACTCAGATTCTGTTGTGCCATGTACTCTTCAACAGCATGTTGAATACGAACACCAACACGTTTGATCAGGTCGGTTTGTTGGGCGTCTTTTGAAAGAGGTCCTTTCCGTATAACCGAGTCGTACTCCTGACTGGACATTGGGATTATCTCTGCATTGGAAACAAGGTTAAGTTGTTTGCGACCGGTAAGCGGAACCGTCGCGCAAGCGTACAACACTATCAAGGCTGTGATTATAACAATTGCATTTTTCATATCTGTGGATTCAGCTGGCTGTTAAAAAGTAGAACATAAATTTATGGTGTGTCTCAAAAATTCCTTCAAATAATGCAAGAAAAATGCTTTTGAGCCCATTTTGTTGATAACTTTGCCAAAATATCATGCCAAACCAACTATGAGAATTTTCTGCGTCGGCCGGAACTACGTTGAACACATCCAGGAACTTAACAATGAGCGGCCAACAGAGCCTGTCATTTTCACCAAGCCAGACACGGCGATTACCCGGAACAATGCTCCGTTTTATCTTCCAGCTTTCTCAAAAGATGTTCATCACGAGGTCGAGTTGGTTTTAAGAATCTGCAAAGAAGGAAAGAACATCGAAGAAAAATTCGCCAACAAATACTATGATGCCATCGGTATAGGCATCGACTTCACAGCGCGCGACCTCCAGCAAAAGGTTAAAGAAAAAGGATTGCCTTGGGATATCGCAAAAGGCTTCAATGGATCCGCTCCCATTTCCGATAAATTTATACCGGTATCACAATTCAAAGACCTTAAGAACATAAATTTCAAACTTGAGATCGACGGTAAATTAAAGCAAGCCGGAAATACGAGCCTTATGCTTTTTCCGTTTGATACTATTATTGCCTACCTGGCACAATTTTTTACTTTAAAGACTGGTGACCTGATTTTTACCGGCACTCCCAAAGGAGTTGGCCCCGTGACAAATGGAAATAAATTGTCCGCTTATATCGAGGATGAGAAGCTACTGGAGTTCGAAGTTAAGTAAGACATTACTTTTAGCTCTTCTTCCTTTCTGCGCACTCGCCCAATACGCTGAAACTGACAACGGTGGAGTTAAAGTTGCTCCACCTGATGGATATTTATTTCCGATCAATCCCGGAAAGCCCAACTTCCTTGCCGGCACGATGGGCGAACTTCGTAACACACATTTTCATGGTGGCATTGATATTCGCACGAACAACCGCATTGGCGTTCCAGTTCTCGCAACACAGGACGGATACATATCCCGTGCAAACGTAAGCGCGTTCAGCTATGGTACGGCGCTGTTTGTAACCCATACGGATGGCAAAACTTCCGTATACGGTCATCTGGAAAAATACAATGGGAAGATCGCAACCTACGTGAAGCAGCAGCAATACCAACGCAAGAGCTTCGAAATCGACCTTAACTTCAAACCAGGTGAATTCCCAGTTCGAAAGGGAGATACCATCGCGTACTCGGGCAACACTGGCTCATCCTCAGGGCCCCATCTTCACTTTGAAATTCGCGACGGCAACTATGTGCTGAACCCGCTGAAATTCGGGTTCACTGAAATAAAAGACAACATTGCCCCAGCTGCACAAAAAATAGCATTGAAAACGTTGGACGGGAATTCACGGATCAATGATCGCTTCGGAAGATTTGAGTTTTCAATGGTTCGCAAGTCTGCCAGTGAGTATGTACTGCCCGCACCCATTCTTGCGCACGGTCGCATTGGTGTTGAACTCCTGGCTGACGATCGGATGGATGAAACGCATGCTCGTTGCGGCATCAACTACATTGAAATGTTCGTTGACAGTCAAAAAGTTTTCACCCAAACCATCGAGAAAGTAGATCTTGAGGAAACGCGCGGCATACTTGCGCTGATGGATTACAAAACACTGGAGATCAAAGGAAAGCGATACAACAAGCTTTATATCGATGACGGTAATCGATTGGATTTTTATACTTCGACAAACGAGGGAGTTATTTCGGTAGATGGCGCCGATCGTGCGGTCAGAATTTTACTCCGCGATGAGTCAGGGAACAAAAGCAATGCGACGTTCCGCTTAAGAAGCAATCCGGTATCTGACGAAATGATACTCGCAACCAAGAGGGCCATCGGCCTCGAGGCCGATTTGCTTGAAAACTTTCTGACGATCACGTCGGCATCCTGTCCCGAGGCATCAAACAAACTTCATATTTATTATCCGGAGAAATCTGTGGAGGCAACAGCGAATTACAAAGGCGCCAATCAAAGTGTCTTCCTAATCGACTTACGCAAAGGACAACCGGATTCAGTGGTTTCATGCGCAGGTTCACTTCAGTTCCATTTCAAAGATGTGGTACCCTCAGAAATGGAATACACCTATTACAGTGACTGGGCCGACATCCGCTTCCCCGCAAACTCACTGTACGATACTTTGTTTCTGAATGTCAATCATTACATCGTCGACAACAAGAAAGAGTCTTTCATAATCGGCAACAGAACAATTCCGCTCCATACTAACGTACTCGTCACCCTTAAGCCAATGCTTCCCCAAACGCCTGCCAAAAACCTTGCAGTCTACAGACGAGAGGGAAGCCGACTCTCCTACGTTGGTGGCGACTGGACGAACGGCAAGGTACGGTTTGGTACACGGGAATTGGGTGAATTCACTTTTGCCACCGATACCCTGGCTCCGGCAATTTCCCGCATAAAGCTCGACAGAACATCTGCACGTTTCAGGATAAGAGACGGTTTGTCAGGGATCTCCTATTACGAGGCCAACATCAATGGCGAATGGCTACTGATGTCTTACGATTTCAAATCCGGCATTCTTCAATCGGAACGCCTTGATCCGAAAAGACCTCTTAAAGGAGAATTCGAACTGAAGGTCGTTGACCGTGCCGGGAATGAGCGTATCTTCAGGCAAAAAATTCTTTAGCCATGGCACTTACTGTTGGAACAAAAGCTCCCGATTTTAAAACGAAAGATCAGGACGGTAATGATGTTACACTTTCAGCCTTGAAAGGAAAGAAAGTTGTTCTTTATTTCTATCCCCGCGATATGACGCCCGGTTGCACTGCGGAAGCCTGCAGCCTTCGTGATAATTATAAGGCACTTCAAAAGGCGGGCTACGAAGTGTTTGGTGTAAGTACAGACAGTGAAAAGTCTCATCAAAAATTTATCTTAAAAGAAAAACTTCCGTTCCGCCTGCTTGCGGATATTGATAAGTCAGTTCATGGAAAGTATGGCGCCTGGGTTGAGAAATCTATGTACGGCCGAAAATACATGGGCACCGCCCGCATTACTTATCTTATAAATGAAAATGGTGTGATAGATGAGGTCATCGAAAAAGTCGATACCAAAAATCATGCTGGCCAGATATTAAAAGATGCAGTTGAAAAACCAAAGGCGGCAAAACCTCCAGCGAAAAAAGTTGCCAAAAAAGTAGCGAAGGCTAAAAAATAATTAATCAAATCAAATCCACCCTAAAGCGATCGCCACCCAAGGGATGATGGCAATAATCGAAGTGACCAGGATCCAAATCCAAAGCTTGCTTTTGGTAGTGGTATTCATATTCATACAACCTCCATACGGGTCGATCAAGAGATAGTTTCAAGCAAAGTCCGTTTAACTTATAATTAACATTTGTTGGCGTAGCGCATATTGGGGAGCATCGTGCACTGTGTAGAAAATATTGAGCAGGAAAAGACCAATTGTGTTAAAGCCCTAAAGTTTAAAGTTTAAAGTTCACGGTTCAAAGGTCAAGGTTTAAGCCCGCTTGTCCGTTAGTGTCGCCAGAGCGTTACAGGTGGCACGACCACTGGCGCATAGAAGGGCTTAGCCGAGCAACTGGCTTGTAAAATTTCAACAATGGTAGTGGTGAAAATTCAAGGCAAGGTTATCTTGTCGCTAGAACGACCTAAACCAAAATACACATCAATGAAGAAATTATTGTATGCCCTGACCCTGGTGCTTCTCAACTTCACGGTGCAGGCTCAACAAAAGTCGATGATCGGCTACACGCAAGATGCTGCGGCTATTGAAAACAAGCTTGAAGAAAAATATGATGCTCAACTGAAGGCGGAAAACCTTGATGCCTGGCTTAAGAGACTGGCGGCCCGCCCCCATCATATCAGTTCTCCGTATGGAAAAGCGAACGCCGAATTCATCAGAGATCAATTCAAAAGCTGGGGATACGATGCACAAATTGAATCTTACAAAGTATTATTTCCTACACCTAAAGTACGGGTGCTGGAGATGACGGGGCCGACCAAATTTGTTGCGAAAATTTCCGAGCCGCCATTGAAAGAGGATGGCACATCAGGACAAACATCAGAACAACTGCCAGTGTACAACGCGTGGTCTGCTGATGGAGACGTCACAGGTGAGCTAGTCTTCGTTAACTACGGCGTGCCCGCCGACTATGAACAACTGGAAAGGCTGGGGATCGATGTCAAAGGAAAAATTGTAATAGCAAAGTATGGTGGATCATGGCGGGGAATAAAACCAAAGGTAGCACAGGAACATGGTGCTGTAGGATGCCTGATCTATTCTGATCCCAAAGAAGACGGATACCTCGAAGGCGACGTGTATCCAAAAGGCGCATATCGTCCGAAAGACGGCACACAGCGAGGGTCTGTGATGGACATGCCTGTTTATCCTGGAGATCCATTGACACCAAACGTCGGGGCAACTGCAGACGCAAAGCGCCTTGATCGATTGTCGGCGACGAACCTCATTAAGATTCCCGTATTGCCTATCTCCTACGCCGATGCGCAACCATTGCTCGCCGCATTGACAGGACCTGTTGCGCCGGAGAAGTGGCGTGGTGGATTGCCCATCACGTACCACGTCGGACCTGGTCCCGCCAAGGTTCATTTGAATCTTCAGTTTGATTGGAAGATGGTGGATTGCCTGAACGTCATTGCACGCCTGAAAGGAAGCGAACTGCCTGACGAATGGGTTATCCGCGGAAATCATCATGACGGCTGGGTGAATGGCGCCAATGATCCGCTCAGCGGCCTTGTGGCAGAGATGGAAGAAGCACGTGCCCTGGGTGAATTGGTTAAGTCAGGGTGGAAGCCAAAGCGAACGATTATTTATTGCGCCTGGGACGGTGAAGAACCTGGTTTGATCGGTTCGACAGAATGGGCCGAGCACCATGCGCAGGAATTGCAGCAGAAGGCAGTCGCTTATATCAATTCGGATGGCAATGGCAGAGGATTTCTCGGCGTTCAGGGGTCACATACACTTGAAACACTAATCAATGAAGTTGCACGCGACGTGAATGATCCTCAAACAGGAGTTAGCGTCCTTGAGCGCAACCGCTCCGCAAGGTTGGCATTCGCATCATCAACAAAAGACAAAAGAAATATCCTTGCTCAAAAGACAATGCCCATTGATGCGCTGGGATCAGGTTCAGATTATTCTCCGTTTATTCAGCACATCGGGATTCCATCTCTCAACATCGGCTTTGGTGGCGAAGATGGCGCAGGTGTATATCATTCAATTTATGATTCTTATGATCACTATGTAAAATTCGGTGATCCGAAATTCCAATACGGAATCGCATTGGCTAAGACGGCAGGAAGGGTGACGCTTCGGCTCGCAGATGCAGATGTTTTGCCTTTCGACTTCAAGGCATTTCATAATACCGTAAATGGTTATCTCGGTGAGGTTACGGCCTTAATTGACAACCTGCGCGAGTCAACTGAAGTTGACAATCAGATGGTCAGAGAACAACGCTTTGCTCAGGCAGCTGATCCGACTCAAAAGTATGTCGCTCCCGTCGCCAAGGATCCTGTTCCTTACATCAATTTTTCAAGTCTGCAAAACGCTGTCAGCAAGCTCGAAAAGAGTGCTTCGACGTTTGCCAATCTTTACGCTGCTAATGCAAAGCCGAACACGAACCTCGCGAGGCTTAATCAATTGTTATATCAGGCAGAACAAAAACTTCTTTCAAATGAGGGACTGCCACGGCGTCCATGGTACAAGCATACCATCTACGCGCCCGGATTTTATACCGGCTATGGTGTCAAGACATTGCCTGGAATTCGTGAGGCCATCGAGCAACGCAATTGGGTTGAGGCACAGGAACAAATTGAGATTGCGTCGAAAGCCTTGAATGCATACACAGAACAGATTGATGCTGCCGCGAAGATCCTAATGATGCGATAAGTTCTCAGCAGAGTCTCCCGTCCAGGGACTCTGCAGTTCTTTCCCAACAGAGTCTCCCAACGGGGACTCTGCTTTTTTATAACACCTCCTTTATTTCCAAACAGAATCTCCCGTCAGGCGACTCTGTTTTCTTTCCAAGCAGAGTCTCCCAACGGGGACTCTGCTTTTTTTAACACCTCCTTTATTTCCAAACAGAATCTCCCGTAAGGGGAGTCTATATTTTTTACAAACGCCTCCTTCGCCGTGATGAACTTTGAACCTTGAAGGTCGAACCATTACATTTGGCCTTCTTACACTGCGCATGAAGATCAATAAGTACTTCGTAATCGATTTCGATAGCACTTTTACAAAGGTTGAAGCGTTTGATGTCCTCGCGGACATCTCCCTGAACGGTCATCCTGAAAAAAATAAAATCAAAAAACAGATTGAAGACATCACCAGCCAGGGTATGGCGGGCAGCATTTCTTTTCGGGAATCGCTTGAGCAACGGCTGGCATTGCTGAATGCCGAGAAAAGACATCTCCCGGCACTCATCGAACTACTGAAGCAAAAGGTTTCGGAGTCTTTCAAGCGGAACAAGGACTTTTTCACCTCTTACGCTGACAATATTTATATCATTTCGAATGGATTCCGCGAATTCATCGAACCGGTGGTGACCGAGTTCGGCATAAAGCCTGGCAATATCCTGGCAAACGAATTCACTTTTGACGGTCAGGGGAAGATTACAGGCTTCGACAAAACGAATCCGCTATCCATGAACCAGGGCAAGACCGAGCAGCTCAAGCGACTCAATCTTCCTGGTGATATTTATGTCATTGGTGACGGATATACAGATTATGAGATAAAACATTCCGGGCTTGCAAATAAGTTCTATGCGTTCACAGAAAACGTCGAGCGTGAAAGCGTCTTGAGCAAAGCCGATCACGTTGCTCCAAGCCTTGACGAATTCCTATACCTCAACAAACTCAATACTGCCATCTCCTACCCAAAGAACAGGATTAATGTCCTGTTGCTGGAGAATGTGCATCCCGTCGCCATCGAGCTTATGAAGAGCGAGGGGTTCAATGTAGAAACCTACCCTGCTGGTCTTGAGGAAGACGAGCTGTGTGAAAAAATAAAGAACGTATCTGTGCTTGGCATCCGGTCGAAAACACAGGTCACGGCAAAAGTGCTGGCCAATGCTAACAGGCTTATGGCCATTGGTGCATTTTGTATAGGCACAAACCAGATCGACCTGAAGGAAGCGACACGAAAAGGTGTTGCTGTATTCAACGCCCCCTTTAGTAACACGCGTTCCGTCGTGGAACTGGTGATTGCAGAAATGATCATTCTCATGCGTGGCATCGTAGAGAAGTCCAGCAAGATGCACGAGGGGAAATGGGATAAGTCGGCTAAGGGCAGCTTTGAAGTCCGCGGCAAGAAGTTAGGCATCATTGGTTATGGTAACATTGGGGCGCAGTTAAGCGTGCTGGCTGAAAATCTCGGTATGCGTGTCTTTTATTTTGATCGCGAAGAAAAGCTCGCAATGGGTAATGCAACAAAATGCAAAAACCTAAAGGAGTTGCTCTCTATTTCAGATGTCATTACACTGCATATCGACGGTCGTGAGAGCAATACAAACATTATCGGAAAAGAAGAATTTGCCCAAATGAAAAAGGGAGTGATCTTCCTTAACCTCAGTCGCGGCCATGTGGTTGATATTCAGGCATTGCGGGCAAGCATTCTGAACGGCACGATCGCCGGTTGCGCAATCGACGTTTTCCCCTACGAGCCGATCGACAACAATGAAGAGTTTAAGTCCGAACTCCGGGGGCTTCCCAATACCATTCTTTCACCACACATCGGAGGCAGTACCGCGGAGGCGCAGGAGAACATCGGGAATTTTGTGCCAGGCAAAATGATGGACTACATCAATACCGGCAGCACCAGCAACAGTGTAAACTTTCCGAATCTCACGCTTCCAACACTGGAGAATGCGCATAGGCTCATCCACATCCACAATAACGTCCCTGGAATTCTGGCAAAAATTAACAAAGTGTTAGCCGATCATTCGATCAACATCGCAGGCCAGTATCTCAAGACGAATGAGCAGATCGGGTATGTGATCACCGACATCAACAAAGAATACAATAAGGAAGTAATCAAAGAACTCAGAGCGATCGAAAACACGATCAAGTTTCGAGTTCTGTATTGAGAAACCGCAAAGATCTTACCGAACGATAAGCTTTGTATGCTGCAGTGATTCGCGGGTATAGAGCGTAACGATGTAAATACCTGGCGAATAGCCATCCACGTTCACCGTGAATTTTTGCTTTTGACCCGTCGTGGCATCCAATGGCATTCTAAGCATTTCAACGCCAGAGAGGCTTATGATTTGAATCCCCGTTGAGATCGACTTGCCACTCAATTCAAAAGTAACTTCCTGCCCCTGGACTGGGTTCGGGTACATCGCAATACGATTGGACTCGAATTTTACTGAAACCACTTTGGACGTCTGAGATGTTCCGTCAAAATCTACTTGCCGTAACCGGTAGTAAGAAATGCCTGTGAACGGCGTTTCATCAATGACAGAATACCTGGATTTGGCAGTGGTCGTTCCTTTACCTTTTACCTGATGCACTGCACCCCACCGCTCACCATCAGGTGAAGACTCCACAACGAAGTAGTCACTATTGAGTTCACTCTCTGTAACCCAATTCACTTCCACATTGTTATCATTCGCTTTGGCCTCAAACGACAACAGTTGGACAGGTAGTGGCGCCGTCGCAAGATCCGTCGTTCCAACGGTGAAATAAAACCCTGTGCCGGCAACAAAATCTTGATTGAATTCCACGATGTCGCTTACGTTGTCAACGGATGCCGGAGCCACAATCGTTGCGCCAGCAGCAAACACGCCGTCGGCATCTACGAGGAGTCTCACGTTGTTCAAGTCATTAGCGCCGGCCACACCGCCCACGCCAGCAACCGTTGAAAGGTTGAATCTAACCCTGACGGTACCCACGGTACCTGTCTCCTGCGCTTTCCAAACGCGTGCAATCCTCCCCTTTATAGTTGGCCCCGCAAAATCACTTACCCCCTGTGCAGACAGTGCACCACCGTTATGTCCCCAGGAAAAAAATGATTTGTCTGCACTGAGTGTGTTGGTATTCGTTGGGTTATCGGTTGCAAAGGCAGTGTTGGCTATGAAAAGGACGTTGCCACTATTGCTGCTGCCTGATTGCTTCTGATTGGTTGAAGAATTGTCATCTCGTGCAATCGCAGCAATGTCGTTTTTATAGGTACCCCCTACCGTTGCATCCCAGATTTTCGTACCAGTCGCCCCGTTCCAATCAGATGCAGTGTAATTCTGAGGAGATGTTTGGTCCAACGTAATGCCATACTTCACAGCGAGATAGGAATTAATGTTCTGCATCTGAGAAAGAGTCAACCCACTCGTGTACATCAATAATTCAGCGATCTCGCCGTTGTAATTATTTCCGGAGCCGTTCGATCCCACATACATAGAACCGTTGCTGCCTGTAAAACTGGCCATGTCGTTGTCGCTGGCAATTGACCTTCCATCGCGGTAAATATCCTGCCGTTGCCCGGAAGGAGTGATGGCTGTACTTGCGGTGTAGGTCCATAAATAATTCTTGTTCACTACACCGCCCCAGGCGACAGAAAGACGTTGCGGGCTTCCGGCAGAGCCCGCGTCCCAGTAAGTGACTGCGTCTCCCCATGGAACGTGCACGTTTATCCTGTTACCACCTGATTGTGTTTCATAAAAGATAGAACTGTTTGAAACGGTGTTTGTTCGTGTGACGCCGAACACGTTAAAATCTCCATAGGTCGCCGTGCCCGCGATCCCTCCTGATATGAGTAATTCATTGGTTGACCCATTGAATTGCATTGCTGGATTAAAGTTCACGCGATTGCTCACGTTCGTGGGCCTGTTGGCTGCTGTAGATTGAGATGCCACAAAGCCATAGCCACTTTGATCGGCCCATGAGGACACGGGGCTTCCTGTAACGCCTGCGTCGGCCCTAAGCCATAGCTTGAGTGTTGCCGTTGCACCGCCGGGAGGAGCTGTGTAAAGAGGACAAGTAGTTTTGTTGGCAGAGCCAAGTGTGAAGAATTTTTGGCCAGACAGACTGGCGTATGGAACGGCAAATTCAACTGTACCGCCTGAAGCGGAGAAACCAACCGTTGGTGAAATGGTAGCCTCGCCCGCTGATCCGTTGTTAAACACTGCGTCGTTGTCAAGAACTAGTCTCAGCTGCGCATTGGCATTTGTTCCCAGGCCCGTTGGTCCGCCAACCGCGTCCATATTAAACTGAATTATTGCATTGCCCGCGGGCGAGCCCGTGAGGTTAGTGCTCCAGATTCTTTTCAGAGAAGCTTGAATACTGGTAACCGGGCCATTGTGATTAAACGTTGC
This sequence comes from Cyclobacteriaceae bacterium, assembly GCA_044223825.1. Taxonomy (GTDB): domain Bacteria; phylum Bacteroidota; class Bacteroidia; order Cytophagales; family Cyclobacteriaceae; genus ELB16-189. The sequence goes on along the minus strand of JBGALO010000008.1, from coordinate 214,195 downwards.
CGCAGCCGGGTCAGCAACCGCCAAAAGACCATTGTGTCCCCAGGACAAAAAGTTAAGATCACTCGCAAATATAGTTGGCGCCGAAATACTTGTATTGGCAACCGTTATCACATCACTCGGAGAATTGCTGCTCGTGGACTTGCGTTGATCCAGTCCTGAGTTATTGTCACGGCCAATGCCTGCAATATCATTCTTGTATGAGGCGTTCGTTGTCGCATTCCATATGACAGTGGTTCCGTCAGAAGCAACGTAATTTTTTGCCGTCGTTTGATTGATTGTAATGCCGTACTTTAATGCCAGGTAGGAATTCACGCGTAGCATTTGAGCACTTGTCAGGTTTGAAGTAAACAGAATTACTTCCGAGATCTCGCCATTGAAATAATTTCCACCAGCAGTAGATCCGATTGCAAAAGTACTTCCAGCCCCGGTATAGGTTGCCATATCGTTGTCGCTGGCAAGCAACAGCCCATTTCTATAAATCTCTTGCTTCTGACCAGAAGGTGAAGTGGCAGTTGTCGCCATTAATGTCCACAGTTGCCCCAGGTTGAGTGAACCTGTCCATGCTGTTGATAAGCGCTGGCTGGCGCTGGCATCTCCTGCATCCCAGTACAAAACACCATCGCTCCAGGGTATGTGGGCGTTGATCCGTCCGCCGGATGCCATGCTTTCCCAGAACACAGAACTTGCAACAATAGCGTTCGTCTTGGCAACGATAAATGCCTGAAGATTGGATTGCGCCGCAAGCGGTATGATTCCAGTGCCCCTTGTTAGTTCCTGAAATGCCGACGGCGAGAATTGAATTGATGGATTGAAGTTGAGTGCGCTCGATAACAATATTGGGCGCTTTGAAACCGTTGCCTGCGTGACATCACGCGATCCACCGCTTTGGTCGGCCCAGGTCTGAACTTCATTCGGCGTGCTGACACTCGTCAACGTCGTTCCTGCATTTGCTTTATACCAAACTCTCGGTGCGCCTACGCCACCAGGTGTTTGGGATCTAAGCCCAGACACAATCGTTACAAAAATCAATATAAGTGGAAGGGGTCTGGAGAATCGCTTCATGAATTGAGAAAATACCAGTTTACGGCACAGTTGATACCTAAAATCTGCCCAAAGTAAGCAGAATTTACAGGCAAATTGAGCAAAATTGGAAGGAAAAGGTACGTATGAAATTACGCGTGGCAGGAAAAAAATCCACCCGGACCAGGAGGAGTTTCTGAACCCCAATTACGACAAGTTTTGAGCTGTCGGCAACCGCAACCTTCTTCTGTTATCCTGCTTTTTGGGCGAGGCCATGAAGCGAGATATCTGCTTCATGGTGAAGCCTGATTTTGTTTGACAACTTTCGCTCGGTATTGTTTTCTATGTTAGGTTCAGCAAACGTGTCCCAAGTCCAAGTGAATTTCTGATTCAAACGTACAAAAAACTTCAAGCCTTCAACGCTTGATTTTGTTATAATTTTTACTCCACCAACATACGTATTCAATGGCATTATTATTGTAAACAATTACTAAATGCGCTGTGCAAATTTTTAAATAACTTGACCGGCGCTATGATCAACTTCACCCCTGGCCCATCACAGCTCTACTTCACAGTTCCTGATCATGTCAAGAAAGCATTCAAGGAAGGTATCCCATCGCTCTCTCATCGAAGTAAGCAATTTGAAACAATATTCACTGAAACAACTTCTGCAATCAGATCGCTTCTGAACGTTCCCTCAAACTATTTCATCGTGTTCACAGGTTCAGCAACGGAAATCTGGGAACGTGCCATTCAAAATCTCGTTGGCGAAAGATGTCACCATCTTGTTAATGGAGCTTTCTCAAAACGATTTTATGAGATCGCATGCCAGCTTGGGAAGAACGCATCTAAAAGTGAAGCAGTGCCGGGACATTCATTTTCTCAGGCGCTTCCTGTCAACGCGGAACTCATTGCGTTGACGCATAATGAAACCAGCACCGGTGTTTCGTTGACACTTCCTTTCATCGCCATGACACGGGACCTGAATCCGTCTGCGTTGATCGCCGTCGATGCTGTAAGTGCGCTCCCCTATCCCGACTTCGATTATTCAAAAGTAGACTCGGTGTTCTTCTCCGTGCAGAAAGGATTCGGACTCCCAGCAGGTTTGGGGGTCTGGATGGTCAATGAAAGATGTATTTCAAAGGCCGAGTCTTTATTGTCAGCGGGTAAGCAAATCGGAACGTTTCATTCGCTGCCATCTCTGATCACACACGCCAGAAAAAATCAAACGCCAGAAACACCGAACGTGTTGGGTATTTATCTTTTAGGAAAAATCGTCAACGATTTCCTGGTACGGGGAATAGGCGCCCTCCGCGCGGAGACTCAATACAAAGGAGCCTTATTATACCAGGCTTTGGAAAGAAATCCTTTACTCAAACCCTTTGTTGAAGAGAAGTCTCATCGATCCAAAACAGTCATCGTCGCCGACTGCGGAACGCAAACGGTTGCCCTCATTGAACACCTCAGAAAATACAACATTCAACCCGGCGACGGCTATGGCGAATTCCGCAATAGTCAGGTGCGCTTTGCCAACTTCCCAGCTCATTCAAAAGAGGAATTTGAGCTCCTTGCAGATGCAATTACGAGTTTTCAGTAGGTTTGATTAAACCATAGGTTCGTATTATTGTCCAAGCCTTAGAATAGCCTGATTCCTTTGAACGACCAGGAGTTGTTAGCCAAGATCCGGAACCCTGAAACACGGAACTATGGGTTCAATATGCTGGTGCGCACCTATCAGCAACGTGTGTATGGCCTGGTCAGGAAGATGGTCATTGATCACGACGACGCGGACGACCTCACCCAGGAAGTATTTATCAAAGTTCATAAATCAATTGACTCCTTCCGTGAAGATTCGCAGCTGTTTACATGGATCTACCGGATTGCCACCAACGAATCACTGAGTTTCTTAAACAAAAAAAGGAGAAGATTCTTCCTTCCGATCGAGGACATCGGCAAAGAACTTTCAACCAAAATAGACGCACTGCCATCCCTGGACGGCGACGAAATACAGAAGAAACTGCAGAAAGCTTTGCTTACCCTTCCCGACAAGCAGCGGCTTGTCTTCAACCTCAAATATTATGAAGAGATGCCCTATGAAGAAATGGCGGCAGTCACGGGAACTTCCGAGGGCGCGCTGAAAGCAAGCTTCCATCACGCCGTGAAGAAAATAGAGGAATTTTTAAAGAACGATTAAACTTTGATGAACTTCAACCGTCAAAATGACTGTAGATGAAAAAGCTTGACGACATACCGAAAAAGAACGCATTTGAGGCTCCTGAGGGCTATTTTGAGCGCCTGCCAGGTGTTATTCAAGCGCGTGTCTCAGAACGGGCCGACACACATGTATGGGCGCCGTTTTTCCGCAATGGCCTGCGTTATGCAGTACCTGCTATTGTGATCGCCGTTGCTGCATTCTTCTACATTGGACGGCCTGCACCGCTTTCTACGGAAGATCTGATCGCATCGCTGGATTCTGCCAGTCTTGCAGCTTACCTCGACGACAGTGATCTCAGCACAGAAGATCTGCTTGAATCGTTGCCGCTGGATCACAACGAAGCCGATGCCGTCCAGGAACAATCGACAGACCCCATCAACCTGAACGAAGCCGATATAGAGTACTTGAAAGATGAAGTTGGAAATGATTATTGAACCGCCTATGAACGCCATGAAAAAACTCTCGATACTCGCCTTCGCGATGGCTGCGTGCTTCGCCTCGGTGGCGCAGGATGATATGCCGGACCCGCAACAAGTTGACCCCAACGTTAAGGCAAAAATGGAAGCCGCGCGGATCGCACTGATCACAAACCGACTCGGGCTTACACCCGAGCAAGCCGAAAAATTCTGGCCCGTGTATCGTGAGTTCGTCCAAAAACGACAGGAGATCCGGCAGGAGTTCCGTCAAGCCCAGCAGGGTGTTGATCCCAACAACCCCGACGGGAAAAAGCAGGAAGCGCTGGTTGCGCTTGGACTCCAATTGAAACAGAAAGAATTAAATCTTGAAAAAGATTATTCAGGGAGAATCATGAACGTGATTACCGCGCAACAGCTGCTGAATCTTCGAAAAGCAGAGCAAGACTTCAGGCAATACATTATCAACGAGCTCTCCCGTCGAAGGGCTCTTCAACAACGAAAAGAAAACTTCCGTGAAAAAAATCAGCGGCTGCGGATGAACCGAAAGTGATCTGAAGCTTCTTGAAAATTGTATTCACGCTTCTTGTTCTGACATCGTTGTGCCTCCTTTCAAGGGCACAACAGATTGACTCATTGACCACAGCAAAGGCCGATTCAATTGCACTTCATGAACTCAATAGTTTCTTTACCAAGGGGGACTCGCTTGAGCTCATTGTATTGATCGATAGTCTACTCAAGATGGACTTGCCAAAAAAAAAATCGATGATGGCGGCCCGACTTGGCTACAACAGCAACATCCTGGCTGACAACCGAACATTCAATATAGATCAGTTCGGCCTCGCACCCGGCGTATCGTATTATCACAAAAGCGGCCTCTACGCAGACTACTCAGCCTATTGGAGCAAGGAATATGATCCTCATTTTTATCTCAGCGTGGGCTCCGTCGGATATCTGAATTCATTTGGGAAATACTACTCACTGCTCGCCGAGTACAGTCACTATTTTTACAATCAACCCAGTGACAGTACGGTTTACATACCGTATGTCAACAACATCGGCGTCACTAATTATTTTGATTTCAAACCCCTCGTCGTAAAACTAGATTACTATTTCTACTTCGGTGATAAGACCGCACACCGAATCATGCCCGGCATTGGTCTGAACCTGGTGAAGAAAAAATGGCTTGGTCTCGACCGGGTTTCTTTCTACCCGACTTTCAACGTTCTGTTCGGTACAGATGATGCCACAAAGTATGAGCTCTATCCCAACCTGGTGGCGAGAATTCTTTACAATCGACTCAATCCCAAAAACCGTCTTCCGCTCGTTAAAGAGACTACCTATACGGTGTTCGGCGTTATGAACTATGCGATTTCTGTGCCTGTCACTGTTACTAAAGGGAACTGGTCCTTTCTGTTGGGATACACTTACAATATTCCACAATCGCTGCAAGACGAAAATACCAGTCTCGAGAATTCAGGATACGTTTCTTTCTCCATCACCCGATATTTCGATTTCTAGTCAAATCCGGGTGGCTTCCGCCGCGATTTCACTTGAAATTCAGAGATGCCCATCGGGTTGAATAAGAATCCTTTGCTTCCAGGATTGGTTTTGATATTTTTCAGAACTGATAAAAGTCCTGCTCATGAAAAAAGTAAGTACCTCCTTTATTGTCCTCTTCTGTGTTTTAATTGTCGACGTAGTGGCGCAGGATTACCGGTGGCAACAGCGTGTTGAGTATGCAATGAACGTTGCGCTTGATGTGACGACACATCGCGTTGCAGGAACACAACGGCTTGTGTATTACAATAACTCACCTGACACGCTTTCGAAGGTTTATTATCATCTATATTTTAACGCTTTCCAGCCCGGCAGTATGATGGATGTACGATCACGGGCACTTCCCGATCCAGACAAGCGCGTGATGGATCGCATATCGAAATTGTCGGATACAGAGATTGGGTATCAGCATATTTTGTCATTAACGCAGGACGGAAAAGATGTCGTAAAAAAAGTAAATGGAACGCTACTCGAGGTCACTCTCAACAAGCCTCTACTTCCAAAAACCAAAGCCGTATTCGATATGAAATTCGAATCACAGGTTCCGGTGCAAATTCGTCGCTCGGGGCGCAACAACCGCGAGGGTATTGCCTACACAATGACTCAATGGTATCCTGAAATGGCTGAATACGATTTTCAGGGATGGCACGCCAATCAATATGTAGCGCGCGAGTTTCATGGCGTATGGGGAGACTTTGATGTTAATATTACGATCGACCCTTCGTTTATGGTGTGCGGTACCGGCAAGCTTCAAAATGCTGATAAGATCGGATTTGGATATGAGAAGGCAGGCGAAAATGTGGTACGACCAACAGGAAATCTGACGTGGCATTTTGCAGCAAAAAATGTGATCGATTTTGCGTGGGCCGCTGACCCTGATTTCACACATGACAAAGCACAAGTACCGAATGGACCGGAATTGCATTTCTTCTATCAGAAAAATGAAAAGACGGCGGATACCTGGACCCGAATGGAACCTGTGGCAGTAAGGACCTTTGAATACCTCAACCAACATTTTGGAAAATATCCTTTCGACACGTACTCAATTATTCAAGGTGGTGACGGCGGAATGGAATATCCAATGTGCACGATGATCCTTGGTGAAGGTAACTTTAACGGTGTAGCCGGAACGATGGCGCATGAAGTTGCCCACAGTTGGTATCAAATGACGCTCGCGTCAAATGAAACACTTTACCCATGGATGGATGAAGGGTTCACGGATTTCGCCAGCAGCGAGGCCATGGCTTCGATTTCCGGATCTACAAATGATCCACACGCCAGTAGTTACGCCGCCTACTACTCACTTGTCAGCAGCGGACTCCAGGAACCGGCAAGTCAGGCTTCCGATCATTACAACACCAATCGCGCATACGGTACCATGGCCTATTCCATGGGTGCGATATTTCTCAATCAACTTAAATATGTGATCGGCGAGGAAGCATTTTATAAAGGCATGATGCGCTACTACAATACCTGGAAGATGAAACATCCGGAACCGAACGATTTCATTCGCGTAATGGAGAAAACTTCGGGCCTTCAACTGCACTGGTACCTCAGATACTGGATTAACACGACGAAAAGAATCGATTACGGCATCAACGGTGTAATGGAAAAAGACGGCGCAACGTATGTGAATCTCGAACGCATCGGCGAATTTCCGATGCCTGTTGATCTTGTGGTGACGTACAGCGACGGAACAAAACAACTATTCTACGCGTCCCTGAATGAAATGCTTGGCTCAAAGGCGGCCGAAGATAAAGCGATGCAGCGCACCGAGTTAACCCCCTGGCCCTGGGTCAACACCACCTACATAGTCAAGGTCCAAAAACCCATTGCTATGATTCGGGAAATTGAGATTGATCCCAGTCAACGGATGGCGGACATCAACCGCAAAAACAATAAGTGGATTGTCGGTGAACGCACGACCGAGTATAAAGACCCAACTAAATAGCGGGTCTTGTTTTAAGTACCTATTTCACGATTTTCCCTGCTTTGTCAAACGTTACGACGAACGTCTCACCAATGGAGCTTTTGGTTTTCACAGATAACTCAAAGCTATCCGCGTGAAAAATGATTTCGTCCGGAAGTTGATCGAATCCATAGTTGATGCTCCAGGCAAGCCCTTCGGCTTTGTAGATTTTCACCAACGTGGCAGGAAATTTATCATTGGCCTTAACTTCCGAATAAAACATCAGAAAAGACACCAGGCCCTTGTCGTCTTGTAGCGTGAGTGCCTTAGTGAACGGAAGGTTGCGTTTACGAAACGCTGTGTTATCGACAGGGAACGACGCCTTACCGTCAGGGCGACGCGTTGGATGGATCGGATAATAATAACCAGTTGCAACACTGTCAACATACTTCAAACCTGCCGTATATTTCATTTCACGGAGAATAAGTGGCTTGAGTTTGCTGGCCGCACTCACGTCCATGAACAAGGGGACAGAATCCTGACCGTCAATAATCCATTTCATCGCCGCGTCAAGTTTTTTTAACTCCTGCTCCTTTCTTGCAAGCTCGCGCTGACCAAATTCCTTCGTGGTTTTAATCAAATTCTTAAGCACGTCGGTCGTGCCATAGGAGGATGTGACAAAAGCACGATAATTCATCGACTCAGCTTCGAGGTCCTTGCTATCGAGAACACTCGCAAGACTATCGACCTTACGCGCCAACGGTATCTCCTTTTGCAAACCATTTACATACAGCGCTACATTAAGCGAATCACGAAGCGGGCGGTCAGCGGCAACCTGCGATCCATATTGCAGCTCCGCGATTCTCATGGTAAAAATTTCTAAAGGCAGTGGTGACGGGTCAATTGCACGCAACTCCGGAAATTGTGCTTTCTTATGTATCGCTGAAATCTCTGACCCTATCGCAACAGAATCTGTTTTTATTTTTTGCTGAAGCTTGCTTATCTCAGTGTCGACCACGACAAGTTGCTCACGTACTGGCTTAATCTCCTTTTCAATCGTTTCCTCTCCCTTTAACGCCCATCGTTTATAGTCCCAGATCTTCAGGTCGTCATGATAAAAATCAACAGGCGTAATTCCGTCCACTTTGAACTCCTTTATTTCCTGGGGGTCCAGGTCCTGGTTATAGCCAGTCTTTCCCAGTGACTGTGACACTGCTTTGTAGTCATTGAAGCTCAGATGACATGAGTCATACAATTTTGCGAGCATCGTCAGATTCGCAATCGTCTGTTCGTCGGCACGCAGGTAAAGCTCCTTTTGGCTGGCATAGGTCTTCTGTATTCCAAGAAAAAGCTTTTGAGCCTTCTGGAAATAATTCTCAGCAGCGGTAAAATGGGCTTTCAACGTCAGGATCTGAGTGCCCCGCTCCTTGATTTTCATCCGATTTTCGAGGTCAAGCTGTACGTCGGAGAGTTTTATTCCAAACTTTCCCGTGCGCAGGTCGCGTCGGCTGTAAACCTGGTAATATTCTTCATTCTTATTAAGTTCTTTTTCAGTAATTGTCTTGTACGCCTTATCGTAGTATTGTCTTTCAGGTACTTTTTCAGGAATGGCTCAGCTTCTGTATAGCGCTTTGCATTCAATAGAACGAAGAGATCTTTGTATTTGATTTTCTGGGCGAAGCCTGCTGAAACAACACCCATCAGAATAAAGCAGGCTACGAATGATTTAATATTCATTTTTGAATTTTAAATTGTAGGCAAATTAATCAAATAAAGACACTTGATGAATCCAGTTGGAAGATTTGCAAGAGGTGCAGCTCAGGTAATAAGGGTATTTAAACCGTTCATCATTGCGCTGGTCCTTTTGATTTTTCTTCGCGCCACAGGGCTGATCAGCTCGGTATCTCACGCAGCGAATTGGATGATTCTTCAGACTGGTTTGAAGGATGCCGGCACAACGGAATCCTCTGCTTCAAAGGATGAAGATTTCAACTTTGATTTTTCCATACAAGACCTTGAAGGAAACAAAATTCCTTTTGACCGCTTTCGCGGGAAAGTCATTTTCCTGAACCTATGGGCGACCTGGTGCGGGCCGTGCCGCGCCGAAATGGCTGGCATCGAAAATCTCTATTCAAAAATCGATCGCTCTCAAATCACTTTTGTGATGCTGTCACTTGACAAGGATTCCGACAAAAATAAAGTCATCACATACCTGAAGAATAAAGGATTCAGCTTTCCAGGATTCATGCCCTCGGGCTATCTTCCCGCCCAACTCAAGGTGCCAGAAATACCTACTACTTTCATCATTTCAAAAGAAGGAAAAATTGTGAGGAAAGAAGTCGGTAGCATGCGGTACGACACATCTAAGTTTCAAAAGTTTCTCGAGGGACTAAGCCAGCAAGAATGATATTCAGTCTTCAGTCTAAGGTCGCCGTGATAACCGGCGGCGGCAGCGGAATAGGAAAAGCGATCGCTGAATGCTTCGCTTCACAGGGTGCCACGGTATGCATCCTTGAGTTAAATGCTCAGTCAGCCCAGGCGGCGGCGGAAAACATTCGCACGGCCGGCGGAAAGGCTATTCCCTTTACCTGCGATGTCTCCAATCAAAAAGAAACGGTGGCCGTGTTCGCAAAAATTGCGGCTGAATTTTCAACGATCGACATCCTTGTTAACTCCGCCGGCATTGCAAAGGTCTCCCGACTTGATACCACATCAGAATCAGACTTCGACAAAATCTTTCAGGTAAATGTGAAGGGCACTTACAATGCCATGTATGCTGCAATCTCTCATATGAAGCAGCAAGGTCGTGGCGTGATTCTCAACGTCGCATCCATCGCGGCGACGTTGGGCATCGCAGACCGATTCGCCTATAGCATGAGTAAAGGCGCCGTGCTAAGCATGACCCTGTCGGTCGCAAAAGACTATGTCAGCAACGGCGTGCGATGCAACTGTATTTCACCGGCGAGGATTCATACCCCTTTCGTCGATGGCTTTTTGAAGGCGAATTATCCCGGCAATGAAAAAGAGATGTTTGACAAGCTTTCGAAAGTGCAGCCGATAGGCCGGATGGGAACTCCGCAGGAGGTCGCACACCTCGCATTATATCTTTGCTCTGATGAAGCCGCCTTCGTTACCGGTTGTGACTATACGATCGACGGCGGCTATACAAAATTGAATGGTTAAATCATAAATTGGGCAGCACATGAAACTTCTTCGATATGGCGCGGCAGGAAAAGAACGACCGGGCATCATGTTAAAAGGGAAAATTGTCGACGTCTCCGAATTCGGGGAGGACTACAACGAGAAATTTTTTGAATCCGATGGCATTGCAAGACTGCGGAAATGGGTTGAGCAAAACCTTAAAGGTCTTCCCGTGCTCCAGGAGCAAAGGTTCGGCCCACCGTTTCAACGCCCTTCTAAGATTATTTGCATCGGCCTGAATTATATTGATCATGCGCGCGAAGCAAACATGGAGTTGCCTAAAGAGCCGGTAATTTTCTTCAAAGCCACGAGCGCCATGACAGGCCCCAATGACCCCCTGAGGATACCCAGGAACAGTGTCAAAACAGACTGGGAAGTGGAGCTCGCGGTTGTCATCGGAAAAAAGACATCTTATGTCAACGAACAGGAAGCAGCCGACAATATTGCAGGGTATTGCCTTCACAATGACTACAGCGAAAGAGAATTCCAATTGGAGCGCGGCGGACAATGGGTAAAGGGTAAGAGCTGCGACACGTTCGCCCCCATCGGACCATTTCTCATGACACCCGGCGAAATAGAAGATGTCAACAATCTCAGGATGTGGTTGAAAGTCAACGGCAAAATGATGCAAGACAGTAATTCAAAACATCTGGTGTTTAAGATTCCGTTTATCATAAGCTACCTAAGCCAATTCATGACACTGCTTCCGGGCGATGTGATCTCAACCGGAACTCCTGCGGGCGTTGGAATGGGAATGAAACCTCCTCAGTATTTAAAGAGTGGCGATGTAGTCGAACTTGGAATAGAAGGCCTCGGTGAGCAGCGTCAGGAAGTAATCTAACGTGATGACGATAGACGCGCACCAGCATTTCTGGAGCTACGATCCCCACCGACATTCCTGGATTACAGACGACATGGGTGTTATCCGAAAGGATTTCACGCCGGCCGACCTTGAGCCCATCCTGAAAACAAACAAGATTGAAGGGTGCGTTACAGTTCAGGTTGATCAAACAGAAAAAGAAACCGAGTTCCAGCTTAAGCTTGCCAGAGAAAACAGTTTTATCAAGGGCATTGTAGGTTGGACAGACTTCCGTTCACCGTCTGTTCAGGCACGCCTTGAATATTATTATCAGTTCCCGGAGGTAAAAGGGTTTCGTCATATCGTTCAGGCCGAAGAACCCGACTTCCTGCTCAACGCCGCGTTTTGTCGTGGTATTGGAGAACTTGAACAATACAATTTCACCTACGACATACTTGTATACCCAGCCCATCTCCCTGCCGCCCTCGAGTTCGTGCGAAAGTTCCCAAACCAAAAATTTGTATTAGATCATCTTGCGAAGCCTCCTATAAGAACGGGGGAAGTTGAACCCTGGAAATCGTTGATCGCAGAGATTGGAAAGCACGACAATGTCTACTGTAAATTATCCGGCATGGTGACCGAAGCGGATTTTAAGAATTGGAAGCTATCTGATTTTCAACCTTACCTCGATGTGATCATGAATTCATTTGGCCCTAAAAGAATCATGTTTGGATCTGATTGGCCCGTATGTCTTGTCGCAGCCAGTTATGAACAGCAATTAGATATCGTAAAGAAATTTATCGATCCCTTGTCGCCGTCAGAAAAGAAGGGTATCATGGGTGAAAATGCAGTAAGATTTTATCACCTTAGTCATTAGCCATGGATCTTCATCTCAAGGACAAAGTTTTCATCGTCACCGGCGGGGCCAAGGGAATTGGCCGGGCGATTTGTATGCAATTGCTTGAAGAAGGTGCTGTTCCTGTGCTCCTCGACAAGGATGAAGCCGCAGGCATGGACTTTGCACAGACACACAAGCGCGCACAATTTATTCCACTTGATCTTAGCGACGCAACTGCCTGCCAGCGTGCGATTGAAGATACGCACAAGAGATTTGGACACATTGATGGGCTCATTAACAATGCTGGCGTCAATGACGGCATTGGATTAGAAAAGGGAGATCCGAAGAAGTTTTTGCAATCCTTAATAAACAATGCGGGCCATTTTTATTACCTCGCCCATTATGGACTTCCGTATCTGAAAAAATCAAAAGGAAGTATTGTGAACATCGCCTCAAAGGTTGCTGTGACGGGTCAGGGCAACACATCAGGATACGCTGCCGCGAAGGGTGCTGTCCTGGCAATGACACGTGAGTGGGCCGTCGAACTCCTTCCGTATTCAATTAGAGTAAATGCAGTGCTTCCCGCCGAGGTGTGGACGCCGTTGTATGAAAAATGGATCAGCTCATTTCAAAACCCTGCCGAAAAGAAACTTCAGATTGAACGTACTATTCCACTTGAACACCGAATGACAACACCAGAAGAGATTGCCAACATGGTTGTCGTACTTCTTTCAAATCGTTCCAGCCATATTACAGGTCAATGGCTCAGCGTCGATGGCGGATACGTTCATCTGGACCGGGCGATTGGATGAGGAGTTAAGGAGTTAAGGAGTTAAGGAGTTAAGGAGTTAAGGAGTTAAGGAGTTAAGGAGTTAAGGAGTTAAGGAGTTAAGGAGTTAAGGAGTTAAGGAGTTAAGGAGTTAAGGAGTTAAGGAGTTAAGGAGTTAAGGAAAAAAGTAAGAGTTAAGAAGCAAGAATTAAAAATTAAGAATCAATAAAAACCTGAGTCAAGATCCAGAATCTTGCACCCAGAACATAGAACATAGAACCCAGAACCTAGAACCCAGTACCCAGAACCCAGCACCCACCATGCCCTCCGCTCCCATCGAAACTCCAATCGCTTCTTCAACAGACAACTCCGGTAAATCCTATGTAGTTGCCTTCTCGTTGGTAACAAGCCTTTTCTTCCTATGGGGCATCGCAAACACCTTAAATGGCACGCTCATTAAACATTTCCAGACTGCGCTCGATTTGGAACGGTGGCAGGCAGGCATTATCGATTCCGCATTCTACCTCGGCTATTTTGTGATGGCTTTACCCGCGGCTTTCTTCATGAATCGGTGGGGCTACAAACGCGGGATCATCCTTGGACTGCTGTTGTTTTCATTTGGCGCCGCATTATTCTACCCGGCAGCAGAAGTAAGGGAATATTGGTTCTTTCTGCTCGCTTTGTTCATTATTGCTTGTGGACTTGCTTTTCTCGAAACAGCAGCCAATCCATACGTTACTATTCTCGGTGATCCGGCGGGCGCTCACAAGAGAATTAATTTTGCACAGTCCTTCAATGGTCTCTCAACGATCGTCGCGCCGGTTATCGGCAGTCTTTTCATTTTTTCAACTACAGAGCATACAAACGAAATGCTGAAAGCGCTACCGCCGGCGGAAGCTTTACAAATAAGAATAGATGAAGCGCACTCCGTTCAGATGCCCTACCTGGTACTTTCAGGAGTAGTTTTTTTCATCGTAATTATGTTTTCGCTCATCTCCATGCCGGAGCCCCTGGCAAAAGCGAATGTATCAATGAAAGGTATCTTTCGTCACAAGCACCTGATTTGGGGAATCATCGCGCAGTTCTTTTATGTTGGCGCACAGACAGCTGTCTGGGGTTGGTTTATCGATCTCAAACTTTTTTATGCCCGTGATGAACACATTGGCATCGTAAGCGCTATCTATCAAGTCACTGCTGAAATGACACCTACGCAAATTGCAAGCTATCACGCCTCCTTTGGTTTTATTCTTTTTATGTCTGGTCGGTTTATCGGTACGTGGCTGCTGACCAAGTTTCGTGCAGAACGACTACTAACGACATACGCTGTTATTTGCCTGGTGCTGCTCGGCACGGCGTATTTCGCAAATGGTTTATTCGCTGTGAGCTGTATTCTCCTGAGTTATTTCTTTATGTCGATCATGTTTCCGACAATATTCTCTTTGTCAATAAAAAATCTGGGAAACCAAATCAACCTCGGAGGATCATTTGTGATCATGGCAATCATCGGGGGTGGTGTCCTTCCTCCGTTGATGGGTCTCGTATCACAAACCGGAATGCGCAACTCGCTAATCGTCCCCTGGGTCGCATTCCTTTTCATCCTTTATTTCGGGTGGCGCGGTTATAAAGTCAAGACGGCATCATAGCGCTGACCTTAAGGTCGGGGCAATGCCGACCGAAAAATCAGATTGGGCTTTAGCCCGCGCGATTGATATATTGGGACCGTAACATGCACGTTATTTAGGAAATTGAATTCATGCGCTACTGCCTCGCTCTCGATCTAAAAGATGACCCTGTTCTCATCGCTGAATATGAAGCCTATCACAAAAAAGTATGGCCTGAAATTGAAGCGAGCATAAAAGACTCAGGTATCATGCACATGGAGATTTATCGGGCGGGCAATCGCCTCTTCATGATCATTGAAACAACCTTCGAATTCTCATTTGAAGAAAAATCCAAAGCTGATGCCGCCGATCCAAAAGTCCAGGAGTGGGAAAATCTTATGTGGAAATACCAACAGGCGCTTCCGCATGCAGAACAGGGTGAGAAATGGATGTTGATGAAAAAAATTTTTGAATTATGAGCACGACAACGACGCTGTTTCCAAATGAAAAATTGAAAGATTTTTCGAAACAGGTTTTTATTCACTTTGGCATCCCAGAAAATGATGCGCAGACGGCAGCGGACGTGTTGGGCGTATCTGATCTCCGGGGCATTGATTCTCACGGTGTTGCACGCCTTCACACGTACTTTGAAATGCTAACGCTTGGACGAATCAACGCCACCCCAAAAATAAAGGTCGTGCGGGAACACAAGAGTGTTTGCACTGTCGACGGCGACAACGGACTCGGGCTTATCGTCGGACCTAAAGCAAATGAGATCGCGATGGACAAAGCATCTCAATTCGGCTCGGGTTGGGTTAGCGTGTGCAACACAAATCACTATGGTATTGCCTCGTACTATTCATTGAAAGCACTTGAGCGCGACATGCTGGGATGGTCGATGACCAACACAACGAAGCTGGTGGCACCCCTGTGGGGTGCGGAAAGAATGTTGGGAACGAATCCCATCTCAATCGCATTTCCTGGACTAAAAAATCCTCCGATTGTCGTCGATCTCGCGACAAGTGCAGCCGCCTACGGCAAGATTGAAATTGCGCGACGCAAGAACCACCCTGTACCTAAGGGATGGATCATCGATAAGGAGGGGAATATGTCGACCGTTCCCGACGATATGATCAATGGCGGCGCTCTTTTGCCACTTGGTTCCGAACGGGAACTGGGAGGTCACAAAGGTTATGCACTCTCCGCCATGGTTGATATTCTCACGTCCGTCCTGAGCGGCGCTAACTGGGGACCCTTTGCTCCACCCTTCGCACTCAGACAGGAAATTCCTTCACGCAGCGTTGGAAAAGGTATCGGTCACTTTTTTGGCGCGATGGAAATTGCTGGGTTCATGGAAGTGACTGAATTCAAAACACGAATCGACGAGTGGATTGAAGTTTTCAGAAATACAAAACCTGCACAAGGGACGACAGGCGTGATTATCCCAGGAGACCCCGAACACGAAGAAGAGGCAATACGGAAACAGAAAGGCATCCCGCTTTTACCGGCTGTTATTGCGGACCTTGAGGATATTTCAAAGCATACAGGAATTCCGTTTCCGTAGCAACGAACGGACGCTTAATGTGTTGAATTTGGCACCGAGTAAGGCATTTCGGCTGCTACTTCGCCTCTGAATTCAACAGTTGCTTTTTAGGATCGAGAATCATCCTATTGGGCTGCTCAATCCCTTCAACTCTAAAACCCGATAGTTCGGGCTCTTTTTTATCGAGGTCATACGTGTAAATAAACCGGATACTATCGCAGTTGAGTATGTACTCATAGATATATGCGGTTTGATCTTTGCCATCATTCACCATATCAAAAAAATCAACAAACTTCCCTCGTTTAGTATCAAAGTCGCAGTGATGTTTTAGTGTGTCAAGGAATGGCGAAAATTCGCCGATAGGAAAATTCTTTACAGGGAAATGATCGAGGATACCAGGCTTGTTTAAGTTATTCATGATAAAGTCGGCGTCAGCCTGGGCCTTATCATGCTTTTCCTTCTTTTCTTTCATGCCGCATCCGCTTAGCAACCAAATTGCTGTCAAAAAAATGATCATCAATTTTAAGTTTCTCATGTCCTTGTTCTTCATTCGCAACCGCTAATTAAGTTTTCCCCGCAACGAAGGTGCACATACTCCTTCACAAGTCAATGCATTTTTTGACATCCGCCTTCGATTTTACAGGAGATGAGACATTGATGATCTCTTTCTAGAATAACCGGAACGAGGAGTACTTACCGTTTTAGGCAACTTTGAAGGCGGAGCATGGTATCAGCCTAACAGTCTTTCTTTTATTTTCTCCATCCCTGTACTCGCCTTCTCAGCAATGAAGTGCAGATTAGGAACAGATCTAACAACCGGCACATTTGGATCTACAATATATTTCGGAACCGTTACAGCAACATAGTCGATAAGGCCGGCGGCAGGATACACCACCATGGACGTCCCGACAACAAGAAATATATCTGCCTTCGACGCAATGTCCGCCGCCACTTCCATCATCGGCACCATCTCGCCAAACCAAACAATGTTGGGTCGAAGTTGTGAACCCTTCTCACACGTGTCTCCAATTTTAAGCTCCCAACCTGAAATGGGATAAATCAAAGACTCATCAACCGTGCTCCTTGACTCAAACAGGCTTCCGTGCAAATGAATCACATTGCTCGAACCCGCTCGCTCGTGCAGGTTGTCGACATTTTGCGTAACAATCGTGACATCAAAATCTTTCTCCAGTTCCGCCAATATTTCATGGCCGCGATTGGGCAAAACTTCCAATGCCTTTTTCCTTCGTTGATTATAAAAATCAAGAACCATTGCCTGGTTCTTATTCCATCCCTCAGGTGTAGCAACGTCTTCAACGCGATAGCCTTCCCACAATCCACCAGAATCTCTGAATGTGGGTATTCCGCTTTCAGCGCTGATCCCCGCACCCGTCAGTGCTACCATTTTCTTTCGCATCTGTTATTTTTTAACAAGGATCTTGGGCTAAAAGCCCAGATTTTTTTGATCGCCTCCCCCGGCCTCGACCTAAAGGTCGAGGCTAGTGAATTTCGGTCGCAGATTTAGCCCGGGCCTTTAGGTCCGGGCCAAATCGTATGCAATTTTTTATCCGGGGCTTTAGCCCCATCATTTCAATTTTCTATCAAAAAAATCTTTCGTTGCGCTAAATACTTTTACCCAACTGTCGTAACGCAGGAATCCATGAACCTCATCAGGCAATACCAATATCTCTACTGGAACATTCTTGTCGCGTAGTTTCTCCGCCAGGTCTGTTGTTTCTTGAAACTGAACGTTTCTGTCGTCGTCGCCGTGAATCATCAAGACAGGTGCAGTCCACTTGCTGATGTCGGATGATGGCGAACTTTTGAACGCAAGGTCCATATCGGCCGCGCCTATGCCCCAGCCGCCGCCCGGTGAAAACTCGCGAGCCCTGAATGACCAATCATGGACGCCATGAACGTCAACACCCGCTTTAAAAATTTCCGGGTTGCGGGCCAATCCCATCGCGGTCAGGTAACCGCCATATGAACCTCCCCATAAACCGATTTTATTTGCATCGATCTCAGGCATCGATTGCAAATACTTAGCGGCCGCCACCACATCCTGGTATTCACTTGCACCACGAGGCCCCTGATTCTTTGCACGTCTGAAATCTCTGCCATAACCGGTTCCTGCTCGATAATTCACTGATACAACTGCATAACCTTGATTAGCAAGAAATTGGTTGAAAGCGTAGGTGTTGATATAATAATCGCCATAATGAAATCCCAACAACATCTGGCGGATCGGTCCCCCGTGCATGAAGACAATCCCCGTTCGTTTTCCGGTTACTGCGCGATTAATGAAAAGTTGACCGTGAATCGTCAGTCCGTCTGCCGATTTGAAAGTAATTGCTTCTGGTTTCACAAAATCACCTGGAGTGAAAGCGCTTAACTTTTGAACTGACATCGGCACCACCACCTTTTTGGTAACGTCAATTTTCACTAATGATTTTGAGGTGTTGTAGGTTGACTTGAAGCAATACAAATCATTCCCCGCAAAGGCAGGACTCGTTTCAATGCCTTCTCCAGACGTAATGGCTACTGGATTGCCTTTGGCCGCATCAGACATCCAGATGTGGCGGCGGTTAATGTCTTCCCGGTTGCCATCAAAATAGATGGATTGACCAAGTGGATCCTGAACAAAGTTCTCCACCTCGCCATCCCCTGGCGTAATATCTTTCAAGTCACTTCCATCGGGATTGATAGAGAAAACATGATTCCATCCTGTGTGCTCTGAAAAGAAGAGAATACGATTCGATTTTGTCCAGGCCAACGGGGTGTTCGTATAATATTGAGCAAACCCGCCATCATCGGAAGGCGATGTCCATACTTTCGATGCTTTGCCTGTAGCTGCATCAGCAACCCAAACAGAAAACTTAGTTCCGCCAGTGAGGTTCTGCAATTCACCTCCTTTAGTTCCCGGCGTGCGGATAAAAGCAACTCTCGTCCCGTCAGGCGACCAAACGGGATCCTGATCATTGCTTACTTCAGGCGCAATCCAGCGGATGGCATTCTTTTCAATATTAAATATGCCAAT
Organism: Cyclobacteriaceae bacterium; assembly: GCA_044223825.1. GTDB lineage: Bacteria > Bacteroidota > Bacteroidia > Cytophagales > Cyclobacteriaceae > ELB16-189. The sequence continues at coordinate 195,290 of JBGALO010000008.1, read as the reverse complement.
AAAGCCATGGTCACCCCGCGCGCTTGTAAACAACACTTCTCTTCCATCCGGCGATATCTTCGGATCGGTGTTTGTTCCACGCGCATTAAACAACAGCTTCGGTGTTGAATTGATGTCCATCGATGATTCATAAATCTGCCCACCCTTGGTAAATAGAAATTTGATTGCGTTGGTCTTGTTGAACAGCGGATTATTACCCAACGTGATTTTCGCGGGCGCATTCTTTGATGAAATTTCTTTCATGTAAATGGCCATCTCCGCACCCTCAGCAAGACTGGCGGGATTTGGATTTTGACCTGCCCTGTTCGCCTCACCGCCCCTCACATACAACAATCGCAAGCCATTTGGAGAGAATGTCAGCTGCGAAATTTCCTGACCGTCATCAAGCTGATAATCTGTGAGTTGTCGTGGCAACTCCGATCCGGATTTGATCATGATGTTGCGCTTGCCGTGATCATTCACGACCCATGCGATGGTCTTTCCGTCAGTCGTTGCCGCAAATCCCGATTCGATTGGGTGGCTGATGAATTTTTCAAGGAGGGCCTGAGGAAATGCGTACGTCGAAACGCACAAAAGGACTATAATGAGTCTTAACATAGTTATTGGATTTGGGGAAAGAAAGATAACGAAAAACGTGTTGACGAATACGCTGGATTCTGGCTCGCCCTCGCGACCGCGTGTCGCGAAAGCTTTGGCGGTGGCGCAAGCACCTTTTGCGTAGTCGGGAATTCTGGTTGCTGGTTGCTGGGTCCTGGTGGCGCACCGTAAATTCATCGGCGCTCCGCAGAATTATATCTAAAATTGCCTAGTGATCCGCAGTCAGCCCGCGCGAAGTCGGAGGCGTTTTAGGCGGCTATTACACTGTTCGTCGCCCCTTCGACTCCTCTCAGGGTGACTTGCTTCGCTTCTAAGCACACTCAAGAGAGATGCGATGATCTTCAGAAGCAAAGCCATAACATAAAAACTTAACGGCAGAGCCTATCGGACGATCGACCCAAACTCAGAACTCAGAACTCAGAACTTAGAACTCAGAACTCTAACACCCTATTACCCCGCCTTCTTCTTAGAAGACCTCTTCTTTTTTTCCGGCGCGTCTACATCCGGCGCCGCGCTCTTCCTAAATCCAAATCTTCCCTTTCGCTCTGGAGCATTCGCAGCAAGTGTCACACACTCTTCCAATGTGAGGTCTACAGGCGTTCTTCCTTTCGGAATCTTCACGTTCTTCTTCCCGGCCTTGATATAGGGACCAAAGCGGCCATTGAGTATTGTAATGTCAGGATTTTCCGGGAATGCTTTTATCAGCTTGTTCGCATCAGCGATGCGCTTTGCTTCGATAAGTTCTACTGCACGCTCCGGTGTGATAGTGTACGGATCTTCTTCCTTTGGTATCGAAACAAATTTTTTGTCATGTAAAACATAAGGACCGAACCTTCCGATGTTAGCAACCACAGGTTTCTCTTCAAATAACCCGAGATCACGCGGCATCTTCATCAGTTCAAGCGCATCTTCGAGCGTAATGTTCTCGATAAATTGTCCCGGGCGCAGACCGGCAAACTTTGGCTTCTCTTTGCTTCCTTCTTCCGGGTTTTCACCAATCTGGACATATGCGCCAAATCGACCCAGCTTTACATACACGTTCTTTCCGGATTTCGGATCGACGCCAAGTTCACGGCTCTTGTTCTGAACTGATGAACGCTCGACCAACTCTGTTTTTGAAACCGTTTTGTGGAACGGTGTATAGAACTGCTTGATCATCTTCTGCCAACCGATCTTTCCATTGGCAATCTCATCAAACTCCTGCTCGATGGTCGCTGTGAATGAATAGTCAGTAATGTCAGGGAAATGCTCAACGAGAAAGTCATTCACCACCATCGCGATATTGGTAGGGAAAAGTTTATTCTTCTCAGCGCCAGTTATTTCAGACGCAACGGTTCCCTTCACATTATTATCCGCAAGCACATATATTTTATACCTGCGCTCTTTTCCTTCCCTCGCTTCCTTAACAACGTAACCACGTTTCTGAATAGTCGAAATTGTCGGAGCATAGGTTGAAGGTCGCCCGATGCCGAGCTCTTCAAGTTTTTTCACCAACGTTGGTTCGGTGTATCGTGCCGGGTGCCGCGAAAATGTTTCCGTGGCAGACATCTCGTTGAGTTGAAGTTCCTGCCCAACGTTCAGTGGTGGTAACACTTTGCTTCCTTCCTCGCCTGCCTCACTTTCCTGTTCATCCTCGTCCTTGGACTCCATGTACACTTTAAGAAATCCTTCGAACTTGATCACCTCACCCGACGCCGTGAGCGTACGCGGATTGGTTGATACCTTAATAATCGCGGTAGTCCGCTCCAGCTCAGCATCCGCCATTTGCGACGCAATCGCGCGCTTCCAGATCAGCTCGTACAAGCGCTGTCCATTGCGGTCTGCGCCCGCTTCCGTGACTGAAAAATCGGTCGGCCGGATGGCTTCGTGAGCTTCCTGCGCTCCGGATGATTTCGTTTTATAGCGCCTGGTCTGGATAAATTCCTTTCCGTAGACTGATTCAATTTGTTTTGTTGCGCCGGCAACCGCCTCATCAGAAAGATTCACGGAGTCAGTTCTCATGTAAGAGATCTTTCCGGCTTCGTACAGCTTTTGAGCTACAACCATTGTCTGCAAAACCGAGAATCCCAGCTTGCGGCCGGCTTCCTGTTGCAAAGTCGATGTGGTGAAAGGAGGCGCCGGAGATTTTTTCGCCGGCTTTTTCTGCAAGTCGCCAATCGTGAAGGTGGCACCTTTACAAGACTCCAGAAACTCAACGGCTTCTTTTTCGCTGTCAAATTTTTCAGCAAGGTCAGCAACAAGTGATTTGCCTTTCCCTAAATCAAAAATGGCAGAAACCTTGAATGAAGACTTAGCTTCAAACCTATCAATCTCGCGTTCTCGTTCAACAACCAGTCTTACCGCGACCGACTGAACGCGGCCCGCAGACAAGCCTGTCTTAATCTTCTTCCAAAGTATCGGCGAAAGCTCGAATCCCACTAACCGGTCAAGCACACGGCGTGCCTGTTGCGCATTAACCAGGTCGATATCAATGCCGCGGGGATTTTCGATCGCGTTAAGAATCGCCTTCTTTGTAATCTCTGTAAAAACGATCCTTCTCGTCTTGGCATCCTTCAGGTCGAGCACTTCCTTGAGATGCCATGAAATGGCCTCACCCTCACGGTCCTCATCGGAGGCGAGGTAAACCAGTTCTGCATCTTTAGAAAGCTTCTTCAGATTTGAAATGACATCCTTCTTTTCTTCGCTGACTTCATACGTCGGTTCGAAGTCGTTCTCGATGTCGATCGCTCCGTTGCCTTTGCGCAAGTCACGAATATGACCCATGCTGGAAGCGACTTTATAATCTTTTCCGAGATAACCTTCAATGGTCTTGGCTTTCGCGGGAGACTCAACAATCACAAGGTTCTTTGCCATCAAAAAATATTAATTGTTCGCTGCCTGAAGACAGACGAAAGCCCCAAATATCAGAATTTTTTAAAAAATCAATTTTAGCACACCTTATTAATGAATACTTTTGACGGCTCTGTTGACGAATTTTTTTGCCTGGATGAGTAAAATGATCTTCGTACTACGTCACGCGCAAAGTGCTGGTAAACAGGGCGGCCAGCAGGATTACGACCGTGTACTTACACCTTCAGGGGAAGAAAATGCGCGCACACTCGGAAAAAAAATTCTAAAGGCAGATTTAACGATCGATTTAATCCTCGCGAGTTCTGCAATCCGCACAAAACGCACGGCCGAGCTTGTGAATGAAAGCCTCGGGATTTCCGAACACAAAATCCTTCTGGAAAAAGATTTATATGAAGGCATCATGGCTAATTGGATGGACAACATCCACGCTTTGCCAGAAGATGCACACGCAGTATTGCTTGTTGGACACAACCCGTGGCTTTCTATGCTGGCGAGCAACTTTGCCGGTAACATGCTTGAGCTGGCGCCGTGTGAATTTGTCGGGTTCGAGTTTTCAGCCGACAGCTGGAAGGACATATCCTATTCCGGAAAGAAAGTCGCCCACATCACTCCATGAACGATAACAAGCTTTCATCATTCGATATCAATGGTCCAGGCCTGGAAGGAAGACTTTTTGGGTTGCCCTTCGACACTGAAAACGCAAAGGTTGTCATTGTCCCTGTGCCCTGGGAAGCAACAGTCACCTATGGCTCCGGCACTGCCGGGGCGCCGACTGCAATATTGAAAGCGTCGCGTCAGGTAGATTTTTTTATGCGTGACATCCCTGATGCTTGGCAACTTGGCGTCGCCATGCAGGGTGTACCAATGAATATCAAGAACGAGAGTGATCGTGTACGATCTCTCACGGCGCATGCAAGGAACAACGCCGCGCCACCATCGGACCCCACCGTCATGGCGGCAAAGGTCAACGAAGCGTCAGAGAGTCTCAACATCTTCGTAAAGAGAACCACGGAGCAGTTGCTTGACGCAGGAAAAGTCGTCGGCATCCTTGGCGGCGATCACAGCACTCCCTTGGGATTTTTGCGGGCGCTGGGTCAACGACATGACAAGTTCGGCATTCTTCAGATCGATGCACATGCAGATCTTCGCAAAGCATACGAAGGGTTTATTTACTCCCACGGATCGATCATGTTCAATGCATTGAAGATTCCTTCCATGCATAAATTGATTCAGGTCGGCATCCGTGATCTGTGTGACGAAGAGTTCCGTCTCATGGCCCAGAATAAAGCGCGTATCAAGACTTTTTTCGACGAAGATATTCAGAACGCAATGGCGAGAACTACGCGCGATGCATTATGCGAACAAATGATTCGTGATTTGCCGGAGAAAGTTTACATCAGTTTTGATATCGATGGACTCGATCCAAAGTTGTGCCCACACACGGGTACACCCGTGCCGGGCGGCCTGGATTTTTATTTGGCAACCGCACTCATACGCGCCGTTGTGAAAAGTAAAAGACGAATCATCGGGTTTGATCTTTGCGAAGTAGCACCGGGTTCTGATGATGATTGGGATGCAAATGTCGGGTCACGCATACTGTGGCATCTGTCCACGTGGGCGGCGGTGAGTAACCGGTAAAATCAGTAGGCAGTAAGCAGTAGGCAGTAGGCAGTAAGCAGTCGGCAGTAAGCAGTCCCGATAGTCCCGATAGCTATCGGGATCGGGATCGGGACAGATTACCGACTACTTTTCACTACTTTGCCGACATGAGTGAACTAATCAACACAATCGCTAACGGCGTCTGGACTCCTGTACTATTCTTGTTAATATTAGGTGGTGTCTTTTTTTTCTTTTACTCGCGGTTTATTCACTACAAATATTTCTATCACAGCATAGCAATTCTCCGCGGAAAGTATCACAATCCAAATGATCCAGGACAAATTAGTCCATATGAAGCGTTGTCAACGGCTCTGGCGTCCACCGTTGGAATGGGAAATATTGCAGGTGTTGCTGCCGCTATCAGCATTGGTGGACCCGGTGCATTGTTCTGGATGTGGGTAACCGCATTCGTCGGTATGTCTACAAATTTTTTCACGTCTACGCTTTCTGTGATGTATCGTGGTAAAGATTCCGCGGGTGTCATCCAGGGCGGGCCGATGTATGTCATTCGCGAGGCGCTGGGAAAAGCATGGATGCCGCTGGCTGTTCTTTTTTGCGTGTGCTGTATGGTTGGTTGCCTTCCGATCTTCCAGGCAAATCAACTCACACAGGCGATCATCGACATCGGAATCAGTTCTCCCGAAGCAAGGTCGTGGTCTTTTTCTTTTTTGGGGTTTGAAATCAATACATTGAAATTCATTATTGGAATCATTCTCACCATCATTTCAGCGATCGTCATCATCGGCGGCATTCAGCGGATCGGAAGCTGGGCCGGGAAAATGGTGCCACTCATGATCATCATTTATTTTATCTCCGTTCTTGGCATTCTCATTGTCAACATCAGCAGCGTACCTCATTACTTGTGGATGATTATCACCGATGCATTTGCCGCGAACAACTATCGCGGTGAGCCGGCACTTGGTGGAATTGTTGGTGGTCTGATCGTAGCCGGTGTACGAAGGGCATCGTTCTCGAACGAAGCCGGAATCGGGACTGCACCTATGGCCCTCGGCGCTTCACAAAGCACACAACCAATTCGTGAAGGGCTGGTATCAATGCTCAGTCCCGCAATCGACACGTTGCTGGTTTGCACACTTACAGCGCTTGCAATACTCGTCACCGGCGTATGGCAGACTTCCGAGGCAAATGGGGTTTCTCTTACAGCCAATGCTTTCCAGAGTTCATTGGGAGAGACTGGAAGATACCTCCTGCTGCTATGCGCTTTCTTTTTCGCGATCACTTCGCTTTTCTCCTACTCCTATTATGGAGGAAAGGCAATCTCGTTCCTTGTCGGAGTTAAAGCATCTCGGTATTACGACTGGTTCTATCTTTCAACAATTGTTATTGGGGCTGTTGCCTCCATGACCGATGTTATGAATATCATCGATATCGCCTATGCGCTGATGGCAGTTCCAACGATGGTATCCGGATTTGTGCTTGCTCCAAAAGTGATGGCAGAAGCGAAAGCTTACTTCGAAAGATTGAGGGCAGAAGAAGCCACCGAATCAAAGTCGCCCAGGAAATAAAACAAGATTACTTGCTCGCGACAGCAGTAGCGAGGTCCTGCGAATCCTTTTGATAGGGATAGTCAAACAATCCATGTTCCTTGATCGCAGACTCCACTTTGTGTGGAACAAATTTTTCCCATCCGATCTCCCCTTTTCTGATCATGGCAAGAACATTGTCTGAGATGATGTGCAGGTTGCCAACATTTGCATCCTGAATATCCTCCAGTTTATTGTTGTCCATCAGATACCTGAAAAGATTCTTTGTATTGGCAGGAAGTTGCTCTTCAAAATCCTTCAGCGTGAAAAGTTCATGTGAATTTTTCTTCCACGCAGGATAGATGTAAAGTTTTACATTGGTCCCAAACAACGATGCAAAGCTTTCAAGAAGACCTCCCCTAAGATTGTCGTATGTCTTTTCCTCGAATACTTTTTGCAGCGCATAGATACCCATGATGATCCCGATCTTATTTCCTTTGGTTGCACGGGATAAATATTCGACCAGGCGATAGTATTCAAAATAATTGGACACGAGCACGGTTTGCCCCAATGAGCAAATTATATCCGCGCGATACAGAAAATCCTTTTCGTCAATCTTGCCATCGGCGCCGAGGTCTGTAAGCGTCAACTCGCTCAGCATTACGATCTTCGATTTGTCTACGTCTGGCTCGGATTTGAAATGCCTTCGCGACGTCAGCAACATGTCGACGTTGACATGCGTTACTGGACGGAATCTTCCGCGCAAAACCAGCACATTCTTTTTGTAAAGCACCTCGGAAGGCAACATGACATTTCCATCAGGGCCAAACATTGCGGCCTTCGTAAGCCCGTTCTTCACAAGCTTTAAAGCCATCAGGCGGTTGTCTATGTGTTTGAAATCGGGACCTGTCAACCGGAATGTATCGATCTCGATCCGCCTGGTAGTAAGTCCGTCGATCAACGAAAGCAGTATCTCTTCGGGATCCCGCAGGAACATGCAGGCAAAAAGCAGATTCACACCCACAACCCCTATGGCAACTTGTTGCTGCAGTGGATCGTTGTCGTGCATCTTAACATGGATCACGCAATCATTATACTCTCCTTTTGGGCGCGTCTGAAACCGCAACCCCACCCATCCATGTCCCTGGTTTGTACGCTCATAATTGAGAACCTCGACCGTGTCAGCAAATGCAAAAAATTTAACCTGTTCAGCACGGTGTGGCAGGCGCTCTTGTAGAAGATGATACTCCTTTTCGAGCATCTTGAGAAGCCGGTCTTCACAAACATACCGTTCTCCCTGCCCATAAATCGCATCAGAGAACTTCATGTCGTAGGCAGAAATAGTCTTGGCGATTGTACCTGACGCACCCCCGACTTTGAAAAAATTTGCAGCCACTTCCTGGCCCGCTCCGATCTCTGCGAAAGAGCCGTAAATAGATTTACTCAGGTTGATCTGAAGTGCCTTTTCCTGTGTTGTGATCTTCTTTATCTCATCCATAGAGTTAAAAAAATGGGGCACTCAAATTTAAGATTCTTCCAAGAACCATCATGGAGAGCACCCAACTAATTTAAGGTAACTCACAAAACGGTTTTTTGATAATTTTAGTTTAAGGTCTATTTTGCCGCCTAACCCAACTCTATCATGTCCAACAGAGGTAACTTCTCGACTCGAATAGGTTTCATTCTCGCAGCTGCAGGCTCCGCCGTCGGACTTGGCAACATCTGGCGCTTCCCCTATCTCGCCGGAACAAACGGAGGTGCAGGGTTCTTACTCATCTACCTGCTGTGTGTGTTAGGACTGTGCTTTCCTGTAATGGTCGGTGAAATCTCGATTGGAAGAAAGGCAGGCAGCGACGCGTATGGATCGTATCAAAAACTCGGCGGTGGTGCGTGGGGCTATCTTGGCCTTTACGGAATTCTTGCCGGCGTTCTCATCCTATCCTATTACAACGTTGTCGCAGGATGGGCATTTGGCTACTTCACCGAGTTGTCGTTTGGGACACTATTGACACATCCTGATCTCGGCACTTTTTTCGGAGAGTATGTTAACTCAACAGGAAGACTGTTCATCTTTTCATTGTCATTCATGATTATAACAGCCTACATCGTGGCGCAGGGAATTGCAAAGGGTATCGAAGCGGCCAACAAGATCATGATGCCTGGACTTTATCTTATTCTGATCGGTCTTATTGTGTACAGCCTGACGCTTCCAAATGCAATGGAAGGAGTTAAGTTTTATCTCGTTCCAAATCTCGACGAAATTACTTCGAGAACAATTTTTGACGCATTGCGCCAGGCTTTCTTTTCCCTTTCGCTGGGGATGGGATGCCTCATAACCTATGGATCTTACGTTACCAAAGATCAAAACATTGTTAAGTCTGCCGCTATTATTTCATTGGCTGACACATCTGTGGCATTCCTCGCGGGTCTAATGGTGTTTCCACTTGTGTTCTCACTCGGCGCAAAACCCACGGAAGGTCCTCCCCTCATTTTCATCGTGCTTACACAAGCATTTCAAAGCATGGGACCCATCGCAGGACGCGTGGTCGGCGGTTCATTTTTCTTGTTGATCTGCTTCGCAGCGCTTACGTCAACAATTTCTCTACTGGAAGTTCCAGTGGCCTACTTCGTCGATCAGAAAAAATGGTCGCGCAAGGCCGTCGTTTGGGGAATGGCAGGCCTGATATTTATCCTGGGACTTCCGAGCATGTTCAGCCAGGGCGTCGTCCCTTTCCTTAACAAGTTGCCACTTCACAATTCACCGGATTTTCTATCTTTTGTAGCAGACCTCTGCGATATCATGCTCGTCACTGGTGGATGCATCATGTGTTTCTTCATCAGGTACAAGTGGAAACTTCATAACATGAATGAAGAACTTCTCATCGGAAGCCCCGGATACGCCGGTTCTTTCATCCAGGGTTTTCTTAATTTTTCGATTTCTTGGTTTTGCCCGATCGTATTGACGATCATGTCAATCCTGGTGATCACAGATAAGTATTTCGGGCTCGAGTGGCTGTTTGGATAGAATGCCCTATAATTTGTATTGAATTTCTTCTCCCGCAGATCTCACAGATCGCGCAGATAATTCCTTTCCAGGCAAAAAAAAGAAAATCTGCGGGATCGGCGCGATCTGCGGGAGGAAAAAATAGGTCCAACAACCTAGCGCACTAATCCGTGTATTGTGGGCACGTGGAACTCGCCTGAGCTTTTTTAATCCACCCAATCTGCAACGAACAAATTGGTGTCGCGCGTGCCGCCGTTGTTACGGTTCGATGAGAAAATTATCCTCTTGCCATCCGGAGAGAACATCGGGAAAGAATCAAACACTTTATCATAGGTGATCTGCTCGAGTCCGCTTCCGTCCTCATTGATCATGAAAAGGTTGAACTCAAATCCTCGCGTTCCTTTGTGATTTGAACTGAAGATGATCTTCTTTCCGTTAGGATGATAGAAAGGTGCCCAGTTTGCTTTTCCAAGGTTGGTGATTTGTTTCAATCCGGATCCATCGACGTTGCAAACAAAGATTTCCATTGCTGTAGGCGCCACGAGACCCTGTTTTAGGTAGTCCTGATATTCCTTCTTCTGCTCCTCTGTTTTGAAACGAGATGCTCTGAATACAATTTTCTTTCCATCTGGCGAAAAGAATGCGCCGCCGTCATAACCCAATTCGTTTGTAATCTGCTTCACATTTTTTCCGTCGATATCCATCACATATAAGTCCAGGTCGCCATTCCGTGTAGACGTAAAAACAATCTTGTCCTTCTTGGGAGAAATGGTTGCTTCAGCGTCATAACCAGGCGTATTGGTAAGCTGTTTTACAATCTTTCCTTTAAGGTCAGCGACGAAGATGTCGTAGGTGTCGTAGATGGGCCACAAGTATTTTCCGCCTGGCTTGCGTTCGGGCTCCGGTGGACAATCTTTTCCGCCCAAGTGCGTTGATGCAAACAAAATATTCTTACCGTCAGGCATGAAGAACGAACACGTAGTCCTTCCCTGTCCAGTGCTGATCAGTTGAGGCTTACTTCCATCTTTCAAAGACATTCCCTGAACAGGCAGGTAGAATATCTGGTCACAGTTCAATCCCCATTTTTTGTTGTTTGATTGAAAGCTGACATTCATTCCATCGAAGCTCCAATAGGCTTCGGCATTGTCAGCACCGAAAGTGAGCTGACGCATGTTTGTGAGATGCTTTTCTTCAGGGTAACGGAGTGAGTCAGCCGCGTTATCATCAAAATCATATCGATCAGCTTTGAATGACAACAGGGCAACAGAACAAAAAAGGAAGCAGGGTAAGATAAATTTCATGGTAAGATTTTAGAAGGTGATCAATTTAACGAATACAATGGCTGCCACGGATAGCACGGATTAACACCGATGAAAAAATAATGAACAACAACGAAACATAGGACTTTTTACCCTCGGTAATCGCTTCCCTTTGCGCGTACAAGTTTCTCTCAAAAGATCTGCGAACATCAGTGCAATCAGTGGCAAAATTCCGAGAATTAATTGCGCGAATTTAAATGCAAATTATCGCTGAAAGAATTACAGAAATACCTCTCGCAGTACAATTTATGCCGCCTGCGTTGCTTTAGCACTCTCCTGTTCTTTTAAGGCCCTTCTCAGGATCTTACCAACGTTAGTCTTTGGAAGTTCAGTTCGAAACTCAAAATACTTCGGCACTTTATAGTTCGTGAGGTTTGCATGTGAAAAGGCCCTCAGTTCATTTTCTGATAAACTCTGATCCCGTTTCACAACAAATACTTTTATAACCTCTCCCGACTTTGGGTCCGCCACACCGATTGCTGCTACCTCCAATACCTTAGGGTTGGACGCCAGCACATTCTCGATTTCATTGGGATACACATTAAAACCGGAGACCTTGATCATATCTTTCTTCCGATCGACAATCTTGAAAAAACCGTCGGTATCCATGATGCCAATATCGCCCGTGCGGAACCATTCCTTATGGAAGAACACTCCTTCGTTTGCGTTTTGCCAATAGCCACGCATCACCTGAGGCCCGCGCGCGCAAATCTCTCCGGTTTGTCCCTGTTCAAGTTGATTGCCGTCATCATCAAAGATTCCAACCTCGGTGCTCGGCATTGGCAATCCAATGGTGCCACGCTTGTGCTTTCCGTCCAACGGGTTACAACATAGAACCGGCGACGTCTCGCTCAACCCATACCCCTCCACGATCTGAGTTTTGGTGATTTTCTCCCAGCGATCGGCGACAGCATCCTGAACAGCCATCGCACCCGCTACAGCGCCATGCAAATGGCTGAAGTCAACATCCTTAAAGTCTGGATTATTCATCAATCCATTGAACAAGGTATTGACACCTGTGAGGATTGTGAATTTATGTTTCTTTAGTTCCTTAACGAATCCCGGAATATCGCGCGGGTTCGTGATCAACACGTTCTTCACCCCTGTTGAATACATCAACGCGCCATTCACTGTGAGTCCAAAAATGTGATACATGGGCAACGCCGTAATCATAATGTTGTCTTTTGTCGCATTGAGGTATGGCTTGAACCAATGCGTGATCATCATATTATGCGCGATGATATTGCGATGCGAAAGTTGCGCGCCTTTGGCTACCCCCGTCGTGCCACCGGTGTATTGAAGTAACACCAGATCCTCGAGGTCGATCTTTGGCTTATCTAGTGTAAGTTTTGACCCCTTACTGATTACTTCCTTAAATGAAATTGTATTAGGAATGTGATAGGCCGGCACCATCTTCTTCACCGACTTCACAATGAAATTCACAAGCGCACCTTTCACCAGTCCCATCATATCGCCCATGCGTGTGACAATGATGTGCTTCGCCGGAATCTTACCCGCGATAGCTTCGAGATTGGATGCGAAGTTGTCAAGAATCAATATCGCAGAGATGCCGGAATCTTTAAACTGATGCTCCATCTCGCGCGGCGTATAAAGGGGGTTCGTTGCAACGACGATGAGTCCTGCCTTCATGGCTCCAACAAACGCCACAGGAAATTGCAGCAGGTTCGGCATCTGAATCGCAATGCGGTCACCTTTCTTCAAACCAAGTTGCTTTTGGAGGTAAGCGCCGAAAGCTGTGGAAAGACGATCTACTTCGCGATACGTTATCGTTGCTCCAAGATTGTCGAATGCAATTTGGTCGCCGAACTTCTTGCTGGCCACTTCGAAGAGTTCAACAAGGGAGTTGTACTCGAGCGGACCAATTTCATGCGGTATGCCTTCGGGGTAGTGTTTGAACCAGGGGAAATTATTTGCCATAGATCACGAAGATGGCTAACAATCGCTGGTATTAAAAGAGGTGAGTATTAAAAGTAAACCCTCCATCCCGATAGCTATCGGAATCGGAGGGCCTTTACTGATGCGCTGTAGAGGAAGGGCTCGAACCTTCACGGGGAGGTTAGCTGCAGAACAATCCCAACTTTTACATCGGGCTTTAGTGGTCAACCCAATTATTCTGCGTTTGTCCCTTTTTCCCCACCCTCGAGACAGGAGGGCATGTCTGCCAATTTCAACACCCTACAATTTTCAATTCAGCCTGGCGCCTGTTCCCAACCTTCTATCGAGTCACGCCTCGTATTGAATCTGATGTAACAAAGTAACGCCATCACTAGTATTGCAATCAATATAATAGCTATTAATTTACATTATTTTTAATATTTTAGTCATAATTATGTAAATATTTAAAACCGATGTTATGGAAAAGCCCGATAATTATGAAATTGACAATACAGACCTTAGGATTCTCGAGATCCTGATTCAGGATGCGAAAAAACCCTATACAGAGGTCGCAAAGAAGGTATTTGTTTCACAAGGAACAGTGCATGTACGGATGAACAAGATGCAGGAGGCTGGAATTGTTGAGAAAACTACGCTCCGGATCAACTACGCAAAACTTGGGTTTGACATAACGGCATTCATTGGTATCTATCTGGAAAAGAGTGCTTTATACGAACAAGTATTGGAAAAACTGAAGCAAATTCCAGAGATCACCAATATCCACTACACCACTGGCAACTACTCAATGTTTGTAAAAATCCATTGTCGTGACACAAATCACCTCAAGGAGGTCCTTCATGACAAAATGCAGCAGGTTGAAGGGATAGAGCGGACGGAAACCATGATTTCGCTTGAAGAAAGCCTCGACCGGAGTGTGATCCTGGCCCAATAATTATTGGCCGGAGAACCTTAAAAGCCGATTTTTGTTAATAGTTTTGACCTCTATTTAAACTAAGTCTAAATACGGCTAATGAGTAAGGACAACCAGTTCCTCGAAGAGATCACCTCCAAAGAGTACGAGCACGGATGGGCCGTGAATATGGAGACCGACTCTGCCCCAAAGGGCCTGAACGAGGAAATTGTACGCTTTATCTCAGCCAGAAAAAACGAGCCGGAATGGCTCCTCGAATGGCGCCTCAACGCCTACCGCAATTGGACGAAAATGAAGGAGCCGACCTGGCCCAACGTCACCTATCCAAAAATTAACTACCAGGACATTATATATTACTCTGCGCCGAAGCAGAAAGTGGTTCCGAAAAGCCTGGAAGATGTAGATCCTGAACTTCTGAAAACTTTTGAAAAGCTCGGGATATCGCTCACAGAGCAAAAACGACTCACTGGTATCGCAGTGGATGCTGTGTTCGATAGTGTGTCGGTGGCAACAACTTTCAAAGACAAGCTGGCTGAGCTGGGAATTGTCTTCTGCTCTTTCAGCGAAGCAGTGAGGGAGCATCCTGATCTTGTAAAAAAATACCTCGGTTCAGTGGTGCCGGCCAATGACAATTATTTTGCCGCGCTCAACTCGGCCGTATTTTCCGATGGCTCATTTTGCTACATCCCGAAAGGCGTTCGTTGCCCGATGGAGCTTTCGACTTATTTCAGAATCAACGCGGCGAATACCGGACAGTTTGAAAGGACGCTTATCGTGGCAGACGAAGGAAGCTATGTGAGTTACCTGGAAGGTTGCACCGCTCCTATGCGCGATGAAAATCAGCTTCATGCTGCAGTGGTCGAACTGTATGCAATGAATAATGCTGAGATCAAATACTCAACAGTTCAAAACTGGTATCCTGGGAATAAAGAAGGCGTCGGCGGCATCTATAATTTTGTCACCAAACGCGGCCTTTGTGCTGGCGATCATTCCAAGATTAGTTGGACACAAGTAGAAACCGGATCTGCAATTACCTGGAAGTATCCATCATGCGTGCTGAAAGGAGATCACTCGATAGGCGAATTCTATTCCGTCGCGGTAACGAATAACTATCAGCAGGCAGATACAGGAACCAAGATGATCCACATCGGTAAGGGCACACGCTCACGGATTGTTTCAAAAGGAATCTCTGCCGGTAAATCACAAAACAGTTATCGCGGACAAGTTCACATTCTGAGAAGAGCGGAAAACGCCCGCAACTTTTCACAATGCGATTCATTGCTTATGGGTGACAAGTGCGGCGCCCACACTTTTCCCTACATCGATGTCGAAAACAGTTCTGCGAAAGTTGAACATGAAGCGACAACGTCGAAGATCGGAGAAGATCAAATATTTTATTGTCGGCAGCGCGGGATCGACGAGGAAGCCGCAGTAGCGTTGATCGTGAATGGATACGCCAAAGAAGTGCTGAGCCAATTGCCCATGGAATTTGCCGTCGAGGCACAAAAACTATTGGCGTTGACACTCGAAGGCAGCGTAGGTTAAGATTGGAATCTGTAGTATGCTAAAAATAAAAAACTTAAAAGCCGGTATTGAAGACAAGCAAATCCTCAACGGTATTAACCTTGAGGTGAAGCCCGGCGAAGTACATGCCATCATGGGGCCGAATGGATCAGGAAAGAGTACCCTCGCATCAGTTCTTGCCGGCCGTGAAGAATACGTGGTAACTGACGGTGAAGTAGAATTTCTTGGGAAGAACCTCCTTGAAATGGAACCCGAAGAAAGAGCACAGGAAGGTGTTTTCCTGGCATTTCAATACCCGGTAGAAATACCTGGTGTTAGCACGATCAACTTCATGAAGACAGCGCTCAACAAAATCCGGGAACATCGCGGACAACAAGTGCTTGACGCCGTTTCATTCCTGCAGTTGATGAAGGAGAAAATGAAACTCGTTGAAATCGATCAGGCGTTATTGAATCGTGCGTTGAACGAAGGGTTTTCCGGCGGCGAAAAAAAACGAAATGAAGTTTTCCAGATGGCAATGCTCGAACCACGACTCGCGATTCTTGACGAAACAGATTCTGGTCTCGACATCGACGCGTTGCGTATCGTCGCGAATGGTGTAAATAAGCTCCGCTCAAAAAACAACGCGACGATTGTAGTCACACACTATCAGCGCTTGCTCGAGCACATCGTTCCTGATTTTGTGCATGTGCTGTACAAAGGAAAGATCGTCAAGTCTGGCACGAAAGAGCTGGCGCTGGAGCTGGAGGCGAAAGGATATGACTGGATCAAAGACGAATTAGCCCTCGCATAACGTGGCCATCACGACAACAACTGAAAAAAGAAATCTCGCCGAAGAGATCGAAAAAACGTTCCGTGAACAAGGTCTCGGTGCTTCATCCGTGAACAAACGGTTCATGGAAGCATTCGTGAGTCAGGGGCTTCCAAATTCAAAAACTGAAGAATACAAGTACACACCCATAACAAGGGTTCTTGAAAAGGCTTTCCAAACTCCCCTGCCAGATTCAGCACATTTAACGACGGATGTTAGACTTATACCTCAGTTGAAATGTAACCTAATCGTATTCGTCAACGGGATCTATGCACCGGAGCACTCACAGATCTTAGATAAAGAGGTAATCGTTTCAAGGAAAACTCTGGACAGCACTCCGACTGACGCGGATCGGTTTAGTCTCTTGAATGGTGCTTTCGCAAAAGAAGAAATCGAGATTTCAGTTGGCCGGGGTATCACGGTTTCAAATCCAATCTCAATCGTTTATCATTTTGACGCCAATGGATTCACATTTGCTAATCCTCGCTGGCGACTGGTTACAGGAGAAAATAGCCGGGTATCCTTGGTTGAATACACCAGTGCGAACACCAATATTTCCTACTTCAACAACAAGCACTCTTTTATTTCTGTTGGACCAAATGCGGGGCTGGAATATGCCTGCATTCAACATTCGCAAAGTGATATTCTCGTGAACAACGCCACCGTGATTCTCTCGAACGCATCAAGGGCGGCGTGTTATACATTCACTTTTGACGGACAGCTTGTGAGAAATAACCTGACGGTGATCATCGACGGTCAGGGTGTTGATGCACATTTGTTTGGCTTATATCTCCTATCGAAAAACACGATTGCTGATAGTCACACAACAGTCGATCACCGGCAGCCGAACTCCAATAGCAATGAATTGTATAAGGGAGTAATGGAGGGGAATTCCAAAGGAATTTTCAATGGAAAGATCTATGTACGTCCTGACGCGCAGAAAACAAATGCTTTTCAGTCGAACAGAAACCTTTTATTGAGCGAAAGCGCGACAGTGAATACAAAACCGCAGCTGGAAATCTGGGCCGATGATGTAAAATGTTCTCATGGATGCACAACGGGTCAACTCGATGAAGAGGCATTGTTCTATCTCCAATCACGGGGCATCCCCAAGTCGCTCGCAAAGGGAATGATGCTGTCGGCTTTTGCGAACGAGACACTAGCGTCCATGAAAGACCCCATTGTTCAAAACTTCGTTTCCGAGATCATTGCTGGTAAGCTCCAGCGCGAGTCTTAACCCATGGAAGTTTCGGCAACCATCGGCACGCAGTTGGATGTGGAAGCGATCCGTGCACAATTTCCCATCCTCGATCAAAAAGTAAACGGACACAACCTAGTTTATTTCGATAACGCTGCAACATCGCAAAAGCCACAGTCGGTCATTCAGGCTTTGGTTGATTATTATAGCGGGTATAACGCGAACATCCACCGCGGCATTCATACGCTGGCGGAAAAGGCAACACGC
This sequence comes from Cyclobacteriaceae bacterium, assembly GCA_044223825.1. Lineage (GTDB taxonomy): Bacteria > Bacteroidota > Bacteroidia > Cytophagales > Cyclobacteriaceae > ELB16-189. The sequence continues at coordinate 177,750 of JBGALO010000008.1, read as the reverse complement.
GCGTTTGAAGAAACAAGAGTTGCAGCGCAACGTTTCATCAATGCGGCTAATCCTACAGAGATCATTTTTGTTCGCGGCGTCACCGAAGCCATTAACCTCGTCGCCTCATCCTACGGAAGGGCATTTCTGAAAGCCGGCGATGAAATTGTGTTGTCTGGTCTGGAGCATCACTCCAACATCGTTCCCTGGCAACTTCTTTGCGAGGAAAAAAAATGCGTTATAAGAACGATCCCGGTTCTTCCGTCAGGAGAGCTTGATCTGGAATCGTTTGATAAAGTGATCGGTCCACGGACAGCAATGGTGTCGATCAATCATGCATCGAATAGTCTCGGCACCATCAATCCGATACAACAGATCATATCAAAAGCTCATGCTGCAGGGGCTGTGGTGTTGATTGACGGGGCACAGGCAGCTGCGCATCTTCCTATCGACGTACAGGAGCTTGATTGTGATTTTTATTGCGTCTCAGGCCACAAGATGTACGGACCCACTGGTGTTGGTTTTCTCTATGGCAAGCAGACCTTGCTGGAGAAAATGCCTCCTTACATGGGTGGCGGAGAAATGATTAAGAACGTCGCGTTTAATAAGACAACTTATAATGACGTCCCCTACAAGTTCGAAGCAGGTACACCAAATATAGGAGATGTCGTGGCGTATAAATGGGCATTCGACTTTATCAACAGCATCGGCAAGTCAACAATTGCCGCACATGAGCACACGTTATTGGAACATGCAATAAAAGGCTTATCTGTCTTGAAGGGTCTTAGATTGGTGGGCACAGCAAGAAACAAAGTAAGTGTACAGTCTTTCCTGATTGATGGAATACACCCATTCGATGTTGGACAGATGCTGGATGCCAGGGGCGTGGCTGTAAGGACGGGCCATCATTGTTGTCAGCCCCTGATGGATAGCTTCGGGATTGAAGGAACTGTCAGGGCATCATTTGCTGTTTACAACACAAAAGAAGAGGTTGACAAACTGGTAGAAGGTGTCGATCGCGTAATCCGGTTACTTAAATGACGATTCAGGAGACACAAAGCGAAATCATCAACGAATTCTCCCTGCTGGACGGAGACCTGGAAATGTCCGTCATGTACCTGATGGAGTTGGGTCAAAAATTGCCAATAATGCCGGAAGCCGATAAGGTTGAAGAAAACGTGGTAAAAGGGTGTCAATCGAAAGTCTGGCTTACGGCAGAATTAAAACATGACCGCCTCTTCTATTCAGCCGACAGCAACACTGCAATTACAAAAGGGCTTGTCAGTTTGTTGATCCGTATTTTTAATGGACACACTCCGGAAGAAGTACTGGATGCCGAGCTTAATTTTATGCAAAAAATCGGGATGGACCGATTCATTGGCACACAACGATCAAACGGTTTTGCTGCCATGATCAAGCAGATGAAGATCTACGCCGTCGCGTTCCAGACCAAATCAAAAATTTCGGCATGAGCGAGATGGAACAAAATACAGAAGCGAAACCGGTCCTTGAGATTCCGGATCTCCGTGACAAGATCATGGCAGCGCTGAAAACTGTGTACGACCCCGAAATACCGGTTGACATCTATGAGCTCGGGCTTATCTACGAAATCAGCGTGTACCCGATTAATAATGTTCACATTTTAATGACGTTAACATCTCCTTCCTGCCCTTCTGCTGAGGCGATCCCCGCGGAGGTTGAGCAGAAGGTGAAGGCAATCAGCGGGGTTAATGACGTGAAGGTGGAAATCACATGGGAACCACCTTATTCGCAGGACATGATGAGTGAGGCTGCCAAACTTGAACTTGGATTTCTTTAATTTTGTTATACTAACCTGAGGCTAAACCTCTAAAATTTACAATTATGAGCATGTATCCTGAACAGCTGGTGGCACCCATGAGAACGGATCTGACCAGCGCTGGATTTAAAGAATTAAAAACACCTGCAGAGGTGGAAAAGTCAATAAAGGATGGCAAGGGAACAACCTTATTGGTGATCAACTCGGTTTGTGGCTGCGCTGCCGGCGCCGCACGACCAGGGGTTAAGTGGGCATTACAAAACAGTTCGAAGAAACCTGATCACCTGGCAACAGTTTTTGCTGGAGTAGATACCGAGGCCGTTTCTAAAGCGAGACAGCTTACAATGCCCTACCCCCCTTCTTCACCTTCCATTGCGCTGTTTAAAGATGGTGAGTTATTGCACTTTGTTGAGCGACACCACATCGAAGGCAGAAATGCGCAGATGATCGGCGAGCATCTCGTGGAAGTGTTTGACGAGTATTGTTAACAATCTTTAAAAGAAACTATAACGGGGGCCTCGGCCCCTTTTTTATTCCACCGCGTTATGGAAATATCGGCCTATTACAAAAGATTTCTTAAAAGAATATTGAAAGGTATGTAGTCGGTAATATGGTTTATTATGCTGAATGCCAGTCTATTTGAAGCGAAATACCGTGGCAGGCGTCCATAAAAGTTCCAATAGCCGGCCTTACATTTGGAACCAATTGGCGATCATTCTGTTTACTTTTCATGCGAATCTCTGTTTCCCGAGTCGAGCACTTCAATGCGGCCCACCGTCTGTTCAATCCAGACTGGAGTGATGAAAAAAATGACGCAGTGTTCGGCAAGTGCAACAACCCGAATTTTCACGGTCACAACTATGAATTAATTGTAACTATCACGGGTGAGCCCGATCTAACAACAGGATATGTTTTCGATTTAAAACAACTGAGTGATCTCATTAAAGAAAACATCCTGAAACATTTTGACCATAAAAATCTTAATTTAGATACTCCCTACTTCAAGACCCTGAATCCAACTGCGGAAAACATCGCTATTGTCATCTGGAGAATCTTGCGGCAGCTGATAGATCCAAAATTTGAATTGAAAATTAAACTGTATGAGACAGAAAGAAATTTTGTTGAATATCCCGCCGTATAAAGAGCCGGCCGAGACCACCGACCCGGTTAACTTCAACACGCCGATGCGTGACGATGCATTTGATCTTAGCGACGAAGAAAAGATCGACAAGATCGAAGGGCATGTGCGCGAAATCATGCAGACCCTTGGCCTTGATCTCACTGATGACAGCCTGAGTGGCACCCCGAAGCGAGTGGCAAAAATGTATGTGAAAGAAGTTTTCAGCGGCTTGAATCCAAAGAACCGCCCCCAGGCAAAACTTTTCGAGAATAAATACAATTATGATCAGATGCTGGTAGAGAAAGAGATAACGTTCTACTCGCATTGTGAACATCACCTCGTGCCTATCTACGGACGCGCGCACGTGGCATACTTCTCTTCCGGAAAAGTGATCGGATTGTCGAAGATCAATCGCATTGTGCAATACTTCGCACGCAGGCCGCAAGTACAGGAAAGGCTCACCGTTCAAATCGGAAAAGAATTAGAAAGAGTGCTTCAAACCGGCGATGTCGGTGTGGTCATAGACGCAAATCACATGTGCGTGGCAATGCGTGGCGTTGGCGATACAAACAGCAAGACCGGCAGTGCGTATTTCTCCGGGAAGTTTAAAGATCAAAACGTGAAGCGTGAATTTTTGAACTTTATTAACAGCGCCCAGTCGCCTTATCGGTATTAATGGATGTCCCCATTTCGCAGGCGGTGAGATGTTGATTGTATCCGACCGTAAACCGGTGATCGCGTAAGCACGTCAAAATTCATCCAAAAACAGGCCCGTGGGGCCTTTTTTGGTTTGTAAAGGTCCCTATTGATGTCGTAGATTTAGCACTTCAACTAACCTTGAAACCTAACTACATATGGTATTTGACTTAGATATGATACGGGCCTTTTACGCCGCGATGCCAGGCCGTATCGCCGCCGCCCGAAAAGTTGTTGGCAAACCTCTTACCCTTTCAGAGAAGATTCTCTACTCCCACCTCCACTCAAGCCAGTCAATTCAGGCTTTTGGTCGTGGGAAGTCGTACGTCGATTTTGCTCCCGACCGAGTGGCGATGCAGGACGCAACAGCGCAAATGGCGTTGCTCCAATTTATGTCAGGCGGAATACCAAAAGTTATGGTACCATCCACTGTACACTGCGATCACCTGATCCTCGCCAAGAATGGCGCCAAACAGGACCTGGCCGAATCGATTACAGCAAGCGGTGAGGTATTCAATTTCCTAGAATCTGTTTCCAACAAGTATGGAATAGGATTTTGGAAACCAGGTGCCGGTATTATTCACCAGGTGGTGCTCGAAAATTATGCGTTCCCCGGGGGAATGATGATTGGAACTGATTCGCATACAGTTAATGCAGGCGGACTTGGAATGGTTGCCATCGGAGTGGGTGGTGCCGATGCCGTTGATGTGATGTCGGGCATGCCCTGGGAACTGAAGTGGCCCAAGCTCATAGGTGTAAAGCTCACAGGAAAGTTGAATGGCTGGACTTCATCCAAAGATGTAATTCTGAAAGTTGCAGGTATTCTCACTGTAAAGGGAGGAACTGGCGCTATCGTTGAATATTTTGGTCCTGGCGCACTGACACTTTCTTGCACAGGCAAAGGAACAATATGCAACATGGGTGCTGAGATCGGCGCCACAACGTCGACGTTTGGATATGATGAGAAGATGGCGCAATATCTGAGAGGCACTGATCGTGCAGAGGTTGCGAAGCTCGCTGACAAGGTGAAAGAGCATCTCACCGGTGATCCCGAAGTTTATGCTGACCCGAAGAAATACTTTGACGAAGTGATCGAGATTGATCTCTCAACGCTTGAACCACATGTGAACGGACCTTTCACACCGGACCGTGCGATCCCGATTTCACAATTTGCAAATGAGGTGAGAACCAATGGATGGCCGCAAAGGCTTGAAGTCGGACTTATCGGCTCATGCACAAATTCATCATACGAAGACATCACTCGTTCAGCGTCACTAGCAAAACAAGCTGTTGACAAAAAGCTCAAAGCAAAAGCTGAATTCACGATCACACCAGGATCGGAAAAGGTGCGATATACGGTAGATCGTGATGGCTACCTTGACATCTTTGGAAAGATGGGTGGTGTCGTGCTTGCGAACGCATGCGGCCCATGCATCGGCCAGTGGTCACGTCATACAAACGATCCGAACAGAAAGAATTCCATCATCACTTCCTTCAACAGGAACTTTGCCAAGCGTAATGATGGTAATCCCAATACACATGCCTTTGTGGCCTCTCCTGAAATCACGACTGCATTTGCCATCGCGGGAGATCTGACCTTCAATCCCCTGAAGGACACGTTGATGAATGAAGACGGCGTCGCTGTACGCCTCGATGAACCAAAAGGAGTTGAATTCCCTCCAAAAGGATTTGATGTCAAGGATCCGGGCTTTATTGCTCCGGCAAAAGACGGCAGCAAAGTGCAGGTGAAGATCGATCCGAAGTCAAAACGACTTCAGGCATTGAGTCCTTTCGCACCCTGGGATGGTAAGAATTGGACAGGTTTAAAACTGCTGATCAAAGCAAAAGGAAAGTGTACAACTGACCACATCTCCATGGCAGGTCCGTGGTTGCGCTTTAGAGGACATCTTGACAACATTTCCGATAATACCCTGACTGGTGCGACAAACTTCTTCAACGATAAGACCGATAGCGTAAAGAATGAGTTGACGGGTCAGTACGGTCCGGTTCCGGCAACGCAGCGTGCTTATAAAGCCGCCGGCGTGGGTACCATTGTAGTTGGAGACCAAAACTATGGCGAAGGTTCATCGCGCGAGCATGCGGCCATGCAGCCAAGGCACCTTGGGATCAAGGCTATTCTGGTAAAATCTTTTGCCAGAATTCATGAGACCAACCTGAAGAAACAGGGAATGCTGGCGATCACGTTCTCGAATGAAGCCGATTACGATAAGATCCAGGAAGATGATACGTTCGATTTCACAGACCTTACTTCGTTCGCTCCCGACAAGCAGCTGACGATCGTACTGAACCATAAAAATGGTTCAAAAGACACGATCAAGGTAAATCACACCTATAATGCTGGTCAGATCGGCTGGTTCAGGGCAGGTTCAGCGTTAAATCTGATGGCCAAACAAATTGCTGAGCGCGCTAAAACCGCTGCACCTATGGCAGCAAAGAAAGTAGCTAAAAAGAAGCCAGCTAAGGTTGCCAAAAAGAAGGCAGCGAAAAAAGTTGTGCGTAAAGCAGCCAAAAAGAAAGTTGTCAAGGCAGCTAAGAAGAAGCCTGCAAAAAAGGTAGCTAAGAAAAAGGCAGCCAAGAAGAAGAAATAGACTTCATTAAAACTATGAAAGGCAACTCATTAACTGGGTTGCCTTTTTTATTTGCGCATAAGTCTTAAAACTCGACCACGCCCATCGCTTGCACCACCGTAAAGTTCTAGCGACACGCGTTCGGCGCGCCTGCTTGAACTTTAAACCTTGAACCTTGAACCCTGAACTCTCGCCCGTGCTCGATCGGGCAAAGGCCATTAGTTCAGAGAATGTCCTTGACTACTAAACGGAATTCATTCAGCATCATCGCTGTTGCGCCCCACACAATTTCGTTATCAACCATAAAATGCGGGGCGATAAGCTGATAGACTTTTGCCGCGGTAATCTCGCGGACATGAATTGATGCTTCGTCGAGAATATCTTCGACATTGGCTTCGAGGATCCGCACAACCTCGAAAGGGTCTGGTCGAAAGACTGGCCTTGAAGTTTGATACGCGACAATCGGTGTAATAATGAAATTACTAGGGATCACGAAAAACTCACTGAGCTTTCCGATCACCTTGATTTCACCGCGGTTTATTCCAATCTCCTCTTCCCCTTCACGCAAAGCTGTCTCCGTGCGCGACTCTTCACCTTCCGACTTGCCTCCAGGAAAACTCACCTGGCCACTATGTGCACCATTGTATTCTGCTCGCTTTGTAAGTGGAAATTTTATCCTTCCTTCCTGCGGATAGAGTAAGATGAGAACGCTCCCGGGCTTGGGAGGAAGTTTATGCTGAAATTCCGGCTTCAAATTACCGGCGGGGGTTGCCCGCATAGGCTCATGGGCAACGGGTCCGGGCAACGGCAAATCGAGGCGCGTCGAAAGCCGGGAAACAAACGTGTTGAAATCTATCGACATGCCTTCAGCCACTCAGCGGGTACCATCTTATCACCCATCCTTTCGGATTTCGTAAACTCTTCACACGCCATTTTCTTCTGTCCGTCCTTTGCGTAGGCCATTCCCAAATAAAAATGGATCTTGTCAATAAACGAATCCATGCGGAGCGCCTGATTCAACAACCTGATCGCGTTGACATAGTCTCCGGACATTAAACGATAAATGCCCTTATTCCTGTATGCCCACCCGTTGTCAGGATCAAGAAGTATACTTTGATCTATATCTTTCAAGGCCTCAGGTAACTTATTTTGTTGCAAATAAATAAAGCCGCGGTTATTAAGAAAATAGGGATGATTAGGCGACAGTTGCAGAGCCTTCTGTACGTCAGCAAATGCGTTGTCAAGGTTGCCACGACTCAAAGCAAGCATCGATCTCGTATTATAAATATTCGGCTCGTCGGGGTTGAGCTTCGCAGCGATCGCGATATCTTTATCTGCCTCGTCAAACTCGTGCATATAATAATTTACAGTCGCCCGGTTCACGCGAAAATCCACATTGTCAGGATCTAGCTCCAGGGCCCGATCAAAAGACTGAACAGCAAATTTGAAGTCACGCATTTTCGTGGCAACCAGGCCTTGCAAAAAATATCCTACTGACGTGTCGGGCTTTTTGGAAAGAACAAACTTGATATCCTTCTGAGCATTGAAATATTCCTTCAACTCATAGTAGCTGTTAGCCCTGTTTATGTACGGATCGATAAATCCTGGTCGGCATGCGATTGCCTTGGTATAGTAGGACGCTGCTTCGTGCCAATGTTGCTGCTGGAATTTGGCGGTACCAAGGTTATTCAACGCATCGGCGAAGCATGGATCAATCTTCAATGCTTCTTTAAAATAGTCAGCTGCCTGCTCCTGGTTATGCTCTTTCAGCGCAATGTTGCCTTTTAGCAGAAACTTTTGCATTCTAACCTCATCACTGTCGCCGCAGCCGCACAAGGCGATAAGAAAAATAAAAAAATGATATACCTTCATAGTGAATGGAATCCTAATCTTCATCTGTTTTACTAAATCTCCAAATCAATGAGGATTAAAATCGCATTGTTAGCCCATTTCACTCTGGTTGCCACCCTTTCGACAGCTCAACAACTGAAATCGATGAAGCTGAAAGGGATCTACCATCAAGGCTTCAATTACTACTACGATCTGAAAAAAGTCGATGGCGGCGCCTACGGACTTCAAATTCCCTTACAAAGCCTGAATGACGACGAGATAAACAAGCGCTACAAGACATTCAAAACCTTGCGAACGATTGAATCAATCGTCGTGGTAGTGCCTGTCCTGTATGCATTTTCGTTGGTACCGGATGCGCGTCGGCATACGGTCAATACGTCCACGATCTGGACCGTATACGGAGTTTCGGTGGCAACTATTCTTGGACTCGAGATTGTCGCCAAGCACCACTTGAGCAAGGGCATCGACAGGTACAACCAGCTCATCGTGGCCCCAGGATCCAGCTCAGCCTCTCTTGGTGCGACGATTACTTATAAATTTCGGTAATTACATAACTCTTATGAATATAGACAGAAAGGTTCCATTTGTTCGTTTAGAAAGGGGCTTTAAGGATGGAATCGGCACTTTATTAAGAAAGTAATTTGTTTATTCCTCAAACACTCGTTTCTTTGCACTCGTCATGACAAAAACCCAAAACATCCATCTGCACCATCATCATGCAAGCGCATGCGCGATTGGCAGACCCATGTTTTGATAAACCATAGATAAAAACATCGAAAGGCTTGCCACGCGGCAGGCCTTTTTTTTTGACTTAGAAATCGAACGTATGAAAGAATTATTAAGAATTGCCGTTCAGAAATCAGGACGACTTCAGGAAGGATCGCTCGAACTGCTTAAGGAAAGTGGCCTGTCGATCAGTAACGGAAAAGATCAACTCAAAACGCAAGTGAGAAATTTCCCCGTTGAGGTGTTGTTTCTGCGAGACGACGATATACCACAATACATAGAAGACAACGTCGCTGACGTCGGCATAGTCGGCGAAAACGTTTTCATCGAGAAGGAGAAGAAAAACCGACTCATCAAGCGACTCGATTTTGCAAAATGCCGGCTTTCAATAGCAGTTCCACGCTCAGAAAATTATACGGGCTTACAATGGCTTTCCGGAAAGAATATTGCAACCTCCTATCCTGTGATCGTCAGGCAATTCCTTGACTCAAAGAAAATACAGGCTGGCATTCATGAGATCAGCGGGTCTGTTGAGATTGCGCCTGGGATCGGATTGGCCGATGCCATCTGTGATATTGTGAGCACGGGCAGCACCCTCCTGAGCAATGGCTTGCGCGAGGTCGAACTTGTGATGCAGTCAGAAGCGGTGATGATCGCCGCGCCAGATCTTTCGCCGCCTAAACAAGCGATTCTGACCCAACTACTGTTCCGTATCGATGCCGTGAACTCTGCAAAGAACAATAAATACATTCTACTCAATTGTCCGAACGAATCGATTGCAGGGATTACAAGCGTTATCCCAGGCATGAAAAGCCCGACGATTATGCCGCTTACCCGCCCAGGCTGGTCTTCACTTCATTCTGTAGTTGACGAAAATGATTTTTGGGAAAAGATTGGACAACTAAAATCATTCGGAGCAGAAGGAATTCTTGTCATACCAATTGAAAAAATGATCGCGTGATATGAAACTTTACAACAATCCGACAGAAGATACCTGGGCCAGCCTTTCACAACGCCCACAACTAGAACTAGAATTCCTCGAAAGCTCTGTACGCAACATCCTCAACCGGGTTCAGGCCTCTGGGGATGATGCCCTCAGGGATTTGACCATGCGGTTTGACAGAGCCAAAATAGAAACTTTGCAGGTATCAAATGCCGAAATCGATGCGGCCAGCGACAACCTTTCTGCGGATCTTAAGCGTGCCATCAAAACTGCCGCTGATAATATCCGGGTGTTCCATGCCGCACAAAAAACTGAATCAAACAAAATAGAAACTACTCCCGGCGTCGTTTGCTGGAGAAAGTCGATCCCTATTCAAAAGGTTGGTCTCTACATTCCCGGCGGAACGGCGCCACTGTTCTCGACGGCCCTTATGTTGGCGATACCAGCTCAAATCTCGGGATGCCAGGAAGTGATTATGTGCACCCCACCCCAGGAAAATGGGTCGGTCAGCGCCACAATTCTTTATGCTGCATCGCTGGCAGGAGTTTCACGCATCTTCAAAGTCGGAGGCGCGCAGGCTGTCGCAGCGATGGCGTACGGAACAGAGAGCATACCCGCCGTGTACAAAATATTCGGACCAGGAAATCAGTATGTTACCAAAGCAAAACAAATGGTGAACCAGGAAGGGATTGCAATTGATCTTCCTGCAGGGCCATCAGAGGTGATGGTGATCGTAGATTCTTCTGCTGACCCACAATTTGTCGCCGCCGATTTGCTGTCCCAGGCCGAACACGGAATCGACAGTCAGGTGGTGCTGCTTTCGTGGGACGAACTCAAATTGAAACAAGTGCGATATGAAATCGACCAGCAGTTGAGCACCTTACCACGAAAGGAAATTGCATCAAAGGCAATCGGGAACAGTCTTGGAATTTATCTTGACAATGCAGAAAAATGTCTCGCATTCGCAAACACGTATGCACCTGAACACTTGATCATCAATACCATCAATGCGGATGTGCTGGCGGAGTCAGTTGTGAATGCCGGCTCCGTGTTCCTCGGGCCCTATTCACCTGAAGCCATTGGCGACTATGCGTCAGGCACAAATCACACGTTGCCAACAAACGGATTTGCAAAAGCTTACAGCGGCGTTTCCCTTGAAAGTTTTATGAAGACAATCACATACCAAAAACTTTCGTTCGAAGGCTTAACAAAACTTGGGCCTCTTGTCGAATCTATGGCAGAAGCAGAAAATCTGTATGGTCACAAAGCTGCGGTATCGGTTCGGTTAAAAAAATCAAAATGACAGAAGAAAAAATATATGCCCTCGTGCGCGAGAACGTAAAACAGCTCACGCCCTATTCATCAGCCCGTGACGATTTTAAAGGTGAAGCCTCGATATTTCTTGATGCCAATGAAAACCCGTTTCAGACCACGTTTAACCGATACCCTGATCCTCATCAGCGCGCGCTGAAGGCAGCAATTGCAAAGATCAAAGGAGTAAATCCCGACAATATTTTCGTCGGCAATGGCAGCGACGAGGCAATTGACCTGGTGTATAGGATATTTTGTGCTCCGGGTAAAAATCGCGTTCTCATTCCACAACCCACATACGGCATGTATCAGGTGAGTGCATCTATAAATGATATCCAATGCGATCACGTAAGTCTCACGGCAAATTTTGAACTCGTTTCGACAGAAATCCTGCAAGCGGTAACAACGGAAACAAAAGTCATTTTCCTCTGTAGTCCTAACAATCCTTCCGGCAATTTGCTTGAGCCGGGGGAAATCGAAACAATTCTCAAGGCATTCAATGGAATCGTTGTCATCGATGAAGCCTATATCGATTTTTGTGACACGTCCAGCTGGACAACACGTCTTTCAGAGTTCCCCAATCTCATTGTATTACAAACGCTCTCCAAAGCATGGGGTCTAGCCGGCCTGCGCATAGGCATGGCGTTCGCGCATGTTGAAATCATTGCACTTTTTGACAAAGTGAAGCCGCCCTATAATGTGAGTGGTCTGACACAAAACGTCGCACTTGACATACTCACCACGCAAGGGAAAGCAAAGAAAGAAATGGTCGAGAAAATTGTTATTGAAAGAAACAAGGTTGTGGAGCGATTGATGTCACTCAACATTGTTCGCAAGATTTTTCCTTCCGATGCAAATTTTGTTCTCGTTCAGGTTGAGAACGCAAAGGAAGTGTATGCAAAACTTGTAAAAAGCGGGATCATAGTTCGGGATCGCTCAAATGTCACGCTATGTAACGACTGTCTCCGGATAACGATAGGAACTGAGTCAGAGAATGAACAACTTATTGATGTGATGAAACAATTATGAAGAAGGTTCTATTTATTGACCGCGACGGGACTTTGATTATTGAGCCCCCGGATGAGCAAATCGACAGCCTCGACAAGCTTGAATACTATCCTGGTGTCTTTTCGGCATTGTCAAGGATCGCGCGTACAGGCGCTTATGAACTTGTTATGGTCACCAACCAGGATGGTTTAGGGACAGATTCATTTCCGGAACAAAAGTTCTGGCCGGCACACGAAAGAATGATGAGGACATTCGAAAGTGAAGGCATCGTTTTCAAAAAGGTATTCATTGACCGCTCACTCTCACACGAAGGCAAACCAACACGCAAGCCCGGCACTGCCATGTTGACCGAATTCCTCACCGGCAATTATGACCTTACCAATTCGTTTGTACTCGGTGACCGCATTACAGACATTGAGCTTGCAAAAAATCTCGGCGCTCAGGGGATCTTTCTCGGGCCTACCGAAAAGCTTGCGGCAATTGAAAAGGCTGGCCTCAGTCAATATTGTGCACTGCTGACGACCTCATGGAATGAGGTGTCGGACCTAGTGCTCAATTCAGCACGCAAAGTCACTCATCACCGTAAGACAAACGAAACAACTGTTACTGTCCACCTAAACCCGGATGGATCAGGCACATCGTCTATCCATACGGGCCTGGGGTTCTTTGACCATATGCTCGATCAATTGGCCAGACATGGTCACCTTGATCTTTCGATTGAAACGAAGGGCGACCTGCACATCGACGAGCACCACACTATTGAAGATACAGCCCTGGCTTTAGGTGAAGCGTTCGCCAAATCATTGGGTGACAAGCGTGGCATTGAGCGATATGGTTTCTGCCTGCCAATGGACGACTGTCTCGCGCAAGTTGCTTTGGATTTTGGAGGCCGGCCCTGGCTTGAATGGGACGCAACATTTACCCGAGAAAAAGTTGGGGACATGCCCACTGAAATGTTCTTCCATTTTTTCAAATCGTTTTCAGACGCAGCGCGCTGTAATCTTAACATAAGGGCAACTGGCGAAAATGAGCATCATAAGATCGAGGCAATTTTCAAAGCGCTCGCCCGTGCCATAAAAATGGCTGTGCAGCGTGATGGCACCGACAAACTGCCTTCCACCAAGGGAACACTTTGAATGTCAAATGAAAATTGCAGTAATCAAATATAACGCTGGCAACATTCGGTCTGTGTCCTTTGCACTCGAGCGAATGGGCGTTGACTTTACTTTGACAGATTCGTCGGAAGAAATAGTCAGCGCAGATAAAGTCATCTTTCCGGGAGTGGGCGAAGCCAGCACAACAATGCGATACCTTCGGGACCGGGGCCTGGATAAGGTGATTGTTTCGCTGAAGCAGCCGACGTTAGGGATATGCCTCGGTATGCAACTCATGTGCAAACATTCCGAAGAGAACGACACCACGTGTCTGGGGATCTTCGATGAATCCGTCAGGCTTTTCAAGAGTGATCATCTTAAAGTCCCGCACATGGGGTGGAATGCGCTGGAAAAAGTGAAGGATTGGCTGGACCCTTCCCTTGAAAAAAGTTACGTTTACTTTGTTCACAGTTATTTCGTACCGCTGAATCCTTACACCACATCGGAAACAAGCTATGGATCGCCGTTCAGCGCGGCCCTCCGGAAGAACAACTTCTTCGCAGTGCAGTTTCATCCCGAAAAATCGGCCGAAGCCGGCGTCACAGTTTTAGAAAGCTTCCTTCGTCAAAAAATATGAGAGTTGTTCCCGCCATCGATATTATCAACGGAAAATGCGTTCGTCTGACCCAGGGTGACTATGGAAAGATGAAGATCTACAGAGACGATCCGGTCGAGGTAGCCAAGGAATTTGAAGAAGCCGACCTTGAATACCTTCACCTTGTTGACCTCGATGGTGCCAAAAAAGGGAAAGTCGTGAACTGGAAAATTATAGAAGACATTCAGGCAGAAACAGCATTGAAAGTCGATTTCGGAGGAGGGGTAAAAACCGAAGCGGAAGTTGAGGCTTTGCTCGACCTCGGCATCGAGCAAATTAATATCGGCAGCCTGGCCGTGAAGGAGCCCGAAGTGTTTGCCTCTTTCATTAAGAAATACGGATCGGAAAATTTTATTCTTAGCGCTGATGTCCTAAAAGATCACGTACAGGTCACCGGGTGGACACAGGAATCCGGAATACCAATTTATGATCTCGCTGACAAATTCGAAAAGCAAGGACTCCAGTATATCACGTGCACTGATATTAGCACAGATGGGATGCTGGGCGGACCAAATTTCGGACTCTATAAAAAGCTAAAGAAAAGATTTCCTAACCTCAAGATCACTGCCAGCGGAGGCATCAGCTCGTTGGATGACCTTTCGGAACTCAAGTATCAAAAATTGCACGCGGCTATCGTCGGAAAGGCCATTTACGAGCAACGCATCAAATTATCCGACCTGAAAAAAATATAGTTCGTGCTTACGAAAAGAATAATACCATGCCTTGACATAAAAAGCGGTCGCACCGTCAAGGGAACCAATTTCATCAATCTTCGTGACGCCGGCGACCCGGTTGAACTCGGTGCGCGCTATGCCCGCGAAGGTGCTGACGAACTTGTATTCCTTGATATCAGCGCCACGAACGAAGAGCGAAAAACATTCGCATCGCTTGTGAGAGAGATTGCGAAACACATCAACATACCCTTTACGGTGGGCGGCGGCATTAGTTCCGCGCAAGATGTTGCCCCACTCCTCGATGCGGGCGCGGATAAAGTGAGCATCAATTCTGCAGCAGTCAGCAACCCGCAGTTGATCGATACCCTGGCGAAAGAATTTGGGTCGCAATTCATTGTGCTTGCAATTGACGTACGAAAAGTTGGGAATCAATGGACTGTTCATACGCACGGCGGAACACGCCCCACCGACAAAAAACTTTTTTCGTGGGCTAAGGAAGGTCAACAAAGGGGCGCCGGAGAAATTCTGTTCACCAGCATGGATCACGATGGCACGAAAAGCGGTTTTGCAATTGATCCCCTTGCAAAGCTCAATCAATTATTGACGATACCCGTGATCGCATCAGGTGGTGCAGGGAAGAAAGAGGATTTTCTCGAAGTATTCACACTGGGTCAGGCAGACGGCGCCCTTGCTGCAGGTATTTTCCATTTCAGTGAGATTGCAATTCCTGAATTAAAGACCTACTTGCGAAAGAATCTAATACCCGTTAGATAAAACCCCTATCATGAACAATCACCCCAATTTTTCGAAGATGGACGGCCTGATACCCGTGGTCGTGCAGGACTCAAACACAGCCAAAGTGCTGATGCTTGGATTTATGAATGAAGAGGCATTGCAAAAGACTCGGAGTGAAAAACGTATAACCTTTTACAGTCGCTCCAGGCAGCGCCTTTGGACAAAGGGCGAGTCTTCAGGAAACCACTTGATGGTTGTTGATATTCTGCAGGATTGTGACAATGATACGCTGCTGATCAAAGCAAAGCCGACAGGACCTGTTTGTCACACTGGGGCTGACACCTGCTTTCAGGAGAAGAATACATCGGCTGGGTTATCGTTCCTCGAAAATGTGATCAATCAAAGGAAACGCAACCCAAAAGCAGGATCCTATACCAACCGCCTCTTTGACAGTGGGATCAATAAGATCGCCCAAAAAGTCGGCGAAGAGGCGGTAGAATTGGTGATCGAATCAAAGGATAATGACCGTGACAAGTTTCTCGGCGAAGCCGCCGACCTCATGTATCACTATCTTGTTCTTCTGTCAGCAAAAAATGTCGCACTGGCCGACGTAGAGCAAGTGTTGCGATCACGTCACGACGAAAAATAATTGAGCCTGACACAACGGCTTCGCCGGTTATGCATTACTTACGCGCTGGTGCAGGAGATTTTTTCAAAAGATAATGTCGGTGTATTTGCCCGCTACATACCGTCTGCAGGAAAGTCTGCCTGCCAGCGCCAGCGGCTTAAGCAATGACTTACCCATCAGCATCCGTACGCATTCCTGAATACCCTCGGTGATAGAAGGATGTGGATGGACACATTCTGCCAGCTCTTCGATTCCTTTGTTCATCGATATCAATACCGCCACTGCCTGGATAGCACTTGACGCCTGGTTACCAACCACCTTCATCCCGAGAATCTTCATCTGGTCATCGTTCGTTACCAGTAGCTTGATAAATCCCTGGGTGTTGCGTTTTGCAATTGCCCGCGATATCGTGCTGTACTCAAGCGTAACAACTTTGTATTCAATTCCTTTTTCCCGCGCCTGCGTTTCGTTGAGGCCCACCCCTGCAACTTCAGGGTTAAGAAACATGATGGTGCTGATGTTTTCGTAAACAAGTTTCCGCTCCGGATTGCCAAAAATTCTTTCAACTGCATAACGACCTTCCAGTTCACCCACGTTCACAAGTGATATGTCTGCGGTAAGGTCGCCGATGGCATATATATTCGACACGTTCGTTTGTGTGTCGTTATTCTCAATGCCTCTCTTCGACGTGTTGATACCAACCTTGTCATCCCAAAGGTCTTCGAGATTCGGAACGCGGCCGACAGAAACAAGTGCCTTCTCTACATTAAAGATCTGCTTCGTATTGTCAGTGTATTCCAGCTCGTATTCGACCCGGCCGTTTACGATGGCCATACGAATGAGGCGCGAATTCCGGTGAATAAGGACGCCATTATTCTCCATGTTTCGCTCAATGATCCGCACGGCATCTTCGTCTTCAAACGGAAGGATCCGGTCCCCTTTGTCGATGAGATGAACCTTTGTCTTTCCGAAGCCGCTGAAGATGGTCGCATATTCACAACCGATCACCCCAGCGCCAACAATCACCATACTTTCGGGAAAATCCGTCATGTCCTCGATGCCCTCGCTTGTCATGACAATTTTTTCATCGATGGGAAGTTCGGGCAGGTTGCGCGGACGGCTACCGGTCGCGAGGACGACATAATCTGCCCACACGACTTCTTTATGTGCACCATTGGTAATTTCGATTTCATTCTTACTAATGAGGTGGGCCTCACCTTTCTTGAAAGTAAACAGATGATTGTCAGACTGACTTTTCAAAAAATCCATCTGCTCTTCGAGCAAGCCCTTACGCTCCTGAACTGCCTTCTGAACTTCCTTTGAAATCTCCTGATAGTTTAAGCTGGGTGCCTGGATATTGTACCTCTTAAGACTTTTACGGAATGCACCTGCCTCACGGGATAATTCCCACCACGTCTTCGACGAAAGCGCACCATTGGTCACGCCTGCACCACCAATCCTGTTTTTTTCCACCAGCAATGTCTTCTTCTTAAAGTCGAGAGACCGCATCGCGGCGGCAAAACCGGCGGGGCCGGCACCAATAACAATCAGATCAAATCGTTCCATAGATTAAGCCAGAGTTTAGGACCCACTAAATTAATTACCTGACCAGCTTTTCCAATTTTTTAACATCATTAGTTTCAGCGGATCCAAAAGGACAAACAGGCAAGCACTCAATTATCAACAGCGAAAAATTATCTTTGACGAATGATCGAACAGCTGAAAAAGTGGGATGAGGCAACGCTGCTTTTCCTCAATGGGTTTCACACCGACGCACTGGATCCCATAATGTTTGTGGTGACAAGAACTGATTTTTGGATTCCACTCTATCTCCTACTGACCTTCCTTATATTCCGCAACTACAAAAAAGAAGGATGGATGATTATGGCAGGCATCGCACTGGCGGTATTACTGGCAGATCAAATCACATCGGGCCTTATGAAGCCCCTGTTTCAACGCCTTCGGCCTTCAAATGAGCCTTCGCTCCGGGGGTTGGTACATATCGTCAACGAATATTATGGTGGCCTATACGGATTCGCTTCAAGCCATGCTGCAAATACTACAGCGGTAGCACTGATGGTGTACCTGGTTCTGAAAGACTTCTACAAGATGATATGGTTGGTTTTCGGCTGGACTTTCATCATGTGTTACACCAGAATTTATCTCGGCGTTCACTATCCCGGGGATATACTTGTGGGAGCGATCGTCGGATTATTTGCGGGATTTGCCGGATATAAGTTCTACCTCTTCCTGAAATCAAAATTCCCAGGGAAAAGTGTGGACGGAAGTTCCTCCGCCGTAAGCTGAGTTTGATCAGCTCAAGTGAAAAAAGACAACAACAATAATCGCAGTCGGAACTATTTGCCAAAAAGCTTTCCAAGCATATCTCCCATTTTGCCGATCGCGCTTCGTTGCGGCTCTGGCATCATTCCAGATATGTCGAGCGAACTATTGCCTGTCATCGTTCGCATCATTTGCTGAAGATCGAATTCGATATCGCGGGGATCGTTGGCTTTGCGAATGACCTCATTCATCACAGTGGGTACCATTCCGGTCGCGATGGACTGCGCCACGGATGCTTGTATTCCAAACTTAGCTACGAGGCTTTCAGCGACAGACGCAACGATTGAACCTATGACCGGGTGCGCAGAAATTGCCTTTCCGTTTGACTGAAACATGGAAATTACCTGCTGCATATTCCCCTGGGCGACCTGTCCCTTCAGGTTCGAAAAGATCTGCTGGGTGACTTCCTTTATGGCTGCATTGTTCAACTGATCCGGGATCGAGGTATTCTGAACGATGGGCTTTTGCGCATTCTGCTCGACAATCTTAAAAAGTGGCTCAAACATATTTCAAAAAATTATACTTCAAGTAACTAAAAAGGCGCAAGCCTTTTTCTGCAAATACGCCGATTTTATTACATCGGGTGTGAAAGACTCACGGCGCACCTATATCTGGAAATACCATGAAAAAGTAACTTCGTATAACAAAATCATGAAGCGCCAATTAACCTGGCTACATACTTTCCGATAATATCGAATTCAAGATTCACGACCGACCCCTCCCGTAAATCACCGAAAGTGGTGTTTTCGAATGTGTAAGGGATGATCGCCACCGAAAAAACTCCTGGATGAGTGTCAAAACATGTCAGGCTTACACCGTTGACGGAAATAGAACCTTTTTCAACTGTAACGTTCTTTTTATTCGCAGCATATTCAAATTGAAAGCGCCAGCTTCCACCTTCGTCACGAATTGACTTGACCTTTCCAGTCTGGTCCACATGACCCTGAACGATGTGCCCATCAAACCGTCCATTGTTGAGCATGCACCGCTCCAGGTTCAATCGGCTTCCCTCGGTAACACCATCAAAATTTGAAACTTGCAGGGTCTCTTTAATAGCCGTCACCCAATGCTTGCCGGCCTCACGATTCACAACCGTGAGACATACACCGTTGTGGGATATGCTTTGATCTATCTTTAACTCGTCGCTGATCCTGCTCGCTATGAGGAAGCTTTTATTAGTTCCCTCCTGCCGAATCCTTTCAACTGTGCCAACGGCTTCAATGATACCTGTAAACATGGGCGCGAAGGTAGAATTTCCTCGCGGAAAAAATAAACCGCTGCGACGGGATGCCAGCCGCAGCGGTTTGACTATCTAATTTCCTTTCAAAAGATCTTCGATCCGGTAAAGGTTACCGTTCTTAAAAACGATTTCGGTATTCCATGCATCCTTGATATTCTTCAAAGGGTCGCCATTTACAATGACTAAATCCGCAAGTTTGCCTGACTCAATTGTCCCCAGATCTTTATCAACACCTATTGCCTGTGCCGCAGCGATCGTAGCTGTCTGAAGTGTTTGATAAGGCGTCAGACCCGCCTCTACAAAATTATGCAGCTCAACATGATAGCTGAGTCCATAAGTCATGAAAGGCGAATCTGTTCCAGCAGTAATCTTCACGCCTGCCGTGTACATTTTCAAAAGGGTTTTTAACATCTCAGAAAACTTTTCACCGGCCATATTGCTTTCATTGACAATCGCTTTTGTGTACGCATCCATCGCATCGAGGTATGGCTTTGAATAAAGCGCCCTCACCTGACGATTGGACGACACTTCGGCATCACGTTGCCAGCCGATATAAAATCCGCCGTAAAGAGCAACGGTCGGCGTCATACTCATACCGGATTTGGATAGGATGCCAACCACATCGCCATAGTCACGATTTAATACGGTTAGCTTTGGTGAATATCCTCTTCGGCTCGTTGCGCTCATGTGCTCCACAGCATCGACGCCATAGGCTGTCGCAGGATATATTTCATGTGATGAGACCGGGATGCCATGTGCATGCGCAAATGCTGTCGCCTTGCGCTGAAAATAATCTGGCATTCTTACATAGGTTTTTAAAAAGTCGTATCCCAACACAGCGGAACGCTCCAGTTCCATATCAAGGTGAAGCGGCGTTGACACGCTGCTTGCCAGCTCATAGTAAACTCTTGAACCTTCAAGCAACGGGCCCGTAAAAAACAACCGTGGACCCGACCTTACGCCAGCACCCCACGACTCTTTTCTCTCGAGTGCATCATAAGGATCACCACCAGTCTCACGCACGGATGTAATTCCGTATGCGAGCCAATTCCTGCCAAGCATTTCTCCACCTCCACCGTTCTGATGGGTATGCATTTCAATCAAACCTGGCATCAATGTCTTTCCCGTTGCGTCGATCACGTTTGCAACGGTGTGAGTTTTGTGAGGGGCGATTTCCTTTATCCGGTTTCCTTCGAGGATAACATCGACATCCTTCAAGTAAGTCGCAGACTTTCCGTCGAACACGCGACTTGCATGAATTAACGTTTGTCCCTGTGGCATCTTGTCATTCCACCACAAGTCAATCGGAATTTCTGTTGCAGCTCCATCTAACAATGATACTCTTTTGAGCTTGTCATTTGAAAGAAATACAATTGACTTCGAATCACCTGTCCAGCTCGGCGCTTCCGACATCTCATTCGTCACGCGCACTGGCGCGTGAATAGCCTTGCCTGCATTATCCACACTCAAGGTCCAGAGCACACCGTCCTGAACATAAGCGATCTTACTTCCGTCCGGCGACCACGCCGGGCCATTCTTTCCGCGTTGACCTATGGAACGAGCGGTCACCGGAGAATAGAATCTTACCGGGTCGCCGTTCACAGGGACAAACAACATTTTGCTCACGCCCTCGCGATATCGTGACGAATACGGTTCAAGCGCTGCCAGCACAATCGTCTTTCCATCCGCCGACCACGTTGGCTTTCCTGGCGTAAACATGGGCTTATGTAAAGGCTTAGCTTCTCCCGAAGCAATGTCCAACACATGCAAAGTAACGGGGCTGTAGTTCAATGGACCTCCATCTAAAAGGAACGCAAGTTTTTTCCCGTCAGGAGAAAATGCCGGTTGAAGAGCATTCACTGCAAACTTTGTAACCTGCTTATCGACAGAAGTCGTCATATCCCGGATCCAAATGTTCATGTTACCTCCTGCCCTGTCGGAGCAGAAGGCGAGCTGCTTACCATCGTAAGACCATGCCGGATCTATATCCAGTGCTTTGTCGCTTGTTAACCGTGATGGTTTGCTTCCATCGGTTTTCGCGAGATAGATATCTCCAAGCGCAGTAAAAGCTACATTATTTCCATCCGGAGAAACGACGGGGCCAAAAATACCTTTGACTTTGGCTGGCGCCTTGCCATCGAAGTCTCGGACCTTTTTTGTGTACACCGGACGATTCAATGTCAGCGTTACCGAAAATGGAATCTCACGAGCAGGCTTGCTGTCAAGTGTCTTTCGCAGGAGCTTACCATTTGATGTGTAGATCAATTCCTGAAACGATATCCACGCCGCTCTAAAGGGAAATACATCCTCATCAGGTGTGCTAAGCACTTTCACCTCTCCAGAACTGACGGTGACCACATTAAAAGTATTTTTCCCCTGATACGAACCTGTAAAAGAAATATGTCCGCCTGCCGGAGTCCAGGAAGGTGCACTTAGTGTACCCTTTGCCGGAACGAGCAAGCGTTCAACATTTTCTGCATTAACAACAAACAGACCACCCTGTTGCCTGGCAGAAATGTATGCGATGTTCCTACCATCATAAGACACGGCGGGATTAAAATCGTTGGCTGGATCGCTTGTGATTTGCTTTAATTCACCTCCCTCCAGTGACAGTGACCATATGTCGTAGTTACCACTTCTGTCGGACGTGAAGACAATCCGGGTGCCGTCTGGAGACCAATGGGGCTCGCGGTCATCAAACATTCCAAACGTGATTTGCTTCAGGTTTGAGCCATCTCTATTGATCGTCCACAAATGAAAGTTTCCATCGCGATAAGATTGAAACACGATCTTCTCGCCGTCAGGTGACCAGGAGGGCTGTCTTTCATCTCCCATCCCATCCGTCAACGCCGTGGCAGGTCCGCCACTTACAGGAAGTGTATAAATCGTTCCCTGCAAATCAATTGCAAGCGTTTTACCATCGGGCGAAAGCGCTGTCGCCATGTTGGTCCCTTCATGAACCGTGACTTTTATTTCCTGAGCAGAAATTCCGAAGGAACATAACAAAAATGAAATAACCGTTACCAGGCTCACGGTAAAAGCCTGGTACGGTCTGGTGAATGTTATCGACATGAGATTATTTTTTCGGTGCTGGAAGTTTTGATACTGCTTCTTTCTGGTCAGGACGCAGCGTTGGGTATTGAATGCCTAGCTGTTCGAGGTAGCTCTTATACTTTGTAGGATTGTAGTAAGTGGCTTTCAGCTTTGGCGCATATTCCGTCATGATCTTCTGGTTGAGATAAACGGCGGGCAAATCCTTATCCCCAATCAAAGGTGTGTATTGAATCTCCTTTGTTTGTTCTGTCTTGTAATAGTTCCATGCATTTGCAAGGAGCTCGGGCTTTGTAAACATGTCTAACAAAGTCATAACCTCCGCTTTCGCACCATAGACAATTCCCTTATGGGCAATCGGTGTGGCCATGGAAATGGCGTTTGACCAATGGTGCCCCGGAAGGCCCGGAATATTGGATGGGTAACGAAGCACAACCGTTGGCAACGACCAACTGATGTCGGCGATATCATCAGATCCTCCCCCCATTGCCATCAACTCGCGGCCCATGACCTTAACCGACCCTGTTGGTGTTGGCAATCCAAGTGTGTCAAGTTTTGTTGCAAGCCCTTCTATTTTAGGCGCTTTCAATTCAATTTGCGTTGCTTTTGCCAATAACTGATCCTCTTCAGACCACGTTGGCAGACCGACCTTCTTAATGTTGTCATACATCGCTTCTGCAATCGGCCGGTTGAAGTGTCCAGGCCATGCAGAACCGAGTACCTCATACGTGAATTTTGTATCGGTCATCAACGCAGCACCTTCCGCTGTTTTCACACCTTTATCAAACAATGCCTTGATGTTTGGATACGTGCGCTCCCTGAAATAATACCAGACAGAAGCTTTAGATGGAACAACGTTAGGTTGATCACCTCCATCGGGAATAACATAGTGTGAGCGTTGTGTGAGTTCCAAATGCTCGCGACGGAAGTTCCAGCCGATATTCATCAACTCCACAGCGTCCAATGCACTGCGCCCTCTCCACGGAGCGCCGGCAGCATGAGCAGCCGCCCCTTCAAAATTGAATCGGACAGACACAAGTCCATTATTGCCTGCGTCCCCATATGATACACCGAGATTGCTGGCCACGTGCGTAAAGATGCAAGCATCGACATCCTTGAAATATCCGGCCCGAACATAGAATGCTTTTGTGCCCACCAACTCCTCTGCGACTCCGGGCCATAACATGATCGTTCCCGGGATCTTTTCCCGCTCCATAATTTTCTTCAGCGCCAGTGCAGAAATGATGTTCAACGCCTGACCCGAGTTATGACCTTCTCCGTGACCTGGCGCGCCATCCACTATCGGATCATGGTACGCCACACCAGGTTTTTGCGATGCTTTAGGGATGCAATCCACGTCCGAACCCAGCGCTATCACAGGTTTGCCGCTTCCCCACGTCGCGATCCATGCAGTGGGAATACCGGCCACTCCCTTTTGAACCTTGAACCCATTTTTCTCCAGGAGGCTCGTGAGATATGCGAAGGTCTCATACTCCTGAAAACCCAGTTCAGAAAAACTGAAGAGCATGTCATTAATCTGTTGGCCGAGCACCGCATTTTTCTCGACTTCTTTTACCGCTTCGGCTTTAAGCTTTTCTACCTGCTGAACCTCTTTCTGAGCAAAGAGATTAGCCGTGATGACCCACACGGCAAAAAATGAAAATATCTTCTTCATGTCGTCTAACTAATTAAGATCTACTTCAACTTTATTTTTGAAATGGCTTCCTTCTGATCGGGCCTCATCGTTGGATATTGAATGCCTAACTGCTCCAGGTACGTCTTGTACTTTGCTGGATCATAATAGAATGGCTTAAGCTTCGGTTTGAACTCATCCATAATCTTTTTGTTGAGCGTGATCGCAGGCTGGTCCTTTTCTCCAATCAAAGGAATATACTTCTGCTCTTTGGTCTGCTCATTGTTATAATAGTCCCATGCATCCTTGATGATCTGTGGTTTCAACAACAAGTCAATCAAGGTGAGTGCTTCAGCCTTGGCGCCGGCATTGATTCCTTTGTGCGCAATTGGTGTTGCCATCGCTATGGCATCTCCCCAATGATGACCCTGAAGATTTGGTATGTTGGAAGGATAGCCAAGTACAATCGTCGGCAATGACCAGGAAATGTCCGAGATATCATCAGATCCTCCCCCCATTGAATAAAGCTGACGCCCGCCCATCACTACAGGCTTCACGTCGTTGGGCATTTGCATGGTATCAAGTTTTGTAGCAAGTCCCTCCACAGTTTTTGCCTTGAGCTCGATCTGCGTTGCAAGCGCAAGCTGATTGTCCTGTTCGGACCACTTCGGCAATCCAACTGCCTTTATGTTTTCATACATGGTCGCCGCCATCGGACGGTTAAAATGTCCAGGCCATGCAGAGCCAAGAATTTCAACCGTGAATTTGGTGTCCGTCATCATGTCATACAGTGCCTTTATTGCGGGATACGTCCTCTCTCTGAAGTAATACCAAACAGACGCCTTTGAAGGAACAACGTTGGGTTGATCGCCGCCATCGGAAATGACATAATGCGTGCGTTGCGTGAGTTCAAGATGCTCGCGGCGGAAATTCCAGCCCACGTTCATAAGTTCTACAGCGTCAAGAGCGCTCCTTCCGCGCCAGGGTGCCCCTGCTGCGTGAGCGGCAGCTCCTTCGAATGTAAAGCGCGCCGAGATCATACCGTTATATCCACCATCGCCGTACCCAACACTGAGGTTACTTGCAACGTGAGTAAAAATGCAGGCATCGACATCTTTAAAGATTCCGGCTCTTATATAATACGCCTTTGTCGCAAGAAGTTCTTCAGCAATACCCGGCCACAACATCAGCGTGCCTGATATCTTCTCGCGTTCCATAATTTTTTTAATTGTTAGGGCAGCGACGATGTTCAACGCCTGACCGGAGTTATGACCTTCGCCATGTCCGGGAGCACCTTCGACGATCGGGTCGTGATATGCGACACCAGGTTTCTGAGATGCCTTTGGAATACAATCAACGTCGGACCCGAGGGCAATGAAAGGTTTCCCTGATCCCCACGTGGCAGTCCACGCGGTCGGAATGCCTGCGACGCCTCGTTGAATCTTAAATCCATTCTTCTCGAGGATGCTGGTTAAATAATTCTGAGTTTCAACTTCCTGGAATCCAAGCTCAGAAAAACTGAAAAGCATATCGTTAATTTGCTGACCCAGCGTGTATTGCTTGTCAATCTCGGCAAGCGCTTCAGCCTTCAGTTTTTTGATTTTGTCGTCGGACGTTTGAGCGAACGTTGATAATGTGGCCACTAACAGGACCAACAAAAAGTAACAATGGTGTGGTTTTGTCATGGGTTTAGGTTTGGTGCGAGAAGGTAGTAATTCTCTGCCCTAAACCGCAAAGTGTTTTATGAACGGGGCAACGCATGACGGTGAGTTGGTTCTCTTCGGTATTGGCACATGATGGCATAAAGTGGTTACCGCGATTTGGTCGTGGACTGTATTTCAAATCACATTCGCGGGCATATGAAAAAGGAATAGTGCTACGGACTCCGACCAAAAAACCTTAAAATAGTGTTAAAAACGGCTTTTTTCTTTAATTTGGTTTATATTGTAAACTATTTTATATTTGTGACGTTGAAAATGAATGACAGCATTTTTCACACATAAACCACCATTATGAATTCTGAAACCGACAACCTTTCTCCTCTCCAAAGCCTGGATGTCATCACCTCGATGATTAGTCAGGCAAAAGGAAACATGCAAAAAAACAGTTTCTTCTTTGTGCTTTGGGGCTGGACCATTGCGATCGCTAACCTCGGCGTCTATGCACTCATCAAATTCACCAACTATCCAAACCCGTTCCTGTTCTGGGCGATTGTAATTCCGTCAGGCATCGTGTCAGCTGTATATGGCTCGCGCCTCGAAAAAAATTCGCGCACGGTGACTCACCTTGACATGATTATGAAATGGCTTTGGATGGGATTTGGTATCACGACATTCATTTTCATGTTCTTCGGAAAGCAGATCAATTGGCAGATCAATCCGGTAATCTTGACTTCAGCCGCGGTGCCCACATTTGTGTCCGGGGTGATTCTACGGTTCAATCCACTACGGTACGGCGGCATTGCCTTTTGGCTTACTGGTATTATGACATTTTTTGTCCATGACGAAAATCAATTGTTGATTGCGGCCGCAGGCATCGCGCTTGGCTATCTTATACCCGGATATGCGCTCAGGAATCGCAAATACTAAATCATGTTAAAAGATCTCGATCCCCTCCTCCATTCACAGCTGCGGCTCGGAGTGATGTCCATACTTATGAGCGTCGAGTCGGCAGAATTCACTTTTCTAAAGGAGAAGACAAATTCTACTGCCGGAAATCTCAGCGTGCAGCTGGACAAACTTTCGGAAGCCGGTTATATCGAAGTGGTTAAGTCATTCAAGGGAAAGAAACCGCTGACTACCTGCAAAATCACCCGGCAGGGTCTCAAGGCTTTTGAAGAGTATGTCAACGCATTGAAGCAGTACATCAACAAATAATTTTTTTATCAACATGGTTTATAAAATAAACTTGTTTATGTACAGAATTAACCGCCTGGCAAAGCTGCTATTAGGTGTTCTGATGGCTCTCGTGATCGCCTTTCTTTTTGTACAAAACAATAATCGCTCCGACGATAACACCGGCGGAAATACGATGATCAGCCACACGATTCAGAAAAGTGTGGACACAACGTCAGCACAAATCCAAAAATTCATTAAAACACTAAATCAACTCAAATGAAAAAGTTCACCGGCATCTTTTGCCTCTTCATCATGACCGTATGTGTCACAGTCCAAACATCAGCGCAGTCTAATTGGTCTTTCAAAGTTGATGTTGCCGGAAAAGGAAATCAACAAATAATCTTCATCCCGGGACTAACCTGCCCTGGTGCAGTATGGGATGAAACGATCGCACAGTTGAAAGGAAAATATTCTTGTCACGTCATTACCCTCCCAGGCTTCGCGGGACGGCCTGCCGTAGATCGCGACGAATATCTTTTATCAATGCGTGACGAGATCATCTCATACATTGCGGCCAACCGAATGAAGAACGTAACAATCGTCGGTCACAGTCTTGGGGGATTTCTTGGTTTGTCGATTGCATCAAAAATGCCCAACATGATTTCGTCGATGATTATCGTCGACTCATTGCCATTCATGAGTGCGATTCAGAATGCCGCCGCGACGGAAGAGTCGGCACGCCCGATGGCGCAAAAAATGCGCGAGCAAATGGCCAACGCAACTCCGGAGCAAGTAAAGGAAAGTCAGAAATACTTTCTTCCAGGAATGGTCGACAACAAAGAAAAGCGTGAACTGATCTCTCGCTGGGGCATTGAGTCGGACTCAAGAACAGTGGCACAGGCCATGTATGAATTACAGACCACAGACTTACGCGACGATATTTCAACGGTGAAATGCCCCACACTAATACTCGGCGCCTGGATTGCGTACAAACAATACGGGGCAACAAAGGAAAGCACCGCCAGGATTTTTGAATTGCAATACGCACAGCTTGCCAGCAAGAAAATTGCGTTAAGCGACATAGGGAAGCATTTCCTTATGTATGATGATCCTGAGTGGTTCTTCAATCACGTGAATGAGTTTTTAAAAAATCCGAAGATTTAATCGGGTATCGGTTCGGGATTTTTCCAGGCCGCGGATAGTTCGGATTCTCACGGACCAGTGCAAACGTCGGTGTCGATCTGCGCAATCCGCGGCTTTATTTTTTGTGGTTCCTGGAACGTTTCTTTACTATCAACTAAGAATAATCCGCCTTTAACGTCTTAAAAAATTCTTGTTTCACACCACAAGAATCCTTAACCTTATTTCTCGTTTTTTCACCCTAACCTAACATCATGGCAGAGAAGAAATTGGCCGGGCACGTTGCGTTGGTTACCGGCGCCAACTCCGGAATCGGAGAAGGAATCGCCCTTTCTCTTGGAGAGGCCGGCGCCACCGTAGTCGTCAATTATGTTACGAAACCAGAAACGGCCCAGGCAGTTGTTTCCAAGATCAAGTCATTCGGAAGTGATGCGATCGCAATACAGGCCGATGTCAGCAACGAAGCACAGGTCGTAGCCATGTTCAAGGAAGCTATCAGGCAATATGGCACTATCGACATTCTCATTAATAATGCCGGTCTCCAGCGTGATGCAAAATTCGATGAGATGACGCTCGACCAATGGAACACGGTAATGAATGTTAATCTGACCGGTCAATTCCTTTGTGCACGCGAAGCGATAAGGGAGTTCTTGAGGCGCGGCGTTGTGGAATCAAAGTCTCCGTGCGCGGGAAAAATAATATGCATAAGCTCAGTGCACGAACTCATTCCCTGGGCTGGCCACGTCAACTACGCCTCTTCCAAAGGTGCCATCCGAATGTTCATGCAAAGCCTCGCGCAGGAATATGGTGACAGAAAAATTCGTGTGAATAGTATTTGTCCAGGTGCGATACAAACGCCAATCAACACGCCTGCATGGAGCACGCCTGAAGCACTGAACAGCCTGATGTCCTTGATTCCTTACAATCGCATCGGCCAGCCATCGGATATTGGAAAACTTGCGGTGTTCCTCGCTTCAGATGACAGTGACTACATAACAGGCGCCAGCATTTTTATAGATGGCGGAATGACCGTCTTTGAAGGTTTTGCTACCGGCGGCTGACATTTACAAACCAAAGTTTTTAAAACTCCTTCTCCACATTTCATGGCAGCAACGAATCAAGAGCAGCAGCGATTAGATGAAAACGCGAAAAAGATCGTCCCGCTTGTCAAGTGGGGGCCTTATTTGTCAGAGCGGCAATGGGGCACAGTTCGGGAAGACTATAGCGCCAACGGTGACGCATGGAACTACGTCACTCACGATGCGGCGCGGTCTCGGGCCTATCGTTGGGGAGAAGATGGCATCGCAGGAATCTCAGATACAAATCAAAACTTGTGCTTTGCGATCGCCCTCTGGAATGGAAAGGATCCGATACTTAAAGAAAGATTCTTCGGTCTGACGAACAGCGAAGGGAACCATGGTGAGGATTGTAAAGAGTTGTACTATTTCCTCGATAATACGCCTACGCATTACTACATGAAGATGCTGTACAAGTATCCACAGGCAGAGTATCCTTATGAAGAGCTTGTGCGCGTAAATGCAAGTCGTGGAAAAGAGGAACCTGAATATGAATTGCTTGATACCGGAATCTTTGACAACGACGAGTATTTCGATGTTTTTGTAACCTATGCGAAAAAGAGTGATGAAGATATTCTTATTGAGATCGAGGTCGCCAATCGTGGAAAGAAACCAGCAGAACTGACCCTGCTTCCTACACTTTGGTTTTCGAACAAGTGGGAATGTGGAGACCAGTCGAAGCCATCAATAAAATTGATGAAAGGCAAAAACAATCCGGGCGCCGTCGTTACCAATCACGAAAGGCTGGGCAAATACCATCTGTACTTCCAAAAACCTGATCGGGTTCTGTTTACCGAAAACGAAACCAACAAGGAGCGCCTCTTTGGAGTGCCTGACAATACATCCTACTTAAAAGATGCATTTCACAAAGTGATCGTTAACGGCCATTCTCACATTCTGGATGGAAAGCATCATGGAACGAAGTTCGCGCCCGTCTACAATCTGCAGATAAAAGGAAAATCTACAGAGAAAGTCTTGTTGCGTCTTAGCAAAGAGGAAAACAATGATCCATTCGCGGACAAGGACGATGTATTCAAGCAAAGACTTGCTGAAGCAGATAAATTCTTTAGTGGATTCGCGCCAAAGAATGCGTCGGCTGATACCAAGAATGTTCAAAGACAGACATTTGCAAGCTTACTTTGGAGCAAACAATATTTTCATTACGATGTAGAGCGATGGTTGAATGGTGACCCCGGTTTGCC
This sequence comes from Cyclobacteriaceae bacterium, assembly GCA_044223825.1. GTDB lineage: Bacteria > Bacteroidota > Bacteroidia > Cytophagales > Cyclobacteriaceae > ELB16-189. The sequence goes on along the minus strand of JBGALO010000008.1, from coordinate 147,422 downwards.
ACCGCCACCTGAAAGCCGCAAGCGTGGCCGCAACGCTACCTGGAAGTACCTTAAGAACGAGGACATCATTTCCATGCCGGATAGGTGGGAGTATCCATGGTATGCCGCGTGGGACCTGGCATTTCATTGTATCCCAATGTCACTGATCGATCCGGTTTTTGCCAAGAATCAGTTGTTGTTGGTGATGCGTGAGTGGTACATGAATCCCGCGGGGCAAATTCCGGCATACGAATGGAATTTTTCCGATGTTAATCCTCCCGTGCACGCATGGGCGGCGCTTTGTGTCTACCGGATTGAGAAAACAATCAAGGGCAAGGGCGATGTTGATTTCTTAAAACGCGTCTTTCAAAAATTGCTCATCAACTTCACGTGGTGGGTTAACCGGAAAGACGAAAATGACAACAATATTTTTGAGGGCGGCTTCCTGGGTCTCGACAACATCGGCGTGTTCAATCGCAACGAGATCCCCAAAGGCGCCCTGCTTGAGCAAGTGGATGGCACCAGCTGGATGGCCATGTACGCACTCAACATGATGGACATAGCGTTGGAGATCGCAGTGGTGGACATTTCATTCGAAGATGTTGCTACAAAATTCTATGAACACTATGTATTGATTGCAGAATCTGTCAACGAAGCAAAATTATGGGACGAAGAAGACGGCTTCTTCTATGATCTGTTAACCATGCCAAACGGCGAAGGAATTCCATTAAAAGTTCATTCGACCGTTGGCTTAAGCGTGTTGTTTGCAGTGAGCATTATCGACTTCAAAAAAATCGAAAAGCTAAAAGACTTTAAGAAACGAATAGAATATTTTAAGAATTACAGATTAAAGACCGGCAAGTATTTACCTAACGAGCAGGTGAAAGAGGGTGAGAATATCCTCATCTCCATGGTAAAAAAAGAAAAGCTTGTTCGGATACTGCAAAGGTTGCTCGATGAAAACGAGTTCCTCTCCCCAGGCGGCATTCGCGCCGTCTCAAAATTTCACGAACACGCACCGTATTGCGTTTATGTTGCGGGCGGCACCTACTGCATAGCGTATGATCCGGGAGAATCAACATCGGGTATGTTCGGTGGCAACTCCAATTGGCGCGGCCCTGTCTGGCTTCCGACGAATTATCTTTTGATTAAGGCCCTTAAGAAGTATTATCAATACTACGGCGAATCACTTAAGCTCGAATACCCAACGGGCTCAGGCAACTTTCTGAACCTTGAAAGAATATCCGATGCGCTGGCAAAACGAGTCGTTACACTTTTTGAAATGGGAAGCGACGGAAACCGGCCGGTGCACCGTGACCATGCAGCGTTTTACAATCGACCAGAAAACAAAGATCTGGTCCTTTTCTATGAATACTTCCATGGCGACACAGGCCGCGGCGTGGGCGCCACACACCAAACAGGATGGACTGCGGTCGTCGCAGAACTCATCAATGACGACGCCTGGGAATGGGAATGATCATTATTGCCGACAGTTGTTAAAAAATTCTAAACGAGTTGACGGGTTCAACCCGACGCTTTGATTTGACATCTGGGGAAGAATAAAAAGCACCTTTTTATTACTTTCGCCGTTCAAATTGCTCCATGAACCTGTACGACAAGTATCCCCTCTCATTGACTAATTCCCTCACGGGTAAAAAAGAACTGTTCAAACCGGTAAATGAAGGTTTTGTTGGAATGTACGTGTGCGGTCCGACGGTATACAACTATGTCCACCTGGGCAACGCCCGGACCTTTATGTCGTTTGACATCATCTCCCGCTACTTGCGGTTCCTGGGCTACAAAGTTCGCTATGTAAGAAATATCACCGACGTCGGTCACCTCGAAAGTGATGCCGACGACGGTGAAGATAAGATTGGGAAAAAAGCGCGACTCGAACAGCTCGAGCCGATGGAGATAGTGAAACGTTACACCGAAGATTTTCACTCGGTAATGCGGCAGTTCAACATTCACCCTCCTAGCATCGAGCCTACTGCAACAGGTCACATTGTTGAGCAAATCAGAATTACCGAAAAATTAATCAGTCTCGGTCTCGCGTATGAGACAAATGGATCGGTCTATTTCGATGTTAAGAAATATAACAAGTCACACCACTACGGCATTCTATCCGGACGGAATATCGAAGAGTTGATGGAAAGTGGTCGCGATCTTGACAGCCAGGATGAAAAGCGTGAAAAGATCGATTTCGCACTTTGGAAGAAGGCCTCTCCCGCTCACATCATGCGCTGGCCATCGCCGTGGGGTGATGGATTCCCGGGATGGCACATCGAGTGCACAGTAATGAGTACGAAGTACCTGGGCGAAACATTCGATATTCACGGCGGCGGAATGGATTTGAAGTTCCCGCATCATGAATGTGAGATTGCGCAGGCCACCGGCGCGAATGGAAAACCTCCTGTTCGTTACTGGCTGCATTCCAACATGCTAACGGTGAATGGTCAGAAGATGAGCAAGTCGTTGGGAAATTCGTTTCTGCCTTCGGAGCTTTTTTCCGGCAGTCATAAGTTGCTCGACAAGGGCTACACTCCGATGACGGTGCGTTTCTTCATGTTGCAATCCCATTATTCAAGCACGCTGGATTTCTCAAATGAAGCGTTGAATGCAGCGGAAAAGGGATATAAAAAACTGAATGCAGCGCTGGGGACGATTAAATCAATGGTGGCCGCAGAAAAAACCAATCCTGATCAATCACTTAACGACAACTTGAAATCACTTGTATCTCAGTGTTATGAGTTTATGAGCGACGACTTCAATACTGCAAAGACGCTTGCAGTATTATTCGAGATGTCGTCGAGAATAAACGACTTCAAGTCTGGTAATGTCGACATCAACAAAGCTGATCGTGAAGTGTTCAATGAATTTAAGAACGTGTTCATCGGCTTTATGGAAGATGTTTTGGGCCTGAAGGAAGAAACAGCCCAGGATGATAAGTTGCTCGATGGGACCGTGAAAGTTTTGATAGAGCTTCGCAAGAAAGCGCGCGTTGACCGGAATTACGCTTTGTCTGATAAAATCCGCGACGACCTTAAGGCAATTGGCGTTCAGTTAAAGGATGGTAAAGACGGAGAAATCACGTACTCAATTGAAACTTAGCCGTTGACTCGCCTCCGGCATTCAGGCTTCCTAAAAACCTTTCGCCCGGTGGAACTTTTGTCAATTGTCTTATGTCAATTGTCAACTAATGGACAAAATCTTAAAGAGACTCTTCATCCTTCCCATCCGGCTTTACCAGCTGACCCTCTCACCCTATCTCGGAGCCGGGTGTCGTCACCTCCCCTCTTGTTCTCAATACACGATCGAGGCCATACAGGAATGGGGCGTTATCAAAGGCATCTGGCTCGGGGCAAAACGAATCGGCCGTTGCCATCCGTGGGGTACTCATGGGTATGATCCGGTGCCCAAGAAAAACAAGTAAGCCGTCGCAGGTACCGCTGTTAAATTCACCCTGAATTTAAACCACGTTGTATACGATATCCCCCATCGCCATACTTGCCACTCGTCACTTAAATATTAATTCAATTCCAGGTCAGACGTCTTCGTATCCAACAAACTTAATTTTCAAATCTTCAAATCTCCAAATCTTCAAATCATTCTCTACATTTAAGAGGTTGACTCTTTTATGAAAGAAATTGGTATTAAGAAAAATCCTAAGACCTATGATGTATGTATCGTAGGATCAGGAGCCGGTGGCGGAATGGCGGCGTACATGCTGGCGAACGCAGGTATTAAAGTGGTGCTGCTCGAGGCCGGTCCGCTCTACGATCCGGCAAAAAATACAACTCAATTGAAGTGGCCCTGGGAATCGCCCCGACGGGGCGCGGGTCATGATCTCCGACCGTTCGGTGATTTCGACGCTGCGTACGGTGGTTGGGAAATACCGGGCGAACCCTATACTCGAAAAGATGGAACAAAATTCGACTGGTTTCGGTCGCGGATGGTCGGCGGCCGCACGAACCACTGGGGGCGTATCTCTTTACGGTTTGGACCAAAAGACTTTAAACGCCGAAGCATCGACGGATTAGGAGACGATTGGCCTATCGGCTACGAGGACGTTGCACCTTACTATGACAAAGTCGATAAGCTGATCGGAATTTTTGGCACCAAGGAAAATATACCAAATGAACCAGATGGAATTTTTCTTCCTCCTCCGAAGCCAAGATTGCACGAACTCATAATAAAGGAATCCGGGGACGCACTCAAAATACCAGTGATCTCATCCCGACTTTCAATTCTAACAAAGGCTCTTCCTGACAATAATGATAGAAAAGCGTGTTTCTATTGCCACCAATGTAATCGTGGCTGTACGGTCTATGGAGATTTTTCATCCTCTTCCGTATTGGTGAAGCCTGCTTTGAAGACAGGCAATGTAGACGTCATCGCCAACGCCATGGCGCGCGAAGTCACAACGAATTCCGAAGGAAAAGCAACAGGTATCTCTTACGTAGACAAAACTGACTTGCAGGAATATCAGGTGAGTGCAAAAGTGATTGTACTTGCAGCAAGCGCAGGGGAATCCGCACGCTTGCTACTGAATTCAAAGTCGGCACGTCATCCGAACGGGTTGGCAAACGCAAGCAACGTCATCGGGAAATATTTGCACGACTCTACCGGATTAGGTGTCAGTGGCGTGCTACCGAAACTTTTTGATCGCAAACGATATAACGAAGATGGCGTAGGTGGCCTGCATGTCTATACACCATGGTGGCTTGATAACAAGAAATTGGATTTCCCTCGGGGCTATCACATCGAATATGGCGGCGGCATGGGCATGCCCAGTTACGGTTTTGGCTTCGGCATTCAAAACATGAATGGAAAATATCCAGCGCGCAATGGTGTTAAGAAAGAAGCGGGCGGATACGGTGCTTCGTTGAAGGATGACTATCGCTATTTCTACGGCGCTGGCATACACATGGCGGGACGAGGTGAAGCAGTCGCCCGGGCTGAGAACTATTGTGAGATCGATCCTAATACGGTTGATAAATATGGTATCCCCGTTCTTCGGTTCCATTATAAGTGGAGCGACTACGAGGTCAAACAAGCCAAGCATATGCAGGATACGTTCCAGGAAATCATGCATAACATGGGTGCAGTGATTACGTCGCAATTGAAAGGCAAAGATGAAGACTACGGTCTTGAAGCGCCCGGCCGGATCATACACGAAGTGGGAACCGTTCGCATGGGCGATGATTCAAAGAAATCAGCTTTGAATAAGTTCAATCAGGCACACGATTGTAAAAATCTCTTCGTCGTTGATGGCGGACCTTTTGTATCTCAAGCTGATAAGAATCCAACATGGACTATTCTCGCCTTGTCGATGAGGGCTTCGGAGTATATCATAGACGAATTGAAAAAACAGAACATCTAGTACTATGGACAGAAGGAAATATCTAAAGACACTCGCGGTGGGCACGCTTTCAACAGGTGTGTTGCTCGAGTCGTGTGCTCCTGAAAAAAAAGAATCGGTTGTGTCAGATCCTTCGAAGGAAAACGGTGGTCCTGACAGACAGCCGGATGAGATCGCGCACTTCAAAAAAATATCGGCGGAAAAATTTCTTGACGACCATGAGCGGCGCACCATTGAGATCCTGGTCGACATTATCATCCCAAAAGATGATGTCTCAGGAAGTGCAACCGAGGCGGGTGTTCCGGATTTCATTGAGTTTATTGCGAAAGACCGACCGGCTCATCAACTTCCATTGAGAGGAGGAATTAAGTGGCTCGATACTCAATGCCTTAAGCGTTATGAAAAGGCTTTTTCAGATTGTACTTCATCACAACAAATTGAAATGGTTGATGAAATTGCGTGGCCTGAAAAAGCAAAACCCGAAATGCAGCAGGGCGTCGCGTTTTTTAACCTTATGCGCGATTTGACCGCCACTGGTTTTTATACTACCCAGATGGGAATCAAAGATCTAGGCTATGCTGGCAATCGTCCCAACCAATGGGACGGCGTTCCGCAGGACGTCCTGGACCAATACGGCCTTAAGTATGATGAACGCACCCTTGCTGAATCAGTAAAGTTTAACTCTTAACCCCCCACTTCGCAGAAACTGCGTCATGGGGCAAAACGCAAACCAGAACCCAGAACTTAGAACCTAGAACTTAGAACCTGTACCCAGTAACCAGACTCCCCGCCTTCGCAGAGACCGCTCCGTCGGGGCAAGCCAGAATCCAGAATCCAGAAACCAGAATCCAGAATCCAGTATGACCACTCAATCAAGAAGAAATTTCCTTAAAACATTAGGACTTGCATCCGCTGCGTTTACAATCGTTCCACGTCATGTACTCGGAGGCTCCGGCTTCAGGGCTCCTAGCGATATGTTATATGTTGCGGGGATCGGAGCCGGTGGCAAAGGCGAAAGTGACATTGCCAATTTTGCAAAAAGTGGAAAGGCGGAAATTGCTTTTCTCTGCGATGTAGATGACCGAAGGGCCGCAAAGTCAGTCGCCAAGTTCCCGAAAGCGAAATACTACAAAGACTATCGAAAGATGCTGGACGAGCAGCATAAACACATTGATGCCGTTTCTGTATCGACACCTGATCACAGTCACGCCGTTCAGGCAATGGCAGCAATGAAACTCGGAAAGCATGTGTACGTACAAAAGCCACTCACACATGATGTCTACGAAGCGCGCATGCTGACTGAAGCAGCCAAAAAATATAAAGTTGTTACACAAATGGGCAACCAGGGTGCATCAGGTGATGGTGTTCGTCAACTCATGGAGTGGTACAACGCCGGGCAGATCGGTGATGTGCACACAGTCTATTGCTGGACAGATCGTCCCGTGTGGCCTCAGGGAATTGCATGGCCGAAAGAAAAAGCGAGCGTTCCAACAGAATTGGATTGGGACCTCTGGCTTGGAACAGCACCATATAAAGAGTATGTAGGTGGACTTGTGCCTTTCAATTGGCGCGGTTGGTGGGACTATGGCACTGGCGCGCTTGGGGATATGGGTTGCCATATGATAGCGCCTCCGTTTCAGGTCCTTGGCCTGAAATATCCAACGGATGTTACCGCAAGCGTCGGTTCAGTTTATGTCGACGAGTTTAAGCGAGGATATTTTCCGGAGTCGGGACCTCCCTCCTCGTATGTGATTTACACCTTCCCTGCCATGAACGGAAAACCGGAAGTGAAACTTCACTGGATGGATGGAGGAATACAGCCACAACGACCCGAAGAACTCGGACCCAACGAAAAGATGGGTGACGCGAATGGCGCCAATGGCTGTCTTTTTATTGGCACAAAAGGAAAGATGATGTGCGGAACATACGGTGCAGTACCAAGTCTCATCCCGACCTCACGAAATGCTGAAGTAAAAATTCCACAAACCATTAAGCGGGTACCTGGCAGTGCTGAAGGTCACTATGCACAATGGGTGGAGGCTTGCCTCGCAGGCTATGGCAAGATGGAAGTAAGCTCTCCGTTCGAAACAGCCGGTCCTCTCACAGAAACAATCCTGATGGGTAATCTTGCAATCCGCAGTCACGACATTCGTACACCAAAAACAGACAAGCCCGATCAATTTGATTACCCAGGCCGCAACATTAAACTACTGTGGGATGGCGCAAACATGAAGGTAACTAACTTCGATGCTGCGAATACGTTTGTGAAGCGCGAGTACAGGGCACCTTATTCATTGTAATGCCGAACGACGTCCGGATACAGAAGGAAGAAATTCTTTCTAACAATTGGTACACCCTAAAGAAGATCACGTTTGATTTTCGTAAAAGAAATGGAACGAGGGAAACCCAAGTTCGGGAAGCGTATGACCGCGGCAACGGCGCAGTGATCTTACTTTATAACAAAGAGCAGGGAACTGTCATTCTTACCAGACAGTTCCGGCTTCCAACTTATATCAATGGAAATGAGACCGGCCTCATGATTGAAGCCTGCGCAGGATTATTAGATGCCGATCAACCAGAGGTTGCCATACGACGAGAGACCGAAGAAGAAACCGGCTACAAAGTCAAAGAGGTGAAAAAGATCTTCGAAGCCTACATGTCACCCGGATCGGTAACCGAGATTCTTTACTTTTTCATTGCCGAGTATTCAAAAGAAGAGAAAGTAAATGCGGGAGGCGGACTGGAGGATGAAGATATCGAAGTGCTTGAACTCTCTTTTGACAAGGCGATGGTCATGATACAATCTGGTGAAATCAAAGACGCCAAAACAATCATGCTGTTGTATCATGCACACGTTCATAACCTATTTAATACATAACCCAAAAGGCACCAAGGCACAAAGTTTCACGCAGGGATATGAAATTGCGTCGTGATCGTAAAGTCTGTGTCGGAATCTGTCCTGTTTTGATTCTCATGGTCAGTTTGGCCTTTCCTTCCTTCGCCCAGGATACTCTTAAGATACTGAGTTGGAACATTCAAATGCTGCCCAATGCCGCAAAGGGCAACAGTCGGGCAACGCGCGCGAAAGTGATTGTGGATCAATTAAAGAAAAGGGATTACGATGTCGTCGTGTTTCAGGAGCTGTTCCATAAGCGTGCGCGAAGGATCGTAACCAAAGGATTGAATGAAAAGTACCAATATCACACACCCGTTCTTAACAAGAAAGCAATCGCTTTTAAGACGAATGGAGGTGTGATGATCTTCAGCAAACACAAGATTCTGAATCATCATCAAATCAGGTTTAAGTCCCGCTCGGGATTTGACCGAATGTCGCGGAAAGGAGCAATACTCGCCGACATCATATTTCATGATAAAGAGATCCAGGTTGCAGGCACCCATTTGCAGGCATTCGGCGTCCAGGAGATCATGTATAGCCAATACAATCAAATCAACAGCGAATTACTTGTGCCAAACCTTAAATCAGGCGTACCTCAATTTATCTGCGGAGATTTCAATACTCTGAAATCATTGCCTCCACAATTGCCGGATGATATTTCTCAAACCTTTGTTGACCGGCTGGCGCGGTATCAAACAATGCTACAGTCCTTGCAGGCGACTGACGGCGATCTGAGGGGTGAGCAACAATTCACCATGGATCGGCCCTTCAACGACCTCTGCGTAAGACGAAAGGAATACAGACTTCTGCTGGATTACATCCTGCTTCGCTCCGATAGCCCACTTTCATATTCGATCCAAAGAAAAGTTCAAATCATTCGTCAGCGCTGGAGCCCCGAACATCAGGACCTCTCTGATCACTTTGCAGTTGAAGCGTTGGTCAGTGGATTCTGAAAATGCTACGGGTGATAGGTTGCCGACCAATCTTCAAATTTTCAAACCTTCAAATCGATTTAACGATTTTGTGTGTTACATACTGAAAAAAGCGATATTGCCGGCTCGCGTCAGCACGTAATGTTAAAGATCGATAGCCACACCCACATTCTTCCGAAGAAGATGCCAAACTGGACAGACAAGTTCGGGTATGGGGATTTCATTTACCTCCAGCACCACAAGAGGGGTTTTGCGAAAATGATGCGGGGCAACCAATTCTTTCGTGAGATCAAGGAAAATTGTTGGAATGCGGATCTTCGTATCGAAGAATACGCTCAATTCAATACACAGGTCCAGGTTGTCTGCACAATTCCCGTGATGTTCTCTTATTGGGCAAAGCCCGATGACGGTCTGGATATTTCTATGTTCCTTAATGATCACATCGCAAAGCTTGTGACCAAATATCCGCGCCATTACGTTGGCCTCGGCACGATTCCGATGCAGGATACTGAGCTGGCCGTAGATGAGCTTGCGCGCTGCAAAAAAATTGGCCTGCACGGTATCCAGATCGGATCAAATATTAACGACGAGAACCTGAATGAAGAGCGATTCTTCCCAATCTTCGAAGCCTGTGAAAAATCAGGCATGGCGATACTCGTACACCCATGGAACATGATGGGCGAAAAGAAGATGTCGAGATACTGGTTGCCATGGCTGGTGGGCATGCCGGCTGAAACTTCACGCGCGGTCTGCTCCATGATTTTTGGCGGGATTTTTGAAAGACTTCCCCGATTGCGAGTCAACTTTGCACATGCTGGTGGTTCTTTTCTTCCAACGATTGGCAGGATACAACAAGGATATGATTGCCGGCCAGACCTGGTAGCAATTGATAATCCCGTAGAGCCGAGGAAGTATCTTGGTAAATTTTGGGTGGACAGCATTACGCATGATCCATTAATGCTGGAGTATGTAATCAAGTTGGTGGGATCGAAACGTGTGACGTTAGGATCAGACTACCCCTTTCCTTTGGGCGATCTGGAAATCGGAAAATTTATTGAAGACGCGCCCTTCTCGAAAAAAGTAAAAGAGGATATTTTTGCAAACTCAACCCTCGAGTGGCTCAACCTCTCAAAAAGCAGATTCGAATGAAAAGGTTTTTTCTTTCATCCATGCTCGTTTTTGCGAGCATCATCGCATTTGCCCAGGATGCAGAGAAAGAGAAACTGCGTCAGATTGAACAACAGCGCGAATTTGAGAGGACGCGGATTATCCGTCAACAAATGGACTCAGGTGTTTACTACATGGACCACGAAGAGTTTGAACTGGCTGATGCAAAATTCAAATACGCGCTGAATAATATGCGTAGCATTCCTTCAGACCTGACTTTCTTTTTTGGGAAAAACTCGTACTTTCTTGGAAAGTATAAACAAAGCGTTGACTGGCTTACGAAATACATTCAGCTAAAGGGTACAACGGGGACCTATTCCGCTGAAGCGTTGGATTGGAAGAAAAGAGCCGAGGGGGGTCTGGTAGAGCAACATAAAGGCGAAACGGTGAAGGCTGTGGAAACACTCTCGAAAGACTACGTCATTGACTGTGGCCCAACGGGCAAAGTAACGTGTCCCGTTTGTAATGGATCCACCGTGATTGTCAAGAAAGGATATATGGGTGAGACCTACGCTACGTGCCAATACTGCGACAAGCACGGTCAGCTCACCTGCGATGAGTATAACCAACTTATCAAAGGACAACTTAAGGCTTCAAACAGAAAGTGACAGATTTCTGTTGACTATTGACAAAATACCTGCCGACGAATCTGCTTACATTCAAATTCTGACTCAGCGATGGTTGCTGAATTTTGTCAATTGACTTTTGTCAACTATCAACCCACGCCCTGCCGGAAAATTGCCCATTCCGTCTCTAACCGTTATTTTTGCAAACCAAAATGAGCACCCTCTTCAACAAAGTCGATAAAAAGGTCCTGAAGGAACAACTGCACGCCAATCCACAGAACAGGCTAACCCTTTCCTTTTACAAGTACCATCACATCAACGACCCGAAAGCTTTTCGTGACGCGCTTTATAAGGAATGGTCAGCGTTGGGTGTGCTTGGCAGAACCTACGTGTCAGACGAGGGAATCAATGCACAGATCAGCGTCGATAAAGAAAAATTCGATGCTTTTAAAGCATCACTGAATGCGATCGACTTTCTGAAAGGCGTTCGCCTTAATATCGCCATCGAGGATGATGGAAAATCATTCTTCGTGTTGAAGATCCAGCAAAAAAAGAAAATTGTCGCCGATGGATTGCGGGATGCTGACTTTGACGTGACTGACTCCGGAAAACATTTGAGTGCAGCAGAATTCAATGCCATCACAGATAATAAAGACACGGTGATTGTCGACATGCGAAATCACTACGAGAGTGAGGTCGGTCACTTCCAAAATGCGATCTGTCCTGACGTTGATACTTTTAAGCAATCACTCCCCATCGTAGAGAAGATGCTTGAAGATAAAAAGGATCATGCAGTCGTGATGTATTGTACTGGTGGCATTCGTTGCGAAAAGGCAAGCGCGTGGATGAAGCACCGTGGATTTAAGAATGTATTCCAATTGAATGGTGGCATCATTGAGTATGCAAGGCAGGTGAAAGAACAAGGTCTGCCCAATAAATTCCTGGGCAAGAACTTTGTTTTCGACGAACGCCTGGGTGAACGGATATCGGAAGAAATCATCAGTGTCTGCCATCAGTGCGGGACGCCGTGCGACACACATACCAATTGCCGCAACGAAGGATGTCATCTTCTCTTTATCCAATGTGACGAGTGCAGGGAAAAATTCAATGGATGCTGCTCGACCGCATGCGCTGAGGTCATCGCGCTTCCGGTTGATCAGCAGCGTCAGATCCGCAAGGGTAAGGCACAGGGAAGAATGGTCTACAAGAAAGGAAGGTCGGAGAATATCAAGTTCAAGGTAAAGTCCTAGAATCAGGAGTAACTCGCGGCTTGAACCTTGAACTTTGAACCTTGATCTCTAACCATGGTAAAAATAGGAATCATTAACGTCTCAGACCGCGCAAGCAAAGGCATCTACGAAGACCTCCCCGGCAAAGCAATTGTTGCAACCCTGAACGAATATCTTGTCACTCCCTGGGAGAAGGAATACGCTGTGATTCCCGACGAGCAGGATCAGATCGAGCAAACCCTGATGGATATGGCTGACCGGAAAGGATGCTGCCTGATCGTGACTTCTGGGGGCACCGGGCCCGCAAAACGAGATGTCACTCCTGAGGCCACAGAGGCGGTTTGCGACAAAATGATGCCTGGATTCGGGGAAAGAATGCGCCAGGAAAGCCTGAAATTCGTGCCTACGGCCATACTTTCGCGGCAAACGGCCGGAATTCGCAACAAAACCCTGATTGTGAACCTCCCTGGAAAACCCAAGGCCATCCGGCAATGTTTGGACGCCGTTTTTCCAGCAATTCCATATTGCTTAGATTTGCTGGAAGGGCCCTACCTGGAATGCAATGAATTGGTAATAAAAGCGTTCCGGCCGGCAGCTCAATAAATCATTCGTATGGCAAAGATTAAGTACTACTACGATACCGAATCCTGCAAGTACATCCGGGTGAAAACATCAACTGGCGACATCGTTCTGAATGCGCTGGGAATCATATCGCTGACGCTCTCCATGGCTGTCGGGCTGATCTTCCTCTACTCCAACTATTTCGAGTCACCCAAGGATGTGATGCGGATGAACGAGATCAAGAACCTGGAGTTTTATTATGAGGATGCAATTAAGAAAGTGAATACCCTTAGCAATATCCTCAAGGACATGGCCGAACGGGACGACAATATTTACCGGGTAGTGCTTGGCTCAGAGCCCATCGATAAAGCTATCCGTGAAGCCGGCGTTGGTGGTCTGGACCGTTATGAAGACATTAAGAACAAGAACATTGATCATGAGGAAATGATCGTTCAGCTCAACGAATCACTTGACAAGCTGAGCCGCCAGATTTACATCGAATCAAAATCCCAGGACGAGATCGTAGAGTTGGCTGAGAACAAAGAAAAATTGTACGCTGCAATTCCGGCGATTCAACCGGTTCCGAAAAAAGAAACCGTTGTGCTCGCCTCAGGATTCGGAATTCGCATCCACCCTATTTACAAAGTGCGCAAGATGCATACCGGCATGGACTTCGCCGCACCAATTGGTACGCCGATCTACGCATCAGCTGATGGGATCGTTGATAATATCGATGTGAGCTTTACCGGTTATGGAAAGAAAGTTGAGATCAATCACGGATTCGGTTACCGCACGCGATATGCGCACATGCATGCCTTTGCTGTTAAGAACGGTCAGCATGTAAAACGCGGAGAACTTATTGGATTCGTAGGTGACACAGGTCTTTCGACCGCACCGCACCTTCACTATGAAGTTTTTATCAATGGAGCCCAGGTGAATCCTGTGCACTATTTCTTCAACGACCTCAATCCTGCTGAATACGCCAAGATCATCGAGCTGGCTTCTATTGAGAACCAGGCGTTGGGGATGTGATTGGTTAAGAAGATTCCTCCTTTTGTATATCGTTTTCTCCCAATGAAAGTTGACAGTTGACAACACGCAATTGACAACAATTCCACTGAATCTTCTGCAAAGATTCCATTGCCAATTAATCGCAAAATTGTCCCGTGGGTGCATATTGTCAACTGACGCGCGCGAAGCGAGCGGGGTTGTCAACTGTCAACTACCTAAGTTGCCACAATTAAATTTTCATTAATCGCTACATACTGGATTCCCTCATTTCCGGCTGGAATCTTAAATTGCACGAGGACTGCCTGATGAAGTACGCCTTCTTCCTTGTTTCCATTCTTATTACGCGCCTTGCGTTTTCCCAGGGTTGCAGCGACGCCGGCTTCTGTACCATGGGAGCTATGAAGCCCGACCAGCCTTACAATAAGAAGATTGAATTCAAGCTCAATTCTGCAGAACTAAGCTTTTACCGCGGAACCACGACGCTCACCCCGATCGTTTATGTTGCGACTGCTGATCTGAATTTCAGTCTGAGCAGAAAGACCACTTTTCAAGTCAAACTGCCATTTCAATATGTGACTGGTCGGCTCGCACAAACGAATAGCATGAGCGACATTTCACTTTGTATCACGCGAAATGTCGTTTCCTCTGACGCATTTGATCTTAACGTCTCATTCGGCGCAAAAATCCCGACGAACAATTCCAATTTCAAAGACGATGAAGGCAATCCGCTTCCGATGTATTACCAGACGAGTCTCGGCACATATGACCTGATCGCGGGGCTTTCCCTCATCAATCGTAAATGGCTTTTCGCAACCGGTATTCAGATTCCATTAAACCAGAATAAGAATCAATTTGACTGGCACCGCTGGCCACAGGATGACGCTGATGAGTTCGCGTACGTGCAACAATACGCCAACGCAACAGACCTCAAAAGAGGCATTGATGTCATGCTCCGCGTTGAGAGAAATTTCAGGTTAAGTAGACTTAATTTTTCCGTTGGCCTCCTCCCCATTTACAGAGTTGCTCCTGATGTATACACAAACTTTCTTGGTGAGCGCAGTTCCTTCGATTCAAAAGGCAACGAAGCGAAGGGACTTGCTCTATCGTGGATTGCAACTACAGGATATAGCTTTAATGCACGATCAGGTGTCAAACTGCTGGTCGGGCACAAAATTGAGCAGCGTGCATTCAGTCCTGACGGGCTTACACGCGAATTGGTAACATCATTCACCTATTTCTACAGGTTCTGAGATGAGCAGGGTCCTATTGATGACTGTATTACTCCTGGTTTGTCTCAACGGCAATAGCCAGGACCTGCTGAAAAAAATAGATTCATTAATAGCTGTACCGGATTACAACGCAGCGGAAGACGTCATCCAACAAGCCGTCAACGCAGATCCAACCACAAAATATCTTCTGCAAAATCGTCTGGCTGAAATTCAGATTACGCAGGGAAAACTCGAGCCGGCAGAAGCTACGCTAAACTCCCTGGGATCATCAACCACTGATGGCTACCAGAAAGCGATTACCCAGATGAATTTAGGATTCCTTTTTCTTAATAAAGCTCGCAATGACCTGGCACTCGAAAATCTTCAAAGTTCGCTTAACCTCTTTCAAGCAGCTGGCCAGGGAAATTCCCTTGAGGCCGCAAAATGTCTTGCCCATTTAAGCTCCCTGTATTTAAGTACAGGCAAATTGAATCAGGCAGAGGATAACGGCCTGCAGGCACTTCAAATAAGACAAACCCTTAAAGGCGATGCCAGTGAAGAAGTGGCCGCGTCGTACAACGATCTTGGTCTGGTATATAGCCAATCGGATCCAGACAAAGCGCTTGACTACTACGAGAAAGCACTGGTCGTCTATCAGAAGCTCCACAATGCTGATCACCCAAAGATCGCCATTGCCAACACCAACATTGGAGTTACCTACCGACAACTCGAGCTTTTTGGTGACGCTGTTAACAACTTCGAAAGTGCTGAAACGATATGGAATAAAATTTACCCTAATGGTCACCCGAATCAGGCTCTTGTGCTGGTAAACCTCGGCCTGACTTACAAGGCCATGGGCAACACGAAGGCGGCAACCGGGTATTTCGATCGCGCAATCGATATCTACAAAAAGTCATATGGAGAAAAACATCCATCGTTGTCGTATGTCTACAATCAGGTGGCTGCAATCGAACTGGGTGAAAATAACTATGACGCAGCCCTCGGCGCCATTCAAAATGCTATCTGCTCGAACACACCCGTATTCGGCGACAAAAACATTCAGAAGAATCCGAAGGTCAGTGAATACTACAACGGCAAAGTGCTCCTATACTCTCTTCGCATGAAGGCGCAGACATTGGAATCAAAGCATTTTGCCAAGACGTTAAGATTTGATGAATTGAAGCTTGCACTTTCTTGTCTGCACTCATGCGACACACTCATAGATGATATTCGTTATCACAGCTCAGACGAGAACGATAAACTCGAACTCGGGAGTTCGGCAAGTGAAGTGTATGCAATTGGTGTACGGCTTGCATTCGCCATGAGCCAAATGTCAATCGATTTCAAAAAATATCGAGAGGAAGCATTTTATTTCGCAGAGAAAAGCAAATCGGCTGTATTACAAGAATCCATCGCTGATGCTGAAGCTAAATCATTCGCCGGCATCCCTCCCACGCTCCTCGACGAAGAGAATAACCTGAAATCAGCGATCGCATTGCTTTCGCAAAAATTGTCCGACAAGCCGGCACCGGACGAAGAGAAGAAACTGCGATCCGATCTTTTTGCCGCCACACAGCAATACAACCAATTTACTCAGCGCCTTGAAAAGGATTTCCCAGCCTATTTCAATTTGAAGTTTAATCACGCAAACCCATCGACCACCGATCTTCAAGAAACTCTGAATGACGAGACTGCTATCATCAGTTATTTTATTGAAGAGAAGACGCAGCGACTTTACTCATTTATTATTGGGAAGAATAGCTTCAAAATCTATAGTTCGACATTGCCGACCGACTTCGACAGGATGATAAAGGGTTTTAACAACAGTTTGTATTATTCAGTACCCGAGTCGTTCAGGATGTCGTCAAACACACTTTCGAAGGTCCTTTTGCGCGGAATTCCATCATCTTACAAAAGTCTCGTAATTATTCCGGCTGGCCGATTAAGCACGTTGCCCTTCGAAGCCCTTACGATAAAGCAGGTTCCTGAAACATTCAGTTTTTCCGATGCGAACTATCTCATAAAAAAATTTAGCGTGAGCTATGAGTTCTCTGCAGGAATTCTTCTTCAAAAATCAAAAACTACTAGTCAGGATAAAGCACATTCCATCTTTCTGTGCGCCCCTATTTCATTCCCGGCAAAAGACAACCTTGACGATTTGCCGGCTACTGATCTTGAAGTAGAAAACATTGGAAAACTATTCGCGTCGAACAAATTTATCGCCAAACGGAACGATGCCAACGAGACGCTCATTAAATCCGGAAAGTTATCTGAATACAAATACCTCCACCTTGCCACGCATGGCGTAGTGGATGAAAAGTCTCCCGAATTATCGCGAATCTATTTGCAATCGTCGCCATCGGAAGATGGAAATGTGTTTTCAGGAGAGATCTTCAACATAAAACTGAATGCCGACCTTGCAGTGCTCTCCGCCTGTCAGACAGGCCTTGGAAAATTCTCAAAAGGCGAAGGTGTCATTGGCCTTTCACGCGCGCTCGTGTATGCCGGTGCAAAAAGCATAATGGTTTCCTATTGGAGCGTGGCCGATGAATCAACGGCGGAGTTGATGACTGATTTCTACAGCAACCTCCTCGCTCAGCCAAACAGCCACTTTGCTGAAGCACTGCAGGAAGCGAAACTGAAAATGATTGCCACAGGAAAATATGCAGCGCCTTATTATTGGGCACCATTTGTGTTGATCGGCGATTAATTCAATTGCACAGCCTGTCCGGGGCTAAAGCCCCAATTAAATCCACGCATTGTTAGCACGGACCTTAAGGTCCGTGCTAAAACGCAACCTCTTTGGATCGGGGCTTCTAGCCCCATTCAATAATTATTTCACACGATACCTGAATCCCCCGTAATACATTCTTCCAAACACTGGTCCCCAAACCATCGAACTATCGAAATACGGACCGAACGGATCATTGGCCGCCACGATGGGATTGCTGAGTTTGAAATTCGTCAGGTTCTCCACACCCAAATAAACACTCCACTTTGCACCGATATCTTTCGTCACTTGGGCATTCATCATGACATATGGATCCGAAAATGAAGCAAGCTGGTATTCCACAGGATTGGCGGTGGTATTTGGAATGCGCTGCTGCCCTACCCGCTGCACAGTGTAGTCAAACACCCAGTTGTTTTTAGTTTTGTAGGAGAGATTTGCAAACGCCCTGTCTTTGGGAATAAGTGGGCGTTGCAGCCTTCCGTTCAGGTAATCTGTTTCAACATCCAACCAGCGATACGCCAGCCGAAGATCAAATCTCCGGGCCAGCTGATAGTCTACCTGGAATTGCAGACTGTGAGAAAATGATTTTCCCTGCAGCGCAAAAAAAGTGACCTGCCTTGGATTATTGTCGAGATCCATCACAACCTGATTCTGGAAATCGGTGAAGAAGTAATCAACACTGATCGAACCGGGCCTGTAGTCCAATGTAAATTCCTGGAGAAAATTGAGACCGTAGTTCCAGGCTTTATCAGGTACAAAGCCATAGGCGTTTCCAGTTTGTCGATACTGAAACATCAGTGAGCGTGAGGACGCCAGGAAACCGGTGTTCTCCGAAATGATGTTTGCCAACCTTATACCACGTCCCGCCGAAGCACGGAGTGTCGTTGTTGGCGTGACATCGTATTTTGCATGAAGACGTGGTACAAACAATGTTCCGAACAAATTATGCTGATCGACCCGCACACCTGCAATCACAGAGAACTTCTTAGTGTCATCATATGAATATTCGAAGAAGGCGCCTGGAACTCTTTCGAAACGATCGAATGAAAGAGCACCAGGTGTTGTTGCCTGCCCTAACGTTTCCCGATAGTCGTCGAGTAGAAAGCTGACGCCCGTCTTGAATTTATGCAACGTGCTACCGATTATGGATTGATAAATGAGATTGGCATACACAGATTGCTCTTTCGCATCATATCGATTGAATCCAAAATAGCTGTCATGAATGTGATTCACACCGTTGAGCTGAAAGCCAAAGCTTTTGTATGGCTTATCTGAAAATTGGTATCCCAGCTTTCCTACAAATTCAGTCCGTTCCGTATCGATTTCAAGACCGTAACGATTGGTCGTAAACTTGTCCTCGGCGGTGAATCCAGTTTGTCCTCCCTGCTTATCATCTTTCAGGTACTTGAACGACATTTGTCCAAGCCAGCCATTTCCTGAATTATAGACCCAACGATTCACGAAATTGATTTGTTTCCCCGTGGGAAAATCAAGAAAGCCATCGCCGTTTTGATCCATCTCAAATGGTCGAACACTACCGTGCAGCAAGAACGTTGTACCCCACTTCTTACCGGTTTGAACGGTGTAGATAAGGTTCGTCTCCGTACGTCCGGAGCTGTTGATGTAACCATTGAGGTAAATCTTATCGCTCTCTTGCGGTTTTTTCAATTCAACATTGATTTGTCCCGCAATACTTTCGTAGCCATTGATCACCGAACCAACTCCTTTCGTCACCTGGATCGAATTAATCCAGGTGCCCGGAATGAACTGAATACCCTGGCTTGACGCGAGGCCCCTGACACCTGGCATGTTCTCGATAGAGATCATGGTATTGGGTCCTGACAGCCCGAGCATTTGGATTTGCCTGGTTCCTGTTATCGCATCCGTAAACGCCACATCGACAGAAGGATTGGTCTCAAAGCTTTCAGATAGATTGCAGCAGGCGGCCTTGAACAACTCCTTCTCATTCATTACGATCACGTTCGCTGCTGTTGAATGATCAAATGCGGTTGACGGCTTCCAGCCCTGAACAGTAACTGCCTGCAGCTCCTGATCACTTTTCAGTTCTACCTTGATGTTGGTCTGGTCAGCGACGTTCACTGTATCTGCGCGATAGCCGACAAAGCTGACCACAAGCTTGTCAACTCCGGAAACGCGATCGATCAGGAAGACACCATTTTCCCGCGTCGTCGTACCCTTTGATGTTCCGAGCCAGAAAATATTTGCACCGGGCAGCGGTTGATCCTTCCCTTGCTGATCCTTTTCCACGACCAGCCCCATCAACTTCTGCGCGCTGACAGAAAATGACAAAAGCGACACGACGGCCACCCAGCCGATAAAAATCAGTTTCATGGGTGGAGCTTATTTGTGGTTTGCGCCCTCGTGACCGTGATCTCGATACAGGCAGCAGTATGGAAGCGCCGCGTAGACCTCGTCTTTAGCTTTCACTTTGTCTGTGTCATGACCGACCGAAGCAACGATCTCATGGATTTGCATCTCCGTGACTTTCTCGTTGTTGTACACTACTTCAAGCTCCTTCGTCTTCGGATCCCATTTTGCAAGTTTCACTCCCTTGTGATCCAGGGCTGTCTCAATACGCTTCTTGCACATGGCACAATTACCGTACACTTTAATGGTAGAGGTAATTACCTTCGATTGAGATAATACTGCAGTTGATACTGCTAAAAAAAGAATGATGAATGATGCAATTAATTTCGTTTTCATATTGAAATAAAAAATTTAAGGTAATAGAAATAACAACCGATCAGCAGTCAAACGACGGTCTGATTCGGACAACCTTAAACCAATGAATCGTAGAAAACGAGGCTACAGAAAGTTTGATACCGCGGAACCTTGGGTGGCGGAATGTTTATCTCCGCCGTAGTGTAAAAAGATTCTGCAACAGGAAGGATTGGCAAGACCAAAGAAAAAGTCTCACCGATTAAGCTGAATTCCGGTACAGGTGTGTGTGTTATCTGCGTTCCGGAATGATCGTCCTCGATCTTCAGAACTTCATGCTCGTCGCCGCAGCACGACATTTTTTCCTTAGCGAAAATCGCACAAGGGCACTGTTTTGTACTGAAAGAAAAGAGGGAGGAGTGTTTTTCCCGGCCCATGCAGTAGTGGGTGGTTTTAGCCACTCCTACTGCGAGGGTCAGGTACACCAATGTGAACGCTATGGCAAAATAGTTTCGCACAGTGTCTTAGAGAACTTCAAAGTAGCTTCATAGGTTTCAGATTTCCTAAGAATATTAAAAAACTTTGTTTTAGTGCAAAAAATGGCCTTTTTAGTGGCAAAATCCATGATCGAGGACAACTACAGGCAGCGAGGATTGCGCAGCAAGCTCGTGCAGAAACTGCGAAAAAAGGGTATTCGCGACGAACAGGTCCTGGCGGCCATCGGAAAAGTGCCCAGACACGCCTTTTTTGACGATGCCCTTCTTTCCCATGCCTATGAGGATAAAGCCTTCCCGATCGGCGAGGGACAAACCATTTCGCAGCCCTATACCGTGGCGTTTCAGACTGAAAAACTGGCGGTAAAGAATGGAGACAAGGTATTGGAAATTGGAACCGGGTCCGGCTACCAGGCTTGTGTGCTGCTGGAGATGGGTGCCAAAGTATATACCATTGAATACAACAGAAACCTTTACGAGGGTACCCGCGAATTCCTTCCGCAGCTGGGTTATAATCCTTACTTCTTCTATGGGGACGGGTCGAAAGGTCTACCAGTGAGAGCACCTTACGACAAAATCATTGTAACCGCCGGCGCGCCAACTGTACCTGAAGCATTGATCTATCAATTGGCAGACAACGGGATCCTCGTAGTGCCTGTTGGAAACCGCGACAAGCAAATGATGTTAAAGCTTACCAAAAGAGGTGACAAGATCACCAAAGAGGAATTTGATTTCTTTTCATTCGTGCCGCTGCTCGGTGAGAAAGGCTGGAAGGGCTGATCTGAAGATTGGGCATCCCGAACTGGTCGTGTTCGAATAAGATAATGTAGCAAAGTGGATGGCGCTATCGGAGCAGATAATTTTTTAACTCGGAAAATCTATTGCTCATTTTCGTTGTCAGTTTTTGTTTGCTTGCAAACACACTTAGCCTTTCAGGCAATTCCAGTCTTTGGCCGATCGCATCTTCAACAACCTCTCTAAATTTTCCAGGATGCGCAGTTTCAAGAAAAACACCTGTGCATCCGCGGTTTGCCTCCTGATATTTTTTTAGTCCCAAATATGCAACGGCACCATGAGGATCAAGAACATACCTTGACTTCTGAAAGACATTGCCAATCGCCGAAGATGTTTGATCGTCAGAAAATGAACAGCCAGTGATCAAGGAAGAAAGATCCGTATCCCCCATCAAATCAATCATTCGAAAGAAGTTGCTCGGATTACCAACATCCATTGCGTTGCTGATAGTTGAAACCGAAGCTCCCGGATTGAACTTTCCTGTCGAAAGGTATTTTGGAACAACGTCGTTCACGTTCGTTGCCGCCACAAATCGCTCAACAGGCAATCCCATTTTATAGGCAAGAAGCCCGGCAGTAAGATTCCCAAAGTTGCCACTCGGCACCGAAAAAACTACCTGTTTGCGTTCATCCTCGGGCAGCAACTGAAATGCCCGGAAATAATAAAACATTTGTGGAATAAGGCGTGCAATGTTTATTGAATTGGCAGATGTCAGTGCCCTTTTTGTTATGATCTCCTTGTCAGCAAAAGCTTGCTTCACCAGGCGCTGGCAATCGTCAAAGGTGCCTTGGACCTCCAGGACTTCAATGTTACCTCCCAACGTTGCAAACTGCTTCTCTTGTAGGTCCGTAACCTTTCCAGCTGGATACAACACGATGACCTTTGTCCCCTGTACTTTATAAAATCCGTGAGCCACAGCACTTCCTGTATCACCGGAAGTTGCCACGAGAATTGTCACATCTGTATTTTCCTTTTGTGAATAGTAGCCAAGAACTGCAGCAAGAAACCTTGCACCAAAATCTTTGAATGCCAACGTAGGACCATGAAATAATTCCAGTGCATACACCCCCGGCTCTACCCGAGCCAACGGTGCATCAAAATTGATTGCCCGGTTTATGATGTGCTTTAAGTCCGCCTCGGGGATAGATCCTGACAGAAACGTACGAGCAACGTCGAAAGCAAGGTCTGGAAAACCTTTCGCATCAAACTCCCGCCAGAACGCTGGGGGTAAGGTTTCGATTTTTTCCGGCATAAAAAGTCCGCCGTCTGGTGCAAGCCCCTCTTTAACAGCCTGCGAAAAATCCACGCCAAGTGATTTGTTATTTGTGCTATAAAATCTCATTCAACTGTCGCTCCTTTCATATTCACACCCGAAAAAAATGCTTCTGACGGTAATCCATGATCTTTAAAATGCTGGATGCCGATTTCACCGGCCAGTTCCGCCTCTTTTCTGTTCCTGCTCAATGCAAATACCGTTGGCCCCGATCCCGATATTCCAAAGCCGAGCGAACCTGATGCTTTCACTTTTTGCTTCAAGTCATCGAAACCCGGGATAAAAACAGAACGCGTTGGCTCCGCGATTACATCAATCAGGGAGCGCGATATCAAATCATAGTCAGCCTGGATCAGCCCAATCATGAGTGCTCCGAGATTTCCAGTTTGAAGAATAGATTCTCCCAGGGTGATCGAACGTCGCAGAACTTTTCTTGAATCGCGCGTCTTCAATTCAATGTGCGGATGAACCAATGCACAAAACAGATTTACCGATGACGGCACGCGAACAATATCCAGCGGACTATACGATCGCACCAACACAAACCCGCCAAGCAAACACGGCGCGACGTTATCGGCATGCGCCGAACCACAGGCAATCCGCTCAGCTTCCATTGCATGTCGCACAAGCTCTGTGCGTGTCATAGGTTCACCGAGAAGATGATTGATCGCTACCAGTGCTGCGACACCGCTGGCGCCGCTTGATCCCATCCCGCTCCCCAAAGGGAGGTTCTTGTTCAATTCAATTGAAACTCCCTGATTACTCTTCAGCGCTTTAAGATATGAATCAACGGCAACCGACGCAGTGTTCTTCTGCGGGTCCAACGGCAACTGGCCGCCATCGCCAGTGATTTTAGTTATGGTGATTCCTTTTTGCGGTTGAAGCGTTAGAATCACTTCATCGCCCGGTGCCTCCACGGCGAATCCGAGGACATCAAATCCGCAACACACATTGGCCACGGTTGCTGGAGCAAATGCTTTAATACTTTTCATCGAACTGAATAATTTCCAATACGAATAATATCCGCAAATACGCCTGCCGCTGTAACACCTGCACCAGCACCGGGTCCCCGGATCACCATCGGGCGCTCGTGGTATCGCTCAGTGGTTAACAGAATGATATTGTCACTCCCCTTCAAGGAATAAAACGGATGATCTGACCCCACGCGCGCCAAGGATACTTTCGCCCTTCCGTTTTCGAGTACGGCCATGTACCGCAGGCGTTCATTTTTCGATTCTGCAGTTTGACGAAGCTCCTCATACGCATTATCATGGCTTTGAAGTTTCACGAAGAACTCTTCTATCGATTTGGTTTCTAGACAATCTGGTGGCACAAGTCCCTCAACTTTAACATCAGAAAGTTCCATATCGATTCCTGATTCCCGCGCGAGGATCAGAATCTTTCGCGCCACATCCATTCCATTGAGATCATCTCTGGGATCCGGTTCCGTATAGCCTTTTTCCTTTGCTTCACGCACAATTGCGCTAAACGGCTTGTCGCTTGTGAAAGAACTGAAGATAAAATTCAGTGTCCCGCTGAGCACAGCTTCAATCCTGATGACTTTATCTCCGCTAAGTATCAAGTCATTCAATGTATTGATTACAGGGAGCCCTGCACCCACATTCGTTTCGTAAAGGAATCTGACACCCCGGCGGAAAGACGCATTTTTCAAAGCGTGATATTTCGTGAGTGCGCCAGAATTGGCGCGTTTGTTAGGCGTAACGATAGAAATATTGGATTCCAATATTGCCCCGTATTGCTCAGTAATCTCCTCACTGGAAGTGCAATCAACAAAAATACTATTCGAAAGATTGAGATCGCGCATCGTATTTATGAACGATGGGATACTCATACTTTGACCCTTCACGCTCATCGCGTCAACGCACGTAGAGGCATGGAGACCCCCTTCATCAAAAAGCATTTTCCTGCTATTGGCCACCGCGACTGTGTTCACCTCTAGTCGATTTTGTTTCGCAAGGGGCTCGTATTGGGCGGCGATCATCTTCAGCAGTTCCTTTCCGATGAGTCCAGTCCCCGCAAGAAATACGTTAACGACGCGTTTGTCCGAAAGGAAGAAAGCTTCATGCAAAACATTCAGCGCCTTACTCACATCGGACTCACTGATAACGGCAGAAATATTCAGTTCTGATGATCCCTGCGCAATCGCATAGATGTTGACGCCGCTGTTACCAAGACAGTGGAACATCCTGCCGCTTGTACCGGGATTATGGCGCATATTTTCGCCTACGATGGCAACGATGGCCAGACCTGAGGTAACTTCAACAGGATCCATCTCACTGGTTTTGATTTCGTATATGAACTCTCTTTCAATCGACTCCTTCGCGCGTTGAGCAGATGTCTGCTCCACTGCAAAGCAGATCGAATGCTCGGATGATGCCTGACTAATCAGAATTACGTTTACATTGGCTTTGGCCAAGGCCGCAAAAAGTCGCATCGAAGCCCCCACTACCCCTTGAAGCCCTGACCCCTGGACACTTAATAAGCTCATTCCGTTCATCGATGAGATGCCTTTGATGATCAAATCCTTTCCATTTCCATTCGCGCTGATGATGGTGCCGGCAAATGAGGGATTGAAAGTATTCTTGATCCAGATCGGGATGTTGTTGATCATCGCAGGCTGCATTGTCGAGGGGAAAATCACCTTCGCACCAAAATGAGAAAGTTCCATCGCCTCCTGGTATGTCATCTCTTTTACCGTAAAGGCTTTTTTCACTTTGCGCGGATCAGCGGTCATCATGCCATCGACATCAGTCCAAATTTCCAGCGATGAGGATTCCAATGCGCCAGCGAAGATGGCTGCCGTATAGTCGGAACCGCTCCTACCCAAAGTCGTTGTCTCGCCAGTTTCTGAAGTTGCTATAAATCCAGTTACGATCTGCAGTAAAGGATGCGACGCAAAGTGGTCCCGGATCTGCTTGTTGGTTTTTTCGAAGTCTACGCGAGCATGGCCGAAATGATCATCGGTACGGATTACGTTTCGCGCGTCGAGAAATTCGCATTTGATGCCCCGGTCGTTAAAAGCTTCCGCGATGATGTATGCCGAAAGTCTTTCGCCAAAGCTCATTACAAAATCGAGCATGCGCGGTGTTCGTTCTTTCACCAAAAAGATTCCATGAATGACATCTTCCAGTTCGTTGATCATCGTCTTGACTGTGGCAAGAATGCCACTTTGCCGCTGAACGCCGATTAATGTTCGCACGGCTTCAAGGTGCCGGTCTTCCAGCGACTTGATTGTAATCCGATAATTTGCGTCGGCAGTGAGGGCCTGATTGCTAAGTTGAATGAGCGTATCGGTGACTCCACCGAATGCCGAAAATACAACGACAATTTTCTCGTCGGTATACGACCGCACGATTTCAATGACAGACTTTATTCTCTCAGGGGTGGCTACGGATGAGCCCCCGAATTTTAATACTTTCATAATGTACACAAAGACCTTGCGGTCGGGGTTGAAGAAATAAAATAGAATGGCTTGGGGAATGAGGAATATGGCGGGAGCTACCCCGTAATGGTTGTAGTGGTGATTGTAAGAATGTTTCCCGTAAATGAATTCATGACCATTAGCCCCGGCAAATAAGGACAGCCTGATGTGGATTGCAAATTATTTTTATGATTTTTGTCCGCCGCTAAAGCTTACTAACGGTAAATAGGATGACCCGAAAGTCGAAACACCCCCGCGAATCTTATGTGAGCATGACTGAAACAACCTGATGGGTGGCCGGCTCATGCATTGGATGGACGTTGTGTCGGCCATCGCCGGGCAAAAACATTGTAACAGTATTGTGGTCACGGCATCGGTTGATAATATTTCATTTCGCACACCGATTCAACTCGGAAACGTCGTCACGCTCAAAGCGAAAGTCACGCGCGCATTTTCCACATCGGTTGAAGTACGGATCGACGTCGATGCTGAAAATATCCCGGAAGGCAAAAAAGTCCCAAGCAATTCCGCCTACTTCACTTTCGTAGCGGTAGACAAGAGTGGTAATCCTGTAGAAGTTCCAGAAGTCATTCCTGAGACAGAAGAAGAGAAGGCGTTGTATGATGGTGCACTTCGCAGACGGCAATTACGATTGATACTTTCGGGGCGGATGAAGCCACATGAAGCGACGGAACTTCGATCGTTATTCGATATCAAGGAGCTTAAGAAGGACTGATGGAATCAGATTCAATTTTTAAGAGCACTTTCAGCGAGGAGATTTATGATGTTGACGTCCCGCTGACCGTTGTCATCGGTGTTTCCTGGAAATCTTTACGCGACGAGCACGTAGAGTTACTCTCTAAGATTCTTGTTGCGGTTGGCAAATCCCTCGCATCGGTAAAGGTTGTACATCAGGACACATTCGACTTGTCCGGTTGGGCCGAAAAACCACGTCGGGTGATCGCGTTTATCACCCCACCGAAAGGCGTTCCGGCTTATGAAATTATCCCTACAGGCGAAGGCGCGATGGTGTTCTCCGACCCGCTGGAAATTATATACGCCGACGACGCGGCAAAACGCAAACTTTGGGGCACCCTCAAGGCCCTGTTTCAGTCCTAGAAAGCCGCTTTTTGGTTATAAATGGGCTTCTTCTATCTTTGCGGGGCTTTTTAATGCCCTTGCAGAATTGCAGGACATTTGTAATCAAAAACTTGTCTAAAAACACGGTATGCAAAATTTAATGTATTCTCTGCCCGTATTTGGTTTACTGGGCCTCCTCTACGTCGCGTGGAAGAGCAACTGGGTGGCCAGCCAGGACGCGGGCACTGATAAAATGAAGAAGATCGCCGGCCACATTGCTGAAGGCGCCATGGCATTTCTAAAAGCTGAGTACAGGGTACTCGCAGTGTTCGTTGTATGTGTGGCGATATTACTCGGAGTAACCGCAGATTCACAAACATCCTCCCCATTGGTAGGATTGTCATTCGTTCTCGGCGCATTCAGCTCCGCGCTCGCAGGCTTTATCGGCATGCGTGTAGCGACGAAGGCCAACGTGAGGACAACCAACGCGGCCCGCACTAGCCTCGGAAAAGCACTTGAAGTTGCGTTTACCGGTGGATCAGTGATGGGAATGGGCGTAGTTGGAATTGGTGTGCTTGGATTAAGCCTCCTCTTTATCGTCTACTCAAATCTTTTTGGAACGGATACACAGGAAAATGTGACGAGGGTTATTACAATCATCACAGGATTTTCTTTTGGTGCGTCTTCAATTGCCCTTTTTGCACGCGTAGGCGGCGGTATTTATACAAAGGCTGCTGACGTAGGCGCCGACCTGGTTGGAAAAGTTGAAGCGGGAATTCCTGAAGATCACCCACTGAACCCTGCTACGATTGCCGATAACGTTGGAGACAACGTCGGAGACGTTGCCGGTATGGGTGCAGACCTTTTCGAATCATATGTTGGTTCGATCGTCGGTACCATGGTATTGGGCGCGGCATTCATGACTTCTGACTACATCGGCCTGGACGTGCAGTTCAATGGGTTGTCTGCTGTGCTTCTCCCCCTCCTGCTTGCGGGCGTTGGCATCGTGATGTCTTTCCTTGGAACTTTCTTTGTAAAGGTGAAAGAAGGTGGCGATCCCCAGAAAGCGTTGAACACTGGAGAGATTGTTTCATCTGTCATTATGATCGCGGCTTCGTGGTTCATTATCAAGTGGATGTTGCCAGCAGAATGGTGGTTCCAGGATCCGCTTTATACTTGGGATGATCCAGTGAAAGGAACTCTCTATACTTCGACCGGGATTTTTTATGCTACCGTCATCGGTCTTGTTGCTGGCGTTGTGATCGGCTTAATCACTGAGCATTACACAGGCATGGGTAAAGGACCTGTAAACTCGATTGTGAGACAATCTTCTACCGGCGCTGCCACGAACATCATCGCGGGATTAGGCGTCGGTATGATGTCTACCATGTGGCCAACCATCATTATTGCGCTTGCGATCATCGGTGCATTCCAGTTCGGAGGCCTTTATGGTATTGCTATTGCGGCAGTGGGAATGTTATCAAACCTCGGTATCCAGCTCGCTGTTGATGCTTATGGACCTATATCTGACAACGCAGGTGGTGTCGCTGAAATGTCTGAACTCCCTAAAGAAGTACGGTCACGGACCGATAAATTGGATGCTGTCGGAAATACGACCGCTGCTATCGGAAAAGGATTTGCAATCGCATCTGCGGCACTTACCGCACTTGCCTTGTTCGGTGCATTTATGACAACGGCGCATGTTAGCAATATCGATGTCTCCAAAGCCAACGTAATGGCAGGACTCTTCATCGGGGGAATGCTTCCATTTGTGTTCTCTGCAATGGCAATGGGTGCCGTTGGGCGTGCTGCAATGAGCATGATCGAAGAAGTAAGACGTCAGTTTAATGATATACCAGCGCTGAAGGCAGCGCTTGCATTAATGAAGAAGAACGGCGACAAGCCTGTTGAAGAATGGTCCGCTGAAGAACAGAAGACATTCCATGATGCTGATGGCAAGGCCGAGTACGGAAAATGTGTTGAGATTTCGACGCAGGCAGCATTGAAGCAAATGGTTGTGCCCGGACTTATGGCCGTGGTAGTTCCTGTGGTGATTGCATTCCTCCCCGGCTTCGGTGTCGAGGCTCTCGGCGGCATGCTGGCCGGTGTTACGGTAACTGGGGTGTTGATGGCAATTTTCCAATCCAATGCCGGTGGGGCGTGGGATAATGCAAAGAAGAGCTTTGAAGAAGGTGTTGACATTAACGGCACGATGTACTACAAGAAATCAGACCCGCATAAGGCTGCCGTGACAGGAGATACAGTAGGTGATCCATTTAAAGACACTTCCGGTCCGTCATTGAACATTCTTATCAAGCTGATGTCAATTGTGGCACTGGTAATTGCGCCGCTGTTGGTACCCGCTGACGCCGCAACCGCGAAGAAGGAGAAGCCAAAGACCAACGTTGAGGTGGTCAATACGATTCCAGCAGACCAGTCTCAGGGAAAATAATCCTGATAGGTTCTCATATCAACGGAGCCACGAAAATTCGTGGCTCTTTTTTATTACTTTCGAAAGATATCCAATGGCAAAATCAGTCATAACAGTACTCCTGGCAATGTTTGCCATCACGGCAAGCGGACAGAGTATCCTGGGCAAATGGAAGTCAATTGATGACAACAGCGGTCAGCCGCGATCCATCGTGGAAATCACCGAATCCGGCGGAAAAATCTACGGCAAGGTCGTGCGGCTTTTCCCTAAACCCACGGAAGACCCGGACCCGATTTGCGACAAATGCGACCCCGGAGATCCACGGTTCAAAAAAAAGATTATCGGGATGGAAATCATCCGCGGTCTTTCAAAAAACGGGGAGGAATACACTGGCGGCGACATTCTGGACCCCGAAAATGGGAAGGTGTATCGCTCCAAGCTCTGGATGGAGGGAAAAGACCTCAAAGTGAGGGGTTACTGGGGCCCCTTCTACCGTACTCAGACATGGCTCAGGACTGAATAGGCCGATTATCGCCAAATATGGAAGCTTGTCTGTTCTATTTTCATCTTAACTTAATTTAAGGTTACCACAGTGGCATTTCGCGTATTCAAAACGGGCCTTGAGACAAATGAGAAGGATCTTTTTGACAGGATCCAAAAGGGAGATGAGAAGGCCCTGGAGTTCATATATAAGAAGTATTATCGGATGATGACCAAGTTGGTCATCACCAATAGCGGTACGGAAGAAGAGGCACGTGATGTCTATCAGGATGCCTTGGTGGTGTTCTGGCAAAAGGCGCGGTCGGGAAACCTGGTACTTACCTCGAAAATGAGCACCTATATCTACAGTATCTGTCAGAACCTGTGGAGAAAGGAGCTCGACCGAAAGAAACGGTTGTCCAATGAAGAGAAAGACTCTGCGGAGTCAATGGACATGGACAGCCCGGAACGCGAACAGATCATCGCAAAGTGCATGG
The DNA here is from genome assembly GCA_044223825.1 of Cyclobacteriaceae bacterium. Classification (GTDB taxonomy): domain Bacteria; phylum Bacteroidota; class Bacteroidia; order Cytophagales; family Cyclobacteriaceae; genus ELB16-189. The sequence continues at coordinate 116,609 of JBGALO010000008.1, read as the reverse complement.
AGCAGTTGGGGGAAACTTGCCGCAAGGTGTTGATGTTCTATTACTTTGACGAATTGTCGATGCAGGAGATTGCCGATAAGCTCGGGTTCGCCAACACCGACACCGCCAAAACAAAGAAATATAAATGCAAACAAAAGCTCGATGAACTTGTGAAAACACAGTATTCCGAGCGAGACTTTTTGGACTAATGACATGGGTAATTTTGAGCAAATAGACGACTATCTCTCCAACCGGCTCCAGGAGCAGGACAGAAAAGCTTTCGAACAGCAACTGGAGGGAGATCCTTCTTTGAAAGGAGAAGTTGATTTTCAGCGTCAGGTAATTGAAGGTGTACGTCGTGCGCGCATCGCCGAACTAAAGACAATGCTGAATAATGTTCCGGTATCTGGCGCAAGCACATGGAGCGCAGGCAAAATTGCAGCAGCAATCGTATCCGCAGGGATTATCTCCACGATTGTGTACCTGAACACAAACGAAGAAACGACAACTACGACAGAAACTAAAAAAGAGACGCCAGCAGAAGTGGTGGTGACACCTGAAAAAGATGGTAAGTCAACTGATCAACCAATTGTTGCAGAAGACGGAGGCGACAAAGAGAAAACGGCAGAAACGAAAGAGTCGACGGTTTCCAAAGAAACAAAAGGAAATAGGGAAGCAACAAAGGTTCCCTCACCAGTACACAAGCCTGATATAAACGTGGTAGATCCGTCAAACGAATTGTCTGAAGAGAAAAAGACAGATAACGAAGCATCTACCAGTCGGCGTTCAGAGATATCACCTTCAAAGATGGAGGTTATCACGGGAGTCGAGGACAAGAAACATAACTTCCATTATCAATTTGTGCAAGGCAAGTTGATGCTGTATGGACCATTCGATAAATCACTGTACGAGATCCTCGAGATACATGGTGATGGTCACGCGGTCTTCCTTTACTACAAGGAGAATTATTACCTTCTCGATGAATCTCAGACGAAGATCACCCAATTACAGGCCATCCGCGACGGTGATTTGTTGAGGAAATTGAAAGAATACCGGGGGCGATAATCCCGCGATAAAGATTCGAACAAAGCTGACCCATAAAGTCAGCTTTGTTCATTTTCCAGCCTGTGCGAATTTAAATCCGCGGCGCGCAATCGAAGTTCCTCGCCCCTCGCCCATTCTCGTTCGTTGGATTCTGAAGGGCACAGGCAAATTAGTATCTTTGACGCTCATGGCGGGAGAATTCAAAGTCAAAAAGAAGAAGCTGGGAAGCTACCCCTTCTTCAGCGTTGTATTCAGCATCACCCTGGCCCTGTTCGTGATCGGCCTGTTTGGAGTGCTGATTATTTATTCAAACGAACTGGCGCGCATTGTACGTGAAAACGTCAAGATCCAGGTATACCTGAAAAATCAGCTAGAGGAAAATGAGATCAAAGCGATCGAAACAAAGCTTCTTAATGCCGATTTCACGCTGAAGAATCCGAACCAAAAAACTGTGGTGTTCATTTCTAAAGATGAAGCTGCTAAACAGTTTATAAAGGACACGGGTGAAGACTTTAACTTCCTCGGCGAAAATCCACTTCGCAGTTCTTTCCTCGTCAACGTCGATACCGCCTTCCAAAGCAAGAAGAGATTGAGTGACATTAAAACGCGGGTAGAAAAAATAGACGGCGTATTTCAGGTACATTATGAAGCGCAGGTGATCGAAAAAGTTAACAGCAACATTGCGCAAATCGGACTCATTCTTTTTGGAATCGCTTTCATCCTGCTCATTGTTGTCGTCCTACTGATTAACAGCACCCTCAGGCTCGCCCTCTTTTCACAGCGGTTTCTGATCCGAAGCATGCAACTCGTTGGCGCGACCAGGGCATTTATACAATGGCCTTTCATGTATCGCGCGGCGTTACACGGTGGCCTGGCTGGTTTGATCGCCGGTGGCCTCTTGTGGGGTGTGATACAATACGGTCATAAACGCGTCGAAGAATTGGACCTCCTCCAAAATCAGGATCGCCTCCTTACCTTGCTTGGCAGTCTCCTCGCAATGGGTATTTTTGTGGCCGTGATCAGTACCTGGCGCGCTGTACAGCGATACCTGAAACTGTCACTCGACGAACTCTACTAACATGAATAAGCTCCCTTTTGGCAAACGTAACTATCAACTCATGATCGCGGGCCTAGTGGTGCTCGTGGTCGGATTTACTGTGATGACACTTGACACACAACCGCATGGATTCGGCTTTCTCGGCCTCACCCTGGGTCCAGTCATCGCAATGGCAGGTTTCATCGTGGAGATCTTTGCCATCCTCCATCGTCCTTCCGATCGCTGATACAAACCGAAATGTCTGCGTTCCAGGCAATAATCCTCGCAATTATTGAGGGACTCACTGAGTTCCTTCCGGTATCCTCCACAGGACATATGATTATCGGATCCTATTTTATGGGCATCGCCTCGGACCCGTTTGTGAAGACTTTTACTGTGGCCATTCAGCTTGGCGCAATCGTGTCAGTAGTGGTGCTGTATTGGAAAAAGTTCTTCCAGACGTTTCGTTTTTATTTCGTACTCGCAGTTGGCTTCCTGCCTGCGGCTATCGTGGGTTTTCTTTTGAACGATGCAATTGATGCCCTGTTGGAACGTGTGGATGTGGTCGGCTGGACTTTAATCATCGGTGGTATCGTGCTGTTGCTGGTGGACAAAATATTCCGCGAAGCCACGACAGTTGACGAAAGCAGTGTGAATTATGGTCAGGCTTTTAAGATTGGATTATTTCAATGCATTGCAATGATTCCGGGCATATCTCGTTCCGCTGCTACAATTGTTGGTGGACTGGCTCAGGGACTGAACAAGAAGACGGCGGCAGAGTTTTCTTTTTTCCTTGCTGTACCCACTATGCTGGCAGCTACAGGATACAAGCTGCTTAAGTTTTACATGTCTGGAAATTCTTTCGGCTCAAGCGAAATCGCCTTGCTCGGCATTGGAAACGCGGTTGCCTTCGTTGTTGCAATGTTGGCGATCAAGTACTTCATTGGCTTCGTCACAAGGCATGGTTTTAAAGTATTCGGATACTACCGCCTTACTGTCGGAATAATACTCCTGCTCCTATATTACTTTGGCGCTGAAATGACAGTGCTGTGATCGGCTCCTCAGAAGGTGCGTTTTTTCTTGTTAACAAACCACTCGAATGGACGTCGTTTGACGTCGTCAACAAACTCCGGTACACGCTAAAAACAAAAAAGATTGGTCATGCAGGAACGTTAGATCCGCTGGCGACCGGCTTGCTGATTGTTTGCGCCGGAAAAATGACGAAACGCATCGAAGAATTCCAGGGCCTGGAAAAAGAATACACGGGCATTATCATTCTGGGCCAGACAACACCCTCGTATGACCTGGAAACGGTTCCCACTGCTCCAGTCTCAACAGATCATTTGAGTGACGAGGATATCAGAAACGCAGCACAAAGCTTTGTGGGTGTTATCGATCAGGTACCTCCTGCCCACTCTTCCATCAAAGTGGATGGCAAGCGTGCATATACCCTCGCAAGAAAAGGAAAAGCCCCTGCGTTGAAAGCGCGCCAGGTAGAAATCAAGGAATTTGAAATCAAGCAAATAAAAAAGGCCGAAGTGCATTTCCGGATTGTTTGCTCAAAAGGCACTTACATACGAAGTTTGGCGAATGATCTGGGCGCCAGACTGGCCGTAGGAGGATATCTTGCAGCGCTTTGCCGCACAAGAATCGGCCCCTATCGGGTAGCTGATGCGGAGACGCTGGAAGAAATAGGTAATCGATTCAAGATTCAATGAAAATTTACCATACGCTCGATGATTTTTCGCGGCTTGACTATGCGGTTGTCACGAGTGGCACTTTTGACGGTGTCCATCTCGGCCACCAGAAAATACTTTCCCGCCTTAAGGAGATTGCAATTAAAAATTCTGGCGAAACGGTAGTGATTACATTTTGGCCTCATCCGAGGTTGGTTCTGAAGCCTGATGACCAATCACTCAAATTACTGAACACATTCGAAGAAAAAGCGACACTCTTGAAAGAGCAGGGAATTCAACATTTGTTACGTATTCCTTTCACGAAGGAATTCTCACAGTTGACCTCGTTGGATTTCATCAAAAATATTCTCGTAGATCGTATCGGAACCAAGAAGCTTGTTATTGGATATGATCATCGGTTTGGCAAGAATCGGGAAGGAAGCTTTGAAGAATTGAAGGCCAATGGCCCGACATATGGATTTGATGTCGAAGAGATACCGCGCCAGGATATTGATCATATCGCTGTAAGCTCATCGAAAATAAGGTCTGCGCTTGGAGCAGGGGATGCTGTCACCGCGAAGCACCTACTCGGGCAGCCCTATTCGTTAACGGGCCGAGTTGTGAAAGGAAATCGCCTCGGCCGCGTGCTGGGCTTTCCTACCGCCAACATAGATGTCGACTCACATTACAAACTCATACCGGCCGCAGGCATTTATGCCGTAACGGTCAGACATGCGATGAGCCCGTACAATGGAATGCTCTACATTGGAACCCGCCCCACTGTAGAAGGCGCTGGCCCCTCCATCGAAGTCAACATATTTGATTTCAACAAAGACATTTATGGCGAAGAAATTACGGTGTACTTTCAAGAGCTATTGCGGTCCGATTCCAAGTTTAAAGACCTGGAGGAATTGAAAAATCAATTGTATAAGGATAAGGAAGCGGCGATGAAGGTGCTTGAAGGGAGAAGTTAAGGAGTTAAGGAGTTAAGGAGTTAAGGAGTTAAGGAGTTAAGGAGTTAAGGAGTTAAGGAGTTAGATAAAAAGTTGTTATGATCAATAAAGTTGTTTCCAACGCCGACGAAGCGGTAAAGGACATTCCAGACAATGCCATCCTGATGCTCGGCGGATTTGGTCTATGCGGCATTCCGGAAAATTGCATCACCGCCCTTCTAAAGAAAGGCATTAGGCAACTGACCTGTATTTCAAACAACGCTGGGGTTGACGACTTCGGGATAGGATTGTTACTCAAAACCCGCCAGGTAAAAAAAATGATCTCATCCTATGTTGGAGAGAATGAGGAGTTTGAGCGACAACTTTTGTCGGGTGAGCTTGAAGTCGACCTAATTCCACAAGGCACTCTTGCGGAGAGGATTCGCGCAGGTGGCGCTGGTATTCCGGCATTCTTCACTCCCGCCGGAGTTGGAACAGAGGTCGCTGCAGGAAAAGAGACGCGTGAGTTTGATGGAAGAGTTTACCTGATGGAAAGCTGGCTGCGGTCGGACTACTCTTTGGTAAAGGCCTGGAAAGGAGATACTGCGGGTAACCTTATTTATCGTGGCACGGCCCGCAATTTCAATCCGATGATGGCGGCTGCTGGTCGCATCACGATCGCTGAAGTTGAGGAACTTGTCCCCGCTGGTGAACTTGATCCGAATACAATACACACGCCGGGGATTTATGTGCAGAGGATATTCAAGGGAGTAGATTATGAGAAGCGGATTGAGCAACGGACGATCACTAAATAATTTGAAAATTACTTGATTTGAAAATTTGAAAATTGGCTTTAACCCAAATTGTCAGGAAAATCTTCGGTCAAATCCTTGTGGAACGGAGTCATATATAGCTCATTGCTCATCAAAAGCGAGAACATATATGAGAAATGATAAAGACAACCTGATTGTAAACTTAACATTAAGATTCGCGATCCAAATAGTAGAATTTTGTGATGAGCTTGAAGCGAAAAGAAAATACGTGATTGCTAAGCAGCTCTTGCGGTCTGGATGTTCGATCGGAGCAAATACCCGTGAAGCTCAAAATGGCGAAAGCAAACGCGATTTCATTCACAAGTTTAAGATCGCGGCCAAAGAAGCAGACGAAACTGATTATTGGTTAACTATATGCCAATACGCGAATAATTACCCAAACCCGGAAAATCTCCAAAAGGATTTACTACCAATAATGAAAATAATCTCAAAAATAATCTCTTCGTCAAAAGACTAAATCGTAGAAACCAATATTTACAATATCAGTGACACTCCAAATTTTCAAATTTTCAAATCATCACATTTTCAAATTAATATTTCAAATTTTCAAATCAATATCATGCTCGATAAAATTGGAATCGCAAAACGCATCGCGCAGGAAGTGCGAGATGGCATGTACATCAATCTCGGGATTGGCATCCCAACGCTGGTTGCGAATTATATTCCGAAAAATATAAACGTTGTTCTTCAATCCGAGAATGGATTGCTTGGCATCGGTCCTTTTCCTACTGAACAGAATATAGATCCTGATCTCATAAACGCAGGTAAGCAAACTATTACCATGATGAAGGGCTCGGCTTTGTTCAGCTCAGCGGAAAGCTTTGGAATGATTCGAAGCGGAAAGGTTGATCTGACAATCCTGGGCGCAATGGAAGTTTCCGAACTGGGAGATATTGCCAACTGGAAAGTGCCGGGAAAAATGGTGAAGGGAATGGGCGGCGCAATGGACCTTGTCGCATCTGCAAAGCATATCATCGTTGCCATGCAGCATTGCAGCAAAGACGGCGCATCAAAACTATTGAAAAAATGTACCCTCCCGATCACAGGCCTGCGTTGCGTGAAACGCGTCGTTTCTGACATGGCGGTTTTAGACGTACTTCCGGAGGGCGGTTTCAAATTAATTCAGCGTGCGCCCGGCGTGAGCGTTGATGCAATCAAAAATGCGACAGAAGGAAAACTTGTCATAGAGGGAGAAATCTCCGAGATGATGTTATAAACTTATTAGACAATTATTAAAAGACTTTATTCAAATGAAAAAATCGACAATCCAGTTCACAATACACCTGGACGACAACAACGTACCCGAAAAAATCGAGTGGGATGCAACTGAAAAGCCAGAGTCAGGACTTTCCGAATCAAAAGCGATCAGCATCAATCTTTGGGATCATCAGCAAAAAAATACAATGCGCATCGACCTATGGGCGAAAGACATGCCGGTCGATGAAATGAAACGATTTTATATCGACTGCATCGGCGGCCTTAGCCAAAGTGTGTTAAACTCCACCGGAGACGAATTTATTTCGAATGAAATGAATGCACTTTGCGACCGACTTGCAAAGCATGTCATGGAATCCGGGGGTCGCTGATCCCCTTTTTTTATTGCTAAGTCGGTCGGACAAACGAGGGCAAAAAAGCCTCCACAATCGTTTGTTTTTGGGCAAATTCTTGTAGATTTAAAGAAAATAAACTATCTGAACCCTTATGAATAAACTCTACGTACGGTCGCTTCTGCCTGTGCTCTTCCTGTTGTCAGGTGCGACTTGTCTGTTGGCGCAGACGAATATCTCGGGAACGGTAAAAGATGCCGCCGGAGAAACACTCGCGGGTGTGAACATTGTGGTAAAAGGAAGAGTGATCGGTACGATCAGCGACTCTAAAGGGGAGTATAATCTGAAAGTCAACGAAGCACCTCCCCTGACGCTCGTATTTTCTTTCGTTGGATTTCAAACCCAGGAGATCGAAATCAAAGATGCCACGACGACAGGTCTTGACATCTCAATGAATGAGCAAACGCTGCTGGGCCAGGAAGTCGTGGTGTCTGCATCGCGTGTCGAAGAAAATATCCTGAAGTCACCAGTCACGATTGAAAAGATGGATGTGCTCGCGATCAAACAATCAGCAGCACCTGATTACTTCGATGCCCTCGCCAATATGAAGGGCGTTTCAGTAAACAGTGGTAGTATGAACTTCACTGCGGTGAATACTCGTGGTTTCGCTACAATCGCAAACACGCGCTTTGTGCAATGGGTAGATGGAATGGATACGCAAGCTCCCCTCCTCAATTTTCCTACAGGTACTATCATGGGCCTTGGTGAACTTGACGCGGAGAGCATTGAATTGATTCCAGGCGCTGCTTCCGCACTTTACGGTCCCAACGCTTTCAATGGCATCATGATCATGAAAAGTAAGAGCCCGTTCGAATATCAGGGTTTGAGCGCACAGGTAAAGGCCGGCGTGACCAACTCTACCGCGGGAGGCTCGCATCCCATGACTCAGTACAGCATTCGTTACGCAAAAGCATTCAATAACAAATTTGCATTCAAAGTGAATTTTTCTGTGATGAATGCAACTGACTGGTTGAGCAACGACTACAAGACAGATAGAAATAATCCGGAGTCAACAACTGATCTCAGCAAGACCAAGAATTTTGATGCCCTCAACGCGTACGGGGATGAGACGCAAATTCAAACTCCTGTGCCAAGTGTCGGCGTTATTACGCGGACCGGCTTTAAAGAAGAGGATATCCTTGACAACCGTAATGCAACCACCATCAAAGGAGATGCTGCTCTGCACTATCGGATAACAGACAAGATCGAAGCGATTTACGCTTATCGTTATGGCGGTGGAAACTCAATCTACCAGGGAACAGAAAAATATGCGCTCCGCGACTTCAACCAGCAATTCCATAAAGTGGAATTGAAAGGAGACAATTTCTTTCTGCGCGGATACTTGTCTGCCACCGATGCGGGAAAATCATACAACCTTTCGGCACTTGGCGCTTATGCCAACGAAACATACAGCCCTTCGGCAACCAACTGGGTTCCTGATTACATCTTAGCAATGCAAGGTTACATTCCGAGCGTTGCTGCTGGTAATCCAGATGCGGCAAGAGCATACGCAGACCGCAATCGTCCGCAGCCCGGAACACCGCAGTTTACGGCCCTCATGGATGCCGTGCGCGCTAATTTCTTCCAGAAGACACCGACCGGTACGTGGACAGATGCGGCGGGTGGTTCACACCCTGTCCAGGGTGGAGCATCATTCTACGACAACTCAAAGCTGTGGCATGCGGAAGGGTATTATAATTTCAAGAAGATCGAATGGGCTGAAGTTGTAGTAGGTGGAAACTGGCGTCAGTATGACCTGTTTTCTAACGGAACAATTTTCAATGAATCGCCGTCTTCTGATCTGAATTTTACACGCATAAGAATCAGTCAATATGGTGTCTACGCGCAGATTTCAAAAACAATTGCTGAGAAGTTGAAACTTACAGGCTCTATTCGTTACGATAAGAGTGACAATTTTGAAGGTCACCCTACGCCAAGAATATCTGCCGTTTACTCGTTTGACCAAAACAACAGCTTCAGAGCATCTTTCCAAACGGGATTCAGAATTCCTGACACACAGGCACAATACATATACTTCCCATCGTCAAGCGGCACACTGCTCGGCAGTACAGAGGCAAATGCTTCGCGCTATGGTGTTCACAACGGCGGAGCCTGGACACAAGCATCATACCAAGCGTATATTGCTTCAGGTGGTTCTCTTAATCCAACCACTGGCGCCCCGACTGGAGGAAACTCTTCCCTCCTTCAAACTGCTAACGTCGACTACGTAAAGCCTGAACAATTGCAGGCCTATGAAGTCGGCTACAAAGGTGTAATTGCAAAATCGCTGCTCGTAGATCTTAATTATTACTACACCTCCTACACAGGATTTATCGGAGGTCAAATTGTGGCATCGAAGGCTGCAACACAACAACAAGGAAAGCAGGTGAATGCCGGCTCATTGTTTTCATTATATACGAACTCAGCAGAGACGGTTAAATCACAAGGTGTTGGCGTGGGCTTGACGTATAATCTTCCAATGAACTTTACCGTGAATGGAAGTTACAACTGGGCCAGCTACACCGCGAACGAGTCGGCTGACTTCAGGGCTGGATTCAACACACCAACTAATAAATACAGTGTGGGCATTGGAAACCGGAAGGTTGCGAAGAACCTCGGATTTAATGTTAACCTCCGCTACCAGGATGGCTTCTTCTGGTCATCTTCGTATGGAACATGGAACGTACCTAGCTATGGCGTTCTGGATGCTCAGGTGAACTACAAAGTTCCGTCGATCAAAACTATATTCAAGCTCGGAGGAACGAACATTGGAGGCAGCGACTATCGCACAAACTTTGGTGCGCCGTTCGTAGGACAGACCTATTACATCTCACTGACGTTTGATGAGTTCCTTAACTAACACCCCAGGCTTAAAAACTCAAAGACATGAAAAAGATTAAATATTCATACATAGCGTTGGCAACGATCCTTATGGTAGGGTCCTGCAAGCAGGAGGTCATTGTAACCACACCGCCTGCTACTACTACCCCAACGACGCCCAGCAAGGGAAATGCGGACTTCACAAAGTTTGTTTCGGTGGGAACATCGTTCACCGCAGGAATGCAAGCCCAGGCCCTTTTTAATACCGGCCAGGCAAATTCATTGCCCAGGATTATGGCCAAACAATTCGAAACAGTTGGCGGATCAACAACCTTCAATCAGCCTGATATTAATTCAGTAAACGGATTTAATCCCATTTCGTCCAACGTCGGAATTGGCTTGATTTTAGGCCGACTTGTTTTATTCGACCCCGATGGCACAGGGCCCCGATCTGCTGGACCTGCAGCAGCAAAGGCACCGTCTGTAACCGTGACATGTCCATCTACAGTTACGACGCCCGCTACACCATCGCCGTATAATACTGCCGATCTTCCTGGAGCTTATACTGGAAATAAGGCCGCGTTGAATAATTTTGCTGTGCCGCTTACACTAATTGGCCAACACCTTACTCCAGCTGCAGGCGGTCCAAACCCTGGGACTAATCCTTCATTAAATCCTGCATTTACCCCTTATTACCAGAGATTCGCATCGAACCCAAGCACAAACGGAACCACTGGCTCTACAATTATTGGTGATGCCAAAGCGGCAGCTGGAAGCTTCTATATGATCTGGCTAGGGATTGAAGATGTATTATTGTATGCAGCAACGGGAGCGGACGGAGCGACATCCGGTACATACCCAATGACTGATGTAGGCACTTTCACCACTTATTATAACGGCGCAATAGCAACCCTAACAACAGGAACCACTTTCAAAGGCGTAGTCGGAAACATTCCCGATTTCACATCGCTGCCATATTTTTATACAGTCACCTGGAACAACATCACTTTGGATGCCGCAACAGCGACCAGCGTCACAAACAGTCTCGATGTTAACTACAACGCCTTCCTGGACGGAATGGTGTTAGCGGGAGTAATCAACGACGCAGAAAGGACAAAGCGTAAGCTCACTCACGTGGCCGGCAAGAATGGAATATTAATGACAGACGAGGACCTCACTAACCTCGCTCCGTACATGACCGGACCTTACGCCGGACTTGCACCTTTTGCAAAGGCTCGTCAGGCAACTGCGACAGACCTCGTTCCCCTCGCGGCAGGCTCAATTCTCGGAACTTGTTTTGGCGGCAGCCCCACTGCCGTCTATGGAGTAAGCTTTCCTGTATCCGATCAGTATATCCTGACAGCGAATGAAACATCAACCATCCTTGGACGTACTGCATCTTTCAATACAGTTATTTCGAATGCAGTTACTGCGAGCAGCGGCAGATTGGTGCTCGCCGATGTGCGAAAAGGATACAATGATTTCGTGGCAGCGAAAGGATTCGTTTCCGATGGTGTATTCATCACACCAAGTTTTGCTCCCCCCACAGGTGCTTGGTCAGAAGATGGCCTTCATCCAAATACCAGGGGTTATGCATTTACCGCAAACATTTTCATCGATGCTATTAATAGCGGTTTCCAGGCAAATGTTCCTAAAGCGAGTTTAGCCGCTTATAGTGGAACTGGTTTACCGGTAACACCGTAAGACAATCTGAATGACAATAAAAAAGGCCGCTCCAATGAGTGGCCTTTTTTCATTTTAAGTACGAATCAAAACAGCGCCTTCGCAATCTTATAAATCGGGTCCGACTTCCCCATCGAGTAAAAGTGCAGCGTGGGCACACCGAACTTCATAAGTTCCTTCGACTGCTTGATCGCCCACTCCACTCCTACCTGCTTCACTGCAACATTGTCTTTGCATTTTTCAATTTCATCAGACAGCTCCTCCGGAAAATCAATATGAAAGATTGTTGGAAGTACGTTTGCCTGTGCCTTTGCTGTAACGGGCTTAATCCCTGGAATGATTGGTACATTGATTCCCGCCTCGCGGCATTGCTGCACGAATGAAAAATACTTTTTGTTGTCAAAGAACATCTGCGTGACAATATACTGGGCACCCAAATCAACCTTCTGCTTCAGGTATTTGAGATCAACTTTAAGGTTCGGAGCAGAGAAATGCTTTTCCGGATACCCAGCTACGCCGATACAAAAGTCAGTCGGCGACGCAGTTGTGAGATCTTCATCCAGAAATTTTCCTGCATTCATCGATACCACCTGTTCAAGAAGCTCTGACGCATAGCGATGGCCGCCGGGCTCAGGAACAAACCTCGCCTCCGTCTTAATAGCATCACCCTGCAACGCAAGCACGTTGTCAATGCCCAGAAAGTGAAGATCAATTAATGCGTTCTCCGTTTCTTCGCGGGTGAAGCCCCCGCAGATAATGTGCGGAACAGTATCGACTTTGTAATGGTTTTGGAGTGCGGCACATATCCCCACCGTACCTGGGCGCTTCCGTGTAGATATCTTCTCAAGCAAGCCGTTATCCTTCTTCTTATACACATACTCTTCGCGATGGTACGTTACATCCACGAATGGAGGTTTGAACTCCATCAATGGATCGAGATTATCGTAGAGTGACTTGATGTTCTCCCCTTTCAACGGGGGAAGGATCTCGATTGAGAATAGTGTTTTGCCGTTGGCGTTTTTTAGATGGTCAGTGACTTTCATTTTATGTTGTTCTGGGCGTTAACGTGCTGAGGTTCTAAGCTGGCCTAGTCTTAGAAATTTCCCTTAAATATTTGATGAATTTCAGGTCCAGGGATTTGACATACTCAGCTTTAGCCATAACCTCAAGAGCTGTGGGTTCAGACCAATAGTTTAGATCGGTCGCAGCGTATCCCAGACTTTTAACTTCATTTGCCGACGCGGATGAAATCTCGAGGAACCGAATAAATTCTCTATTACTAAATCGTCCGAATCCCTCAGCTATGTTATTCATGCAAGAAATCGATGCCCGTCTGATTTGGCTTCGGAAATCGAAGTCCCGCGCCATCATTCCTTCACTTGATGCGATATAAACGATCTTTACTAACCCTCTTGCTTCCTGCCAAGCGCGAATGTCTTCAAACCTCTCAATTTTTGCCATTAATAAACTTAACCATCGAGTTGATTTAAACCATCCTCTTGGCAGTCCTGTTTTCATGACAACTTTATCAACGTCCCAACATTAACACATTAACACACCGAACTTAGTACGCTAAATTTGGTGACAACCATTTCTCAATTACCTCCACACTCATTCCCTTTCTTTGAGCATATTCTTTCACCTGGTCTCTCTCAATCTTTCCAAGACCAAAATATTTTGATTCAGGGTTCGAGAAGTAATAACCACTTACTGAAGATGCCGGAAACATTGCAAATGACTCTGTCAATTTAATTCCGGCCTCCTTCTCCGCGTCCAGCAGATCGAAGATGGTTTTCTTTTCCGTATGGTCCGGGCAAGCTGGGTATCCGGGCGCTGGCCGAATACCCTGATATTTCTCCTTAATAACATCCTCCATCGAAAGATGTTCCGCATTTGCATATCCCCAGAATTCCTTCCGCACCTTTTCATGCATGAGTTCCGCAAAGGCTTCGGCCATGCGGTCTGCAAGTGCCTTCACCATGATTTCAGAATAATCATCCTGAGCGGCCTTATATTTCTCGATTAACTTTTCAATGCCCCCTCCCGCACTAACGGCAAACATTCCAATGTAATCTTTTTTGCCACTGCTCGCCGGTGCAATGAGGTCAGCGAGACAGAAGTTTGGCAGACCCTGCGCTTTCTTGTTTTGCTGTCGCAGAAAATGCAGATCTACTAACTTCTCTCTTAAGTCTTTGTCGCGGTACAGCGTAACATCATCGGTGTCCGTCGCCTGTGCTGGATAGAATGCAATCACTCCATTTGCCGTAAGCTTGCGCCCGACAATGATTTGATCCAGCATTGCCTGCGCGTCATCATACAATTTCTTCGCTTCGGCTCCGACTTTATCATCTTTCAATATCTCCGGAAAACGACCGAACAGCATCCACGTTTGGAAGAATGGCGTCCAATCGATGTACTTTCTAATCTCCTCGAGGGGATAGTTGAGGAATGATTTTCTTCCCAGGAATTCGGGCTTCACTGGCGCGAATGCCTGCCAGTCAATTGCTACTTTATTCTTCCTCGCCTCAATCAGGCTGATATAATTCTTTTCCTGTTGACGACTCTCGTGATCTTTACGCAGCTGAACATACTCTTGCTTCACCTTTACTTTGAACCCCCCTCTTGTCTGTTCATTGATCAATTCAGTCGCCACCGGTACCGACCGCGAGGCGTCGAGCACGTGCACGACCGGGCCGTCATAAACAGGATCTATTTTCACGGCCGTATGGATTCTGGAAGTCGTTGCTCCGCCGATCAATAGTGGCAACGTCATTTTTTCGTGCTGCATCTCCTTAGCGACATGCACCATTTCGTCGAGAGACGGCGTGATCAGTCCACTAAGCCCAATGATATCCACTTTCTCGCGCTTGGCAGCTTCGATGATCTTCTCAGAAGGAACCATGACGCCGAGATCGACAACCTCATAGTTGTTGCATGACAACACTACACCGACAATGTTTTTTCCGATGTCATGGACGTCGCCCTTGACGGTGGCCATCAATATCCTCGCTGCGGGTTTGCCGACTTGCCCACTTCTGCGCTTCTCTTCTTCCAGGTACGGTGTTAAGACTGCAACCGCCTTTTTCATCACCCGGGCACTCTTCACCACCTGTGGCAAAAACATCTTCCCCGCTCCGAAAAGATCGCCCACGACATTCATCCCATCCATCAATGGGCCCTCTATCACATGCAACGGCTTTTCGAACTTATGCCTTACCTCTTCGATATCTGAATCAATGAAATCAATAATACCCTTGACGAGCGAATGCGTGATCCGTTCCTCGACAGATCCTTTTCTCCACTCATCATCCTGATCTTTCTTCTTCGCTGATCCCTTCACCGTTTCAGCAAACTCGAGAAGACGTTCGGTGGCATCGTCGCGTCGATTTAAGAGGACATCCTCAACCCGTTCCAACAGATCTTTTGGGATATCGTCATATACCGCCAGCATAGTAGGATTGACAATCCCCATATCCATACCATTTTTGATTGCATGGTAAAGAAATGCCGAGTGCATCGCTTCGCGCACAAGTTGATTGCCCCTGAAGCTGAACGAAACATTACTCACGCCGCCACTCACGTGCGCATAAGGAAGGTTTTCGCGAATCCATTTCGCTGCGGCAAAGAAATCGAGCGCATAATTCTTATGCTCTTCAATACCGGTAGCGACCGGAAAAATATTCGGATCGAAAATTATGTCCTGAGGCGGAAAGCCGACAACTTTTGTCAACACGTCATAAGCGCGTTTACAGATATCAATCCTACGCTTATATGTATCGGCCTGCCCTTGCTCATCAAACGCCATAACCACTGCTGCAGCTCCGTACCTTTTCACCAGTTTGGCCTGACGAATGAATTCATCCTCGCCTCCTTTCAGACTGATGGAATTGACGATACTCTTGCCCTGAAGGCACTTTAATCCAGCCTCAATAACTTCCCATTTCGAAGAGTCGACCATAACCGGGATTCGTGCAATCTCCGGTTCAGATGCCATGAGGTTGAGGAACTTCACCATGGCAGCCTTTGAATCGAGCATACCCTCGTCCATGTTCACATCAATCACCTGCGCACCGCCACGGACCTGGTCGAGCGCAACTGTGAGCGCTTCATCAAAGTTGTCCTCCTTGATCAGCTTGAGGAATTTCGCCGAACCGGTAACATTTGTTCGCTCACCGATGTTGATGAAGTTGGATGCAGGGGTTACCGTCACGGCTTCAAGGCCGCTAAGTTTTAGGTTGAAATCAGGCATTCACAGCTACCTCCCTTGGCTTATACTGTGCGGCAAGCTTTGCAATCACTTTGATGTGATCAGGCGTTGTGCCGCAGCAACCCCCGACAATATTGACCAACCCTTCCTTCAAAAACTCCTCAATTTGCTCTCCCATTTCTTCCGGGCCCTGATCATATTGACCAAATTCATTGGGCAATCCGGCATTCGGATAGGCACTCACAAAGAAGGGGGCCTGTTCATTTAATACTTGCAGATACGGACGTAATGCTTTGGCGCCCAAGGCACAATTCAATCCTATGCTTAACAATGGAACATGAGAAACTGAAATAAGGAACGCGTCAGTCGTCTGCCCCGAGAGGGTCCTGCCGCTTGCATCGGTAATAGTACCAGAGACCATTATAGGCAGCTCTCTTCCAATCTCATCAAACAATTCGGTGGCGGCAAAAAGGGCTGCTTTCGCATTCAACGTGTCAATTATTGTTTCGAAAAGAAGTAAATCAACGCCGCCATCAACCAACGCCTTTGCCTGTAGCTTAAAGGCTTCCTTGAGCTGATCGAAAGTAATTGCACGAAAACCAGGATTATTAACGTCAGGCGAAAGGGAGGCAGTTTTGTTTGTTGGCCCCATAGCTCCTGCTACGAACCTCGGCTTCTTTGGCTCACGGCGGGTGAATTCGTCAGCAACTTCCCGTGCAATCTTTGCTGATTGAAAATTAAGGTCGTACACCGCGTCTTCGAGATGATAGTCTGCCTGCGCTATAGTTGTCCCACTGAATGTATTAGTCTCGGCGATATCTGCCCCCGCTTCAAAGTATAGCCGGTGAATATCTTTTATGATGTCTGGCCTGGTGATAGACAAGACATCATTGTTGCCTTTGAGTGGGTATTTGTGGTTTTTAAATCTCTCACCACGAAAATCAGCTTCCTCAAGCTTATGCCGTTGAATCATCGTACCCATGGCACCATCCAGCACCATGATCCGTTCTTTCAAAATGTCCTGAATTTTCACTCTTTCTGCGGTTTATTTCACGCTATTCCAGAAAGAGCCTTGTCGAATGGCCGCTTATCTTGATCCTGACAGTGCCGTCAGGAAAGGGAATTAGCACCAAGTTATTGGCAAGGTTGCTAAGACTTCATCGGGCCCTGTCCCTCGGTCTTTCTGGATAAGCACTGCAAAGAAAATCAATAACCCTGTAAAAATGAAGGATCAATGAGGATTTTATAACATGATTGATAATACTTAGGCCCCATTATGGGCTTACTTTTACGTGTTCAAAACCAATGAAACTCGCTGCTATCGACATCGGCTCTAACGCTATCCGCTTCCAGGTCTCAAGTGTTCTCGACCATAATAACAAGGTTATGTTCAAGAAACTGGAATACATCCGCTTCCCCCTCCGGTTGGGTCACGATGTTTTTAGTACTAACAGGATCAGTAAGGGCAGCATCAACAAATTCAAGAAGCTCATGAAGGCCTATAAGCTGCTGCTTGAGCTTTACGAAGTGGATGATTATATGTTTTGCGCCACCTCTGCCATGCGTGAATCAGAAAACGGTGAAGCGCTTGCCAAAGAGGTGATGAAGGAGTATGGTATCAAGATCAACATTATTGATGGACAACTTGAGGCGGACCTTATCAACAAGGCCATTTCATCCTATCTCTCCGACAAAACGTACCTGCATATTGATGTCGGCGGAGGAAGCACTGAACTCAACCTTTTCACCGGTGGCCGTAAGATCAAAACCAAATCTTTTAAGATCGGCTCGGTGCGGGTGCTTGAGCACCATGATTCGCCACTCATGTGGGTTGACATGGAGCACTGGGTTAAGGATAACGTGAAAAAAGCGTACGGCCCTGTCACGGCTGTCGGTACTGGTGGAAACATCAGCAAGATATTTGAGCTTGCGCAGACCAAGCCTGGAAAAACCATGTCACTTAAGAAGGTACGCGATATCAAAAAGATGATTGAGAAGCGCACGATGGAGGAGCGTATTTATGAACTGCAAATGAATCCCGACCGCGCCGACGTGATCGTTCCTGCAAGTGATATCTATCTCAAGGTAATGGAATGGGCGCAGGCGAAAAGCATTCTTGTTCCCGAGGTCGGTTTGAAAGATGGGATCCTTTTGCAGTTGTTTGAAAAGAATAAGTCAGCAAAAAAGGTTGAGTTTGTGAATATGGAAGATCAGTCGAAGGGCCGGAAAGTGTCGATTGTGCGGAGTCGGTAATCGGGGATCGGTAAACAGTGAGTAGCGAGTCGTACGTAGTGTCGTCTGCACTTGGAGCAGAACCTAGAACCTAGAACCTAGCGCCAGCACCCAGCCCCAGCATCAAAACAGTTTCACTTCCTCGATTATCTGCTTCGTGATGTTGTAAAACTCTTTATGGATGTTGAAGGGCTTCTCTCCGTTCAATTCTTTCTTCACATAGCTGCCGTCTTCGTGCATAATGTACGAATTGACATTATCCCACAGGTTGTAACGGAGTATATTCATCACCTGCTTCCTGACGTTCTCCTGCTCCAGCAGCACGAGCGATTCAATGCGGCGGTCAAAACTGCGAACCATGGCATCAGCACTTCCAATGTAAACTTTGGGGACATTATTGTTATGGAAGTAGTAAACCCTTGAATGTTCGAGGTACTCCCCTACAATGGAAATCACTTCAATATTTTCACTCAGGCCTTTTCTGCCTGGACGCAGACAGCACATTCCTCTCACAATCAACTTTATCTTGACACCAGCCTGACTTGCCTCGTATAAAGAATCAATAAATTCCTTATCCTGAATTGAATTCAACTTAATGACAATCCCTGACGGCAGACCCGCACGCGCGTTCTCTGCTTCCTTTTTGACCAGGGCGATGAGTTGAATTCGCATATCCCGTGGCGACGTGATCAAATTGCGATACGCCGAAGGCTGCGAATGACCGGTGATGACATTGAAGAATTCCGAGACATCGCTGGCATAGCTTTCTTTTGTTGTCAACAGTCCAATATCTGTATAATGCCGTGACGTTGCCTCGTTGTAGTTACCACTTGAAATATGTACGTACCGGTATACCCGATCGTCGGGCTCACGCAGAACGATCAGTAGCAGTTTTGTATGTGTCTTTAACGTGCCAAAGCCATAAATTACAAAGCAACCGGATTTCTGCAGACGTTGCGCTTCACGAAGATTGTTCTCTTCATCAAACCGCGCTTTGACCTCAAACAGGACAGAGACATGCTTACCATTTTCTGCGGCTTTCAACAATGCCGCACTTACACGCGATTCTCTGGCAAGCCTGTAAATGGTAATCTTGATTGACAACACGAGTGGATCCTCGGCTGCCTTCTCAAGAAGCTCCAACACAGGATCCATAGAATTATAAGGATGGTGCAGTACAATATCCCGTTCCTTTAAGACATCAAAAAGATCCCGCACTCCTTGCTCCGGAAAGGTAACTGGTTTGATCGGAGGCCTCGGCTGCGCCTTTTTATCTTTAAATTCCTTATGGCCTATTATCTGATTCAACCCTGCCAAATCAAGCAGCGTGTCCTTTGGCACTGTGAAGATATTGAGGTCATCAAGGTCCCACTGGATCTTCAGTAAGCGCAACATCCATGGATCAGCACCTTCCATGATATCCATGCGCACGACACGACCCGTTCTACGCGTTTGTAGCTTTCGCTTAAGTTCCTCGAGAAAGTTTGATTCTATATCTTCACTTTCTTCCAGCGTAAAATCGCCATTCCGATTGATTCGAAATAGCGTAACGCTGATCACCTCCACATTCCTGAAAAGATGATGCACGTTGTGAATGATGATACTCTCGATAGGAACAAACGCAATTGTCCCATCCATCTGGAGAATCTCGAAAAACCTTCCGATGTTGCTCGGAATCTGTATAAATGACGCCTTCTGATGATGATGGGCATCAAGCGGATTCTTCGTCACAACACCGATCAACAACCTGTTATTCTTCAATGTTGGAAACGTGTGATACGTATCGAACATCATCGGTGTGAGCATCGGGTAGATCGTCTTTTGAAAATATTGATCAACACGATGTTTATCTTGATCAGTAAGGGAAGAATAATCACTGATTTTGAAACCGTTCTTTTCGAATTCCGGCTTCAGGTGCTCAAGAAAGAAATTATTTTGATTTCGAATGAACGTCTGCAGCTCCTGCAGAAGAAGATAGCGAAAAGGCGTTTCACGTAGGCCACTGTAGTCGAAGCGCTCTTTTCCGAAGTCGAGATAATTGTAAAGGCTTCCCAGCCTTATGGTGCAAAACTCATCGAGGTTGGAGGCAGTAATCGCAAAAAACTTCAACCTGTCGAACAGGCTGCGCTCGGTGTACCGCGCTTGATCAAGCACACGATAATTGAATTGAAGCCAGCTTAGGTCCCTGCTGATGTAATTGCTTTCGGCGATTTGCTGACTGGCATTCGCCGGAATTACAATTAATTCTTCCTCACCACGCTCCATACCCTATCTTAAATATCAATCCTCGCGTATTTCGCATTCTTTTCAATAAAGTCGCGGCGCGGCGCCACTTCATCGCCCATGAGCATGGAAAACAAATGATCTGCTTCAGCAGCCGATTCTATGTTGACAACCTTGAGTGTGCGTTTCTCCGGATCCATTGTAGTTGACCAAAGCTGCTCGGGATTCATTTCTCCAAGTCCCTTATAACGTTGAATGCCGACGCTTTCTGTTTTCCCATCCCTTGCGAGCTCTTTAATAATCGCATCACGTTCCTCCTCTGTCCAGCAATACCGCTCTTCTTTCCCTTTCTTTAGCAAATACAAAGGTGGAAGCGCGATATACACGTATCCCTGTTCGATCAGATCACGCATATATCGGAAGAAGAACGTCAGAATCAGCGTGCGGATGTGGCTACCATCGACGTCAGCATCGGTCATGATAATGATCTTGTGGTAGCGAAGCTTCGTAAGATTGATCGCTTTTGCGTCTTCGGCTGTACCGAATGTAATACCGAGGGCTGTGATCATGTTCTTGATCTCCTCGTTTTCATAGATCTTATGCTCTTGTGCCTTTTCAACGTTCAGGATCTTTCCACGCAAAGGAAGTATCGCCTGGAAGTGGCGGTTGCGACCTTGCTTTGCAGAGCCACCAGCAGAATCTCCTTCCACCAGGTACAATTCTGAAACGCCCGGATCTGTACTTGCGCAATCAGCGAGCTTTCCAGGAAGTCCGGTACCGGTAAGGACGTTCTTGCGTTGCACCATCTCGCGCGCTTTACGCGCTGCGTGACGAGCCTGCGCCGCCAAAATAACCTTATTGACAATCAGCTTCGCATCTTTCGGATTCTCTTCGAGGAAATTCTGCAGCACTTCTCCCATCGCCTGGTCAACCGCACCCATTACTTCAGAGTTTCCAAGCTTGGTTTTTGTCTGGCCCTCGAACTGAGGCTCGGCCACTTTCACCGAGATCACCGCCGTCAACCCTTCACGAAAGTCATCACCTGAAATTTCGATCTTGGCTTTCTCAAGAAGGCCGGATTTTTCAGCATACGCCTTCAGTGTTCTTGTCAGTGCACGCCGAAAACCTGCTACGTGGGTACCACCTTCATGGGTGTTGATGTTATTCACATAAGACACAAGATTTTCGCTAAAGGAAGTGTTATAGCTCATCGCCACCTGAACAGGGCTAACCCCCTTGTCGTTCTCAACATAGATTGGCGAAGGAATCAATTTCTCGCGATTGGAGTCCATGTACTGAACAAATTCGCGTAGACCGCCTTCGGAGAAAAACGAATCTGATCGTGGCGCGCCGCTCTCATCCTTCTCACGCATATCTGCGAGCAGGATCTTGATACCTGGATTAAGAAATGAAAGCTCACGAAGACGTGACGCTATTGTTTCGTAGTTGTATTCGAGAACGGTAAAAATTTCGCCGTCCGGCTTAAACTCAATGGTTGTACCGCGCCTGCTAGACTCCCCTATTACTTTAACCGGGTACTGCGGTATGCCACGCTTATACTCTTGCATGAATACTTTTCCATCGCGGTATACCGTAGCCTTGAGATCGGTGGACAGCGCGTTTACGCACGAGACACCGACACCATGCAATCCTCCTGATACTTTATAGGTATCCTTATCAAACTTTCCGCCGGCGTGAAGGACGGTCATAACGACTTCCAGGGCGGACCGTTTTTCTTTTTCGTGCATGTCCGTGGGGATTCCACGTCCATTGTCTTCGACCGTAACTGAATTGTCAGGATTTACCGTGACCTTAATTTCGTCGCAGAAACCGGCGAGCGCTTCGTCAATTGAGTTGTCGACTACCTCCCATACAAGGTGATGAAGGCCTCTGACACTCACGTCTCCGATGTACATCGCGGGCCTTTTCCTCACCGCCTCCAAACCTTCCAGAACCTGGATATTACTGGCCGAATATTCCGCGGCCTTCTTCGTCTTTTCTGCGTTCATCTTTGTCCTTTACAAACTGCTGTTTTTTACCTACCAAAAGGCGTCAAAAATAACCTTTTTGGCGGCAAAAACAGCATTTTTTGTCGCAGAAATCAAAGATAATTTGGACTTAATCACCCCAAAAAATGAGGGTAATTTCCGACAGTGCGACGAGCTATTTTGGAGCCGTCTTTTTAGCCTTTTTTGAACCTTTTTTCGACGCATCAGCAGCGTCCTCAGCGAGAAGCTTTTCTTTCGCTTTTTGGAGCTCGTCCCGCTGAGCAGCGCTCACCTTAGGATAGCTAAGATCCAGCTTCTTAAACTGGTCATGGATTACCGTCGCTATAGCAAGCCGGGCATACCATTTATCGTCTGCAGGAATGATGAACCAGGGCGACGCTTCGGTGGAGGTCGCACCAATAGCATCTTCATAAACCTTCTGGTATTCATCCCAATGCCCGCGTTCCTTTAGATCCGAAAGGGAGAATTTCCAATTCTTACTCGGATCGTCAATGCGCTCCAGGAAGCGTTTCTTCTGCTCCTTCTTTGAAAGGTGAAGGAAAAATTTGAGGATGATCGTTCCATTGTCCGTAAGGTTCTTCTCAAACCTCCTGATTTGCTTTATTCGATCTTCCCAAAAATCTTTGTCAATGTCTTTTACTGATTCCACATTAGGAAGATTTTCGGCCATCACGAATTCCGGGTGAACACGGGTAACAAGCACATTCTCATAGTGAGAACGGTTGTGAATAGCAATTTCACCGCGTGCGGGCAACGCAAGGCTGTGACGCCAGAAATAGTAATGATCCAACTCGACTGTTGAAGGAGCCTTGAAGCTATAAACTTTAACACCAAGGGGATTGAAGCCAGACATAATATGCTTAACAGCGCCATCCTTACCGGCGGCATCCATTGCCTGAAAAATGATCAGCACCGAATAGCGGTTATGTGCATAAAGTGTATCCTGAATTTTTGCGAGCTGCGACCTGCTTTGTTCAAGCAACTCTCCCGCCTGCTTTTTATCGAGACCCTTGCCTTTATAATCTGTGTTGTAGTCTTTGAGTTTGACCTTTGATTCGGGCTTAACACGAAAGTCTTTTATGTTGATGAAATCTTTACTTTTTGCCATATATATTTTGTTTATACCAATGTAATGGATAAAACATCATCTCCCGTATGGGTCATCGTATTCGTCAACAATAAACACGGTAGAAATGAGGAAAATCAGTCAGTAATTGCTATTTTTCGTACCCTGGTAAGGGTTCTTTCAATGAAACTGATTTTTATCATAGTCGCATTTTTTTTAAGCATCCCCTTCGCTCAAGGGCAGGATGATAAGGCTGAAAAGTCAGCGATTAAAACAGTGATTGAGAAAGAGAGCACTGCATTCTTCAATGTCGACAGACAGAACTGGGAAACAAACTGGTTGGATGCGCCATACGCTGTATGGTCTTACGCTGACTCAACGGGTGGCTCTTTTGTGGAAGGCACGACGAACATCAAACAAAATTTCGAGGAATACTTCCGGACTGCAAAACCGTCGAAGTCGAAGATTGCCCGCGAATGGCTCGAGATACGCGTATATGGAAAGGGCGCCTACGTTCGGTTTATCCAAAAAGCAGTCGATGGGATTGACGTGGATACAACATCAGAAACACGTATGCTCGAAAAAGACAAAGATGGGCGATGGAAAATAATTTGCCTCATGGCAAATGCCAGATATCCTTCTAAGTGACTTCAGTATTGCCTGGATCGCAGCATCACCAATGTGCATGCTTCTAAAGTTTCAATGCCACTTTTCGAAAGCATCTTAATAAGCTCGTCATTTTCGGTTCCGGGATTGAATATCACACGACGAGGTTTCAAACTTAGAATATAATCGTACCATTCTGGCTGGTTGCGCGGCCCGATGTAAAGTGTAACAGTGTCCACATCATCGATTTCCGGCTTTTGCCTTAAGTCAAGAATCGTTTTACCTGATACCTCCCCTTTTCTTATTCCAATTGGTACAATCTCATGGCCGTAACTCGTAAGCATATCAGCGGCGAGAAATGCATACCGCGACGGATTCGGGGAAGCGCCTATAATGACTGTTTTCTTATTCATCTTATCACCCTTTTAACTACAGCCTCTGCACACCTCATACCGTCAAGGGCTGCGGACACAATTCCACCGGCGTACCCTGCCCCTTCTCCACACGGATATAACCCTTTCAATTGAGGATGTTCCAGCGTTTCCCGATCTCTCGGTATTCGCACAGGTGAAGACGTCCTGCTTTCGACCCCGACAACCTGCGCATCATTCGTTAGATAACCTTTCATACGGGTGCCAAAGTTCCTGAAACCCTGACGCAAGCTTTCAGAAATAAACGACGGAAAGACACTCGCAACATCTACTGCTGCAAGACCAGGCTGATATGAGGTCTCCAACACCCGCGACGACATTTTTCCTTGCACAAAATCACTTAGTAATTGCGCCGGAGCTGTTTGTCGTCCCCCGGCCATCGCGCAGGCCTTGTGTTCAATTGACTGCTGAAAATACATTCCCGCGAGCGGGCCGTATTGCTGAAATGAACCATAGTCAGCAAGATCAACGGCAACGACAATTCCAGAGTTAGCATATTTCGAGTCACGGCGTGAAGGGCTCATGCCGTTCACCACCACCTCACCCGGCGCCGTTGCCGCGGGCACAATAAATCCTCCGGGGCACATACAAAATGAAAACACACCACGCTGGCGTTTACCAATTTGCGCCTGATGAACAAGCGAATAAGACGAGGCAGGCAAGTAAGGACCACGATCATCACAATGATATTGAATACGATCGATGACTTGTTGTGCGTGTTCAACCCTCACTCCGATGGCAAAAGGTTTCGCTTCTATGAGGATACTCTTTCGATAAAGCAATTCGAACACATCACGGGCAGAATGACCCGTGGCCAGGATAACACCTTCACCATCAATCGTTTCGCCCGAAGCAGTCACTACACCCCGGATCTTGTCCCCGTCTACAACGAAGTCGGTCACTTTGGTGTTGAATCTCACCTCACCACCCGATTTCATAATAGTTTCACGAAGTTCCTGAACAAGCTTTGGGAGTTTATTGGTTCCAATGTGTGGATGTGTATCAACAAGGATGTCGGATGGCGCACCATGATCCACCAGGATCCCCAACACCTCATTTACATCGCCGCGTTTTGTTGAACGGGTGTATAGCTTGCCATCCGAATACGTACCTGCACCACCTTCTCCGAAACAATAGTTGGATTCGGGATTTACGACATGGTCTTTGTTGATTGCCGCCAGATCGCGCCTGCGCGATTGCACGTCACTCCCTCGCTCTAATACAATGGGCTTCATACCCAGCTGAATAAGCTTCAACGCTGCGAAAAGGCCGGCGGGACCTGCCCCGACTATCAATGCACGTTTCGATCGTGAAACATCTTCGTAAGAATCAGATATATAACCTTTGTCGATCGACTCCTTTGGAAGGATTTCTCCAACGACCCTGACAGTTACATTGCGGCTGCGCGCATCGATCGATCGTCTCAGTAATCGAAATGTTTGATCGGGCGCGTGTGCGTTTTGTAGCTCGTCCGCAATAACGCTCTTAAATACCTCGGGGTCGAACGCCTGCTGCGGCGTTAGTGACAATTCGATGTGTTTGTTCATGAAAGGCAGTTAACCTTTAATTAAACGTAAAAATAATACTTCGCTTGGGCGTTAATCAATGACGCCCATCGAATGATAAGGAGTACCCAAAATTCAATGTAAACCTGAATCCATGGGAAAGTGTGTTTTGCATTTGATTAACAAAGACGTCCTTAAAAAGTGGCTCTACATCAAAAGACCTAAAACCGATGTCATAGCCAATCGCGGCGTCGATGGTAAAACCGTCTCCGTCATTGCGTTGCATAAGGCGGGTTCCAAGCATCACACCATACTCGGCGCGTTGCTCCGACGCACTTGCGGTAATCACGTTATTCGGTGACTGCGCAAAACTCATATTATTGAAGTAACCGATGTTGGTAAATCTCACTTCGTGACCAAAGTACCACATTCCCATTTTCAGGTTATTGTAGAATTTTTGCTTCAGCGCGATAGAGTATCCACGCTGATATACTTTGCCAGATGGAACTTCTGAATCCGCGGTGAAGAAAGGAGATCGGATGCCTTCAAATTCGAATTCATGTCCCAGTCGTTGCTGGTTATAAAACTCAATTGCCAAAGGCATCCTGCCGATAAACGACATCATCGGATTTCCCGCAATGATTACACTGCGATATTCAGGAAACCGGGGCTGGAAATAATAAAACCCTTGGCGTCGGGCGTTCTTCTGGACGGCAATGGTGGAGGACTTACTTTTATTGAGCAAAGAATTAATCTCACTCGCGAGCTGATTATTTTCATAGAACGGTTTATAGAAACCTGATAAAGTTCCGTCGGGTTCATAAAGTTCCCAGGTCCCAACACGAAGATCATCCTCCATTTGTCCTTTCGTCTGTAAAGTACCGCTGGGATAATAACCCTTATACGTTCCCTTTCCATTCTTATACTCGCACTCTCCTTCGAGCTTGCCTTCGCTTGAGAAGTACTCCCACCTTCCTTCGTTTTTGCTGTCAACGATCTTACCCTTTGTTTTAAGCTTTTTGTCCGAATAATAGGCCCGGTATTCGCCCGAGCCATTATTATATGTGATTTCACTCTTTAGTGAGCCATCTGCATTAAACGAACTCCAGTATCCGTTCTTTGTTCCACCGATAAATTCACCTTTCGAACTCACTTTGCCATCCTCAAAATAAAATGTCCATGGTCCGGTTGTCTTATCGTTCTCATAGGATCCGGAAGAAGACACTTTGCCCGACGCATAGAAATGTTTCCAATCGCCCATCTTCTTCCCATTAACATATTCACCCTCACTTTCCAGTATCCCATTCTCAGCGAAATATCTCCAATGCCCTACGTTCTTTGGGCCAGCTTTTGGTCCCTCTGCATACACTTTGCCTGAATGATAGTATTCGGTGAAGACGCCATGGTCATCCGTATACTCAATCTCACCGCGTCTTGTGCCGTCTTCAAAATATGTATTCCACAATCCCGACCTTTTGTTTGAAACATAGTCGCCTTTCTCTTTAAGCTCACCGCTTTCGTAATAGATTTTCCATTCTCCTTCTTTATTTTGGCCATTCACCGTGCCCTCCATACTCTTCACTCCATTCTCAAAGAAGTATTCCCACGTTCCAAAGTTTGAACTTTGACGAAGTATCCCCCGCATCCTGACATTCCCTGTCTCGTAATAGAATTCCCACACACCGGTGGTTTCATTGTTGACGAATTGTCCCTTTGACTCCATACTGCCGTTCAGGAAGTATGAGATGTATCGCCCTTGAAGGATATTCTGGATTGTATCTTTTACCTGATAGATTTCCTTGATATTCTTCTTTGCCGCATCATAATACACATACCGTGTTACACCCTGGGCGGATGCAAAATGTGCCGAAAAAACAATTAAAAGCACAATTATAAGATGCCTTTGCACCAACAAAACAAACCGGCCCACAACACTGATTTTAGTAATATCAAATTTAATGAAAAATGACCACAAGGTCATTGCTCGTCGAATGCAGCAATACGCTATAACGCTCGGTCCGCGCCCCTTCAACTCGCCGCAATTATGATCTATTTATGACGCAAGCGCTCGCTCAACGCCGGCCTTTCCCCATTCGGCCTTCTCTTTGTCAGTCCATAACTCGGGAAAGAAAAGGATTTTTTGAAATCTGGGAGGAAGATATTTCTGCCAGTTAGTTCCCCCTGTAGCTTTGATGTCCTCTGGATCACGAAGAAGATAACGCGCAGCTGATCTCATGTGAGCGAGCGGCCAGAAAACATTGACCAGCTCATCAAACTTCCGAAGGCAATTGATGACATCCTGGTCGTCACCGAAATTTATAAGATAAAGTTTCCGAAGATTCCGTTCACGATGCGCCATTGCAGTTTCCCCGAATTGCTTCATGTACTTATCCTCGAATTGCTGTAACGTCAGTGTCTTTTTTCCCGATGCAAGTTCCGTTGCACCACTACGCCAATAGAGTCGTTCGACTTGCTGCCCTATGTCACTGTATTCTTTCATCTCGTCCCGAAACTGTGCATCCACTAAGTTGATCAGGTCGGTAGAACATATCTCAATGAGTCGGTATTGTGCCGACTGAAAACCACTCGCTGGTAACAGGGACATTCTGAACTTCAGGAACTGTTCACGTTCCATCCCATCCGTCATTGTGTCGAATGAATCGCACAGATTTTCGAAATAGCGTATGATCCTTTTAACCCTCGCAACAAAAAAAGTTTTTTCAAGTGTTTCCTTCGCGGCGATCTGCTCCAATTCCCACAAGACGAGATTGAAGTAGAGTTCCGTTATCTGATGATAGGCAATGAAAATCTTTTCGTCGGGAAATTGAGTCTTGGGATTCTGGAGGCTAAGCAGGGTGTCAAGATGGATATAATCCCAATACGTCAGGTAGTCCGCATGGAGGAGTCCATCGAGATACGATGAAAGGTCCTGGCCCATCACCGCATATTTCTGTTGAAGTTTTTTCAGCTGTTCCTGCAGCTTCGGATCAAGTGAAGAATCCATTCAATTCGTTAAATTTGGAGCAAATTAAGAAATAGTATGTCATCCGTTACCACACCATCGGCCAAAGCAAAAAAGTCCCTCAAGCAAGATGTTTACGAGCACCCTGATTTTTATCAGGTCGACAGTTTACTGACGGAAGAACATAAGTTGATTCGCAGTTCCATTCGAGATTTCGTGAAGCGCGAGATATCCCCCTATATTGAAGATTGGGCGCAAAGAGCGCATTTCCCTTACGAGATAGTAAAGAAGTTCGGAGATATCGGGGCTTTCGGCCCAACAATTCCGCAAGAGTATGGTGGCGGCGGATTGGACTACATTTCCTATGGCATCATCATGCAGGAAATCGAACGTGGCGACTCAGGGATGCGATCTACGGCGTCGGTTCAGGGATCTCTCGTGATGTATCCGATCTATAAATTCGGAAGTGAAGCCCAACGTAAAAAATATTTACCCAAACTCGCTTCAGGTGAATGGCTCGGCTGTTTTGGATTGACCGAACCAGACCATGGCTCAAATCCCGGGGGCATGGTGACCAATTTCAAAGACATGGGCGACCACTATCTTTTGAATGGCGCGAAGATGTGGATTTCCAATTCACCGAAGGCAGACGTTGCAGTGGTGTGGGCAAAGAACGAGCAAGGGCGCATTCATGGATTGATTGTTGAGCGCGGAATGCAGGGATTTTCAACTCCGGAAACACACAGTAAATGGTCGTTGCGTGCAAGCGCAACAGGGGAACTTGTATTTGATAACGTAAAGGTTCCGAAGGAAAATCTGTTACCTGGAAAGAGCGGACTTGGCGCGCCCCTGATGTGTCTCGATTCAGCCCGCTATGGAATCGCGTGGGGTGCATTGGGTGCAGCGATGGATTGCTATGAGTCAGCAAGAAGATATGCAGCAGAGCGTATTCAATTCGGTAAGCCAATAGCCTCGTACCAACTCGTCCAGAAAAAACTCTCTGAGATGTTGACAGAAATCACCAAGGCGCAGCTACTTAATTGGAGACTCGGGACATTGATGAATGAAGGCAAGGGAACGACACCTCAAATTTCACTTGCGAAGAGAAACAACGTTGCCCTTGCGCTGGAGATTGCACGCGAGGCAAGACAAGTGCATGGTGCCATGGGCATTACAGGAGAATATCCCCTTATGCGTCATATGATGAACCTCGAGTCGGTAGTGACGTATGAAGGAACGCATGATATCCATTTGCTGATCTTAGGAAATGAGATAACGGGGATACCGGCGTTTAGCTAACCTATTGCGGGACCCTGTTCGTGCACATCTTGCGGTGAAACCGTTGATTTTTAAATGAAAATTGCGACAGTCTTAGGCGCTCGCCCTCAATTCATCAAAGCTGCCACCGTATCGCGCGAGCTAAAAAAGGCCAAGGTTAATGAGGTCATCGTCCACACTGGCCAGCATTTCGATGAGAACATGTCTGACGTGTTTTTCAGCGAGATGGACATCCCAACTCCCAACTACCGCCTTGCTATCAACAACCTGGGACATGGCGCGATGACGGGAAGGATGCTCGAGAAAATTGAAGAAGTGTTGTTGGGCGAAAAGCCAGAGCTGGTACTCGTCTATGGTGATACAAACTCCACTTTGGCTGGCGCATTGGCTGCTTCTAAACTACACATCCCGATTGCCCACGTGGAAGCCGGACTACGAAGCTTCGACATGAAGATGCCTGAAGAAATCAATCGTATTCTTACTGACCGAATCAGCAAATTCCTGTTTTGCCCAACAGACACGGCAGTGAAAAATCTTGCCAATGAGGGCTTTGACTCGTTTGATTGTAAAATTTCAAAACCGGGTGACGTCATGTACGACGCTGTTCTCTATTATAAAGAAAAAGCACGCGCAAGTTCAAAAATCCTCTCCAGGCATAAGCTGACTCCCGGAGGATATGTGCTTGCCACCCTTCACAGAGCCGAGAATACAAATAACATTGCACGCCTGAAAAGCATTTGCGCGGCGTTGAATAATATCAGCAGAACGATTCCCGTCATCATTCCCCTTCATCCACGGACAAAAGGATTCCTGGACACACACCATATCCAACTGTTGGCCAACATCATCGAACCTGCCGGGTATTTCGACATGCTGACGCTGCTGGAGAACTGTAAAATGGTGATGACTGACAGCGGAGGGCTTCAAAAGGAAGCGTATTTCTTCGGGAAGTTTTGCCTGACACTTCGGGATCAAACGGAATGGATAGAGTTGGTGGAGGTTGGCGCTAATCTGATTGTCGGTGCGGATCGCCAAAAAATACTGGACGGATTCCACCAGAATGCGAACACACACGTCAATACCAAGTCACTTTACGGGTCGGGCGATGCGGCAAGAAAAGTTGCAATGGAATTATTGGCAAATTGATATTGCCGGCATTCAAGAATTATTCTTCCACATACACTTGTACCATGATTCGCTGCACAGGATTACGAGGATCATTGGAATACAACGTTATCGCCTTTTGCTGTGTGCCCTCCCTAGCCTGGGGTGTAAATGAAACTTTCACATTGATCGAGTCCCCGGGCGCAATCACATCCCTTTCTGGCGTAGCAACAATGCAGGAGCAATTTCCCTGAAATGCCTTGAGCTGCAGGTTGCTCTTTCCCATATTTTTCAATACGACATTCTTTTCAATTGCCGTAGCCTGACGCGTTCTTCCAAGGTCGACATTAGGTTCGCGTATCAAAAGCACTGGCGCCTTTGTCGCCTCTTCTCCTACCGGCGTCGTATAAAATTCTTCCAGCGTGGCGAAGACAGAAAATTGCTTCAATTCATTTCCCACATCATCGGTGGTGATCTGAATGTTATCCGAAGCAAATCCAAAGCGATTTTTTTGCCTGGCATCATAGGTTACTTTTATAACACCAGCCTCACCAGGCTGAAGAGCGGCAGGCATTTCTACTTTAATATAGGGTGGATTTGTTGCATCCATGAATTTCACAGGGACTTCCCCCTTATTCATCACTTCAAATTGCTTTTGAGAAGGAAACTTGTTGATGAAAATTGTTCCCATGTTGATCGCCTTCGTCTTAAAGTAAAGACTTCCATTAGCTACCGGAAAGTCTGCAGCAACCGTCTTCACCTTATCCACCACCTGGCCTTTGATCTCAAGGATGATGGGATTTGCGTCGAGGTCGGTTGTAATCGCCAGCGATTTATTAAAATACCCAGGCCTTCCCTTCGGGTCGAAGCTCGCTTTAATAAAACCTGTCTTGCCTTGAGGAACCGGACTCTGGGACCAGCCAGGGGTGGTACAACCACAGGAAGCATGGACGGACAGTATTTTGACAGGTCTGCCGGCATTGTTGGTGAAGATAAATTCGTGATCAGCCAGACCCTTTGCCTCCTCGATGTTTCCGAAGTCATAAATTTTTTCACGGAACAGCAATTGCTCTGCTTGCTGCGCGTCAACGCGCTTTGCCAAACCAGGGGCCATTACTATCAAAACCAAACCAATCCACTTCTTCATAGACAAATTATTTACAAAAATAAGGGGAATTGAGTTAACCATCTTTTCTTTGCACCATCATGGCACGAATTCTCACAGGCATTCAAAGCAGCGGATTGCCACACCTTGGAAATCTTCTCGGGGCGATCGTTCCCGGTATCGAGCTCTCCAGAAAAGCAGGCAACGACTCGCTCTTCTTCATTGCGGACTTGCACTCTATGACCACCATCAAAGACGGCGCGGTTCGAAAGCATAATACGCTCGCAGTAGCTGCTGCATGGATTGCCTTTGGATTCGACACGAAGAAAAATCTCCTGTACCGGCAAAGCCGCATACCAGAAGTATGCGAACTGACGTGGTACTTGAGCTGCATCACTCCCTTCCCGATGTTGCAGAATGCTCACTCTTTCAAAGATAAATCTGACCGACTGTCAGAAGTGAATGCCGGCCTGTTTAACTACCCCGTGTTAATGACCGCTGATATAATCCTCTACGATGCAAACATTGTGCCCGTAGGCAAGGATCAACGGCAGCACCTTGAGATTGCGCGGGACATTGCAACTTCTTTCAACAATCAATTTGGTGAAACGTTCGTGGTTCCTGAGGCACAGATCAGCGAAGAAGTCATGACGATCCCGGGAACGGACGGTCAAAAAATGAGCAAGTCATACGGGAACATCATAGATATTTTCCTTCCTGAAAAGGAACTGAAGAAACAAGTAATGTCTATTGTCACCGACAGTACGCCACTCGAATCCCCAAAGGATCCCGACAAGGATAACGTCTTTGCTATTTATAAACTTATCGCCTCCCCCGACCAGACGTTGGCCCTGCGCCAAAAATATCTGGCCGGAAATTTCGGTTACGGCCATGCAAAGCAGGAACTGCTCGGATTACTCGTTGACACATTTAAAAAAGAGCGCGAGACATTTCAGCATCTAATGTCAAACCCAGCGGAGCTCAATTCAATTCTGGAAGAGGGAGAAGTAAAGGCGAGGGAGATGGCTTCCAGGACACTAGAGCGGGTGAGGAAGAAGTTGGGGTTTGGCGATTGACTTTTTCTCGACACAACTGTAAGTCGTAACTGGTGAACAGTAAGCCGAAGTGCTCCAGCTAAGCCTTTTTCTGGCAGCGAATGGCATACCTGTAAATGATCAGGTATTCCGGCATGTCAATTTAGAAAGCATCTGACAAAGCATTCTGTTCTTTGCTTGTCTGTAAATCGAAACGTGAGCGAATAATATGGCGTTTGCAAAAAATTTCAGGGATCTGGATACCTACAAAGCTGCACGCGTACTACAACGTGAGGTATATAAGTTGACTCTCAAATTTCCAATCGAAGAAAAGTACTCTCTTACCGATCAGATAAGGAGGTCATCAAGATCAATTGGAGCACAAATCGCAGAGGCCTGGGGTAAGCGCAGATACGAACGTCACTTTGTTAATAAACTGACAGACGCGGATGGCGAACAGTTAGAAACGCAACATTGGATCGAATCCGCTCTTGACTTTAACTACATCGATACTGAAACTTGTTCCAGGCTCATCTCTCGTTATGAACACTTAGGTTCAATGATAAACAGCATGATCAACAAGTCATCAGATTTCTGCATCGTCGATATATAACCTACCGACGGCTTACCGATTACGGCTCACGGATTACAGCCGCTTGGTGCCACTAACTAATTTTAGAGTGAAAGAGGCATGTCTACTCCGCGGACCACACCACCTTCTGCACATCGTTCCCGATATTCAACACAATCCGCACAGGATTAGGGACAATGACAAGACGCGTGTCTTTACCCGGATAATCATCCATTTCAACAAAAACACCTTCCGTATTCGCGACGGCATATTCATTTTTCTTGGTCACGGCGTATTGCTTCGCGATGTAAGCAATGGGAACCAGCACGTCACTGTCGGGGCAATATTCATCATGCACCTCTTGTAAGGCATTTTCAAGTTCCTCACCGTAGCTATCCTGAAACGCGTCCTCGAGGTCGTGCAACTTCTCTTCCAGCTCGTCATATTTTGGATTGTTGTAATCCAGTTTTAATAATTCCATGCGGTTCTTAATGATCTCCTGCAGGGCATTATCCAGCGCTTTGACGTCCATTTTTTTTGAATTTTGGTAAGATTAGAGAAATGGCGCCAGATAATAAAACAAACAACGCGAATACTTAAATTTGCTGTTTCAAACGATACCGGAAATGAAACAGGACTTTCTTCCCATTAATGGCACTGACCACGTAGAATTCTATGTAGGAAATGCCAAGCAGGCGGCACTTTTCTATCAACATTGTTTTGGCTTTGACCTGGTAGCCTATGCAGGGCCCGAGACAGGTGTACGGGACCGGGCGTCCTATGTGCTTCAGCAAAACAAAATAAGACTTGTTCTCACAACTTCCCTCAATCCGAATTCAGAAGTTGCAGATCACGTAAACAAACATGGTGACGGAGTTAAGGTGCTGGCTCTTTGGGTAGACGACGCAACCCGCTCTTTTAACGAAACCGTTGTGCGTGGAGCTCATCCAGCATTCGCACCACAAACTATGCGTGACGAGTTTGGCGAAGTTGTTATTTCGGCAATCCACACGTATGGCGAAACGATCCATACTTTCGTTGAAAGAAAAAATTATAAAGGTGCGTTCCTTCCAGGGTATAAGGCAGCTAAGAGTCCTTTCAAAGCTACCGGAATTGGACTCAAGCACATCGATCACTGCGTGGGCAATGTAGAACTAGGAAAGATGAATCATTGGGTGGAGTTCTATGAGAAAGTCATGGGCTTCAACCTGCTTATCACATTCGACGACAGCGATATATCTACAGAGTATAGCGCATTGATGTCGAAGGTAGTCTCCAATGGAAACGGCTACATCAAATTTCCAATAAACGAACCGGCTGATGGAAAAAAGAAGTCACAGATCGAAGAGTACCTCGACTTTTATAAAGGGCCCGGAGTGCAACACATTGCCATTGCAACCGATGACATCATTCATACCGTGAGTGAGTTAAGGAAACGTGGTGTAGAATTCTTGTATGTTCCCGAAAATTACTATGTCGATGTGAAGCAGCGCGTGGGAACCATCAATGAAGATTGGAAAGCGCTTCAGGCGCAAAACATATTGATCGATCGCGACGAAGAAGGATATCTGCTTCAGATCTTTACAAAACCGGTTCAGGACAGACCCACAGTCTTCTTTGAAATTATCGAAAGAAATGGCGCCAAATCTTTTGGCAAAGGGAATTTCAAAGCGCTTTTTGAATCCATCGAACGTGAACAGGCTTTGAGGGGAAACCTATAATCTTAAACATGCTTCACAAATTCCGCGACGTCCCCGCCCGGCAAACAATACCAGGATTTTTGGGCAGGTTTATTCATAGCGACGCCATGACTTTCGCATACTGGGAAATTGCAAAGGGCTCAGCGTCGCCGGAACACGACCACATTCATGAGCAGGCGGCTTACCTCCTCGAAGGCGAGTTTGAGCTCACGGTAGCAGGCGTCACCCGTCACATGACCCCTGGCACGATTGTCATAATTCCTCCCAGCACAAGGCATTCCGGGCGGGCAATTACCGATTGCAAGCTCCTCGATGTTTTTAGCCCCGTACGGGAAGATTACAAATAGAAAACCTTAACCACATGAACAGCGACCTGTTAAAAGAGTCCCGCGCTAAAGCAGAAGAATGGCTCAAAAGCCCGATCGATGATGAGTCAAAAAAGGAGATCAAAGCGTTACTAGAAAAAGAAGATCCGAAACAGCTGATCGATAGTTTTTATAAAAACCTCGAGTTTGGCACAGGTGGTCTGCGGGGGATCATGGGAATAGGTTCCAATTGTATGAACCGCTATACGGTGGGGTCCGCCACGCAAGGCCTTGCCAATTATCTTATAAAGTCATTTCCAAATCAGACCATTCAGGTTGCGATTGCATATGACAGTCGAAATAACAACAAGTTTTTCGCTGGCGTGACGGCAGACGTGTTTTCAGCCAATGGCATCGTTGTCAATATTTTCCAGGATTTAAGGCCGACGCCTCTCCTGTCATTCGCCATCAGGCATTTGAAATGTCAGTCCGGCGTCGTGATCACGGCATCTCACAATCCGAAAGAGTACAATGGATACAAAGCCTATTGGGATGACGGCGCGCAACTGGTACCTCCTCACGATGCGAATGTCATCAAGGAAGTGAACGCGATCACTGGCTTTGATCAGATCAAGTTCACACCCGACAAATCGAAGATTAAGACCATCGGTCCTGAGGTGGAAGAAGCTTACTTTAAGGAAGTCATCAGACTTATCCCTAAACAGGATGCCATCAAGCGGCAGAAATACATATCGATCGTTTATTCAAGTCTTCACGGTGCAGGCATTACAATGGTGCCTGAATGTATGAAGCGCCTTGGCTTCTCGAATGTCACCGTCATTGAAGAACAGAAGACGCCTGACGGAAATTTCCCAACGATTGCGTCCCCCAATCCCGAAGAAAGGTCTGCAATGGACCTCGCATTAAAGAAAGCAAAAGCAATTGATGCCGACCTGGTGATGGCTACTGATCCGGATACTGATCGGGTGGGAATCGGGATAAAAAATAACTCCGGAGAGTTTTTCCTTCTTAACGGGAATCAGGCACTGTCTCTGATGATGTGGTTTATTCTTAAGAATTTAAAAGATAAAACCAATGCCTATATCGTGAAGACCATCGTGACTACGGATCTGATAGATCGCATGGCCGAACAGATGGGCGTCGAATGCGTCAACACCTTGACCGGATTCAAATACGTAGCTGAGCTAATACGAAAGAACGAAGGAAAGAAACGCTTTATCGCAGCCGGGGAAGAAAGTTATGGCTACATGGTCGGCGATTTCGTACGCGACAAAGACGCAGTATCCGCATGTGCCTTTTTTGCAGCCATGGCAGCCGCAGCAAAAGACGAAGGCCATAGTCTTTACTCCTGGATGGTCGACATGTATCGCGAATATGGCATGTACAAGGAGGGGCTGGTAAATGTAGTGCGTAAAGGTGCTGAAGGAGAAGCGCAGATCAAGTACATGATGGAGCGGTTCAGAAACAATCCGCCACATGTGATTGCCGGCCAAAAAGTCATCCGCGTTTACGACTATAAAACGAGTGAAGAAAAAAATCTCCTGAACGGGCAACAACGCAAAATCGAGCTACCCAAATCCGATGTACTTCAGTTTACGACATGGGAAGGCGGTAAAATATCGGTACGCCCTTCAGGTACGGAGCCAAAGATAAAGTTTTATGTCAGCGTCAACCTTCGACTTTCAAACGCAGACAATTTCGAGCTCGCGACGAAACACCTGGACGAAAAAATAGACGCAATCGAAAAAGACATAGTACGATGAAAGACCTCTTCCTCGAATCCCTTCAAAAGGTATTGATCCGCGACCTGGAAAAACTCCAGTCTGAACTAAAACTGTACCCGAATGAAAGCTCGGTGTGGACGACAGATCATGACATCAAGAACTCAGGGGGGAACCTAACACTTCATCTTTGCGGTAACCTGCAACACTACATTGGATTTATTCTGGGCACCGTCCCCTACCAACGAAACCGCGACAATGAATTTGCAGCAAAAGGGATTCCCTTGAAAGATCTCCTGGCAGAAGTGGATAAAGCAAAGACAGCCATCATCAATACGATCCCGAAACTTTCGGAAGCACAACTTGCTTCAGATTACCCTGCAGATGTATTCGGTCACCCGATGAAGACCACGTTCTTTCTAATCCATCTCACCGCACATCTCAGCTATCATTTGGGTCAGGTGAATTATCACCGCAGGCTTCTAGCGCGTTAACCCGGGCCCGACTCCTTTAATTTCAAAAAAAAGCGAGGGTTCTGGCTACTGTCACCTATATTCGGACATCTGGAAATATGCGTAAGACAGCGATCATAACAGGTATCACGGGTCAGG
Source organism: Cyclobacteriaceae bacterium (assembly GCA_044223825.1). Taxonomy (GTDB): domain Bacteria; phylum Bacteroidota; class Bacteroidia; order Cytophagales; family Cyclobacteriaceae; genus ELB16-189. Next base: position 78,308 of record JBGALO010000008.1, on the reverse strand, counting down.
ATGGCGCATATCTCTCCGCGCTTCTGCTGAAAGCAGATTATCAGGTTATCGGACTAGTGCGAAGTAAGGCCCATGGGAGTTTTCAGGGCCTGAAGTATGTCGGCGCGTATCAGTCAATCATCATCGAAGAGTGTGATCTGTTGGACATGACGCGAATCATGACCCTCCTTCAGCGCTACCAACCGGACGAAGTGTACAACCTTGCGGCACAAAGTTCAGTGTCTATTTCGTTTGAACAACCCATCGGCACATTTCAATTCAACACGATATCGGTTTTCAACCTGCTCGAGGCCATAAAAATGGTAAACAAGAAAATCAAGTTCTACCAGGCGAGCAGTAGCGAAATGTATGGTCGCGTGCATAGGTTACCGATATCCGAGTCAACCGTATTCCATCCGCTGAGTCCGTATGCGATTTCAAAAGCTTCGGCACATTGGATTTGTGTTCAGTACCGCGAAAGCTATAACATGTTCATTTCATGCGGCATCCTGTTCAACCATGAGTCTTACTTAAGAAGTAACAACTATTTCGTAAAGAAGGTCATCAGTGAGAGTCTGAAAATTCATCGAGGCGAATCGAGGGCGCTGCAAGTTGGTAACATTGATATCAAGAGGGATTTCGGGTATGCCCCGAAGTACGTCGAGTGCATGCATCTTATGCTTCAATGTGACCAACCTGGTGATTTCACGATTTGTTCCGGGCAATCCGTATCATTGAGCAGCATTATAGAGTATGTTTTCAAGAAACTCGATATTCCATTATCTGCGTGCATAAAATCGCCAGAGCTTTACAGACCCGCAGAAATCGAAGACATCTATGGCGACGCATCAAAGGCGAAGGCAGTGCTAAAATGGAACTATGATCTGACATTCTTTGATGTTCTCGATTTGATGCTTAAGGAGGAAATGCAAAACGCTCACGAAAGAGGCTAATTCCGACGCTGGCGATGGCGTGTTATCTTTCTATCTTTGCGTTCCTAAATGAAAAAAGTCGCTTTCTATACGCTCGGCTGCAAGCTCAACTATTCAGAAACCTCATCGATTTCGCGCAAATTTGAGGAAAATGGATACCGAAAGGTCGAATTCACCGATACACCTGATATCTTCATTATCAATACTTGCTCAGTTACCGAAAATGCTGATAAGAAATGTCATAAAATAGTAAGGGAGGCAAGATCCATTTCACCGGACGCATACGTTGCCATTATTGGATGTTACGCGCAGTTGAAACCAAAAGAAATCGCGGAAATACCCGGTGTCGATGCTGTCCTGGGTGCATCGGAGAAATTTCGCCTCGTTGAGCTGCTCGATGGATTCGTACGGCCCGCAGCACCTGTTATTATGAATACGGGCATCGAACAGGCGACATCATTCAACACGTCTTACTCACTCCATGACAGGACCAGGACCTTCCTGAAAGTCCAGGATGGCTGCGACTACTCTTGTACCTTTTGCACGATTCCTTTGGCCCGGGGTGGAAGTCGGAGTGACAGCTCGGATAAGATTGTAAATACAGCGAGAGAAATTGGAGCGACAGGTGTTAAAGAGATCGTACTCACAGGTGTGAATACTGGTGATTTTGGAATTCAGAATGGTGTCAGGGTGGAGAAGTTCATAGACTTGATCAAAAAACTCGATGATATCGATTCGGTTGAGCGATTCAGAATATCTTCTATTGAACCCAATCTTCTTTCTGAAGACATCATCAATTTCGTGTCAACCTCAAAGCGGTTCGCTCCGCATTTTCACATACCTCTTCAGTCGGGATCAGATAGAATACTGAAGCTAATGCGCCGACGCTACCAGCGTTCCCTATATACTCAACGCGTCAACTGGATCAAAGATATCATGCCGCATGCGTGCATTGGAGTAGACGTTATTGTAGGGTTCCCCGGAGAAACACACGACGATTTCCTGGAGACCTATCAATTCCTTAACGGCCTTGATATTTCTTATCTGCATGTTTTCACCTACTCAGAGCGTGAAAATACGATTGCAGCAAGTCTGCCAGGGGCAGTGGCGATGAAGGATCGTGCAGAACGGTCACGTATGCTTCATATCCTTTCGGATAAAAAGCGGCGGGCATTTTATGAAAAAAATGTTGGCTCTGCACGAACAGTTCTTTTTGAAAATGATATTGAGGATGGCATGATGCACGGTTTCACTGAGAACTATATCCGCGTTAGCGCAAAATATGATCCTCTCCTCATCCATGAGACCAAAAAAGTTATACTCGCAAGCGTAAATGAGGAGGGTTTGGCGTTGGTGAGTGAGCCCGACGAAGTGACTGTTTAGTGTTCGGAGTTCGGAGTTCTGAGTTCGGAGTTCGGAGTTCTGAGTTCAAGGTTTAAGCAGCGATTTACACACAGATTTGTAATCCACCCTTGCCGCGTACACTATAAACGGATGACTCCGTCCCGCATCTCAAGTGTACGGTCCGCCATGGCTGCAAAGCCCATGTTATGTGTTACGATGATGAACGTTTGATTCATCTTCTTTCTAAGCTTAAAGAAAAGTTCATGGAGTTCCTGAGCATTCCCTGAATCGAGATTGCCACTTGGCTCATCAGCGAGAATGAGGTCGGGAGAATTTATGAGCGCGCGTGCTACCGCGGTGCGTTGTTGCTCTCCGCCTGACATCTCGGAAGGTTTGTGATCTTTTCTTGAAGAAAGACCCAACTCATCAAGAAGGGACATTGCGCGGGTTTTGATCTCGTCATCATTGCCGCCTAACAGGAATGCGGGAATCATCACATTCTCCAACGCAGTGAATTCGGGCAAGAGGTTATGAAATTGAAAAACGAATCCAATGTGTTTGTTGCGAAATTGAGCAAGCTCATTTGAGGACTGAGAGAGAATATCCTTGCCATGAATGACAATCTTGCCCTTATCGGGCAGGTCGAGCGTGCCAAGCATGTGCAACAAAGTGCTTTTGCCTGCCCCTGATGCCCCGACGATAGCCACCACTTCTCCCTGGGCGACGGTCAGATCCACGCCCTTTAGCACCTTGAGTGCACCGTATGACTTTTCAATTCCTGAGGCTTCCAGCATAAAATGCGTTCTTGAAATAAAGGTTTAAAAAAAGTAGCTTGCTTGCAAAATATGGGCTCAAATGAATGAGTCTTTATTCTATCTTACCTGAAAATTCTACTATATGAATATCCACGAATACCAGGCAAAAGACATTCTTAAGAAATACGGAGTAGCAGTACAGGGCGGTATTGTCGCTGATACCCCGGACCGGGCTGTAGCGGCCGCTAAAGAGTTGCAAGCCGAGACTGGGACGAAATGGTTCGTGGTAAAATCTCAGATACATGCAGGAGGTCGAGGAAAGGGTACGGTAAAAGAAACCGGCTCAAAAGGTGTTGTCCTGGCCAAGAGCATGGATGAAGTTTTTGAAAAATCGAAAGCCATTCTTGGCGGAACGCTGGTGACGCATCAGACAGGACCGACAGGAAAAAAGGTAAACAAAGTTCTTATTGCTGAGGACGTATACTATCCTGGCGAAACTCAGCCAAAGGAGTATTACATGAGCATTTTGCTCGATCGTTCCACCAGCAAGCCTGTGATCATGGCTTCAACCGAGGGCGGTATGAATATTGAAGACGTGGCCGCAGCAACGCCTGAAAAGATTATCAAGGAATGGGTTGATCCGCGCATTGGTTTGCAGCCATTCCAGGCACGGAAGATTGCTTTCTCGCTGGGTCTTGAGGGAAATGCATTCAAAGAAATGGTGAAGTTTGTTCACGCGCTTTACAACGCGTACGTGACGATAGATGCTTCAATGTTTGAGATCAATCCTGTACTCAAAACATCTGATAATAAGATACTTGCGGTCGACGGAAAAGTGAACCTCGACGACAATGCGTTGTACCGGCATAAAGATCTCGCTGAGCTACGGGACGTTACCGAAGAAGATCCACTCGAAGTCGAGGCCGGCAAGTCAGGATTAAATTATGTAAAGCTGGATGGAAACGTCGGGTGTATGGTAAATGGTGCCGGCCTCGCGATGGCTACTATGGACATCATTAAGCTGTCTGGCGGAGAACCTGCCAACTTCCTGGACGTAGGTGGTGGCGCCAATGCAGAAACCGTGGAGGCTGGATTCCGGATCATTTTAAAAGATCCCAACGTAAAGGCCATTTTGATTAACATCTTTGGAGGCATCGTTCGGTGCGACAGAGTTGCCAGTGGTGTTGTCGAAGCGTATAAAAAAGTTGGAAACATACCCGTTCCGATTATAGTCAGATTACAGGGAACGAATGCCGAAGAAGGCGCTAAAATCATTCAACAGTCAGGTTTGAAGGTGTTCTCCGCGATCCTTCTGAAGGAGGCTGCGCAGAGAATTAAGGAAGTTTTGGCCTGATTGGCCGGTTTCCTTCTTGGGTTTAATTTCATAAATTGCTTTATTAAAAGGGGCTTTTCAATGAAAAGAGCGGTCTTATTGGGCTTTGCGGCGTTGCTGGTCCTTCCCGAGTTGGGGGTGGCACAGAGCTTCTTTGCGATGAGGAGGCAGCGGTCGTTGATTTTAGTGGGGGGTATTGGTACCTCGAGCTACTTTGGCGAGTTGTCCAATGATGGAGATTATATACAGGCCAATCCGAATATTCACGCTGGGTTGCAATACTATCTTAACAGAAGGATAGCAGTACGGGTAGAAGCTGCTTGGTTTCAGCTTTCCGGATCGGATTCAAAGGCACCGATCGAAAGTGGTCGTCGCGATAGAAATCTTTCCTTTTATGAAAACAATTTCGAAATCAGCGCTGTAGGTATATACAATCTGTATCCCCAGGGACGTAGTTTTTATCAACGTCCATCGTTTAATATCTATGGCTTTGCGGGTGTGGGGTTGTTGTATTTTAACCCAAAGACGGACTATCAAGGCAAAAGTGTTGCCTTAGCTCCCCTCCATACCGAACTGGTTTCCTATAGCAGGGTTGTGCCCGTGATCCCAATGGGACTTGGTGTAAGGCTTAAATTAGGACCTTTTACGAACCTGTGCTTTGAGGGGGGATTTCGCAAGACTTTCACTGATTACCTGGATGACGTAAGTACAGTTCATCACGATGCGTCTAAGTTCAGTGATCCATTGGCCTATGCCCTCTCTGACAGGCGCCCTGAAGTGGGACTGCCTACGAAGAAAGAAGGCGACATCCGGGGAAATCCCAAGACCGACGATTCGTACATTCTTTACAGTGTAAAGCTGGAATACTACTTACCTGTTAATTTCCTTCAAGGAAGTAACCAGCAAAAGACCTTCAAAAATAAGCGCAAAGCCTTCTACCGATACAACAAGCGTGGAGGCATGAAAAAAAGATAAGCGCCAGCTTTCTGGCAGGCAGCCTTGAAGTGATAACGACGCTCAGTTAAACTCTGTGTTTTTTGCATCCAGCACTTCGTACCTCGAGTAGTTGCTCTTATATTCTGGTACCAGTTCCTTCATCAAAGCAACCATTTTGAGCTCATTTCGATCATTGACAAGGTCTATGAAAAGTTCGATGTATTTATTGATTTCCTCATAGGAATACTCCTGCACCTTCGCAATCATGATCTTCTCATGATGAGTCGGTATCGTATTTTCCTGCTTTGAAAGGAGCTCCTCGTACAACTTCTCCCCTTCTCTCAAGCCAGTGAAATGAATTTCAACGTCGCGGTCGGGCTGAAGTCCCGATAGCCAGACCATTTTTCGAGCGAGATCCAGTATCTTGATTGACTTACCCATGTCAAAAATAAAAATCTCGCCCCCTTTACCCATAGTCCCCGCTTCCAAAACGAGCTGACAGGCTTCAGGAATAGTCATAAAAAACCGGGTGATTTCGGGGTGCGTAACCGTGATTGGGCCACCATATTCGATCTGCTTTTTAAAAAGAGGAATCACCGATCCATTTGATCCAAGAACATTTCCAAAGCGCGTTGTCACAAAAGCTGTCCTACTGTTACTACGATGATTGTTGAGTGATTGAACATAAATCTCTGCAATCCGCTTGGAGCAACCCATTACATTCGTCGGATTCACAGCTTTATCCGTCGAAATCATCACAAATTTCCTAACCTGACATTCAACAGAAAGGTCCGCCAAGATCTTGGTTCCGAGGATATTACAGGCAACAGCTTCCGATGGATTGCTCTCCATCATGGGAACATGCTTGTATGCAGCTGCATGATAAACAACCTCTGGTCTTTGATCTTTGAAGATCGTTGCAATGCGATCTTTATTTGTAATGTCAGCAACAAACGTTGTAATCCTGGTCTTTGTCGGCGTGACTGCCAGCTCGCGTTCCAACTCGTAAAGGGCAGATTCAGCCTGATCGATTGCAATGATGCTCTCCGGGAAATATTGGATCACTTGCCGCACAAGTTCCCTGCCGATTGAACCTGCGGCGCCTGTAATGCATATTCTCTTTCCCTTTAGGTCACGCTCAACATTTTCCTTATTCAAGCGAATCGATTCACGACCTAACAAGTCCTCTATGTTGATTTCCTTTATCTGGTTGAAGCTGAGTTCACCCTTTGCCCAGCGGTCAATAGGAGGAATAACCCGTACCCGTGCATTGTATTGGATACAAGCCTCAACCAGCTCATTTCGTCTTTCAAGCGAGATGTTCTTTGCTGCAAGTATCAATTCATCGAATCCCTCTTCACTGAATAAGTTTTCCAGCTCACCTTTTCTCGCGCTATAAATTCTAATACCATCCAGGATTTTACCGATCTTGTCCGGATCATCCTCGAGAAAGCCCATAATCCTCATTCTTGGAGAAGATGCTATTACATGGCGAGTGATGATACCTGTTTGCCCGGCTCCGAAAATCATTACTCTGGTTCGTTTCAACATCTGATCCTTATAGAAGGAAAAAATGTATTTGACGAGCAATCGGTAGTTGAACAAGAAGAGAAATGAAGACAGCAGGCTAATCAAAACAACCGAATATGGAATAATATTGCTGAGCTTGTTGTAATAGAAAAGAAGATTAATCGTGACAACGAGGACCATGTTAAGGACCACCATGTAAAAAATCCTGATCCCGTCCTGCAATCCCGTATAGCGGATGATTCCTCGATAGCTACCACTCAGGAGGATTGCAACGAACCCACAGACTGAATAGGTAGAAACGCCGAGGAAAATGTTGTGTTTGGCGAGATCTTCAATGGAAAAATTAAACCTAAGTAAGTAGCCGAGGAATGCTGAGAATGAGACAAAAAAGATATCAATAAAAATAATGACCCACCTGGGCAGTATCCTTAGATTTCTAACCAGTTTTATCCACCACCGGATCACGTTGACTATTTTTTGTTGGAACGAATTCTCTGCACGATCGTGCGAAGACCAATAGCCACACCTCCACCCAACAAGAACTCAATCCCTGTGATGGGAACTGTAGGATTTCCACCGCCACCCGGGTCGCCAGGCTGGCCGTAGCCCACCAATCCCAGCAGGGTCAAGAAGCAAGTCAATACCAAAAAACGGCTGTTTCTCATTTCTTTATCACTCTTGTGGCATTAATCAAATCACCAATCTGAATGCTCAAAACATAAACCCCCGGTCTGTAATTACTTACATCAATCGTCTTTTGGCCGGGGGTTAAAAGTTGCTTATTCGTTTCACTACTAATAATGATACGACCTGTCACATCCACCAAAGCTATTGATTTCAGATTCTTATCCTCCTCTGGCGAAAGCTCGATGATCAATTTGTCCGTTACTGGGTTGGGATACACGGAAAGGCGACTCTCATTCGGGGCAACAATTGAAGTTATAACGCCAACTCCATTAATCCTCAGATAAAACCTATCCGAACCGAAAGATGATTTGTCGGAGGTGACTGCAAAATCATAAGAAACATTGTCCTTCGCCTCAATTTCCGTCTTAAGGAAGGTATCCACAAGAACAACATTGTACCCGAGATACATGTTTGAAAAATCTGAGAAGGCGATCGAGTAGTTACCAGGCCTAACGTCTGAGACGTTAAGTCTGACAATCTTTGGGCCTGTCAATACGTCCATTGTATTGATTGAAAAGTCTGATGATGGCGAAGAAATGTAGCTGGAAATGTTTGGGTAGGCAATTGCTTCGCCCAGCGGCGATTGAGGAATTCCATTTCTGATCTTCGTTGCATCAAATTCTGAATCAATTCCATCTGAAGCACCTTTAACGAAGTGTATTATAGCCTCGTCCTGCTCACCTTTGGTGGAGGAAAGCTGCACCCGGAAATAGTTCTCTGGCGAAGCCGTTCTTAAGAAATACGATGAGCCACCAGTCTTATCAGCTTCTTTGAACGTAAGCGTAGCGCCACCTCCATTGGAGGTGGTGAAAAATGATTGCCCGATTGCGATTTCTCCTGACCATCCGACGAAGGGAGCGTTTGATGCCAATCCCCCGACATAGGAGGAGAAAACATTGTTGGCCACGCGCAAGTACATGGCATTATTAACGTTTGTTTTTGTTACGTTGTCCCAATCTATTGGCGAAGGGTATGGGTTTGGAACGAGGTTAAAATTTCCATTCGTCGATGAAATCGCGGCGACAACACTCCCCTTCCCGATAGTCCCGCGGAAAGAAGCGGTTACGGCACCATTGTTATAATCGTATGCAGAATATCCCACGGTATTGCTCAGGGCAGTAGAGGCGGTAGTTGCACCGGACACAGCCACATATGCTTGCGTAGTGCTGTTGTAGGAAAAAACAGATGGATTCGTATTGCCCGAATCAACAATATTGGAATTATCTGCATGTGTACTTCTGTCACTAAAACTTCCTGTGACGAATATGGACGACTTCAGCATGCTCACATCAGCATTGGTGATGGGAACGGAGATGTATCTATAGTCTCCTCCGGAAGCTCCATGAATATATCGCTCAACGGTCACATTACCTGTAAAATTCGCAGGTGTGGTAAGGTTTGCTATCCTTCCACCCACCGTTTGTGAAGTTGAGCTCACGATGAATATACCCGAACCAGATCCATCAGCATCGAATATTCCAGAGCCGCTGAGTGTAAATGTCCCGTTAAGTCTGCTCGTATTGTTTATTCCAACGCCTATTGCATTGGTCACGGTAATATTATTGAAAGTCAGTGCAGAGCCTGTCACCGACTGTGATGATACGGTTCCATTAAAAGCAACAGTGCCATTGTTATGGTTGAAGGTCCCACTATTTGAAAAACTTCCCGCTATCCCCAAAGTTCCTGTTGGCGCATTGAGTACTCCACTAAGGCTAATGGTGAAAAAATTAGAAGTTGCACTTCCCAGAATGTCTGAAGTACCATTAAACGTTACAGTTCCATTGTTATGATTAAAGGTTCCATTGTTGGTAAAGTCTCCTGCGACACTCATAGTTCCAGATGGAGCAGTCAAAGACCCCGTTACCGTCACATCGGTAAACCCGGTAACGCCAGCGCCTGAAACAACCGTCGTTCCAGTAAAAGTCGTGTTGCTTGACCCACGGTTAAGGGTTCCGTTATTGGTCAAGTTGCCAGCTATATTCACCAAAACATTGCTTGCCAATGAAGGCAATGTAAGCGCATTGGTAATGGAAATATTGTTGAACGCGATAACACCTCCACTTGCAGTTGTTCCAATGGTTGTTGTTCCGGTAAAATTCACCGTTGCCGTACCGGCAGACAAAGCGCCCCCGTTGACATAAAGATTTGATCCGGTCCCGCGCATCGTAATATTGTTCGGCCCCGTGGAAAGTGTTCCTGAAGACAAGAGCAGATTACCATTTACATTCACCGCACTGCTCAACACCACTGAACCACTGCTAGGATCAATGTTGAGGTTACCCAATGTAGAAATCGAAGTGGGCAATTCAAGACCGGTGCTTGCTGCAGGTGCAGTGTAAGTTACATTATAGCTGGTGGTTGCGCCAGGAGATGTTCCACTCCAGGTTCCTGAACCTTTGAAAAGAGTTGACCCCGTTCCCATCGTAATTCCTGATGTGTGAGTGAGAGCCCCATTCGTGTCGAGCGTCAGTGATGACGCGATCGTAACAGGGCTGTTCCACGTGTATACACCACCATTGGTAGACAATGTCAAATTATTTATTGCATTACCTGCACCGGAAAAAGGAATCGTGCCCGAAAACGTTGAGCCTCCGAAAACAAGATTGGAATTTGTCGAACTAGTGCTCCGAAGACCAGTACCCGATGACGAAATCGTCCCACCGTTCATCGTTAAGGTGTGCCCTGTAAAATTCAAATTTCCAGCGGATAGATTTAGTGTGCCGGCTATTGCTAAGTCCGATCCCAAAACTACCGTCCCCGAGCGTCCAATAGTTAGATCCTGGACATTCTGAGCCGCATTAGTGAATGTCAAAGTCCCGACCGAACCTGATCCACTAAATGTAAGACTGGAAGTGGTCGTTCCACCTATAGTTCCGCCTGTAACAATAAAGTTGCTCTGAATATTGAGTGTATTCGAAGGGCCTATGTTAAAAGATCCGCTCGTTAGCGTCAGGTTACCAACGACGTTGGTCACACCCACGTTATTGTTAGTAACTCCTGAAGGGTTAGCGATCTCCAGGTTCACATTAGATGGAAATCCATTTCCGATTTTCTGGAGTCCGGATCCATTATAAATAATTGTGCTTGTTGAATTATAGGTGCGAGTACCTGATACCTGGATATTTCCAGCAGTTGTAGTTTGAATCGCTCCATTTGCGTCAAGAGATCCAACCTTAAGAGTAGAACTTGGTCCGAGGGTGAATGTACCTGATCCAGTGACAGGATATGTTTGCAAATCCAGTATTGAAAGATTTGCAACCGCAAAATTCAATGAACCGCTTATGGTACCAGTATTTTGGAATAACTGCGCCGACGAACCACTAAAGTTTACCGTTCCTGCCCCTCCGCCACTCTTACTCAGAGTCCCACCCGTCAAGGAGAAGTTCCCAGCAAGATTAAGATTGGCTGTCCCTGTACTCAGAAGGACATTGCATGCAGATGCTCCGGACTTTGAAAAATTGCGAGAGACATTGACTGTTGTAGTTCCAGTCGCCGCAAAACTTATCGCGTTGGCCGAAACAGAAGTCGATGAAATGTTGAAGTCTCTGCCGATGTTGTATACAACTGGATTTCCACTTGTATTCAGTTGAACCCTTGAATTACCCGATATATTAAAATCGTTCCCAATCGAAAGTGTAAATGCAGTACTTATACTCATCTGCAAAATTTGTCCATTTGTGCCCGTGACTGAAAAGTCCCCGTTCACATTTAGAAGCTGACCCGCGAGGTTAGCCACCGCTGATTGAGCCGCGCCGTTCCAAACGAAATGATGGAACACAATCAGATTACTGATTGTCGGAACTCCGCTCGCGGCAGCATTGACCTGGCATGTAGAACCAATTTGCCAATCTGCCGCAGGAATAGGTGCAACACCGGCACCCGTGGTGTGGATATGCGTTCCAGTACTCGTGATTTTGTATGTATCCGACGAAACCGGACCTGGACCAGAACCAAGATTCCCATAATCGTCGTCAACAATAGTTGCACCGTTACTTAAGCTTAGTGTTCCATCAACTTGCAGCAAGCCGACATCAGTAAAATCGTTTATGATTCGGATGTCATCACCGGCTCCGTTTGCAACTGTCAATGTAACGCCGGATGCGACTGTGATCGATCCTGACTGGCCGGAAAACGGATTGGAATTGTCCCATGCGACCTGGTCAACCGTGACGTTGGCAGTGACCGCGATGTTGTGTGTGTCAAGAATCGTAATTGTGCCATCGGCGCTTGTTGGCGTTGACGGCGCGGGAGTAACCCAGCTTGAGCCATTATACCTCTCCCAAGTAGATGTTTGATTCCAATTCCCGCTTTGGTGAGTCTGAAAATCCCCGGCAACTTGCGCAAATGCAGAAACTGATAAGAATATGCCGACAGCCAACAGAGTACCTCTCATATTTCTTGCAGTCATAGAAATCATTCTTCTCAGGAATTGGCCAGTATGGAAAACAACAAAAATAGCACAAAACCTTACACCGTTTATACATTTTCACGGGGTTGCGTAACCTAATTTTTCGAAAACAGACATGACATTTTCCTGTTCGTTGAAAGACAAAGAGTCGCTTGAAGGGAGCGTCAAACCGCGTCGAAAAAGAGATGACGACACACCCGAAGAGAACGATGTAAATTGTTGAAATACAGGCTGTTCATGCATTGGCTTCCAAAATGGTCTTACTTCAATTCCAGCGGATTTAAAGGCGTTTTGCGCTTCGGCAACCCGGTCGTCGGGGAGCAATACCGTTGATAACCAACGGTTTGAGAAGTAGTTCGGAATCTCAGGCATGACCTGGATTTTCCGCAGAGAAAGGGCCCCGGACCTGTAACGGTCAAAGATGGACCGTCTTGAATCTATTTTCCGAAGAATCGTTTTCATTGCCAATAGGCCATGCGCTGCCGCCAAGGGGTTCATCCGGTAATTGTATCCGATCTGATTGTGTTCATAAAATGGCTTATCCTCCCGGGCCTGAGTTGAAACGAAGAGTGCCTTTTGAAATACTTGAGCATCGTTCGTGAGTAAGGCACCTCCCCCATATGTGGTGATAAGTTTATTGTTATTGAAGGACAAAACACCACTTTGCCCAATGGTGCCTACCATTTTTTGGTGCCATTTGCTGCCAATTGCCTCGGCAGCATCTTCGATAACTGGGATGTTATAGTGCCTGGCACAACTCATTAATTCATCCATGCACGCCGGCATGCCGTAGGCATGAACAATCAATATCGCCTTCGGCATTTTGCCTGGATGTCTCTCGATGGCTTTCGAAAGCAAAGCCGGATCCATATTCCAGGTTGTCGACTCGCTGTCAATGAATACCGGCTTTGCACCCAGGTAAATGATTGGATTAACTGTGGCGACATAAGTGAATGTAGAAACCAAAACCTCATCTCCCGGGCCGACACCAGCCGCTTTTAGCGCGAGATGAATTGCAGATGTTCCTGAATTTACGGCAAGCACGTATTGAGACCCAGTGTACCTTTTAACTTCCGCTTCAAAATCAGCTACTAAATCCATAATCGGCTGATCCTTATACGCCCCTAGGATACGTGTTAGACCTTCTGTGTCGATGGGTGTGTATGAAAGGGGTATTGAATACATACTACTTTGCAGGTTTTGAAAAATAGTCCTGATATAGAAGCGCCATTATCAAAACAATCATTAGCAATGGGTTAATGATCATTCGATGTAGTTGCGACAACAATGGAGAAGATATCTCCGAATCTCCCTCCAATGAAAGTTTTAGCACAAAATACAATGGCAACAGCCCGACGAATTCCGCAAGAAACACTATGCCGCCGATGCGAAAATATTCGATTTTGTTAAACACAGCGAGAATTAACATGATACATGCGGTTTCATTTAGCAAGAAACGACATGTCCGGTTAAAAATAAATCTTTCATTGGTTGACAAGTGAATCCCTGTCAGTATTGAAAAATCAAAATCCTGAAAAAGGTAGACTGCGGCAAGAATAATTGTCGCAGCCCCACCAATGAAATACCTAGTACCTCTGCCCCTTATTGGTATCATTAACCTCTTCCATTGAATTTCATCCAGATCCCCCAAAGTCCGAAGACAATCACATACAAGGCAGCCGTAAAGAAATACTTATGAAAATAATAAAATAGCATTGGGCGATTTACGGCCGTGAAATATAATAACAATATTCGCAATAGATTTGACGCGTGGATTACGAGCAGTCCCAAAGGCATGAAGAACATGATTCGTTTGATACTTCCGCCAAATGCCGCGACGAAGGAAATAAATACAATCATGACATTAATTCCATTGCAACCTTCGAACACCCGCAGGATAATTCGATGGTCCATATTCTGCACAACTAACATCGTCGGCTCATTGACACCCGGACGATCTATTACGTTGTCACCAAATAAGGAAAGTATCGCTGTCGTTTGATCCGTTACCCATACAGTGGCCGGATCCGGTAACGGGTAATAAAACTCCACATACAGCCCGTACAAAACATTGCCAACGAAGTAACAGCCAACAAACACCAATAGGAATGTCAACGCCGGCTTGTATGTTCCAAACATCGGATTACTTTTCATGCGCAGGTATGCCCACGACAGTCTTGCCGTCTCCAAAATCCCGGGTGACCACAGCTCCTGCCCCCACCCGGGTCGATTTACCGATCGAGAGATTCTGTAGGATACGCACCCCCGTACCGATACTGCACCTGGTCCCAATCTTGACGTTGCCAGAAATACTGCAGCCTGGCATGATTGAACAGAAAGCTCCAATTTCTACATCATGACCTATTGAACACAACAAGTTAATAATCACAAAGTCACCCAGCACAACCCCAGTTGTAAGAATAGATCCGGCCGCGAGAATACATCCTTTGCCAATAATGTTATTGTCTGCACCCAGAGAAAAATCCGGATGTATGAGCGAAGGAAATGAGATGGCAGGGCTATTAATCTGAGCAAATAACTTTTCCCGCACGGAAGGTTCAGCGATGGCAATCACCAAGGCCGTTTCAGTTTTCAATGAATTGATTTCACGGAGGCCTCCCAGCACGTGAAGCCCGTCAACTGATGTACCAACATCGAGACCGTCATCATAAAATCCATTGATGTGCCACGTCGGTGTCTTCGCATTGACCTGCTTCACCAGCAAGGCCGTTTCACGCCCGAACCCACCCGCACCATATATCGCCAGATTTTTCAATTTCCTTTAAATGGTTGTTCGTCAAGCGAAATATCCTTCTTAAATGAGAGAAGAACAAAAATGGTTTTGAAGAGAATTCTCAGATCAAGCCAGAAAGAAATCCCCCGGACGTAAAGCAAATCATATTCAAACTTCTTTCTCCAAGAAATCGCGTGCCGTCCGTTTACCTGTGCCAAACCGGTTATACCGGGCCTTACGGAATGACGTACCAATTGCTCACTTCTCATATAGTCCTTATACTCTATTGGCAATGGACGCGGCCCCACTAGCGACATTTGTCCCCTCAATACATGGTACAGTTGCGGGAGTTCGTCGAGCGAAGTCGCTCTTAAAATTGTGCCTATAAAAAATTTTCTTTTCTCGATCGGCAGGGTGCGGTCATTGTTAAGAGTTCTGAATTTAATCATCGTAAAAGGTACCGTCCCCACACCCATCCTTTGTTGGAAAAAGAATATGTCAGCTTGCCCGAAAACAAGGTACAGCATTGAGATTGCAATTACGCTGAGTAATGTCAGGGGCAATGTCAACATCACGAGGAATTTGTCTGCCACTGGCTTGATCTGATCGCGGTAATTCATATTGTCTTTGGCCGATGTGAGGTTGCATATCGAATCCATACATAAACACCCAGTAACAACGCCGAGACCAACAACAGAACATCTTGTATTTGGGAACCAACCAAGAAAAAAAGAACAATATTAACAATCAGTTGGATAGTCCCATACCCAACTGCGACCGCTCGATGAGATAGGCCCCGTTCATTGACAAGGTGTTGGTATAAATGTGTTCGATGCGATGTGAATATATTTTCACGCCGGAATAATCTGAAAAGAATCGTTACAATGGAGTCAATCCCATACACCAGAAAAACCAGCACCCAGTATAGGTTCCCAGTTTTGCTGACGAGTTGCAAGAGAAAAAAAATTTCCACGAAGGCAAACGATACGCTGCCCACATCACCCGCAAAGCAAACGGCTCTTTTCCGAAAATTAAAGAAAAGAAATATGAGGGCTGAGAGTGTGACGCACACAATAAGGACTTCGTCCGTGAATTTCACTAGGCTGCGCTGGATGTAAAAAAATGATCCAAGCGTCACAAGTGAATATACTCCCGTCATACCATTGATGCCATCCATGAAATTAAAGGCGTTGAGGCTACCGACTGACACCACAAAGGCGGCAGCAACCAACGCCACAGAGCAATGCAACGTCGGGATCTGATAAAAAATCAAGATAAGGCCTACGATTTGCGCGATGAACCTATAACTAGCAGCAAGGGATTTCAAATCATCAAGAAAACTCACGGTTGCTACAAGCATTAAACCAAGAAAAAAAAGAGGCCAGGGAAATCTGCTCCAGAGAGAAGCAATCAGGACCGCAGCGATAACTACCACCCCACCACCCCGAATAGTCGTCTCGGTATGTGAGCTGCGAAGGTTGGGCCGATCGACGATGCCATAGACGCGCGCCGTTTTAATGTAAAGCAGCTCGACAACGAGAAGCGCAAGACCGGTGATAACCAGAAACAGCAAAGACATAACTTTAAATTAAATGCGGCAGGTTTTCGATTACAACCCGGGGGTTCCATCCAACCTCTTTTCTTGCCTTTTCATCTGAAAAAGTAAGGGTACTTGTGAGTTTTTGGTATTTGTCCGTGTTGATTGGTGCCCAGGGACCGAACATGTCTCCAACGAGGGCAGCTGCTCTTATCAAGGCATCAGGGACCCGCACGGGCTCGGAAACGCCCAACTGCATGGCTATCGCCGCCTCCAATTCGCACATCGCCGGGTGGCTTCCGTCGGTAAGATTATAGGTGCCGCCAAGATCCCAAATGGAAGGCACAAACGACGCGACATCTTCGGCCAGAACCACACTCTTCTGCGCACTGCCTGCTCCGATCCCTAGATAAATTTTTCTTTTCATGTATCGCACTAAAGCGCCGAGGTTCCCAGGTGGGTTCGAGCCTACTATTAATGGCAACCTGAGGATGGAAAGCTTTACGTCTCGATTTTTCGCCCACTTTTCTAGCGCTCTCTCAGCAAGGATCTTACTTTTAGCATATGGCGTTTTTCCAGCAAGGTCGCAATCTTCTGTTATCATCACGCCTTTTTCCTTACCATAAACCGCGACTGTCGATATAAAAACAAATTTTTTGACCGAAGGAGTCTGATCAAGAGCAGCTAGTAAATTGACAGTTCCTTCATAATTTGTTTTATTAAAATCAATCTCGACCTTCTTTCCCTTCGCAACCACGTGTGCTTTGCCTGCGCAATGAATCACAATATCAATTCTTGTCTTTATTGATGGCGGACCCGAGCGAAGATCGCACACAAAGTCATTCCCCGAATCGCGGCCCAATGACAATACTGTACCGTGCCCGGCAACGACTGACCGAATGTAAGAGCCAAGGAATCCTGTTGCTCCCGTAAGCAGTATTTTACTTTCCGATGGCATTCGCAATTGACTCGATCATGTAGCGAGATAATTTCTCTCTGTCAAAAAGTGTCATGGCAACCAACCTGGCGTTCTCGGCGAACCGATTTCGTTGTTCAACATCTCGACACAACGCTATGATCGCTGCTGCCATCTCACGCGCATTATTGGGGTCTACTGTTATGCCTACTTCATATTTACGAACGAGGTCTTTTATCCAACCCTGCGTGGTTTGTATCACAGGAACCCCGGCCGCCAAAGAGTCGAATAACTTGTTGGGAGACGACGTATTCAATACGGGCACATTCTTAAACACAACTATGGATGCTGTCGCAATCTTTAGCCACCGCGCTACCTCGTCTTTAGGAATCAATCCCAAGAAGACAATATTAGACAAGTTATCACGTCGAACAGTGAGCTCCAAACCAGCTCGTTCAGCGCCGTCTCCGATCATCACAATCGTCACCTTCGGGTGGCTAGCTTGAATCAAACGGGCGGCATCAATGATCTGAGTGCAATCATCCATTATGCCCATTGAGCCCGCATACACAATAATTTGTTTTCCAAGCAGAGTCTCAGCAACAACCATTGCAGTTGGCGATGTAAAGAGCGAATCGCAGGCATTAGGAACAACAACAACGTTCAATTGTGGAAATCTCTTTTTTATATCATCCGCCATTCCATCCGAGCACGCAACGATAAGGCTCGAAGATTTATAGCAAAGTGCTTCAAACCAATAAGAACTACGACTGACAAATCTGCTTTTAATAATGTTCAACTCTACCGCGCCCCGTGGCCATAAATCACGAACCTCAAACACCATTTTCTTTCTTTGCAGCCATCTCGCCAACAACGCTGGAATACCCACTGTTATAGGGCCGGAGCTTGCGACGACCACATCATAATTTAGTCGGAGTGAATAATAGCATGCAACGATGGAAAAGGCTAAGAATCCAAATATTCTGGACATCACTGGCCTTTTGTTTGACTGCATCACATTCACCACGATAACCTCTATGCCGTCAAATTCTTGCCGCTCCACAAATTTTACAGCGCGAATGTCAGATTTGTCATACGGAGTCGTCAGCACGGTAATTTTATGACCATCGCGAATCCAACGTCGGCACATCTCATATATGCGGGTACTCCACCCTCCTTTCGGTGTTCCAAAATACTGATATATGTACAGCAATTTCACAGGCTCTCAAAAAAAGCAACGCGGACCGAACAAGTCTTCACAGACTCAGTCTGCATATCCAAATGCATGAGATGACTTATGAAGAAACAATTGATTACCGGACGCGGAGTCTGCCTCTGGTGAATGTCTGTCGATGCGATTCTCTTCGTAGGACTCAATCAGATTCGGTTAATTGTCATCCATCTCTCAAGCACAACAAGTGAGTAAAATTGCAATGAAAGATCCTTATTACCTGTGAAGAATCCATCCGTAACACTGCTGACATACACCTCCGGAACAAAATCGAGGAGGGCACTTGTTTTAAACTTTTGTCTAAATTGATCAGGTGATTGGTTTTTTAGCCACGGGCCAACCGGTGCAGAGAACCCTTGCTTTCGTCGGTAAATAGTCTCGTGATCGAGATATTTTCTAGCGATCTTCTTCAATCCAATTTTCTTATTGAATAGATCGACTTTCTTTTTCGCGGGAATATCCATTGCCATCTCCACAAGTCTGAAGTCTAAGAATGGCTCACGCACTTCTAGCGAGTTCGCCATACTCATCTGATCAGTAAGGCTAAGTAAATCATCAGGAAGATAATAATCTATGTCATACTTCATCCATGAACTCAAATCACTTCCTCCGGCTCGCATGTTACGGCTTTGTCCATTTGAATAGCTAATCAAGGCGTGATAAAATGATGCAGGATCTTCATCAAGTGAACTCAACAATTTATGCCCGGCGCGAAGAAGGTTTGGTAACGTGCCAATCCTACCCGTACCGACCGCGGACAGGGCAGCAGTTATTCTACCCCTTATCGCCGAAGGAAGCGCGAGCAGCTTCCGGCCTATTAAGTATGCCTGGTATCGGTTATACCCTCCGAACAACTCATCACCTCCCACGCCGCTCAGCGCAACCTTCACATGCTCACGTGCGAGTTTGGATATGTAGAAATTCAGAAACACGGACGTATCAGCGACGGGCTCTTCCATGGCCGCTACAATGTGGTCAAAGTCCGTGAAAAGTTTGTCAAAATCTACCTCAAACCTTATATGTTCCGTATTGTACCGCCGAGCAACCTTTAATGCATAAGGGGTTTCATCAAAGTATCGATACGCACCATTGTACCCGACGGAAAATGTTTTAAGCTTTTGTTGGGTTTGCGCTGCTGCAAGGGCACATACCAGGCCGGAATCTACGCCACCACTCAGGAAAATCCCGACAGGAACGTCACTGACCAGCCGGTATGCAACGGCTGAATGAAGCAGATCCTCGATTTGCGCCTGCGATGGTTCAGTTGCATTTGCATTTTCGGGAATCAGCCCTTTATAGTAGCGGTAGGTATTATGATTACCTGTATCAAGGTCAAGCAAGATCGCATGCCCTGGCGCGAGTCTGCGGATATTTCGAAAGATACTTTGTTGGCCGGGCACATATAAGAAATTAATATAGCTCTTAACGGCATCCGGGTCAATAGCGCATTGCCCCGTGCCGTATACCACAGCGCGGACTGTTGAAGCGAACACAAATTTTGAGGGAGTGCTGGAATAGTACAGGGGCTTTACTCCAAACCGATCCCTTACAATCAACACTTTTTTTTCGAGGCGGTCGAAAATAGCAAATGCAAACATTCCGTTCAGGCGATTGAGCGATTCAATTCCCCAGTGACGATACGCGCGAATAATGACCTCAGTATCTGAATTTGATTGGAATCGATGCCCGAGCGTTTCCAATTCTTTCCTTATCTGCTGGAAATTGTAAATCTCGCCGTTGTACGAAATGACGACATCTTCAAATTCCATCGGTTGATGCCCCTTGCTTGAAAGGTCAATGATACTAAGGCGTGTATGTCCGAGCCCCAGGTTTCCTTCAAGAAAAATTCCCTCGTCGTCCGGGCCGCGATGGCGAACAGATGCCACCAAATTGGAAAGGATCCCGCGATCAACCGGTTCAACCCCATTTTTATTAACAACACCGCAAATCCCACACATCAGAAACTATGTTTTGATTTGAAGCCTTCGACCCCGGTATTATTGTAGAAGCCGACCGGTCCGTAGTCGGGAAGCTGCCGTGCTGACAATGGCCGTATTCTTTCAAAGCCCTCTTCACCGAACCAGCGTATTACTTCGTCTTCCGTATGTCGGTAGATATAGCGGGGAGTAAATCGATCGCGGGCTGCGTGCATAGCCTCTCGCCACTTGTACTTTGCCATTCCATTTTTCCCGCGGTAGACAGCATTTTGATGGAAGATATAAAGCGGGGCAATCGGCAGCAAGACGATCGATTGGAGCCAGTTTGGCAGTCTAGAGTTCCAGGGGCGGATCAAATTTTCCAGCACCATGATAACTTTACGTTTCAGATTGCGCTTTTCGTTAAGCGGGCTATATACCCAGATATAAAGTCTTCCACCCTTTTTCGGAAGGTCTGCCAGTCTCGAAAATGCATTCCTTGTGCTGTGGGTGTGATGGAGAACACCATGGCTATAAACGAAATCAAAAGAGCCTTTCATGAATGGTAGGTGAAAGGCAGACGCCTGAACGATATTCATGAAGGGGTTGCTGGAAAAATTTTGAAATGCTACATCAACACTGTAGCCCAGATCGACACCAATCATAATACAATCAAATTTTTTGCACATATAATTGCATGAACCACCGGAACCGATCCCCACCTCAAGCACAAGCTTGTCCTTCAAATCCTGCGTGTCAGAATACAGAGTTGAATGCAGTGATTCGTTATATACCTCGGTAACTTGTCCCCAGTAGACATCCTCATTGTAACCATAATTAGTCCATTCTTCAGAAAAAGAATGTAACACATTCTTCTCTCCGGGCACAGAATTCTCATCATCAAACCGATACCCCTCTTCAAGAAGAGGTTTAAGTTTGGATTTGAACCTTGTGCTAAATACGGCGATTAACGGATGGTCAACCAGCAATAACCTCGGAACACCAGCAAACACAGGATAGAGGCACTTCCGCCGATTATTGATAAGGACGCCTTCCATTATTTCCTTGTCGAAATCCTCTTTCTTGAGATTCAATCTGGCGATCTTGTCGAGATTCTCGGCACTTAGTTCAACAGACGTTTCACTGAATACTTCCAGAGTGAGGCTTTGACGGTCAGCAGGACACACCAGGCGGTTTACAAGGTAAGGCTTCACTTTTTCGAGATTAAATAGTTACCTAATTGCATATACTCTAGGCCTGAGTTGTCAAAAATGTACATCGCGTCCGCAGCATTCCGTGCAATGGGAAAACCGTGGAGATTGAAGGATGTGTTTAGAATTACAGCCTTGTTTGTGCGTTTCTCGAATTGCTCGAGAATGTCGAACATTGGTGCATTCTGTGATCGGGTTAGCAGTTGCGCACGACAAGTGAGATCGCCCTGATGCACGGCTGAAATTAAATCCATAAAATTTTCTCGAGTGTCAAAAGTCATCATCATGAAAGGCGAATCAAGTCCCTTATCATTCCTGATATAGCGTTCACTTTTGTCTTTAATCATCATCGGCGCGAACGGCATCCAGAAATCACGCTTCTTTACCATCTGATTAATAACCCTCACAATATCTTGGTTTGAGGGATCGGCCAGAATGCTTCGATTGCCGAGGGCACGCGCGCCAAATTCCATCGATCCAGCACACCTTGCTACGGGAAATCCTTTTGCCAATACAGTCGCAACTTCGGCCGCTGGGTCACTCATCCTATGGGCGTTGTATTCATACTTCTTCAGCACACTAGCTATCTCACTCTCATCCAAGTCATCACCGGTGTAAAAATTTTCCATTCGCTTGACAGACGCGTGACCGAATTTTTCAGCCGCCTTTTGAAAGTATGCACCGAAAATCAGTGTCTCATCACCGCACGAAGGAAATGCTTCGAAATAGCGGAGGTCTGGAATTTCACCAATACACTTATTTGCTTTGACATTCATAAAGACACCCCCGGCCGCAAGCACCTTTTGGACTCCTGTTTTCTTTATCGCTGCTGTAACCCATCGCGTCAAAATCTCTTCAGTGAACATTTGTAGTCCCCCACAGATCGAATCAAATCTTTTTCCATCAAGCATCCTGAATAAGTCACGACTAACATCATTGGTCCGCTTGATCGTCTTTCTTTTGAATGACAACCCAGTCTGATCAAGATCCAGGAATTCATATAGAATATCTCTCACCTCCGTGGAATACCCAGACGCAGCATACGGTGCCATGCCCATGAGCTTATATTCATGTTCAAGTGGAACAAAGCCCATCCTGAATGTGACCCATGAATACAGGGCACCGAGGGAATTATCAGAATGCGTTGTTGCAATCAATTCATTTTTTTGTGGGCCCATTACCCGAATTGTCGCGCTGACGTTGTCACCCATTCCATCACAAGTAACTACGAGGTACTCATCAGTCTGGTTTTGCCTTAGTCCGAAATAGGCTGTGGCGGCATGGCTAAGATGGTGGTCGTAGAAACTGACTTTGTCCTTTTTGAATCCGATTGCCGACAGTCTTTTCAGAAAATTGTCCTGACCATAGTCGAGTTTGTTGTTCAGCACGAACGGCACGATCAGCCTTTGTCGAATCTTACCCGCAAAAGTGTCTTGCTGGGAATAAGATTTCAGGACATCATCGCGTGAATGGCGGCGCGAAATAATTTGCTGCATCCCGACCACGACAGAATCGATATCGGTCGGCTGAAGTCTTCGAATCCGCAAGCATTCTTCGATGGATTTTTCAGGAAACCCCCAATAGTTCTTCTCACCTGTAAGTCTTTCTTCCTGGATCGCATAGACCACTCCAGATTCATCACCCAGAAGTGCACAGGCGTTGTGGCCCGCATGAATGGCCAATATGTAACTACTCATTTCAAACCAAATTCATTTATTGTCTTAACAAAAATATCAGAAAATTTTTCAATAGTCATCGACCGGACCCGAGCGATACCATTCCTCGCCAACTGGGTGCGCTTATCTTCATCGTCGATCAAGAGTTGAATGAGATTAGCGAGTCGATCGGCATCCCCGGCTTCAAATAACAAACCATCGATGCCATCATCTATTACTGACGGGATCCCACCAACGCGGGATGCTATCACTGGGCAACCCTGAGCTCGTGCTTCGACCAACACCCGCGGAGTACCTTCGCTCCTGGACGGAAGGACTAAAACGTCCGCAGATTTATAGATCGCAAGAAGCTCATCGGAAAACGGAACTTGGCCAATGAATTCAATCCTAGGACTAATGGTGACACTTCGGGGATAAAGACCATCAAATGTTTCGCGTGTAAAACCCGCACATACCAATTTTACCATGTCTCCCGAAAGTCGCGTGAACGAATCCAATAAGGTGTCGAATCCTTTTTCAAGACTGGGTCGTCCGACAAATAGTATCGTAAAAACTCCGTTGGGTCTTCTCAGCTCACCTTCATTAATAATCTCCTTTTCAAAAATGCTGGAAGATATAACTTCAATTGCCTTGAAACTTGAGTAGAGCCTCGCAAGTTCACTGCCATTCGCGATAATCCGGAAATTTTTTTTTCCAAATGCAAGTTTGTTGAATGCGTGGAATATCAATGCGTATGAAATTGATAATGTCCGTTTCAGGCCTTTGTACTTAGCCTTATTACGCGAAGCGGTCAACAAGTTTGAACATATGTGCGCCACTACCGGCTTCTTCAGCAACATGGGAAGAAAAAATGTCTTGAATGGAAATTGGATTATCAGAACATCATTTTCCGCTTGCGCTTTTCTCAGGATTTCCCATACCCTATACCAGTGAAGAATTCCATTGCCAAAAGTATTAACGAACGGTAAGACATAGAGTCTTTTTACGTCCAGCCTACAATTATAATACGCAGCGTGATGATGATCCCGATAGGTTATGAACGAGAATGACCTAAATCGCCGAGAGAGTTCTTGCACGAGCCTAGCGTTAGAACTGTCATGGAAGCATCCTTCATTGTCGATATAGGAGTCACGCAATGTAAAAAAAGCCACTCTTAGAGAGGATTGCATCCTGCGGTCAATTTAGATTTAATCGCGGCAACGCCAATCTGATGTACATTAGATAATATCCATATATCAGGCCTAGCCCCCCCATGAACGTAGGGCTGTAAAGTATTTCCCGTGTAAAGAAGGATCGAAGTACGTAGAGTGCAATAAAGGAAAGGAGAAGAATTCGTACCGTAGCTATTTTACTTCTGACATAATGGGGAACCTTGTGCCCGGCGAGATAATTAGTGGGGAGATTCACAAAAAATAATATCAAGCAAAGCAGCGAAAAAAAACCTGTACTCCCGAATATGTAACCGATGAGAAAATGGGTATCTATTTTCGTGCGTCCAAAGCGGGTAATTCCAAGTCGTGTAGCCATCTGGCGGTGAAGCTCTTCGTAACCAACACCGAGCAAGGGATTTTCCAGGCCTACCATGATCGATTCCCGGATCAGGATCCGGCGTCCAATGTCGGATGAGAATCCTTCCTCCGTTTGTTTTTTTTTGTGCGCGAAAATATCATTGGCATACATATCGACAGCGAGGTAAGCAAACGTGATCAGGACCGCGGCGACTATTACGGTTCGAAGCCGAAAACCGGAATAAATTACGAAGCACAAAAAGATAGTCGCAAAGCCCACCCACCCCGAGCGGTTTGCTGACAAAAAGATGTCCACAATAATAAAAAAGATCGAAGCCGAAATAACGCCAACGAGTAGCCACTTTTTACTCTTGAAATACTGGATAAGCAGGTTTGTTCCAAAGAAAAGTCCGGGGAGTGTATACAAAGATTGCGCATTCTTGTTGCCCAATCCTTCCAAGACATTTATGCCTTGCAACCTGCTTCCGTCACCGAGTTCACCCTCTCTTCCTTTAAGAAATCCTAGAATACCTATATGCACCGCCACCACCAGCAACCCCCAACTGATCCATTGGAAATCACGTTCGGTCTTCACCGCAGACGAAAAAAATAAGAAAACCAGCAATGACGCGCCCACTTTGATAATTTCAAATAATGGATCGCTATTCTGCAGGCAGGCAATCGAAAAAATTACAAAGAAGCCAATCAGGGGCATGATGACGCGACGGGGCAGCGCCAACAGGTCGATTCCCGAAAATGCAATAGCAAATGGGAGGAAGATCAGGAACGGATGCATCAATAATCCCCCGATAGGCACCCTGTAGTCAGCTGTAATCGAGAACACGAAAAGGAGTGAAAGCAAGAAACACCAGATCCCTGTCCTCGAAACCTTTTGCTGCGACCCAATCGGTAATGCAGGATTCATCGTCGCTTTTCAAGATTCAATACCCATGAAATCACAAAAGAACCAAAGGGTGTGGTCAAAAGCAAAATTACATAAGCTAAAAAGGTTACACTCGACATCATCTTGGACGGATACGTACTGAGCCCAAAAAGGAAAACGCGCATTGACTTGGTCCACCGCCCTTTTAGGTATTCGCCGATTCCATGGCGATGTATATCGTTCTTTATAAAAGATTCAAAGAACTGGTCCCGGGTGTAGCCAGCTTTTCTTAGCATAACGTCTGTGATCTCAATCGTATTCCGGTATTCGTCAAACAAGTACTTAAGCTGTCCCGTCGAAGCTTGAATAGCCGACTGGTTTTGACTGTGCCAACGGTATTCAAACAACGGCTTATCTACATAGATAATATCATCGAGTTCAGCTATAACCTTCCAATGAAACCATTTATCAGGATTGATCAGGCGGCTGGTGTAGCCACCCACTTTTCTATGCTTCACTGTCGGATAGCAGACGGAGCAGAAATTCAGAGGATTACCCATTCGTTCGAAACAACGCCGCAGGAAATCGCCAGCCTTGAAACGATAGACATCGCACCCAATGAGTTCTGAAAGTTGCTCATCGCGATCTGATATTCGAATAATCTGCTTGTTCGGACCTACATATCCCGTTAGTCTGCCGTCGCTGTCAATCACATTCATCGACGATGATATCATTGCGTCTGGGAATACTTCATGAACTCGTTTATAAACCTCCAGGGCGTCGCTCTTCATCAGATCGTCGGACGAAAGCATGATGATGTATTTACCTTTCGCCATATCGGCCACTCTATCAAGGTTTGCCGCAAAGCCCAGATTGGTTTCATTGATCCGGTACCGTATCCCAGGGAATTTCTCCTGATATGCACTAACTACTGAAATAGAGTCGTCTGTACTGGCATTATCCGAGATCAGAATTTCAAAATCATCGTCGCTATTCTTCAACACGCTATCAAGCGTTTTTCCTAGAAACTTGGCATAATTGAAATTTGGAATGCAGATTGAAAATGTCATTTCGCAAAGAAACTCATTAACTGAGTACCTTTTGGTACAGATCAACCATTTTTTTGCCGAGCGCTTCGATTGTATATTTCTGCAAAACCAAGTCCCTGCCATTGCGACCAAATGCGTTTCTCAGGGATGCACTGGACAGAAGGGCTCTTATATTCATTGTTGCGCATTCAATATCGCCGTTGCCTACCAGGTAACCATTTTCTCCATGTCTCACCATCTCCAGAGCGCCGCCTTTATTCAATGCGACTACAGGAATTCCTCCTGCCATTGCTTCGACATAAATGCGACCGAACGATTCAAATTCTGACGGATGGAACATTACATCGATTTGCTCCATAATCTCCGCGGGAGCCTGAAACTGGATAAACTTTACTGTGTCATTCAAGCCAAGTTCCTGGACCAATCGTTTTAGGAATGAGTAATACGGGTCGACATCGTTCGGCAGCGATCCGTAGATTCTGAACTCGGCTTCTGCCTTTAGTGACGCCGCCACGCGAATAAAGAACTCATGATTCTTCCATCGGGTTGTTACGCTTCCCACCATTCCAACCACTTTTTTTGACACATTATCACTGTGGTTCCTCACTTGAAATTGCGGCCATCTTATTCCGTTTGGAATACAAACAATTTTTGCCGGATTGAAATACTGAAGAAGGCATTGTTCAGAAATTGAAGAATTCGCGATCAGAAATTTGCAACGCTTACTGACGTAGCGTGCCCAATGGGCGTACCAATAGAAGTGGAAATGATTCCCTGGACCAATCAGCTCCCGGACGTGCCAAAGATGCGGAAGCTTGTTTCTTCGTGCAGCGATTGCTCCTTCCGGATTTAGAATCGTGCTAGTGTGAATAATGTTCACCTTGTTCTCGCGGATCAGAGCAGTGATCTGTCTTTGATACCGGTGCCCTCTCCACGTTCTCAATAAGCTCGATGCCTCGATCAATGGTCGTTTCCACCATGCTGACCGCACTCTCTTGTTCATCCAATACAATGGAATAAACAAAACTCTGCCCTTCAGGCGCATTCGCAATTCCTCCTCCTGCTTCTTCGAAGCATTATTAAAACACACAAGCGAAGATTCTGCGCCCCGTGTTTCAAGTTCAGCAATCAACTCAAGCGTCGAAATCGCCGAACCACCATGAGCAGAATTCAGTACATGTAAAATTCGCAATGGTGCCATCGTTCTTTCTTACTTTCTGAAATTTGTACTCAAGCGGATCGCCGGACGTTCTACCATGGTATAAAACATCCAAGACAGCAGGATCGTCAACAGCAATGTTATTAGAATCATCACGACAGCGAAAAAAGGTGAAAAATCAAAATTCCTTACGGCCAGCCGCAACACGCGGTTGCCAAAAAAAGGATGAAGCAAGTACAGGCTATACGAAATCGTTCCAAGAAAGGCCAGCGGTTTCCAGGTAAGCCATCGGTCCACAGCGCCAAGCCTCCCGGCCCCTACCAACAATAGGGATGTAACAATTGCAGTCAGTGTCGCTGGATCGGGGAACATGATCATATGGACCGATGCTAACGCCACTGCGGTTGTGTACTGCCATTGATGAATTCGGTCAGTCAAATACTCATACGCGAATACACCTAGTAAAAAATGGAACCAATAGTCCAGAAACAGCGTCTTCCTATAAAAAGGAAACCACGCAAACCAATAGAGAAGCGAAAGAAGGAAAGATGCTATCAGACAATAATACAAAACTCTGGCGGGTGCCGCCATTTTACTAACAAGCAACAGCACTAGCGCATAAACGAGATAAAACTGAATCTCATATTCAAGCGTCCATCCTACATTGACTATTGACCTGGTATTGGCGAGATTGTCGGCGTAAGCAAAATTTATTAGGTAATCAGTCAACTTGTATGGCAGAATACTTGTCAATCCGTACCGTGACATCACCACAATTGAAAGTCCCGTTAACACGATCACAGTCCAATAAGGTATGCCAAGCCTGATAAACCTGCGCACAAGGAAATTACCGAAGAGACTGAAAGAAATTTCATCGAAACCCAACGACCGTGCAATTACGAATCCGCTCAAAACAAAAAAAATAAATACGCCTAAATGACCCAATTGTAACACTTGATGAATGGCTTCACCAAACGGGCGGTATTCGGATGAAGGTAGAATCGCGTTGTAGTAGTGGTACAGCAGGACAATGAGAGCAGCCACGCCACGAAGGCTGTCGATAAAAATCAATCGTTCTTTGGGCATCATTTTAGAGCTAGCTCAGAAACCTGAAATGGTTTTCAAACTGCGCTTTCGCCTCCGGCGTTCCCATGTCCCACATCTCACGCGCAACTGAAATTCCAATTTTTACTCCTGCATCTATCATTTTCTGATAAACCGGAATTATGTAGTACTCTCCACGCGTCGTTTCCTTGGATGCTATCATGCGCTTACCAATTTCCACTAGGGTACTGCCATGCCTGAAGTAGTACTGGCCAGTACTCGCATTGTTGGAAATTCTGATTTTTTCAGCCACGCGAACGACCCTACCATTTTCGTCAGTGCTGGCAAAGCTCCATTGTTCTCCCGGCAGATCGATTACAGATATAAGACCTTCCCAGGTTTTCTCCTCTGCGGTCCTATACAAGTCTCCTTTCACTAAAGTATCAGATGCAGCAATTATCACATCCTCCTGGGTATCGATCAGGCGCTCCGCTGCCAAGATCGTGCAGAGTTGGCCTTCCGTTACCTCCCGCAATTTTATGCAATGTAATTCCGACTTAACATGCTTTCGTAGCAAACCTTCCACGTCGAACATCTTGTCGTGCTCTTCGAGGAATACCACCACATACTTTGAAATTGGAAAGTTAATTAAGCTATCGAGTGCCCATAGAACCATAGGCTTTCCTACCACTTCAATCAAAGGTTTGGGAACATCGTAACCTTTGGTCGTGTACCGGGATCCCCTTCCGGCCATCGGGATAACAGCAATCATGACTCAACGTTCCTTACTTAATTCATTCAAGAGATCGGAAGTTACCTCATCCCATCGTAAAAATCGAAAACCACGGTCGTCAATGTAAAGGTGAGCGTTTGGCTTTCCAAAATAAATCTCATCATAGTAAATTTTATGACGGGCCAGCCAATCAAGTGTAACTTTACCAATGTTCTGCATTACTTTTCCCAGGTTACCTTCTTGGGTTGCCATGTTCCTAGCCGTTTGAATAATGACGTAGTGCCCGGATTTTCGCAGCTCATTTATCTTCTCAACGGCGCCGTCCAGGGGTAGCAGATCCTCGTATTGTTGTCCTTGCTTTTTAATCGGACAGATCGTACCGTCGAGGTCAATGACTATTCTCATTTTACGATCACCTCATTTAAAATAATAATTCCATTCAAAAACATCGCAAGCTGTCTTTTGAAATTCTCTTTATGAAGGGGCACCATTGAAATGAACAGAAGACCTTCAATGAACATAATCTCTTCTTTCTTGTAACCGTTGGCAACAATCAGTTCATCAAAATATTTGCAGATGGCGTCATAGTTTTCCGATTTCGGAAGGTCAAATACAAAACCGTCCCCCGATTCTTCGGCAGTGAAAAGGTCTGCCATTATGAAATCATATCGCCCCGACACGCTGTGACGAAGCTTGGCAACGTCGTACCGCGGATCTCCATATAGTTTTTGTTTACCAAAGGAACCGCGGGGATCAACCATTCGTGCAACCTGACTGTTGAGATCGTATAAGATGTTGGAGAAACAAAAATCACCATGAACAATGCCTCCATCGACCGTGCGAGCAAGTTTCAGTACCTGGCGACTGATCGCATCCTCGAGCTGATGAACGTTCAGGTGACTTACTCCGTTGATCTTCAGATTCGTTCTTTTCAACAGCGCAGTCCAGTAAGGAACAAGCGTGAGTTCAGCCAACCGGCTGAAGGTCTTTCCCTGGTACATATAAACCACGTCATCCTCAGTTACTTCTCCATGCACGTTTTTCAACAAGGAATGTACGGCCATCAGTTTTGTAAGGGCATTCATCCAGACCGAAAAACCAAACTCTCCAAAGACATAGAGTTCCGCTAAGTTAGGATATCCGTAATACTCTTGGGTGATCACAACGCGGTTACTATCCTGGCCGAATACAAGACGGGGACACAATAATTGAAGATGTAGTGGCAACGCTTGATACCAAGCAAGCTCGTCGCGAAGCTTGTCAGTTCTCTCGCTCTCCTTTGTAATCATACCCAATACCGGATCGATGGAAAGCGAATTGAAATACCGCGATTGTAATAACTTTCTTTTCGCAAGATTGAAATAGTGGATATGACCAAAGTCATACCATTCATGTGCCTTCATTACTGAGATCGCCCGTGTTCGTGCGTATTTCTCCAACACGGAACTGATTTCCTTTCCGCCGACCCGGATACTTTCAACAACGGCACTCCTTAGCAGTGCAGTATCAGCCAGGCTATAGACACCCGCCAAGGCCATCAAGCCGTCTTTGACATTAGGTTTCTTGTCTACATAGGCAGAGACGTGACCTTCACTGTTTGTTTCCACAAGACACCAGTCTTCAGGATTCACGTAATCGCCAACGAAAACAAAGTCCGGATGCTCCGGGAAAACGTCACGCAGCAGCGTATCACCCAAAATAATGTGCACTCCAGATGCAGGTCGCACCCAGGAAAGGCCTGCCAACAACGAATGGAGTATAGTGCCACCGGATTGGACAAATGCAAAATGTACCTCCATTCTTTTTGCATAGGCCCACTGAACATAATTCAACAGGCGATAGTTGTCGAAACGAAGAACGAGGATAATTTCATTGATTCCGCGCGCACAAAGGTCCTCCAGGATCCAACCGATAACCGGACGACCATTTATCGGAATCATAGCGTTGCTTCGACTAGTGACAATGGGGAGTTCACTGAAGCTTACATCGCCTCCACAAAGGATCAGGGCGACTTTTGAATTTTGTTGTGGCACTCAGTGAGAATTAAATTTTTTAAAAGTAAGAATTTATTTCACTACCCCCGTGACACTTAAATATTTCTTTTTTAAACTGTTTATTACATTCACAAAAGTTAATACCCGCCACAAGCGACTCGAAGGATCCTGATTGGAATAAAATGCTGCGATGATTTTCTTCACCTTATCAGGTTTCAAATAATCTTTCCAATTCGATTCAGTGTCCAGCAACATAGAACGGACCACCTCCTCTTTTTCCGCTTTTATCCATCTGTTAACAGGCAATTTGAAACCGTGTTTGGGCCTGAGACCGAAATCAGGTGGTAACAATGTGGATACTGCATCCATGAGGAGCCTTTTGGTACCTCCTACCTGATAAGAAAGTGATCCTTCTCGACCAGGCCTGGCCTTTATATTTTTAGGCTGCTTGAAAGATGATGGCAAGGAAAAGACTAGTTCAACCAGTTTGTGGTCAATAAGAGGAAATCTTACTTCCATGGAGTTTGCCATCGAAACTGCATCCATATCCCTCAACAGTCGTGACGACATGAATCCATTGAGGTCTAGTAATAACACTCTTCTGAGCACATCACTTTCATTTGAATCATCTAATGCAGCAAATGAATTATTATACAACTGCATAAGTTGTATGTTTCTGGAAACATCAGGAGTAATTATATCCATGAATTCTCCGGGCGCCTCAATGGTATGACTTTGGGTATATTGAAAAAGGATATTGTCCTTTGAGAGATAGGACCTTGCCTTGAGGAACAGGTCTTCAACGTACTTCGGGTATCGACCAAAATCCTTCGGTATCAATCCACTCACCGCCTGGCCTATATTTGAGTTGTTGTGGTGCTTCCAAGGGATGAGTGCATGCCTGGAGTAACCGCCAAACATTTCGTCAGGTCCCAGCCCACTCAGGGCTACTGTTATGTGGGAAGCTGCGAACTTACTGACCAAGTAAGTATTCAGCCCATCCACGCTGGGCTGGTCGAGGCCCTCAAAATAGGCGGGAAAATTACTGACAGCATCGGATGCAGAGAGAACCAGGCTTGTGTGATTTGTCTGGAAATATTTTGCCATATCCTCGGACTCTTTTAATTCATTCCGCAACGTGTGATCGTCGCTGAAGCCAATAGTGAATGAACGTATATCCAGATGATTGTAATGCATGAGGGCAAGGATTACAGATGAATCAAGGCCACCACTGAGAAACAGTCCTAATGGCCGGTCACTGATCATTTGCATTCTGACCGAAGTTCGGAGTTGTTCTAACAATTCATTTTTCGCATTGTCATAGCTGACACCTGTCCTTACATCAGAGCCTACACTCCAGTATCGTTGGGTCACAATATTACCATTGCTCCAAGTAAGCACGTGTCCTGGCATGAGCGCAAATACATTCCTAAGAATCGTTAATGGCTGCTGAATATTACCGAAAGTGAAGAACTCAAATATCGCATCTCCCTCGAGATTAAAATCTAAGAATCCCGACGCAAGAAATGCTTTTATCTCCGATGCAAAGATCAAAAAACCATCCTTTACGGCATAATAAAAAGGTTTAATCCCCAGTCTATCCCTCGCTGCAAATAGCTTCTTTTCCTGCGTATCCCATATGGCGAACGCGAACATCCCATTTAACAGGTCTACACATTTCTCTCCGAAACGGGCATAGGCAGTTATAATGACTTCAGTGTCGGAATCAGAAATAAATTTCTCCCCCATCGCCTCAAGACGATGGCGTATTTCACGGAAATTATAAAACTCACCATTGTAAACAATCCAATAGCGACCGCAATGTGATTGCATTGGTTGGTGTCCAAGGGCGGACAAATCAATAATAGAAAGTCTGACCATCCCGAGCGTAACGGAGTCGTCAGAAAAAAGACCCATGTCATCAGGGCCGCGATGATGGATGCAGTTCAGCATGCGCATCATCGCAATATTTTCATCACCCCGGGTTAACCCCGCAATTCCACACATCTGCCTAAGGTTTTATGCGATCGATAATCTCATTTGCAATTAGCTCGCCACTTCGTCCTTTTGAATCAAAAAAATAGTCGGCGATGTAGGGTCGTTGACGCATCAGCATTTCGCTTTTATATGCTAGCTCCTTTTGCAGCCGTTCAATGGCAATAACTAGCTCCTCGGAATTTTTGATTTTCGTGACTGCGCCATCTCGTATGAATGGCGTGTCACAGTATTCCTGCATGATATCAAGCGACAACACGGGAACGTCAAGGCTCATCGCCTCAAGCGCAGTTGTTGACGCTCCCGTGATGAGCACAGAGCAACCGCTCAGCCAATCTAGAATTGAAAGAGGTAGCCCGCGTTGATGATGCTTAATAATTCTAGCGTTTGAATATTTGTTTCCTATCGCTCGGTAGTTTGAGGGGTTATCTTTTGGATGCAGCTTGATGATAACATTTAGGTTCGGAAAATTCTCAACGATGTGCTGCACAGCCTTCACCTGGTGAACATGATGCATCTTCGAAGTGCTGTTGCCAGGACCGGAGAACGCCACGAGAACGTAATCACGATTGGCAGGCATCAACAAGAGCCCAGGGATACTCACTGACTCCGGATTGAAATTACCTGTCCTTTGGTCCAGGTAAGGTGCACCCGAAACAAATATATTAGTGACAGGACTCAGTCCAGCGAGACTCGCCTTTGTTTTTTCTCCAAATACAAAGAGCAAATCGACTATATGTTCACTACCAAAAACATTTGATTCATCGCCGTGCTGGATGCTGCAAGTGAGGATACCTTTCCTCCGAAACATCAGCGTTGCCAGTCTGCCTTCAAATGTCATGTCGTTACCGCATACCAAAGCCTTCGGTTGATGTTTATTCACCACGGCCTCAAGCGTTCTCTTGTAAACCTTGAATTGATCGACCAGGGCCGAATATTTTTCCTTTACAATTCTGCTGACGTGAGATTGGGCGTCGTCGTATTTATGCCTAATTGGCTTTAGCTCGAGGTCGTAAGAACGTACAACCATCACATTAAATCCACTCTCAAGAATTGCCCGTCCCAACTTAGGTTTATTCGTGACAAAAAGTACACGGTAATCTTTTAATAAAAGTGCACGTGCGACACTTTTCATCTGGTCAAAGTGATTGTAAGCAACGGGCAAAAAAATAAAATCGGTGGGTCCAGGATCGTTGTAAGAAGCAAGAATCAATCGCTCCAACTCGATCTTAAAATGATACAGGCTACGTACTATGGGATCGAGCAATTTTGCAGCCTTGGTTTCAACTAATGACTGAAGGTAAAGGTGGGACAGGTAAACATTCACAAGATTAAAGGTATCCACAACATACCTTTGAGTAGCAATTTCCAATTTTAATGCATCAAAAATTTGTTTTCTAGACATCATTTGTTAAAAGAACTTCCTTTGATCCTTCAATTCTTTAAACTTAGTAATATTCCTACTACCAATAAGCCGCGCCGGATTTCCCCCCACTATTGCACATTCTGGCACATCCCTTGTAACGACACTCCCAGCCGCAACAATTGCACCATTCCCAATCGTGACATTACCCAAGATACAAACGCCATGACCCACCCACACGTAATCCTTGATGACAATTGGTTTTTCAATTCTTGTGCTGTCATAAGGAATTGAATTGGCGTCATCAAAATTGTGATCCTCACAGATCAGTACAAGATCCATACCTGAATGGAAGTAATCACCGATGTCGACACGGCCATTGCCGATAATTCTACAGCCATTTAGATTCACATGGTGCCCCAAAAAAACGCGACGATGAAATCCGTGACAAAGCGAAGAAACGGTTAATGCTTCTCCGCAGGTTGCGACCGATCGCCTCACCCTGTGGGCAAACACGCGCTTTCTTAAGTTCCCGAGAACTTTCATCGCTGGCAGCTGATAAACGATCCCGTTGTATATTCTGACCAGGATGTTCATTGAAGGATATCTAATATTTTTTCAACGTGCCGCGCCACGTCGAATGTATTAATATCATTCGCAACGATATAGGGTAATGAGGTGTCAAAATCTTTCCGAAACGACAATCTTATTTTTTCGATGTCAGGGAGCACATCATTCATGGCCTTACCAAAAGCAGCGGAGCACGTTTCATTATCTTTCACAATCGTGATCCCATCGTAACCACTGTAAGGGGACAATCCGAAGAGCATACAATTTTTCTTCCTTAGGATCGCCTCTAGCGAAATTGTGCCAGAAACGGTGGCCACAATTCTGGATCCATCAAGTAACGTGAACGAGTTATATTCTACGGGCATCATGATTACGTTTTTAATACTTGCAATGCTTTGATAGAAGTATTTGCTGCGAAAATGACGTTGATTTCTTTTCGTATAAGCCCACTGTGAGGGGTGTTCTTTTACCGCGATTTTCCATCCTGCAGGTAAATTGTCAGAAATCAGCTTTGTGAGCAGCCACTGGTTATGAAAAATATTCCCCATGGGAGCTGTTGTAGCCTCCGGCTGATAATGAAGTGCTACATAAACATATGGGCCGTCAGGCGCTTGCTTCACGGCAAGAGAGTTGTACACTCGCCTAAGGATGCGCTTTTCCTTAAAAATATCAAGCCTCGGAATTATGTAGAGCGGATTGTAATGCCGCTTCTTATGCATATAGGAAGGCTTGGCCGCATCATAATTGCTTTGAAATTTGGAGACAATTTTATCAATCTCGACTGCTGATTCAGGCGAAAGGGCGATCGACTGGGAAGCCCATTTGCCATTCCCAATCTCTTCCAATTTGTTGATATACCGGGCCCGATCAGGAAAATAGGCATAGCCGCTGATCACCGTTCTGACTCCCATCTCCCGACATAGACTGTACAGAATAAAAGTCCCCAGGCTGTGTGGCAACTCTCCGAAATAACAAAACTGAGGCATCATTTTCTTTAAGAGCCGCGCGTACTTGTCCACGAGCCAATATAAATGGGTGAGCTTGTCCTGGTACGAGTGAATCTGAATGTCTTCCAGAAAGCGGTCCATCAGGGTGAGGGCCATTTTTTCAAACGCGATTCCACCGATCACATACTCGATCTGGCTTTTTGGATCAAGGAGTTGGTCAGGCGGTCCACTCACATTTGACTCAATCTGTCTTTGATAAGTCACTCCCGGAAATTTTGCGAGAACGTCGTTCTTGAACTCGGGGAGGCCACCTATCCAGTACGCAGGTTCGGCGTCAACCCGCATGGCAATTCCTTCGATCAACTCCAATCCTTGTGCATGTGTTGAATAGGAAACAAAAAATACTCTCTTCATTTTGAAATCCATCTTACTATATGAAACGCTTCGGCCAGCCCTTCGCCTGCTGCGATGCCCCACCGCTGCGCAACCGTCCTAAGTGCCTCCGGCGATCTTGGATGCGGGAATGAGCGTTTTTCGAATTCATAACACTCCATAGCATTCACTTTTGCCTCAAGGTTCGCTTGTGAAATAGCAACA
Source organism: Cyclobacteriaceae bacterium (assembly GCA_044223825.1). Taxonomy (GTDB): domain Bacteria; phylum Bacteroidota; class Bacteroidia; order Cytophagales; family Cyclobacteriaceae; genus ELB16-189. The sequence continues at coordinate 41,341 of JBGALO010000008.1, read as the reverse complement.
TACCAATTAGGTATGAAGTGTCTTGGATCGGTCGAAGCACGCCATTCGGTACTGGAATGCGTTTCAAAAGTGATGATCGCTTTAACTTTTTCATTGGCTAGCGGGCGCGTAGCGGTAATTACCGCTTCGAAAGTGCGCTGGTGATCAATATTTACGTCACCGCCATGATGCGTAAAAATCGCATCAGGCAGGAATGAATTCTTTTCTTCTTCGATGACTTTGACAATATCAAGCAGCGCAACAGTGTCGAATCTGTTATCTGGAAAATCATACACACCGGTAGAACCATAACCGAGGTTTTTCCGTGCCGTGTCGATGTTATGGCGATGCGTCTGCAATTCCTTTTCCCATGCTTCCTTGCTGCGTTCCCTAGAACGACTCGTAATGCCCTCTCCCAAAATCACGACACGAATGACACAACCCATATCGGCGACCAGGCGATGCAAAGTGGCACCGCAGCCAAGAGCCTCATCGTCCGGATGTGCCACAACAAACAAAATTCTTTTCCCAGCCAGCGATTCAATCATGATTTCCTTCGTGTATGATCTTTACGGTTTCGGTTCCATAGTTCATCATCAAGTCTAACGTTGACATATATGGTTCAAATCCTGGAAAAACCTGCCTGTAGGTCGGATGGCAGTAGTGGTGGTACCGCACCGCAATTCCCTCATTCAAAAAATCATCCTCTTTCAGGTAATTTTTTCCCAGCGGCCCCGAAAGATAAGTTTTCGCCCCCAATGCTTTGCAAATATTGAGCACCAAGTCACTTTTTTTGCCTTCCGGCTCCAGTTCGGACGCATACACCATTCTGGTTTTGATTTGAAACTCATCGACGTACCATCCATTCCACTCGCGCAACACATCAATGAGACGGGTGTAGGGCGTCGCATAAAGGGTCTCAAGCTTAGTGCGGTAGCGATCGAAGAATGGTGACTTTCCATAAAGCATTTGAATGGATTTCCAATGCTTCACTTGCCAACCCGGCTCCGCGATCTCGATCTTAGTAAGAGCTAGATCACCGAAGAGGCCCTTCGTTTTAAGCGGTATCGAGAGCATAACATTGCCATCCTTTTGACGCAGTTTGTTCCGATTCGTGAAACTGTTTTTTTCAAATTGCACGGTATCCAGCAATACGTGGACATCAGAAATCATGATGCGGTGAAAATAACCAAGCCAAGGAAGGTAGGCTGGCTGATTGATAGATACGGTCATTATCTGTAAAGATAAAGAGTAAAATCCCCGCTATGGTAATCATGCCGTATTGTGAACCGTCGGGTGAGGTGGCCGGCGATCCGAACAATCTCACCTGGGTCGGCATAGAATTCACCTTCGTCCTGGCGTGTACTCATCTTACTCAGCATATTCACTGCCACACCTTTAGTCGCAATCTTCACCATGTGCCCAAGAAAAGACTCAACATAGGTATAAGAGTCCGTAAGGCAGTACGTAAATATTCCACTTGCCACAACATAATCAAATTGGCTATGAAGGCTCTCCGTATCCATGATAGAAAGGACCTCAAAATCGACATTGGGATATTTAGCGGCAGCTTGCTGGACCATAAGCGGGGTAATGTCTATCCCCTTGTAACGGAGGTTGAAGCCACGCTCCTGCGACCAACTCCAAAAGTCACCAAGACCACACCCTACATCAAGGACCTTTTGAGACCGCAATTCACCTATTTCCGAAAGGATTTTGAAACGCTTTAGCTGCGATTCCTTACTTCCCCAATTAAGTGCTTTGAATGTATCGCCATGTTCCAGTAGGGAACGTGTGTAGAAATCAACATTAAATAGTTCGTTCTCTTTCATGCCAAGTCTTTATTCAGAAGAGTTTTCACAAAACTGATGTGTCCTTTTGGACATCGTGATGTGAACTTTTGAGTGAAGCCAGACTTACGAAACGTATTCAGGCCGGCCTCGTTTTCACCCCTGACAAAAGCCCATACTTCCCTGGCGTCTTGACGGTTCATCATTATCGTATTTCCGACTTCAATGGCTTTGCCACCTATACCCTTTCCAGTAAAATCGCCCACAAGATAAACCGAAATTATCCACACACTCTCTTCCATCCGATCATACCGAATTTGACCGCAAGAAACTGTATCAACATTGATTATGAACGCTCGCCTGTCACCGCTCTGAACCGTCTCTTTCATCCACTTAACGTGTTCTTCCCATGTTACGTCCTTTTGCAGCGAACTCATTTTTACTATAGATGGATCGTTTCTCCATTTATAGATCAATTTCCCATCTTCAAATTCGAGTGGTTTGAGCACCACCTTCATAGTGGGCTCGGCTTTTGTAAGACAATTTCCCATTCTGCGCGAATCACGGCAGTTTCAGAGCTGACATCGTCCCAACTCGTGTGCGCAATACTCTTCATGAGCCACTCCTGCCCCACCACTTCCTGAATGTCATTCCTTCCATAAAAGCAGAGGCGATCCATTCCGGTCAGGAGACCACCACGAATATCGGATACCACGCCGTCGCCTCGGTAGATCCCTTCATGAAAACTGGTATCGCGATCACTGTAAAGATTTAAGAAAAACACACCGCCCGGTTGTGTTACACGGTAGATTTCACGAATCGCCTGCGCACACGCAATTCTGTCCACACAAACCAACGAGCCCCGATCGAATACGATATCAAATTTATTGTTGCCGAATGGTAATGTAGTAAAGTCGCCTAAAATAAATTCACCCTTCAACCCCTCTTCTGCAAATCGATTATTCGCCCAATCAATTGCCGACTGGCTTCCATCGATTCCAGTAACCGTAAATCCTTCTCTTGCTGCAAACCATAAGTTGTTCCCTACTCCGCACCCGACCTCGAGTATGCGAATGTCTTTTCTTTGTTTGTCTCGTGGATAATTCTTAAAGACGAAGCTGACAATGTTATCGAATGGATAGCGATTCAAGTGCTTTCCAACCCCATAAATCTCTTTTTCCCAAACTTTATTAAAGTTCTTCATGACTCGAGGAATTCCAAGTTAATCATACCACCTTTTTTAATTGCCATTTTCGCCTTCTTTCCAATAATATATCGTGCATCCTTCGGCGGAATGCCCGTGGCAGGACGTGAGAAACCGATATCTATATCGCGAATAACTTCGCCCGGCGCAATATCACGTTTTGCAACGCACGAAAGTCGATATTCTTCCCTTCCTTTCTCCTCTACCCCCGTCGGCCCAATTTTTCCTTCACCAAGGCAAGCCTCGATTTTCCTGACTGCCTCCACCAGCATTTTCATCTCAGCTGGATCTGAAGAAAATCGATGGTCCGGTCCCGGCAAATTCCGATCAAGGGTGAAATGTTTTTCAATGAACGCAGCGCCGAGAACGCGCGCACCGATCGCGGATTCAATTCCCCACGTGTGATCGCTGAATCCCACAGGATAGTTAAAAGCGGCTGCAAGAGCAGGTATTTTTTTCAAATGAACATCGGCGTTGGGGGTCGGGTACGATGAGGTGCAATGCAGGATAATCAGTTCTTTGCCGCCATTGCCTTCAAATGCGCGCACAGCATCATCAATTTCTCCAAGCGTCGCCATACCAGTGGATATTATGACTGGAACGCCAGTTTGCGCCATCATACCAATAAGTGGAAGGTTGACAAGAAAATCCGAGCCATTCTTCAATAACGGACACCCCAGTTTTAACAACTTATCAACACCATCCTTGCCGGTTGGCGTCGAAAAAAAGACCACGTTGCGCTTATCACAATGTGATTTCAAGAACGCCAGTTGCTCGGCAGATAGCTCATATCTCTTGAACATATCCGATTGTCTTTCAACGACAGTTTGTCCTTGTGAAATGTACGAGTAGGTAAGGTCCGGATTCAGGATAAAGTCCTCAGTATTATAATTTTGAAATTTAACCGCATCAACTCCTGCGTCCGCCGCCGCGTCGATCATGCGGGCGGCTAAATCCATATCGCCGTTATGATTAATACCGATCTCGGCCGCGATAAAGCATGGAAGGCCAACGCCAATCGTTTTTGTACCAACTTTTATCATAGGGTGGAAAAAAGGCTTACAAAGTTATCCTTACTCTTGAGTTCCCGCCTAATAGGCGCCAACACTTTCATTGCTCTCGTGATGGATCGAAGCGCAGATGCTATGTCCTGAGGACTTGCATTGTGCCAATCTCCTAAAACCCATACACCGGGTTCGTCCCCTAGGCTCTGAAAAACGTTAGTCTGATTTAATGCAGTCATTCCAGTGAGTATTGGCATGTCGCATGCGAAACATTCCAGGCTGATGTTGCTGGCGGGTACAATGGCAAGTTGTGAGCTCCTCATAAGGCTAGCCATCTGCTGTTCGGTAAGACCCTCATGGTAATTAATTTCGAATGGCTGGGCTTGTTTCTGCTCGCCCGTTCGCTTACCGATTATGTCGATTTTTTCAATCAGCATAACTCCTGAAATCGCTTCTATGATGGAACCCACTATCGCATTCTGCGAAGTACCACCAAAACTGCAAAAAATACGATCGACCCTGCCCCATGAGTGGTTCTCAACGATTCGCCCATTTGCAAAGAATGACTCACGCAGCATTAAGTAATCGAAGCCCAAACACAATCGCGTGCTCGGTTCTACTGAAAAGTGACCCGGCGTGAGATTCTTTGCGTGATTAACAACAACGTCCGAGACATAATGAAATGGCTGCGAATCGTCGATGCTTATCAAAGTCGCTCCAGTATGTTTTACTCGAAGCTGGTAAATTGTGTCAAATTGGTAGCCATCCAGCACGACAATGGATGATGGGCCGATGGCATTGAAGAGCAACACATCGGCATCCTGCGTTGGTTCGTAACGGGCATCTAATGAAAATAACTGTTTTCGGATAAATTCCTGATCTGTCTGAACGAAAAAACGCGACGTAAAATAAGTGCGGAGGTAAGAGTGAATTGCAAGTATTCTGAAGAAATGACCAAAGCCAACAGCGCTGTTTGCGTCTGCACGGAAGCAAATGAACCTTCCATTTGTCATAAATACTTCCTGAACACGGCTTTGGCCGGCTCACCAACTAGATATTTTTCCACGCCTTTGTCGAGAGCATTTGTCAATATCTGGCAAGACTCTCGCCATGCCTCAGAAAAATAAGTTACATCGTCATTCGTATGGCTATAGCAGGGCACAAAGACTCCCTGAAAGAGTACGCCCCTCCGGATCATCTCCTGCATGGCGAGGGTCCGGAGAAAACTATCAGGTTGACCATCTTTTCCTTTAAAGGCAAAAATGGGCATCCAAATCGAGGGCAACAACTCAACATTTGCCTCGAGCCCTACTTCACGAATGGTCTTGTTAGCGGTTTCAATGATAGCCTTGCCGATTGCCTGATTATGCTGAACCACCGGCTGCGTTTTAAAAACTTCAAGGGTCGCAAGGCCGGCAGCGAGGGCGTGTGTTTCACCGCCATGTGTAGTAGAGATCAGAAAAACCTTTTCCCTACCTTTTTCTTTAATTCCTCCGAGACTCATAACCTCACGTTTACCAGTGAGTGCACAGAAAGAATATCCGTTTGCAATTCCTTTGCCCCAAGTAATCATATCGGGCTGGACACCGAATTTTTTTGTCGACCCAGGAAAGGCCGTCTTGAATCCAGTGATCATTTCGTCTATGATAAACAAGGCGCCGTGTTCGTGGCACACTTTAATAGCCTCTTTCAAATAGTCCCCCGTTCGTCCACCACATGCGCAACCCGGCCCGCATTGATTTTTTTCCGGTTCCGTAATAACACATGCGATCTGATTTGGATACCTCGCGAACAGATTCTTAAGAGATTGAATGTCACACGACTTGAATGTCACAGATAGATCGGAAATCTCCGTGGGTACACCTTTGTCACAGGCCGTTTTGCCTATAAACCAATCGTCATAAGAGTAGAACGGGTGATCTCCAGGAAACGCAACTTTCGTTCGGCCTGTAAACGCTCTGGCCAGCTTCACGGCGGCAGTAGTCACCAGAGATCCATTTTTTCCGAATTTGATCATGTCATGGTCAGGGACCAGTGATAAGAAAGCCTCGGCCATCTCCATTTCCAGTACAGAAGGTCGCATAAAATTTGCTCCCCTGTCGATCTCAGCTTTTACTCTCGTAGTCACTGCTTCATAGGCATGACCCAAGCTCACTGAAGTCAATCCCATGCCGCAGTCCAGAAACTCGTTGCCATCAATATCCCACACGTGTGCACCCTTTCCGAAATCGATGGCTGCAGGCGCACGCTCAGGGAATTGATCATCTCCTTTTGAGTACGTGTGTGCACCGCCCGGAATTAGGCTGTGAATTTTTTTTCTGTACTGATCAGACTTCTGAAAATTATTTATTTGACGTAGTCGCACGTTGGTCATTGTCTAAAAATTAGGCTTTAAATAACCCGGATCGGTGATCTCGTGAACCAGCGACCGCAATTCGGGAGAGTTATCTAGAAATACCATCAGGTCCTTATAGTCAATTGGCTTCTCTTCACCGAAATGGCTTATGATCTTTCGGCAAAGTATCAAGTCTTCAGGGTAGTCGATCGTAAGACGATAATCAGGACGCTCCCATTTCTTATCGATCGCTAAGATATTGAATTTAAAAAGCGCGGGCTCCTCCATTATAAATAACGATACCATCTCATTGCGATATGGAGTACTGTTATGCACGTTGTGTGAAATTTTTAAGGCACGCAAGCTGATTAATTCGAACGTGACACCATCGGGCAACTTTGCATACGTTGTATAGTCTGCCCCTGTCGCTTGGTGAGACGTTACTGCGTCATTGATACCCTCATAATAGCAAAATGGTGACTCTGTGGTTATCCTGAAAATACAATCTGCATTTACCATTTCCGCGGCCTTAATCAAGCGCCCTGTCACATCTAAATCATCTCCGAATAGATAATCAATTCCGTTTTTCTTGGCGACTGGAGCATACGCCTCATTTCCAACGTGTTCACTAATGGCCAAAACAATGTTATCAATCTTTGACTGCTCTTTCAGTCTTTTAATAATGTACTCAAGAACATTAAGGTTTCCGAGTATCTGCAATGGCTTACCGTACAATCTGGATGAATTACTCCTGCATGCCAGGGCGGCTACTATTTTCATATCGACTTTATTGAATGACTTTTGCGACCGCGCTGAAATAACCCTCGTTTGGTATCCTCCATGCCATATGGTGTGTTTTTCGCATCAGTTAATTTGATTCAAATTTAAAGAATTCGCGCTTAACAATAGTTTCCACTTACCAATTTCCAGGATTGAGTAAATCAACTTCTGCAACTTTCAATGAATCGACCCGTGCCAATAGCGAGTGGTCAAATTTTCGGGAAAGGTGAGCAATATTGATTTTGAGCTGCGCGGCGTTGTCAACGCCGACGATAACTTTGTCGATAAGGGGATTTGAAACCGCGTAATGAAGTGAAAATGCCCCGAGGTCGTTTTCGTCCACCAACCCTCGAATTGCTGCGAGAGCAGACCTCAGTGCAACAAGCCTGGGAGGCAATTTTTCAAGCGGGATAAAAAAGAGTCCTTGCAGAAATACTGACCTCGCGTGTATTTCCTTTCCTTTCTGTTTGGCCGCTCGAAGGAGATCGCCGCGCTGACTCATGTTATCGAGCAAGTTGAAAGGTAACTGGATCACATCCACCCAATCCATTTCGATCGCTCTTGACAACTCTTCATTGGTGTATATCGAAACGCCAATTTTCTTTGTCCGGCCCAACCCTTTGAGATTTTGTAATCCTGTCTTCAACTCAGGATCAGATGTTTGATCGAACCGATGAAACATCATGCACTCGAGCTCACCTACATGAAGGCTATTTCGTGACCGGAACTCTTCTTTTTCAAAATTAAAGTTCTCGTCTGCGATAAATTTGGTAATGACTTTGAACATCCTGCCGCCACGATGAAAATTTCCAATGATGTCTGCAGAGTCCCCATATGCAGATGCTGTATCAATCGTATCAATACCTAGCTTCAAAGCCGTCTCAAGGATTTCAATTGATTCAGATAATGAGGGCTTGCCGACAGTATTGCTTATTCCGTACGGAAGACCCAGTTGAACCGTACCGAGAATAATTTTTTCAATAGGCGTCATTGATGTCTTTTCGCAGAAGGGTTAAGCTAATTAGATCGTCAAAAGCACCGACAGCATCCTTTCTGGCAGGACTCGAATGTGAAAGGGTTGTTTTATCAATCAACTGGTACATACCAGAACTCAGGAACATTGATTCATAATTCTGTTTAAAGCTATATGCATTGAACGCCGAAATATGATGGTATGTCTTTTTCACTGGCCTGGAAGAAAAGAAGTCCATGATTATTACAAAGCCGTTCGTTGCAAGCACGCGGTCGATTTCATGTATCGTCCTGTACAGAAGTTCGCGATCGATCACGTAGAAAACAAATCCAACCACTACGACGTCAAAAAAACTTTCCACGAATTCAAGCCGATCCGCAGACCCTTCCATAATATGGATGTCCGGATAATTTAACTTACCGTGTTTGATCGCTTCAGGTGATGGATCGATGCCGTAACACTGAGCGGTCGGAAATTGTTTATTAACCTCGTTCACCCGGTAACCTGCCGAGCAGCCGATTTCAAGAAACCTCCGTGGGGTTAGGCGGTATTCTTTGATCAAATTGAGAACGGCGTCGTCTTGTGGTGAATAATCATAACCAAGAATGTTTTGCCGAAACCAGCGGTCACCCTCGAAATCCCTAAATGCCTTTAACTGCTCCATCTTTAACTCGCAATATTAATAAGTCATAGCACTTCCGACTTCAATAATCATGGAATTTGGCAGAAAAATAAAAATCTGTCAAAAAATATTTATCCCCGTTTAGAATATTGATCCATTCGTGAAATCAGACGTAACCGCGGCCTACAATTTGACGAGCTGGTTACACCGGCAATTCATCTCTGGCTTCAATCAACTAAAAGCTCATCGCGAGACAAATTCCAACACCTTTTCAATTACGAATTCTTGTTGTTCATCGGAGAGACTTGGATACATGGGTATGCTCAAACATTGCTCATAGTATTTTTCAGCGATTGGAAAATCACCGGGTTTCCAGCCGAGCCGCTGGTAATAAGGCATATAATGCACTGGGATGTAATGCACTTGAGCTTGAATGGAGTTCCTCCTGAGGTGATCATAAAGGGCCTTCCGGGTTGCGGTCTGAATAATAAAAAGGTGATAGGCATTCCGTCCGGGACAGGCATGTTGCACTTTAAGAGGCGAACTTTCGAATGCCTTTACATATCTTTTCGCGATTTCATTTCTTCGCAAAACGCCGTTATGAGCCCGTTTCAACTGACTAATCCCCAGTGCGCATTGAAAATCGGTAATCCTATAATTGAAACCCAGCTCCTGCATTTCATAGTACCATTCTCCCTGCATGCCCGAATTAGGTACATTTAATTCGAACTGATTGCGTGCAATTCCATGAGTTCTTAATCGTCGAACGTGAGCATCCAAAGCTTCGTCATTAGTTGTTACCATACCACCTTCACCCGTCGAAATATGTTTCACCGGGTGAAAGGAAAATACTGATAAGTCGGCAAAATTTCCATTTCCACAATTTTGAGCCCCCCCCCTTGAGTCAATGAAGTAGGATCCTGGCGCGTGACATGCGTCCTCCATAATCCACAAACCGTGCCGCATCGCAATGTCGGCCAGTCTTTCAAGATCAACGGGATATCCTGCAAGATCAACAGGAACAATACCGCAGAAAAATCCTTTTGGCTTTGATGATATCAACGCTTCAACTTTGTCAAGATCTATCACGAATGTATCCGGATCGATATCAACAAAATGGATTTTTCCGCCCGCATAACGAACGCCATTGGCTGAAGCAGCAAAGGTAATCGGGGTTGTAATTACATTGGATCTCTCATTTACGCCCAATGCAAGTGCGCCGAGATGGAGCGCGGCGGTGCCGTTTGAAACGGCGATGGCGTGCTTTACACCAACATACTCAGCAAAAGCACTTTCGAACTCCGCCACTTTCGGTCCTTGGGTCAAAAAATCGGACATAAGAACTTCTGTCACAGCTTTTATGTCGTCGTCATTGATTTCATGACGTCCATATGGAATGAAATCGCTCACCTTAATGGAAAATTTGGATCAATCTGCTCTCTGATCAAGCGTCGAATGTCTGCCACTGATAGCCACGAAGAATTTGTATCAGAGCTGTACCTAAAACCCGCCTTAACCTCTCTTCCTTTCTTTGTCTGGAGATAGTCGTTTTTCGGCCATGCCGGATTCTGCGGACAGATCACAAAATGACTCCCAAGATCGGCGGTAAAAAAAGAGTCTGACTCTGTTATCATCTCTTCATGAATTTTTTCGCCAGGCCGAATCCCAACAATCTCGTGCTTGCAATTGGGTGCGACAGCCATAGCTACGTCCGTAATACGATAAGAGGGAATCTTTGGCACGAAAATTTCGCCGCCCCACGCGTTTTGGATTGCGTGAAGGACGAGATCCACTCCTTCCGTCAAAGAAATATTGAAACGGGTCATTTCGTTGTGAGTAATAGGTAAAACTCCCGTCTTACATTTTTCAAGGAAATATGGAATAACGGATCCTCTCGACCCCATGACATTTCCGTAGCGGACCACAGAAAATCTAATGTCCCGCACGCCTTTGATGTTATTTGCAGCTACAAATAGTTTATCGGAGCAGAGTTTCGTCGCTCCATAAAGATTGATCGGTGCGGCGGCCTTGTCTGTCGAGAGTGCGACCACGTTACTGACTTTTGAGTCGAGTGCCGCATTAATAACATTTTCAGCGCCGATAATATTAGTCTTAATGCACTCCATAGGATTGTATTCGGCGGCGGGCACCTGTTTGAGCGCAGCGGCATGAATGACGATGTCGATTCCTTCAAATGCACGCTTCAGGCGACTCAAGTCTCGAACGTCTCCTATGAAATACCGAAGAAAGTCATACTTTTTGTCGGGAAATACTTCATTCATTTCGAACTGCTTCAATTCATCCCGTGAGAACACGACTAAACGTTTCACATCAGAAAAATTCTGGATAATTGTTTCGACAAATTTCTTCCCGAACGATCCAGTACCACCGGTTACTAAGATAGATTTTCCCGCTAATAGGCTCATGTTTTCAAATCAAAAAGACGTCAATTTAGCCATTCTCTTAAAAGTATCACTCTCCTCCATCAATTGCTTGAAGGTTCCAATCTGGGCTACAGATCCAGATTCAATCAGCACGATTGAATCACACTCCTGGATCGTAGTGAGACGATGTGCGATCATGATGACCGTGATCTTACCATGAAGCTTGTTAAGCGAACTGATGATGTTATCTTCAGTAATACCGTCAAGCGCACTTGTCGCCTCATCCAGTATTAGCAGAGATGGGTTCCGATACATCGCGCGCGCAATACCAATACGTTGACGCTGGCCTCCGCTGAGCCTTATACCACGCTCCCCGATCTGCGTATTGAGTCCCTCTGGCAATTCTCCGATAAAATTTTTTAGGTCGGCTATCTCAACAACCTCTTCGATTTTATCCTTATCGATCAAATGTGAAGGAACACCAAATGCAATGTTATTGATGATACTGTCATCGAGCAGATAGATTTGTTGAGGGACATACCCCAATTTCCGTTGCCAATCTGCTTTATTAAGACGATCGATTGTGTTATCATTCACGATAATTTGGCCAGCCTGGGGTTCCAGAAGGCCAAGTACGATGTCCACAAGGGTTGTCTTTCCTGATCCTGAAGGACCGACAAGCGCCACAGATGTGTTTTGTTCGACAGTAAACGAGACGCCGCGCACAACCAAATCATCGGATAACGGATACTTAAAGCTTATATTATTAACAGTCAGCCGCTTGAATGCCCAGCGGTCCGAGGCGATGGCAGCTTCGTTGCGTTCCATGGAAGACGTGAGTTTGGCCAAGTCTTCCAATACGAGGCGTAAGGATACTTTCGAAAAATTAATATTCGACATCGAGTTAAAACCTACCTGAATCTGTGGCTTAAGCCTGTATGCGGTAAATCCATATAAGGTGATCACGGGCAGCGAATCACTTAGTTCTCTATTTCTTAACAACATATACAAGACGATCATCATGATCCCACCAAAAATGATCACATCCAGGGCAAGGCCTGGTATCTTGACTTGAATTCGAACTTTAGAATTTGTTCTCGAAAAAGAAGATGCATTTTTTTGAAAACGATTCACAAAAATATCTTCAATGCCATACAGCTTAGTGTCCTTTATGGACCCGAATGCTTCAGACAGCACTTTGTACCGGCCGGCGTTTGCTACAGATCGCTCTTCACCCAGACGAACTACATTGCCATAATACAGCTTGTATACAACAGCATAAAAAATACCCACAAAAATAAGCACAGATCCGGCAAGCAACGGATCGACAAAGACGATGAGACCAATGAGGAAAATACTAATGAGACTACCAATGGCTAGGTCTAGAATCGAAAGAAGTAACGTATCAGCGACGGCGTAAGCATCCTCGATTATTTTTTTTGCAAGGTTGGTGGAATTTTGATGGAGGAAAAACGCGTAAGGCTGACGCAGATAGAGTTCGAATATTTTTTTACCAAGGCTTACTTGAAAATTCTGGGCAAACTTTTGCTGAAAGTAAATGGACATCCCGTAGAAAAAGTTTGACACAAATATTAGAACCAGCACTGTGACGCCGAGGAAGATCAGAAACTTATTAACGGTTCCAAATCCACCCGCCGTATACAAGAATGACAGCATGGGATTGGAATTCACCAAGCGCGGATTGGTAACCATACCAATGAACGGCATCACGGCGACGACGCTCACCATCTGAACGACGCCGGTCACCAACATCAGAAAAAATAATCCCAACAAGCGGACTTTGTCACGTTTTGAAAGCAGACCATATAGTTCCCAGAGCATTCCTTTCACCTCATCAGAATTTAGTCGCGGAACGTGCATTTGCTTTATCCTCTTCATTGATCTTTTTTTGATATAACCATTCAGCAAATTCAAAATCCCTCATCTCGTTGATATCCATCGATCGGTCTGATGGCATGATGAATCCGCGGCAATCGAGGCCAATAATCAAACCTTTATTAATGGTCGCAAGGGTAGACGCATAGACCGAACAATTACGGACATAGACATCAGGCAACTCTTCGACGGCCATGCGATTATTTTCTTCGTTAAGGAATGGATTCAACTGATTCGAAGGCCCCAAAGTCTTCAACTTAAGGGGATGAATCATATGATCGAGCTTAACAACACTGACTGCGGTGTCGGCTCCGGATCCTACCAACATTGCAACTGTACCGTCGATATCTGATGCAAGTGTGAACGGTGAAGATGGTTGTAATATTACCACCACATCATAGGTCTTACCAAAATTCTCATGCATATACCGAATTGCGTGGCGAACATAATCGATCGCAGGCGAAGTATCTGTGCAAAATTCCGCGGGTCGCTTCACCGTGAAAACCCGTGGAAATTCCCGGGCCACATATTCAAGAATGCCATTGTGGTCGGTGCTGACCACAATATCCGTAAGACTAGCTGCGCCGAGTGCACTTTCAGTTACGTGGCAAAAGAGAGGCTTACCTGCAAACGACCTGAAATTCTTATCGGGTACACGGCGCGATCCTTTTCGCGCCGGGATAATGGCGAGTATGTTCATCCTAATAAATCAACAGCGAAATTATCCTATCTGCGATAAAGTTCTCTGTTTTTTCGAAGGATTCATAGGTACTTCCGCCACAATGGGGAGTTATTATCAAGTTGGAGTTTTGTTTGGCATATTGTAACAGCGGATTCTGCAAAAAGTCGCCGTACTCATTCTCAAGGACATCGAGGGCCGCGCCCGCAAGCACACCACTCTCCAGAGCGGCCAAGAGGGCAGTTTCATCGATGATTCCTCCTCGTGAGGTATTCACCAAGACAGAACCTACCTTCAACTGATGAAGGAATGGTCCCGAAATAAGATAACGCGAGCTTTCATTGAGTGACAGGTGCAGGGAAATAATATCACTGCGCCTTGCAATATCTGCCAAGTCTATCACGCGCTCCACACCATCTTTAGAAAAATCAACCTTATCGTAGGCAATTACCCTAGCTCCGAGTGCTGTGAAGTATCCAGCCATGATAGATCCCAGCCTCCCCATGCCGACGACACCAACGGTCTTATCATAAATCTCGTTGCCGCGAAAAAGATCTCTTTTCCATTCGCCGCGGTGCACCGAAGCAACTGCCGGTACAAGATTGCGCAACAGAGCAAGTGTGAGGAGCAACGTGTGCTCGGCAGTCGCACGTATATCTTTTAGAAACTCAGTGGCACCCCGAAGGCTGACTATGCGAATCCCAGCCTGTTTACAGGCACTTTCGTCAATATGATTTAAACCTGTTACCGGTGTAGCAATGATCTTACACTTCGCCCCGGGTCGAATTGTAGAAGCCTCAATCCTGAAGCCGAGCCGAAACCAAAAAACATCATAACATTCTAGTATTTCTGGAAGCTGTTCCTGGGTACAAGGCTCCATATCAACCTCAAAGTGTCTCGCTAATTTCTCCCTGACCTTTTCGCTGAAGTCAGTCGCTTCCGCAATCCTTATCTTCTTCAATACGTCAGTTTTTTGTAAATGGTCAAGGGCACTTTAGCAATCAGATTGCTTATCTTAACACCGGCCGTTCCGTCACCGTAAATAAACTCCGGCTCATATTTACCATGGCTGATCTGCTTTTCGGTGGCTGCGCGAATATCTTCCTTATTGTAACTAACATCAATCACATTGCCGCCTCGTTCCCGTCCTTCCTGCCGCGTTCCAATATTAACAACAGGTGTGCCTATGCTGGAACATTCTCGGATACCAACGCTTGAATTACCTATGAGGCATTTACAGTTAATTAGCATTTTGAGAAAATGCTCCGGTTGAAAATTTTTAAAGAAATGAAAATTGCTCGAATCCTCAAATTCCCGAAACGATCTTATTCCTTTGGAGGTACCGTCCGAGCCAGCGTCCACATTTGGCCAGAACCAAAGTATGGGATAGGGCGCATTCTTCAATGCCCTCAGGGTTTCGTTAACCTGGACTTTGCTGTCAGTATATTCGGTTGTCACCGGATGCTGCATCACAATTATGTAGCCATTCGAAATATCAGGTTGGAGCCCAACTCCTCCATAAACCTTATAAGGATCAAAGTCTAAGTTAGGCCTTGTCATAGCATCTATCGCAAGATCGACAGAGGGGCAGCCCGTGTTGAATACAACGTCTGGAGATTCTCCCATTTTAATCACGCGTTCGCAGGCGCCTTTAGTAGAGACAAAATGCACGTCCGCTAGTTTGGTGATGGCGTGACGCACTTTCTCATCTATGTTCCCAGTAACCTCTCCTCCCTGCACATGTGCAAGAGGAATATTCATGTAAGAGGCAGCGATCGCCGTCCCCATTGTCTCGAACCGGTCTGCTATTGTGACCACAATATCCGGCTTCAGACTATCGAACACAGTCGAGAGCTCGAGGATACCCAGCCCAGTGGTCTTCGCGGAAGCCATCAGGTTTTCTCCCTCAAGCACGTTGACAACTTTGGAGGTTATTTTGAAGCCATCTTTTTCGATATAATTGACGGCGGAACCATATCGGTCCAACAGTGCCGAAGCGGAAACCACTAACTGCAGTTCAAGATCATCGTTTTCGTTAATCGCACGCAAAGCCGATTTGATTCGGCTGTAGCTCGGCCTTGCAGTAATCACAACACAAACCTTACGCTTACTCATTGGCCAAGTCTGTATCCTTTAGGAATGCATACCTGGGAATATCCCGGGTCAAACGCTTGCCGATCACACTCCGATAGTCTTTTGCGGAAATTCCCATGCCTGCAGGTTTTTTAGATTCGAGGTCTCCGATTTCCAGGCGATGCCCTTTCGCGAAATCGTTATTTACGGCAAGCGATTTTCCAAATATTCTTTTCAATTCGGAAAAGTGTTCTATGCTATCCTTGTCAACTGGGTGATGAAGGGCCTTTTCAATGTTTCGCACGCCACACACCATGCTGGATATTTCATCCACGGTCATTGATGCCGCCGTGTCTGGCCCAAAAATACGTTTGTCAAACACTGCGTGGAACTCAAGGATTTCAGCGCCAAGCGTAGCCGCGGCGAGACACGCGGTACGCTCGCCGGAATGATCTGAAAATCCAACCCTGCAATTGAACTTCTCACGTATGATTGGGATCATATTCAAGCCCCAATCTTCAGGTGCAGTCGGATATTTTGTAGTACACTGCAAGATCGATACAGGGCTCTTAAATTCCTCAAGGAACCGTACAGCTTCTCCGATCTCATCTATAGAACTCATCCCGGATGACAAGATAATTTCCTTACCAGTGCGGGCAAGGCTCTCAAGCATTAAAAAGTTATTAATCTCGCCTGAACCTACCTTATATCTTTTGACGCCAACCCTTTCCAGCAAGGTAACTGCCGCCGTTGAAAAGGGGCTGGAAATAAATTCAAGTTTCTTCTGGTCACAGTGTTCTTTTAATCCCACCCACTGGTCAAGCGAAAATTCCATCCGTCGCCAGTAGTCAAAACGGGTTGCGTCCTGCTTTGAAAATTTTATTCGGAAAGGTTCCTCAGGACTACTCTCTGCCTCAGCAATATGCGTTTGGAACTTGATTGCATCAATACCCGTCGCACTTAATGCATCAATGTAGCTGTGTGCGATTCCTAAACTACCGTCATGGGCCTGCGCAACCTCTGCGATGATCAGAATTCTTCCTGAGGCGTCGCTAGTACTCTGCATAATAACTGTCATTTTCCTTTGAGCGTGAGCGATACCCATATGCCCCGTAACCGTAACCGTAACTGTATCCGTGTCCGTAGCCATAACCCAGTCCCGACTTATAAATATCATTCAAAAGGATACTGATGTTCTTGAATTTCCCCGATCTGTAATATTCATTGATACTCATCACGAATGGTTTCGGGGTATAATTTTGCCGCATCACAAAAACAGTGTGGTCTACATATTTTGCAATTACGAAGGCGTCTGTCACAAGTGCGAGTGGTGGTGTATCGATAAGAATATAATCGTATCGGTTTTTGGCTTCCGCAAGAAACTCCTCGAATTTCATGGTCAATAAAAGTTCAGAGGGATTGGGCGGAACCTGGCCACCGCTAACAAGGTCAAGATTCTCTATTTGAGTTGACTGTATGATTTCATCGAAAGACACGAGGTTGGACAGATAATTACTGAGACCTTTCTCGTTACTCAATGCAAAGTCGGCAAATATTTTCGGGCGCCGCATGTCTGCACCAATAATCAGTGTTTTCTTGTTCGAGAGCGCAAAAACTGTTGCCAGGTTGATGGTTGTGAACGTCTTTCCCTCGCCACTGATCGAACTGGTGATCATGAATATCTTATTCGACTCATTTCCCGTAAAGAAATTGAGGTTTGATCGCAGCGCTCTAAACGATTCCGAAACACCTGACTTTGGACGCTCCTTTACAATCATGTTTGACAGGATCGGGTTGTGACCTATCCCACCTACAAAGGGAATCGTCGTGAGCTTGCTAATATCCTCCTGAGACTGAACCTTATTATTTAGGATTTCAAGCAACACAAAAATTACAAATGGAATTACAAGACCCAGTGAGACAGCTATCAGGTAATTTGTCGACGTACTCGGGGAGATCGCCCCTCCGGCCATGGGAGGATTTACAACAATGATATCAGACACATTCGATGCCTTCGAAATTCCAGCCTCAGACATTTTCTGCATCAGAAACAGATAAAGCGTTTCCATCAACGAATAGTTGCGTTGAATAGAAATGAGCTGTCGCTCGGCAAGAGGCAAATATCCAATCTGTCGTTCAGCACTGGATACCTGGGCGTCGAGAAAATCAAGTTTGATCTTATCAGTGATCTTAAGGCTTCTGATCGATTCGATAACCTCACTCTTCAATTCACCAAGCCGCTTCAATTTGCTTTTAACGAGGGGATTGAGTTCCCTCTCCTTATCAAGGAATAATTTGATTTCCAACTGCAGGTCGACCAATTTGGATACGGTGGAGGTAAGGACCGGATCTGTGATCCCAAGCGATGTAGGTATAATGACCTGATCCAGATTTTTGTCTTCACCTAAATATTTTTCGAGGTAATCATAATAATTCCTCTTCACAAGCAATTCAGCACGTTGTACTTCAAGGGTCTCGGCACGTTGAAACATTCTCTGGGCGTCCATGCCCAAATTGCCTGACGTCCGGTTACTCTTCTTAAATTGCTGCAGCTGATTTTCAAAAAGTTTCAATGAATCAGAAATTTTGGAGAGCTGTCCCTGTATGAATTCTATGCTTCGATCTGCGGCTTGATTCTTTTTATTGAGATCATATTGTTGATAATTGCGCACGAGCCCATTGAGAAAATCAATCTCCTTTGCCGGTGTAGAACCATTGACACTCAGGTTCAACACACCCGATCCTTCCTCGGCCCAGGAAACATTCAATTTTGACACGTAGCTAGACGCAACAGCGAAGGGATCTGTGAATGCAACCAGCAAGGGCTGACCTATCCGCTCATCGACTGAACGCCCCTTGATTCTTCCAATCCACAGATCATACCCACCAAACGCAACTGTATCGCCAAAATGGAAAATATTCTTTTCTACTGCTTCCTTTCCGAAGATCTCCAATGAATATGTGTTGTCGTCAATGATCTTAAAGATGCACTTGCCACCTTCGGGATTTCGGGAACCGACTAAACGGGCCGTCACGGGAATCTGCCCGTAAGACTCAGAAGTGAGAAAATACCCTTCCTTATAAAACGCAACCGAAAAGTTTAACTCATCCACCACCTTTTGGATAATCGGGTAGGATTTGATCAGATACGGTTCATTCAGGTAGTTTTTATATTGGTCTACCAACGCGTTCTTGTATAACAGCTCACCACCTGTTGTCTCCTCAACCTCCCGGATAATGATCGATGCAGATACTGGGTATATCCTCTGGGTATACCGATTTTTGTAAAAGGCAATCGACAGCGCAACCATCAAGCTCAGCGCAATCAAGTACCAGTACCGGAGGGCGCGGTATCCGATCCGCTTAAAATCAATGGCCGCCCGCTGTTCAGGCTCTTTGCTCATTGCCCCTCCCCAAAATTCCTGCTCCGTTGCCACAAGGGTTATTTAGTGTAGTTTAAAACGAGTATCAAGAGAGAGAGAGAAGATATTATCAGGGCAAGATTCTGCCCAAAATATTTCCTGTACGGTCGCTGTTTTAGCGCAGGTGCGACAATAATGTCATTCTGATGCACATAGTAATATGGAGAATTTATAAAGTTCTCATCGAGCACATTCAGATAAACCACCTCTGTCGCGTTGTTTTTTTGCCTGATAAGCTTTACGCTTGACTTGTCAGCGAGATCGGTGAATCCACCGGCAAGGCCGATCGCCTCCATCATCGTTACCCGATTATTGTTAATATTAATCACTCCTTCTCGGTTCACTTCGCCGAGAAATGTTGCCCTGTAATTGATAAGTCTTGCTTTTACAATTGGTGTTTCCAGATATCTATTCGCAATGGCTTGCAATGAGTCCTGGACCTGGAAAATCGTCATGCCAGCAACTTTGACTTTGCCGACAACGGGAAACGGAATCTCTCCGTTTTCATCAACAAGATCGCCAAAAAGCAAGGGACCACCAACAAATGCCCCCCCACTCTGAGAAGTGATCGTCTGGTTTGCCAAGAAATCATACTCCCTCGCCGTCAGACTCTCATATCTGATATTAATAATATCATTTGTCTGAATTTTATAATCGAACTTCTCAAGTTCGTAAGTTCTCATAACAGAGTCCGATGGCTGATTCTGAACGTTGACGTCATTTTTTTGAAGCATTTGATACTTCCTGTTTGTGACACAGGACGCCGAACTGAGAAGAATTAACGAAAGAAACACGTTAGCTATGAAGCTATTATGCGCCAATACTTTGAAACAATCTTGAATTCTCGTTAGAATGTATTGACTCATCATGATTCTTGCTGGTACAAGCTCGAAAATTAGCAAAACCTTTTTACTTTACTAAAAAAACAGATTCGCATGAGAATAATCAAGGTAGCAATCGCGGGAATCCTCACCCTTGCCCTCCTCTACTCCCTCAACCGCGGCTGGAACCTCGGACAACCTATTCCTCCTCTTGGAAAATTCCTCGACCCGTTCCATGGGTTCTGGCAAAATGCTGAGCGATCCACACGGGAGAATCTGACGCTCTCCATACCGGGCATCAAAGGAGAGGTAACCATAATATATGACAGCGTTGCAATCCCGCACGTATTCGCCGGCAATGACGATGATCTTTATCTCGCGCAGGGATTCGTAACCGCCAAAGACAGGTTGTGGCAAATGGAATTTCAAACTCACGCCGCGGCAGGAAGAATCTCCGAGGTTATCGGGCAAGTCGCACTTGATTTCGACCGCCGCCAACGCCGGCTTGGAATGCTCCATGCTGCACAAAACGCGCTCATGAAAATGGAAGCCGACCCGATCGCAAAAAGGATGGTCGACAGCTACACCTCAGGCATCAACAATTATATCCAGTCACTCTCGTATGAAAACTATCCTTTTGAATACAAGCTACTCGACTACGCACCAGAGCCATGGACAAATCTGAAATGCGCATTGTTGTTGAAGAACATGGCGCAAACGCTCAACATGGGCGAGAAAGATCTGGAGATGACCAATGCACTAAAGCTTTTTGGCAAGGCAACACTTGACATTCTCTATCCTGATCAGGAACCGGTTGGCGATCCCATCGTCGACAACGCAGGCAAGTGGAATTTCAAACCCGTTCCTCTCGATAGTGTTCCCATGGCGCTTCCTTCAGAACTTGTCACGCTCGCGCCGCTGCAACAATCACCTCCTGATGTCGGCAGTAATAACTGGGCTGTCAGTGGCTCGAAGACTGCGACGGGCTCGCCGATACTTTGCAACGACCCACACCTGAATTTGAGCTTGCCTTCGATCTGGTACATTATTCATCTTAATGCACCAGGAGTTAATACGATGGGCGCATCGTTACCTGGTTCACCTGCTGTAATCAGCGGCTTCAATGACTCGATCGCCTGGGGCGTTACGAACGCACAGCGCGACTTGGTAGACTGGTACAAAGTCCAATTCAAGGATGCATCAAAGAAAGAATATATGAGTGACGGTGTGTGGAAAGCCTCGACTACGGTATCGGAAGATTTCATCGTAAAAAATGGAACCACGTTTCGTGATGTAATCACTTACACGCATCATGGACCTGTTGTCTTTGACGAAAGTTTTCACAAGGAAAGTGAAGAAGCTGATTTTGCTTTTCGCTGGATTGCCCATGACCCCTCCGAAGAGATCATGACATTCTATAAGCTCAATCGGGCTAAGAATCATAAGGACTACATGGGCGCGTTGGATCATTATTCGAGCCCGGCGCAGAACTTTGTTTTTGCATGTGTGAATGGTGACATCGCAATGCGCATTCAGGGCAAGTATCCCGTCAGGCGCAAAGAGGAAGGTAAATTCATTCTCGATGGGACGAAGACTTCCAATGAATGGCAGGCATTCATTCCGAATGACCAGAATGTGATGTACAAGAACCCGACACGAGGATTCGCAAGTTCTGCCAATCAATATCCCGTCGACTTCACCTACCCTTACTATGTTGGTGGTTCATCTTTCGAAGCCTACCGCAACAGGAGAATTAATCAGGTATTGAATGAGTCCACGAACGTGACGCCAGCAGATATGATGAAACTGCAGAACGATAATTACAATCTGAAAGCTGCTGAAAGTCTGCCCATGTTCCTGAGCCACCTTGACACAACAGCGCTTAATAACTCAGAGAAAGAAGCCTACACCATTTTGAAATCCTGGGACCTATACAATAATATCGACTCACAGGGCGCCTCCTATTACGAAGCCTGGTGGGATGCACTGATGCCGTTGATCTGGGATGAAATGGACAGCGCACATGTCGAGATGCGCGACCCCACAACGTTCAACACCATCTGGCTTATTAAGAACAAACCAGACTTTTCGTTTTTCGATCAGATCGCAACACCCGAGAAGGAAACAGCAAAGGAGATCGTGAGAAAAGCTTTTGCCATTGGGGTCAAGAACATTGAAGAGTGGAAAATGAAAAATAGCAAAGCACCGGCATGGGGACCATTCAAAGATGCCATCATAGGCCACCTGCTCAGACAGGAGGCGCTTAGCTACCACGTCATTCACGGGGGCAATCATGACATTGTGAATGCGCATTCAAAAACTCACGGGCCATCATGGCGAATGGTTGTGAGTCTGGAAAAAGATGGAATCAAAGCCTGGGGTGTTTATCCTGGAGGACAAAGTGGTAATCCTGGAAGTCCTTTCTACAACAATATGATTGAACCCTGGACCAAGGCGCGCTATTACAAAATGAACTTCG
Organism: Cyclobacteriaceae bacterium; assembly: GCA_044223825.1. Lineage (GTDB taxonomy): Bacteria > Bacteroidota > Bacteroidia > Cytophagales > Cyclobacteriaceae > ELB16-189. The sequence goes on along the minus strand of JBGALO010000008.1, from coordinate 18,900 downwards.
TGACATCATCGGAAATGCTGGCTGCTACTCAATTCACATCGATCAAACTTACTGTTGCAAAATGAACTTCCTGAAGCAAACTCTTTTTACAATTGTTATCTGCCTTGTGCTGCAATATTTTCTCCCATGGTGGACCCTTGCGCTTGGCGCGTTCATTGGAGGCTACTATTTTGGCAATAACGGCTGGGTCGCTTTCTTCGCCGGACTTCTGGCTGTGGGCCTCCTTTGGTTTGTAACAGCATTCATGATCGACGTGCAGACGCAGTCCATCATGACTGAGAAAGTTGCGAGGATATTTCCAACTAAAACTCCAGCACTCCTTTTTCTTTTAACGGCGGTGATTGGTGGGTTGCCCGCGGGTTTCGCCGCGTTGACAGGGGCGTTGCTGAAAGGTGCGAAAGGCGAGTAATCGCGGGCTTAACGCACAAGAAACCTTTCTGAACGACTTAATAATCCGTTGGTGACAACAAGCAGATACAAGCCCTTCGGCATGTCACCAACGCTCACATTCAGAGCAGAATTACCTTCCGGCGCTTTTGCCGAATAAACCAACTGCCCATTTGCGTTGAATATTTTCATGAATGGTGCTGCCCATTGCCCGGTAAGATGAATATTGATATTATCGAAAGCGGGATTGGGAAAAACCTTTATGTCTGGAATAGCCTCCTGGCTAGCCACCACAATGATGTTTGAATAGGTAAATGACTTGTCCGCATCGATCTGTTTCAATCGATAGTATCCTTTCCCTTCCAACGGCATAGGATCAAGCGCGGTGTATTTTCGCTCAACGAAAGATGTACCTGCCCCTGGGATTTCTGCGATGCTTTCAAATTCTTTTCCTTCTGCCGAGCGCTCCACCGAAAATGATTGATTGTCCTTTTCTGTTAATGTCGTCCAAAACAATTCAACACCTGCCGGTGTCATTGTACCAGTAAAACTCTTCAAATAAATTGGCAACGGACTATTGGTCGCGTCGTGCGTGCCCAATGTATAGTAGCCGTCCAGCGTGATACTTACGCCTGCGAACGTAATGCGATCTCCTGAAATTGAGGTTGCGTTCGTCACCTCGGTCCAGTTGCCGCTTGTTCCATTGCGGCGCAGCAAAACATAATTTGATGGGATAATCGGTACCGCTGGCAAACCGCCATCGCTACAATCAAATACAATGTCTTCCTGTTCAGCCGCCCCAGCACTGGTAACATCGAAATACCAGATTCTATTCCAACGCGCTTTGTTGGCGCCCGTCATACCGCCGATGTCGCTCGTGTTTACCGAATTGGCGCCGCTCTGGTGTCCGAATACGAGGTAATCGCCAGCTTGAAAGCCGCTGACCTGTGTGACGCTCAATCCTCCTGTAATCGCTGACGACACTGAAGCATTACTTCCAGAGGCTTCGGTCCCGACGCCCGCCACCTCGAAATCGTAATTTCCGTTTCCGGGCGTGTCACCAGCATATTTGTCATTTGCAGACAACGCTATGGCGTATTTAGACGAAAGGTAATTGCTGACAATAATCCGCTCGGCCGCATTCAACGCCTTCGTATAGAGCACTATTTCAGCGATATGACCTCCGAAGGGCCGACCATCACCAGTATTCAGTGTCCCGATAGTAACATTGGAAAGGTAGTTCGGAATGGTTGTACTCGATTCAGAATGAACCGGAAGAGTTTCCAATTGATCCCCAACATACATTTGTGCTCTTGTTGCAGCCGGCAACGTACCATCGTACACAAGTGTGGCGATGTAGTTGGTGTTATTGACAAACGTCGTATTCGTCGGGAAACGATCTCCTGTTCCGTCGACATCCACATTAATCTTGTCCGACGTGTAATAGAACAGCATGTACGATTCATTGTTGTTCGTTCCCTGGCGTTTGGAAATAATCGCGCGTGCCGAACTTCCGTCAAGATTGTTAGGCTGTGTTACGGTAAAAATTGTAAGGCCAGCAGTATTATCAAGATTATTGTTATCACCTATGACGAGTTCGTCGGAGTTGGCAGCGCCAGTCGCGTTATCGAACTTGATCGCAGGCATGCCGTTCATCAGTGAAGAAACATAGATTGGCTGCAAAGCGCCTGTTGCCTGCGTGGCATGATTGACATTGCCCGATTGATCGTTCCACGCACTGACCGGATTATTATTTGTAGTGGTAGAAGTGCCGGCGTCTGCCTTAAGCCAGAGCGTGTTGTTCGCGGAGGTGCCGACACCGGCGGGACCGGTTTGGGCCGAACTGCAAATTCCAATGGATATCAAACAGAGAGTTACGAACGGCGCTTTCATCTCAAACTACTTAATCTCCGTGCCATGGGTATAAAAATAACCAGTATCGGAGCCAATTGAAATAAGCGTTCCGGATAAAAAAAACGTGATCCCGGCTGGATTCGAACCAGCGACCTACTGCTTAGAAGGCAGTTGCTCTATCCAGCTGAGCTACGAGACCTTGACCACGCGGCCATGGCATCGTGCTGTGGACCGCGAAGTTTGGCGGAGAGGGGGGGATTCGAACCCCCGGTACAGTTTAACCCGTACGACAGTTTAGCAAACTGTTGGTTTAAGCCACTCACCCACCTCTCCAGAGAACAGGCAATTGCGAAAACAGTCGGCAAATATAGGCGAACAGCCCAATTTTACCATGCATTCAATACCTCAATGTTGCTCGACCAATCGGCTATTGATCACAAAAAAGCCCCGCTTCTGCGAGGCTATTCATGTCGGGGCGGCCAGATTCGAACTGACGATCTCTTGGTCCCAAACCAAGCGCGATACCGGGCTACGCTACGCCCCGAAAGCTTAACGAGGGCGCGAAGATATTAATAGTTGGGGAATGGGCAATAAAGTTTTTTAGTTCTCCGATTCCGTAAGTCTTCTTCGGTTCAAATGGCCTGGACTTTGCAAAATTTTATCAGGAATTCCGGGTATGAAGGTTAATAATAAGAAGTGTGGGTTCAACGAAATTGAGACCCTAAATCATTGATATTGTTCACGGTCTATATTCTTTACAGTGCTACCACCCTCAAATATTATTCAGGATATACCTCAGGATTGGCAAATCGTCTCAAAGAGCATAACGCTGGCGAAACCAAATCCATACGATCGGGAAGACCATGGGAATTAATTTGGTCATTGGAGGTCACTGGTAGGTCAGCGGCAATTGCGCTTGAAAATAAAATAAAGAAAAGAGGGGCTGGCCGCTTTTTGAATGACTTGTATCCAAAGTTACATCGAACTGACGACCTTGGCGCCTAAGCGCCACGCGATACCGGGCTACGCTACGCCCCGAAAGCTTAACGAGGGCGCGAAGATATTAATAGTTGGGGAATGGGCAATATCCAGCCTCAACAGATCGTCACGAAATTTGAGAATCAAAGTTTCCAGCAACGGCTATCGACATTCAGCCTCAAGCATCTAATTTTGGCGCATGGTATGGTTTCGCGATTTCGGCTGGTTTGAGGCAATCCTGATCCTCGCCTTTGCTTTTTTTTACACTCTCTACCTGATCCGAGTCATCCGCATCAGCAGGGTTCTGAACACTCCTTTCTCAGCCGTATTTGCTAAACTCCTTCTCAGGACTGTCTTTTTTGTTCTCATGATCATCGCTTTCATGGGTCCCTCGTTCGGCGACTCCAAACGCGAAATCAAATCTGTGGGTAAAGACATCATGATCTGTGTCGACTTGTCGAAGTCGATGGACGCATTTGACATTGCTCCCACCCGACTGGAAAAAATCAAATTTGAACTAAAAAAGGTTATTGAAGCGTTTAACTCTGACCGGATCGGCGTTATCATTTTTTCATCTGAGGCCTTCATGCAATGTCCGCTTACCTATGATCAGAATGCGCTCGAATTGTTCATTGAAACGATGAACACTAACCTGGTGCCTGCATCAGGGACCGATTTCGGACCACCGCTCAAGATGGCGTTGCAAAAACTCGATGACCAGGAAGGTCCGCGCACAAATCAGAAATCAAAGGTGATTGTGCTGATCAGCGACGGTGAGGATTTCGGAGAAGATACCGAAGAGATCGCAAAAGACGTTGAGAACAAGGACATCAAACTTTTCACACTTGGAATCGGTACCGAACAGGGTAGCCAGATCAACACGGGCCGTGGCTTCAAAACCGACCAACGCGGAAATACTGTCGTGTCAAAACTTAATTCTTCATCTCTGCAAAAACTTGCCAACCAAACCGGGGGACAGTACTTCGAAATAAATGACTCAGGGAACGATGTGGCGCGTCTGATCAGCACGATCAGCCGGATCGAAGGCGAAACCCGCGACGCGCGCCTGGTTGATGTTTCCGCAAATCGCTACTTTTATTTTCTGTTGGCAGCGCTGTTGATTCTGGCTGCCGATATTTTGTTAAGTGTAAGGACTGTCGCCATATGAAGTACCTCTTTTTTGCACTTCTTTTATTTATTGATCCGCCGGGCAAAATCAGCAAGGTCAATTCGGTAAAGTCCGAAGCAAAGGATCATTTTGAGCGTGGTGAATACAAACAAGCTGCGGAACAGTATCGAACACTGGTCGATTCGCTCGGCGTTAAAGAAGACGAGGTGTCAATGAATCTCGCTCATTCATACTTCCAATTGAACGATACCACAAACGCGCAAAACAGCTATTTGCCTCTCACCAACAGCACGAATGCGAAATTCAGATCGCTCGCAAACCAGCAACTCGGGGTAATGGCGAATCGCAACGGTAAAGTCGAAGAAGCATTGAATTACTTTAAGAACTCGCTGAAAGCTGATCCTACCAACGACGAAGCCCGCTACAACTATGAAATGGTAAAGAAGAAGCTGGAGGAAAAGAAAAAACAGGAAGAGCAACAAAAGCAACAAAACAAGGATCAGAAGAAGGACGACAAGAAGAACGATCAGAAAGATCAGAAGGACAATAAAGACAACAAAGACGAAAAAGGAAAAGGCGATCAGCAAGAGAAGGAGAAGAAGGACCAGGAGAAAAAAGACAAGGAACAACAGGATAAGGAACAGAAAGAAAAAGAAGAGCAGCAGAAGAAAAATCAGGAGCAGCAAGACAAGGATAACAAAGACAAGAAAGACAGTAAAGAGATCCCTCCTTCCGTTTCTGAAAAGTTAAAAGAAATGAAGATCAGCGAAGAGAAAGCACGCATGGTCCTCGAAGCAATGAAAAACCAGGAGGTTCAGTACTTACAACAGAATAAACGTAAGGCAACCAAGCCGAAAGGTAAGGGCAAGCCGGATTGGTAGTGGGGACAGTTCAGAGTTCAAGGTTCAGAGTTCAAAGTTCAAAGTTCAAGGTTTAAGGTTTAAATACTCCCAAATGAAAGAAGTCTACATCGTTGCGGCTGTTCGAACACCAATAGGAAGTTTTGGAGGTGCGCTCGCCAGTGTCAGTGCTATCAAGCTGGGCGCAACCGCGCTAAAAGGCGCTTTGCAAAAAATCAGCCTTGATCCTAAACATGTCAATGAAGTCTTTTTCGGCAACGTAGTTTCTGCAGGCCTGGGTCAGGCACCGGCAACGCAAGTCGCCGCAGGCGCCGGACTGGGATTTGAAATTCCCTGCACCGCAGTGAATAAGGTTTGCGCTTCGGGAATGAAGGCTATCATGCTTGGAGCCCAATCTATTATGCTCGGACAGAATGACGTCGTCGCTACAGGTGGTACTGAAAGCATGAGCAACATCCCCTACTACCTCTTGAAAGCCAGGTATGGGTATAAATATGGTGATGGTCAAATGACCGATGGACTTACCTTCGATGGACTTACTGATGTCTACAACCATTGCGCCATGGGTGTTTGTGCTGATAACACAGCAAAAGAAATGAAGATAAGCCGCCAGGATCAGGACACGTACGCGATCAACTCATACAAGCGATCAGCGGCTGCATGGTCGGCAGGCAAATTCAAAGACGAAATTGTGCCTGTTGAGATTACTGGCAAAAAAGGTGATGTAACTCTTTTTGCAGAGGATGAAGAATACAAGAATGTAAACTTCGATAAGATTCCGGGCCTTAAGCCGGTCTTTACCAAAGAAGGAACCGTGACTGCCGCCAACGCCTCGACCATCAACGATGGCGCTGCTGCAGTAATATTAATGAGCAAGGAAAAAGCGCAGGAACTTGGCTTGAAGCCGATCGCAAAAATCCTCGGCTTTGCTGATGCAGCGCAAGATCCGATGTGGTTTACGACTACACCGTCTATCGCGATACCAAAGGCGATGAAAGCTGCCGGTGTCGATGCGAAGAATGTTGGCTACTATGAAATCAATGAGGCGTTTTCAGCAGTTGCCATCGCGAATAACATGAAGCTGGGACTGGATCCGGAAAAAGTAAACGTAAATGGCGGCGCGGTCGCACTGGGGCATCCGCTCGGGGCATCTGGTGCGCGCATTACGATCACGTTGGCGAATGTGCTGAAGCAAAATAATGCATCGATCGGAGTTGCCGGAATCTGTAATGGTGGCGGCGGCGCATCAGCCATTGTGATTGAGCGGCTGAATTAGCATACAACATCACAACAATTATTTCGTTTAGCTTTGGGGCATTTCCGAAATGATTCGTTACCTATTATTTTTTGTTTGCATTGGTCAATGTGCCCTGGCTCAAAAGCGCGTGCAGCATTTTTTTGACGCCGGAAAAAAATTCATTCAGGAGGACTACTACGTCCTGAAAGACAACGAGGAGATTTTGCAGGGCCCGTATAAAAGGTATTACCCCAACGGAAAATTGGAGATGGAGGGCGTCTATGATGATGGTCGGCGCTCCGGCACCTTTCTTGAATACTTTCCTGACGGAAAAGTTCAACGAAAGATCAGCTACCTCAACGGGATGCGCCATGGTGCGGTTGAAGTATATGACGAAACAGGTCAGCAGATTCAGAAGGCTTACTACCAAAACAACCTACTCGTAGACAGCCTGAAGTCATTCTATCAAACGGGGCTTACGAAGCAGGAAACGAATTTCGTAAAAGGAAAGCCGGACGGTCTTGTCCGCGAATACTATCCCTCAGGAAAAGTCAAAAAAGAAATTACTTATCAAAACAAAAAGCCGAACGGTCCGACAAAACTTTACTATGAATCGGGTGTGCTGGCAGAAGAGGCTAACTTCAAAGACGGCGTGATCCATGGCTACTATAAGAAGTACTATCCTAACTCCCAACTCGAGACTGTATCCACCATGAAGGATGGTGAAAAGACCGGCAGTTTCAAGAACTATGACAAAGAAGGGCACCTGTTACTGGAAGGTTTCTTCGAAGCAGGCCGTCTGGTTGGCGATAACACCGCGTATTATCCCGACGGCACAGTGCGTCATCGATTTCAATATAAGGAAGGGGCGAAAACCGGCAGTAACCTGGAATATCATCCCAATGGACAGGTGAAAACCAAAGAAACTGTTTCGCTCAACGGCGTCGACGTGGTCGAAGAAGGGTACGATGAACAGGGGAAACAGTCATATGAAAAACATTTCAGGAAACTGAAACAGCAAGGTGTCTGGACATACTATTTCAACGACGGGAAAACTCCATCAGTCAAAGAAACATACGATAACGGCAAGCTGCATGGAATACGAACGCAATACTATCCCAACGGAGAAAAGAAGACTGAGGAAACCTATCAGTTCAATCTCATCACCGGGCCGGTAAAAACATATTACGAAAATGGCAAGCAGGAGTCAGTCGCCGAATACCGGGCAAGTCGACCGCACGGCCTCTTTACCAGCTTTCATCAAAATGGCAAGATCAAAGAGCAGGGTGAATACATCGCAGGGAAAAAGAATAAAGAGTGGAAGGAGTTTGATGAGAATGGGACGTTGGTGAAGACATACGTGTTCAAGGCGGGGATTCTGGCGGAAGAAAAGTAGGCAGTCGACAGTAAGCAGTAGGCACTCTTTTCGTACTTTGCCCGCATGAATGCCATCAAAGAAACCAATTTCAAATTCAAGGGTCAGACAGGATTTTATCGCGGGAAAGTCCGGGACGTTTATTACTTCGGCGACCGCATGGTGATGGTGGCCACCGATCGAATATCCGCGTTCGATGTTGTCCTTCCGAAACCGATTCCTGATAAAGGGCGGGTACTCAATCAAATCGCAGCGCTGAACCTTAGCCAGACCCGGGACCTTGTTCCAAATTGGGTTCAGGCCACGCCCGACCCGAACGTTACGGTTGGATTTCGATGCGAAACGTTTCCGGTGGAGATGGTTGTCCGTGGCTACCTCGCCGGTCATGCCGGACGCGAATACAAAAGCGGCAAAAGATTGTTGTGCGGTGTGAGTCTCCCTGAAGGTTTAAAAGAAAACGATCCACTCCCCCAGCCCATCATCACACCAACAACAAAAGCGCACGTGGGTCATGACGAAGATATCTCCCGGGAAGATATTCTTAAGAAGAAACTTGTCAGTGAACAAGACTATGCAATACTTGAAAATTACGCACTTACACTTTTTAAGAAAGGCAGCGAGCTGGCTGCACGTCGCGGATTGATACTTGTTGACACGAAATACGAATTCGGAAAACACGACGGCAAGATCTTTCTGATCGACGAAGTTCATACACCAGATTCTTCCAGGTATTTTTATAAGTCCGGCTATGAAACAAGACAGGCTGCTGGTGAACCCCAAAAACAACTATCAAAAGAGTTCGTGCGACAGTGGCTTATTGAAAATGGGTTTCAGGGTAAAGATGGGCAGCATGTTCCCGAGATGACGGATGCCATTGTCACGTCCATCGCAGACCGATATCGCGAACTTTATGAGCAAATGACGGGAGAAAAACTCGCCGTCCTCGGCGCTAAAAGTATTTCAGAACGAATTGAACAGAGCATCGTTAATTACCTAAATTGAATTAATTTTACGCCAGTTTATCAGAACACCCGATGAAATATACGATCGACAAACAGGAGAAATACAGCCTCCTCCGCCTGCACGAAGAGAAATTGGACTCGAACGTGGCTCCCGCCCTCAAGTCTGAGCTGATCACGCTGCACGCCGAAGGAATCCGGAACATTATCCTGGACCTCGCTGAAGTAAAATATACGGATAGCTCCGGTTTGAGCGCGTTGCTGGTCGGTAATCGTATCCTGCAGGAAGACGGTGGCGTATTTGTTCTCGCGACACTTTCTGATCACACGATGAAGCTTATCAAAATCTCACAACTGGATAGCGTCCTGAGCATTGTACCTTCTGTTGAAGAAGCAGTAGACAGTGTCTTCATGCATGAGATTGAAAAAGATATGAAAGACGAGACAAATTAATTGTCGCTCAAGCTTACCATCCTTGGCTCCAGCGGAGCACTGCCTGCTTACGGCAGGTTCCCATCTTCACAATATCTGATTATCCAGAATCGCCATTTTCTTATTGATTGCGGCGAAGGAACACAATTGCGCCTTATGCAATTTGGCCTCGGCATCCATAAGATTGATCACGTATTCATCAGCCACCTTCACGGCGATCATTACCTGGGCTTGACCGGTTTGCTGTTTTCAATGCATCTGCAAAAAAGAGAAAGTGATCTTCATCTCTACAGTTTCCGCGGTCTCGAAGAAATTTTGCTGGCACAATTCAAGCATTCAAAGTCATCACTCAACTATAAAATTATTTTTCATCCGCTGAGCGAAAATAAAATCGAAAGAATATTCGAAGATGATTTGATCACTGTCGAGACCCTGCCCTTATTCCATAAGATCAGCACCTCGGGTTTTGTCTTTCGCGAGAAGGTCAAGAGTCGTCGGATGGATAAGTCAAAGGTGGATGGACTCTTACTGCAACAAATAGTAAAGCTGAAAAGTGGTGAAGACGTTTTTGATAGTCATGGCAACGTTTTGTTACGCAGCGACGATTACACCTTGCCGCCACGCCGGTCTTATTCTTATGCGTATTGCTCCGATACACAGCCTGAGGCGAGCATTACTCAACAAATTCATGGTGTCGATCTGTTGTATCATGAAGCGACTTTCCTTGAAGATGAAAGCGAAAAAGCAAGAGAGACCAGGCACAGCACAACTACTGATGCCGCTGGCGTAGCCCGGGACGCTAAAGTCGGCAAGCTGATCATCGGACATTTTTCCGCTCGCTATAAGGATCTGAATCCTGTCTTAGCAGAAGCGAAACGTGTCTTTGAAAATACAGCACTAGCGATCGAAGGGGAAAGTTTTGAGTTGAAGGATTGAAAGCTGGATTCTGGTTCCTGGGTTCTGGGGGCCGGGGCGCAGTGATTGAAGAGGATGTTATTATATTGGGCTTTTTCCAAGAGGTATAAAAAGTGAGAGTTAAGAAGGAACCAGTAACCAACGACTAACACCAAGTACCTAGAACCTAGAACCCAGAACTTAGAACCCAGTACCCATCACCCAGTCCCATGCTCGAACGGAAAAAACACAATCTCTTCATGGTCCTTGCGGGGGTCTTCCTCACGAATGCGTTGATGGCAGAGATGATCGGCATAAAAATATTCTCGGCCGAGGGTGCGCTTGGACTTCAACCTGCGAACCTCAACATCCTCGGGTTTACCATGGATTTCAACCTCACTGCAGGAGCGGTCATCTGGCCCGTGGTTTTCATCACTTCGGACCTCATCAATGAGTATTTTGGAAAACCAGGCGTAAAAAAGATCAGCTATCTCGCGGCTGGGCTTATTGCTTACTCATTTCTGGTCGTATTCATCACGATGCGACTTCCACCTGCTGCCTGGTGGCTTGACGCCAATAACGCGGACAGTGCGGGAAATTATTTCAACATGGACTTTGCATTCAACAAGATATTCGGGCAGGGACAACGAATTATTGCCGGATCATTGTCCGCATTCCTTCTTGGTCAGCTAGCCGATGTCTTTGTTTTTCAAAGGCTAAGAAAAATCACAGGCTCCAAAATGCTTTGGCTTAGGGCAACGGGATCAACCATCGTATCACAATTGATCGACAGCTTTGTGGTGCTTTTTATTGCGTTCTATGGTACGTTCTCGAATAAGCAAATACTTGCTATCGGGATCACCAACTACATATACAAGTTTACGGCAGCGGTCGTGCTTACACCCCTGATTTACCTCGGTCACAAACTCATCGATGGCTATCTCGGAAAAGAAGCAGCACACCAGATGTCTGAGGAGTCTGCAAACCAGAGTCAGAAATTCTTATGATGCCCGCCTGATGTTGTCGAGGATCACGGCGGTGGCAGTTGAGGCGTTTAAGGATTCTGCATCGCCAAATCTTGGGATTGTTATCCGGTGCGTCACGAGCTTTTCAACCGCTGGCGAAATCCCTTTGGACTCATTACCAATCACAAGCACGCCCGCATTCGCAAACTTCAAACTATGGACATTCTCCCCTTTCAACAGCGCTCCATAAACAGGTACTGAAAGTTTTTCCAGAAATTCGGAAAGAGGAGTGTAAAAAATTTCAACGCGCAGAAATGAGCCCATGGTCGCGCTGATGACTTTTGGATTATAAAAGTCTGTGCTTTCTGGTGAAGCAATAATATTTTTAATGCCATACCAATCTGCGGTGCGTATGATCGTGCCGAGGTTACCGGGATCCCTGATATCATCTAAAACAAGAACAAAATCTCGTAACGGAAGTTGAGGAGGGCGGTTGGGGCGCATCGACACTACCGCAAGCGCGGCGTTGTTCGACTCAACCGACCCGACGGCAGTCAACTCCTTCTCCGAAACAGGGATGGTTTCACCCGACTTTTCCAACAGCTTAGCATCCAATTGGTGGAGAAAATCATCTGTTCCTAGTAGCGTTCGCACGACGAATCCCGAAGACAGGGTCTCTTTCACTGCCTTCTCTCCCTGTACGATAAAGCATTGCTCCGCTTGGCGGTATTTCTTTACTTGCAAGAGTTTAACAAAGCGGACTTTGGCTTTAGAAAGCATACAGGGGCTATTTCGGAAAGTTACCAAAATTTCATTCGGACTAGCTGTGTGTCTTATGCTGTCAGGATGCGGCGGAACGCGCTACCTGGAAAAAGATCAAAAGCTATTGCATAACCAGTCCATCGAGGCGCCAAAAAGCTTCGACAAATCCGAGCTCAATGATTTTTATGTCCAAAAGGCGAACCGGAAGTTCCTCTGGGTATTCAATAGTCTAACCTGGATGTATTACTGGGGCTTGCGTTCTTTCAACAAGGAAACTTCCTGGCCCGTCCATAGCAAAACAGACTTCGTCAGGAAGAAAGAGCTCAAGGAGAAAAAATTCGATCGAAAGATCGCCGCCACCACGAACCCGCGTCGCATCGCCAACCTACAATTTAGAAAACAACAAAAGAGTGATGCATTCAATTTTAAGATTGAGAACGGCAACCTGCCAATGCAATGGGGTGAAAAGGTTTCAATATTCGATTCAGTAAGCACCCAGGCGACGGTAGATAAACTCAACACCTATCTTTTTACTCACGGCTATTTCGAGGGGAAGACCCAAACGGAATTCCGGGAAAAGGCAAGAAAGGTGTCAATAAAATATACGCTTATTCCGGGTCAACCCTTTATCTATGACACCATATTCTATCGCGTCGCTGACAGCGCAGCCCTTCGGCTCGTAAGACAATTTGAAGAAGAAAGTAAGATCAAAGTTGGCGAGCGCTATGATCAGAAAAAATTAAGCGATGAGCGAGACCGGCTTGATCTTATCATGAAGGATCATGGCTACTATGATTTCAGCAAACAGTATATCGATTTCCAGATTGACACTACCTACAAACACAAACACGCCATCGCATTGCAGATGTCCATTTCTGACCCTGTCTATCACGACAGTCACAAAACATTCAAAATCGACTCCGTGAATTTTGTGACCGATGCAAGTGTTAAGTCGCCCCGCGGGACAAAACGCCAATCCGTTATGTACAAGGACGTGCGCTTCCATTACTTCATCGATCAATACAGCAAGAAGATTCTCAGGAACAGGGCGTTTCTGCACCACGACAGCCTCTACAGCCGGTCTAATACGCTGGCTACGCAACGTCAGCTTGCCAACCTGGACATTTTCAAGTTCGTGAATGTTAACTATGATACGTCGGGAGGGAAATTTATCGCCAACATCTTCACCAGCCCGCTCGATCGGTATGCATGGACAAATGAGGCCGGCGTGACAGTAACGCAGGGATTTCCCGGACCTTACTACAGCTTGTCGTTTAAGAAGAGAAACATCTTCAAAGGGCTCGAGATATTCGAACTGAACGGAAGATTTGGATTTGAAGGAGTTGCTGCGGCAACGGAAATCGGTGGCGTGTATAAAAGCACAGAAGCAGGTATCAATACCTCAGTGACGTTTCCGCAATTCTTGTTTCCAGTGGGCAAATATTTTGAGGTGCTTGGAAAATATAACCCAAAGACACGATTGCTTGCCGGTTATACCTACACGGATCGCCCTGAATACCAGCGGTCAAACGTAACGTTGTCAAACACTTATACCTGGCAGAACAAAAAGACGACTCAATATTCTTTTACGCTCACCAATTTACAGGTAATTCAATCGACACTCACCGAATCTTTTGACTCCCTCCTTACCTATCTGCAAGTGAATCAGGGGAACAATCTGAAGAACTCGTTCAAGCCTTCACTGGTCAGTTCCATGATCTTCACGATGACATGGAATCCGAATGACTATGGAAATGCGGTCCGGAGCTCTTTCTTTATGCGGGTCACGGCAGAAAGCGGTGGAACACTATTCAATTTGTACACGCCACAGATTGCGATCGACAACGGACTCCAGATATATAAATATATCCGCCTGGGGCTTGACCTCCGAAAAAAGCAGGTGATTGACAGAAATACATCTCTCGCATACCGATTCAACACCGGGATTGCTTATTCATACGGCTCTGACGGCTCATTACCCTATGAAAAATATTTCTTCGTGGGCGGCAGTAATAGCGTCCGCGCGTGGAGGCCCCGACGTCTCGGAATCGGCTCCGCCCCACCGCCCCTTACTACTAATCCCGTTTCCAACGGAACGTTCAATTATCAGTATGAAAAGCCCGGAGAGATCTTATTAGAGGGAAGTGTGGAATGGCGCAAAAAGCTATTTGGATTTGTCAACGGTGCAATCTTCATCGACGCAGGAAACGTTTGGTCATTCAAACAGTCAAAACCACCGGATGCATCAGGTGAAAACGTCGCATCGTGGGCACAGCAAGGAAACACCAAATTCTATTTCGATAAATTCCTCAGTGAAATTGCCATCGGCACTGGCTTCGGTTTGCGTTTCGATTTTAATTTTCTGGTGCTCAGGCTTGACATCGGTATCAAGGCATGGGATCCTGCGCGGGCTCCCGGCGACCGCTTCGTACTCGACAGGCTGAGTTTCTTTAAACCTTACGCAAAACTTAATCCCGATGGAACCTACTCTAATATTAAGGAGCCAGTGATATGGAACGTGGGGATAGGATACCCGTTCTGACGGAAATGGTGAAATGTAAAATGCAAAACACTAAATGTAAAATGTAAAAGGCGGGTAATCGAAAAGTACAGTCAGGTTAAACGCTTTCGTCCAGTGTTCAATGCTTTACATTTTAAATTTGCAAAAAGCAGGATAGGTCCGAAATAAGACGTAATCAGGAAAATTGCGGTGCCACCTAGAATCGAAGTAGTTCTCCCAAGGCATTTGCTACCTTCTCCGCATTCGGCAGCATCATTTTCTCCAACTCAGCATTCAAAGGAACCGCGGGAAGATTAGCGGCACCGAGCGTCCATACGGGCGCATCGAGCTGGGTAAAGCACTCTTTCGAAATTCTGCCAGCCAACGACTCGGCAAAAGAATTGAGCAGAGGTTCTTCTGTCAACACAAAAGCACGTCCGTGCTTATTTACAGACTCAACTATCAAATTCCAGTCAATCGGATTGAGTGTCCTCAAGTCGACAATCTCAACTCTGCCTTCAAATTGTCTGGCAGCTTCCTTGGCCCAGTAGACACCCATTCCATAGGTGATAATTACAGCCGAAGATCCATCGGTAACCTTTTCCTCGTCAGCCCTGAGCACAATATCGGCTTTCCCCAATGGAATAACATAATCTTCGTCGGGCTCAAAAGTTTTTGCATCCTGTGTTCCTGGCACTTTGCTCCAATACAATCCTTTATGCTCCAGGAGTACAACAGGATTCGGGTCATAGAATGAGGCCTTCAGCAATCCTTTCATATCAGCAGCATTTGAAGGATACACGACTTTAATGCCGCGGATCGTCAGCAATGTCGACTCAATGCTGCCGCTGTGATATGGACCTCCTCCACCATAAGCGCCAATCGGTACCCGAATCAAAGACTGAATCGGAAATTTCCCCTTCGTGAGATAACAACTCTTTGAAAGTTCTTCAACCAACTGATTCATTCCTGGCCAGATGTAATCGGCAAATTGTATTTCAACGATTGCCTTGCATCCCACCGCCGACATGCCCGCGGTAGAACCAATGATGTAGGCTTCCTGAATAGGCGTATTGAAAACGCGTTCGTCGCCATATTTCTGAGCCAGCGTCGCCGCTTCACGAAACACTCCTCCAAGTCGTCGGCCTACATCCTGCCCATAGAACAATGCTTCAGGATGTTTTCTCAAAATCTCATCCACTGCATGCAGTGCGGCATCGACCATGATCGTCTTCTCTCCTTTTTCCGGCACACGGACTCCACGCTCTTCGATGATATCCGTTGGAGCAAACTCGTGTGTATCGAAATCATCATTGTCTGGATTTGCGGATTTGGCAGCTCTCTCAAAATTCTCGATCACAAGCGCAGCAGCTCTCTTTCGAATGGGCTCCAGGTCAGCCGTCGACATACCCTCAGCGGCAAGCAATTTTTCAAGCCGCCCAATGGGATCGCTTTCCTGGTGTTTGATCAAATCCTCTCCGCGATACCATTCTTTGCGCACACCAGACGTGTGATGACCAAGCAACGGACAGGCAGCATGGACCAGTATCGGTCCACGGGTTTCACGAACAAACCTGATCGCTTTCTCCATTCCCGAATAACTGGCGGCAAAGTCAGCGCCGTCTACACGCATGCGCTCCATACCCTTGAATCCGGCAGCGTATTCATAAGCATCCATGGTGCGCATCTCTTCGCCGGTCGCGGAAATTCCCCAGTTATTATCCTGTACCAGGTAAATAATCGGAAGCTTTTTCAATACGGCCATTTGAAACGCCTCGGCAACCTCTCCCTCAGTAACTGATCCGTCACCAAGTGAACAAAGTACAATAGGATTGTTCTTTCCTTTCAGGAGTTTTTGAGACTCGAGATATGAAATACCATGAGCCATACCGGTCGCGGGGATAGCTTGCATGCCGGTTGCCGAACTCTGGTGCGGCACCGTAGGGAATCCTTTTCTTCTGATTGACGGATGACCATAATAACTACGACCTCCTGAAAACGGATCGTCGCGTTTGGCCATAAGTTGGAGCATCAGATCATAAGGCTGAAGTCCCATTCCCAGGAGCATCGATTCATCCCGATAATAGGGTGATGCAAAGTCATGGGGCTGAAGTTGCATTCCTGCTGCCAGTTGTATCGCCTCATGGCCGCGGGATGTGCTGTGCACGTAACGCGCAGCTATTTCTTTTTGCTCGTCATAGAGCTCAGCCATGCGTCGCGCGGTACACATAAGCTCATATCCGCGCAGAAGTACCCTTGTGTCAACTTTTCCTTTCTCTTTATCTACCGTGCTTACAGAAGCCATGTTTTCGATTGAACTGTAAAGATAAGAAGTTAAGGAGTTAAGGAGTTAAGGAGTTAAGGAGTTAAAGAGTTAAGGAGTAAAGGAGTTAAGGAGTTAAGGAGTGGGTGCCGAATTGCGTTTTTGCTGACCAATCCATCCGTCAATTTTTTTCTCAAGCAAAATGAGGGGTAAGCTACCCGAGTTCAGGACCTGATTATGGAACTCTTTTACTGAGAACTTGCTTCCGAGTTCCTTCTCCGCGCGTGTGCGCAGCTCCCGGATCTTCAACTGACCAACCTTGTAACATAGTGCAGCGCCTGGTGTGGCGATGTAGCGCTCGACTTCCACAATGATTTTTTCCAACGGCTCCGCTTCGTGATCGAGCGAATATTGAATCGCCTGCTCACGTGTCCAGCCCATTGTATGGATTCCGGTTTCCAGCACCAGCCTGATGGCGCGGTGCATCTCCATGCTCAGCATTCCGAAGTATTGATAAGGGTCTTCAAAAAGCCCCAGCTCTTTGCCCAGCGATTCTGCATATAGCGCCCAGCCTTCCACAAACACACTGATGCTTTCCGGATGAAGGAACTCAGGCAATTCATCATTCTCCTGTTGCAGGGTCAGCTGATAGTAATGCCCGGGTATCGCTTCGTGAAGGAACAAAGCTTCATCTGCAAATTTGTTGTAAGACTTCACATCCGGGATTGGCACATAAAAAATCCCAGGCCTCGAACCATCCTTGTTTCCAGGAAGAAACTCGGCGCTGGCCGATGCTTCCCTGAATGATTCAGTACGACGCACTTCGAAGCCTCCTTTCGGCTTCAGATCGAATACATCTCCCAGCTTCAAATTGATGCGATCATGAATGGCATTGAAATTTGCGATAACCTCTTCAGGCTTAGTAAAAGGCATTTGCTTCTTACTCGTGCGCACATGATCAAAGAATGCCTTCATGTCTCCCTTGAAGCCGATCTCCGACTTCACTTTTTCCATTTCGGCAGAAATTCTTTCCACTTCACTTTTTCCCAGGGCATGAATCTCTTCCGCGGTCAGTCCTGTTGTTGTGAAATATCTGATAAGGTGATCAAAGGCTTGCCTTCCGTGTGTCACGGCGCTGATGCCGTGGGTCTCCCGGCCGTTAGGCAAATAGACGTTAATCAGAAAATCCTGGAGTTGCGCATACTTTGGAACAAGCTTGTTGGTAATCATGTCTTTGTAAGCAGCAGTTAATCTTTCTTTCTCGCTTGCCGGAAAAGCCTCAGGCATCATTGTAATGGGTGTATAAAACAAATGCTGCTCAGCAGGCATTTTTACAAAGTCTTTGATTTGTGGAATCATCTTGCGGATCACAACCTTTGGTAAAACAACTTTCTTACGAATTCCTTCATTCATTTTCGCCATCGCCGTATCCAGGAATGGAAGAAAATCTTCCACACGCCTTAACCAGTTATCATAGTCGGTAACCGTAACGAATGGTTGAAGGCTTTTTCCGCCGGCCAGTTGTGACATATAAAGGTGCAGCGATTGAATCTGCATGATGGGCGTGAGTTCAAAAGAAGGCATGTCGAACATTGGCGATGCGATCGTAACGAGCGAATCACGCAGCCCTTCAAGTTTTATATCACAGTCCCACTTCAATACACCAAGACTCAGCCATTGCGATGGGGTGACCACAGAAGAGTCATATTTCTGCGCCGCAGTGCGGAATGATTCGTATGAAGAAATCAATTCCTTCTGATAAGGGTCCGAAATATAGTTTTCAACGCGATCGTTGTATTTCGATTCTCCTGCCTTCGTAGATTCAATCGGATTGATGCGCATCTTGAACGCATAGTATTCGCGAAAGAGGCTGTCGGCGGACTGCCTGGCGTCCTGAGGGTGTGTTTCTTTTTTTTCGGTACACGAGCTTAAAATAAAAACAGCAAAGAGAATTTGACCTAAACGCATGGTTATGTTTTTGAGCCAGACAAGATGGGCAAAAACGATGATTATTTTTTGCTTTGGGAGATCTTAAATCCCACCGGCTCGCGATTTTTTATGGACGGCTCCAGCAATTCGCGGATTAACTTGAAAATGTTCGATATGTCCTGACGATTGTTCAACTGACTCTCTTCCAGCTTTTCGATTTTCTTTACCAGGTCGGCATATTCCAACGCCATCTGCCTCATCCTGACAAACAATCGCATGATTTGAATATTTACAGCGATTGCCCGCGGACTATTGAGCACGCTGGATAGCATCGCCACTCCTTGTTCAGTAAAGGCATAAGGCAGATACTTGTGAT
>JBGALO010000016.1:0-51221 GCA_044223825.1 Cyclobacteriaceae bacterium | reverse complement strand
GCCGTTTATGCCGGAAGCTCTTGGCTGCACTCCGGGAATTGAACCCGTCCTTTGCAATAAAAATGATGTGATTATTATTACTGCTATCTCCTTTTCGGCTCGCAATAATCTTGACTTCACTCCGGCCAGAAGCAACAATTCATTAATTATCTTTGTTGATATGAATGCTGACAGCAAATCCAAATTTGTACAAGCACTGTCTGATGAATTTTTTCAAAATGCTGCTTATCAGAAGGAAGAAATCGACCAAATAGCTGACGCCAATCCTGACTGGGTGATCGAGAGAGCATTTGAGAATGGAACCACAACTGACATGGGGGTGATTGTCGATCGGTACGGCGAGGAAAACGTTAAGCGAGTCCTAATCAGATCACAAGGATTGTCCAGGGAAACAGTTGCCATCGCATCATCGCTACTGGGTGTGGAGAGGGAAGCATTCGAATGCCATGCCAAACACTTAAAAGAAAATACTCCTCCCTGGCACGGAACTGAGAGGACATGGGTTGTCCCGGAAGAGGAACGAAAGCAATTATCGATAGCATTGTTCTGGGATGTACCAAAAGACGAGGCTAACCTTAAAAAAATAGTCGAAACCAACCCGTACTGGTTTGTTGAGAGAGTTTTCGACCACGGTAATCATCAGGCAAAGGATCTTGTTATTAAATGGTATGGCAAAGAATTAGTGATAGAAATACTTTGTTGGGCAGAGAGTTTGAGACGAGACACTGTCGCATTTGCCTGCTCATTATTTGGCTTGGAAAAAGAAGCATTCAGATGTGTCCGATACAATCGGAAAAACCCTTTTTGGTACTGACATAATATGGCAAAGATCAAGGCGATAGCCTACGAGCGCATCGAGCAGAAAAAAGAGATCGAGAAAGAGCTCTTCGGAAAACTCACGCCCAAAGAACGCAAGCTTGTGGCGAAAAACTGGATGGCTTTAACGTCAATGTTTGCCAAACAAGGTGAGGCACAACGTGCAACTGCGGTCAAAAAAGCCAAGAAAAAGAAATGATGATTACAGGCAAACCAACTCTGAGGTGAAATCGTTAAATTAGCAGGATGGAACAGGAATTGAAATTCGTACTCGAAAAAGGTGAGGCAAAAAAAGACTTCATTGATATGACGCCCGCTGAACGAATTGCGGTCGCAGAGCGAATTTTCAAGCGCGTTGTTGAGCTCGCTGCTTCGATCGGACAGAAGCCGGTCCTTAGCAAAATAGCACCATCAAGGGAAAAAAATCTTTCTCTTTAATACAAAGAATTGGTACCTGTATTATATGTTGTAGCTCGGCCGAATGGCGCCGGCAAGACGACTGCATTTAAGGAGTTGGTTCCGGAGGGAGTCGATTACATCAACGCGGATTTAATTGCAAAAACTTTACGCTCGCAGGCGAAAGGGCTCAACACCCAAGAGCTCGCCAACTCAGAAGCTACAAAGTTGTTTTATGAAAAAGTTTCCAGAAGAGAATCCTTTTCTATTGAAACTAACCTGGCTGATGTGGAAACATATAAATCTTTCGAGGGCTTGCAAGCTCTCGGATATAAGATTTATATCTCATTCCTGTCTACAGATCTCGACACATGCATCGCTCGTGTAAAACAAAGGGTGCAGCTCGGGGGTCACAACGTCAACCCTGACGTGATCCGGGCCCGCTATGAAACTGGACTCAAATTGCTTGCACATTATAAATCTATGGCTGATCGACTCGCTTTGTTTGATACATCAAACCTGTTAACACTGCAGATCGTTTTGCAAAACGGAATGATAATTGAAAAGATAGGCGATCCCAAGCAATGGATGATACCCGTATTTCATCACTCGGCCTTGCTGGCCGAACAGAGACCCATGACGCAGGACCAAGCTCGTGAACTTTATTCTAAGAAAAAGAAGAAGGACATAAACAAGGGCTAAAATCCTAACATTTAATAGCTAAATTATTTTTCCTGATTAACCGTAACTCTATTTCGGCCCGGCAATGTGTGAGGTTTAGACTATTCAAAGTCATAACCTCCCTTACAATCAAGGCAAGCATTGGCATATGCGTCATATTCATAAAAAGCGGCAAATGGATTCCCGTATAACGTTACTATTCTATCAACCCTAACAATAGCGGGAGATGTCATACATGCGAACAACCCATCTTCATTCTCAACCAGTTGTTCAATTTCGCCTTCAACAGAGTCAAGTTTGTTGTCTGAATTGAAGAAAAAAATCTTACCTGACTTGCGTTGCGCAATTGCGTCTTGAAGCAAGTCTTTGCAATCGTACGTAATTGGTGTATAGGAATTATCCATAGTTAAACTACATTTTCATGTTCCGGGCAATCCAATCTAAGTTCACTTTCAGTCAAATCTTGACTTAGTAATCTGCAGAAATGTGGTTTAGATCCACTACCGGCAGAATAATGTACGCAAGTCTTACACATGCGTTGAATTGTTATGACACCAGATCTGTTAAGATGTTGGATGAGGTTCATCAAACCAAATAACATGTTCTCTTTATCCTCAGCATGCTGCTTTGTTATGGGCTCAAGTATTTCATCGGCGAAAAATGCCGTCCGTCTAGCCAATTCTTTCCCTTTTGCGGTTAAGTGAATGACGTAACTGCGCGTATCGTGAGGTTCGTATGTTTTGCTGATATATCCTTTTTGTTCAAGTACTTTAACTGAATCGCTGATGGTTGCTTTGGTCACATTGAATTCATCGGCCAAATAGCTGACTTTTCGCTTCTCTTCATTATGATACAGCAAGAAAATCAATACTCGAAGTTGGATGGGGCTGTTGGAATAATCTTTACTTTCGTTCCAGAGTAAAACCATAAAGGCTTGTCCAATTCGTTCCAAAGCGGCAACAATCCGGCTGTCAATATCTTTGTTCTGATGGTCTATGTCAAAAGGAGACTTATTCATTATTTTTTGTGATAAAAGTAGAAATTTTTTCCGCTATAAGCTTCGAATCTGCATGACCAAACCATCCCAAGAGAATATCCATACTCTTGCTAAACAACGTAAACGTAGGTGTGCCTTGCATTAGATTCGTGGAAAATGTGTAGCCACATTCCGGGAGTTGCATAAAATAATCTCCAAGAGCCGTCCTTACTTTTTGCTTTTCCGGCTCAGCGGCCAATTGCCATTCCCTCCTGTTCTGTATGATGCTATCAATGAACAACGGGTTGACCAAATCAATTTGCTCGACTTGTTGATCAACCAATACCGGAAATGATACTTTATTCCAATTAAATAGCCCGGCCTGATGCGCCTTCAAGGTCTCACCGACAAACTCAGTTTTGTTAATTAGCAACTGAGTATTCTCCATCGTGTTTAACTCAAAATCCTCAAATGCTGTAGACATGGCAAAAGCCGACCTTGATATTGAGCTTGAAGTTGGCTCAGCAACGGAAAGCCATGAATAAAACATCCAGGGCAGTTGATTTGAAAAACCATCATCAGGTTAATATCACCGAGACTAAACTGGTCATTCATAACTTCGCTGTATCGAAGAGAAAGTTTCATTTGCAATTTCTTAATTCCAAAATATGATAGCCTTTCTCTTCAATGTCCTGCGCCATTTGTTCGGTTGCCTTTTCAATGTGGCAAAAGGAACACTGGTTGGCCGTAAGCGGGTAGTCGGGCATTTTGCGTGATTTCAGGTAGGCTCTTCCATAGCTGAATACCGATTCTTCATTGGTCATGGTTTCCGGAACGATGATATCAAAATTCATAATAACACCATTGGTGCGGGTAACATAGGTATCCCAAACGGCTACTTTCATACTTTCTAATTTTAACGGATAAATTCAAACAGATAAATAAATGGCCGGACCTCAACGGAGACGATCCGGCCAAATGCCAAACTCAAAATTCGCTTTTGTTTATGTATGGCTGGCCCCACAATATGCTTTGAAGCAAAACGGATTTCACCCAGGCATTATACATTTTATCCACCTCTTCAGCGGTTGCTCCTTTTTTGGCAAGGAAGGGCTTTAAGGTTGTGGTAACAGGAATGGTAAGTGCTGGAATGTACCTGTAATTGATGATTGGCACTGAATTTACTTTATCCGTTTTGTTCTTCTTTATCGAATGGTGGCGCAATCCAATTTCGTATTGATAGTCTAACCACTTTTGATCATAATTTGCTTCTGCGGTTTGCAGTATCCACACTCCAAAACGTTCGCGCACTTTGGCCAAATACTCACCATCAGGCTGGCCTGTGGTTTTACTTCCAAAGAAGTAAACCAACTGCGGGGTAGATGCTACAAATCCATACCAAACGTCTAAAATCTCATTCGTTTGGTCTTTTAAAATGTCATGCGACATTCTTAAATATTTTACATCTTCATCGCCAAACAACAGTGATTGTTGTAAGAGTTTAAGTTCCTCTAAGGTAAAAGGCGACTTAGGTACAGCACTTGTTCCGTAAGCATAGCCCGCAGGAGTGCTTTTCTGTTGAGCAAAAGTAATTCCGGTAAAAAGAAGTCCGGAAAGCATAAGGATTATTGTTTTCATTCTCATGTGTGCATGATTAAAAATCAGAATTCATTTTTATTGATGTAAGGATACGTCCAAAGAATTACTGTAAGTGTTACAGCTTTGAACCATGCGTTGTGCATTCCCTCCACATCAGTTTGTGAATGACCTTTTTTTCCTAGAAACGACCTGATCGTTGCTGTAATCGGATAAATGAATGCAGTCATGTAGCGGTAATGAATTATTGGCACCGTGTCCATCCCATCAGTTTGATTTTTCTTAGTGGTATGGTGTCGCTTCGCAATTTCGTGTTGATAGTTAAGCCAATTCTGGTCGTAGGGTTTTTGGCACAAATCTAAAATCCACTGTCCAAATCTTGCCCTTACCGTACCGAGATAGTCCATGTTGGGCTTACCGTTTTTTCCAAAATAGTGGACCAGATGCTCGTTTCCACCTACGTAGCCGTACCATACATCTAGCACTTCGTTGGTTTGGTCTTCAAGCACCTCGCATGCCATTTTCAGGTAGCGGTTGTCATCATCAGACCACAAAAGCGTTTTCTTTAGCAGGTCAAGATCCTGCATCGATACTGGTGACTTTTCAAGGGTCGTTTTCCCGTAATCGTAACCTTTTATTTGCTTCATAATTTAGTGTTGGTTAATTTGTCATTAGGCACTATAGCTCCAGGTAAATTTAGTAAGGATTCCTAACAATACAAAATAAAGGATGGGGATTTTGCTGCTTTAGTGTATTATCATCGCTCTGCTGGCTTCAATTACAGGCTCAATGAGTAAAAGCTCCATTACATGAATACGTCACCTTGTAGGAGTAATGCTTGAGGAAGGTCTATACAGAAATACGGGGGTTTAGAAAACACCTGTTAGGGCACGATTTTGGGATTTTCTGAGCCTGAAAGTTCTATACTGATTTACGACTATGATAGGGATGTTGTTGCTTGGTACATTATCATCGTTTTGCTTGCTTCAATTACAGGTTCAAAGAGTAAAAGCTCTATACATGAATACGTCACCTTGTTTATTAAATACTTCAAAAAGTCAAAAAACTTCTGAAGGAGTTAATCTGATATAACAAATCTCCGGATTGTCCTCAGTACTTCTGCAAATTAAGACCCTGTCAGCGTAGAGTTCGGTCCTGATAGAATTTGATGCCTATCTTAGTGAGCGGGAAAAGTTGATGAACTGCTGCCGAATAGATGATTAAGAAACAATACGTGCTTGTTTTCGGGGGGTTGGCCATTGTGATAGTAGTTCCACCCATGGTTTACTTCTGGCAGTTTCATGATTTCAATTTTGCCCAGGATCCAGGAGGGTGGGGGGTTCTTGGGGATTACATTGGGGGCACTCTCAACCCGATAATCTCTCTGCTAAGCCTTGTCGTACTTGCTTACCTGACGTACATGGTAGCACAGCAGGGGAACATTGAAAGTAAACGACTATTCATTTTCGAAAAGCAGCTTGCCGCCTATGAGGATCTCACCAAATACTTCAAAGAAACTAACATGGTGCCCGCAAATTATAATAAAGCTTTTGCCCCTATGAAAATCGTCGCCGGCTTTCCCATAGAAAAACAACTTGAGGTCGCGACGGCGGTTTCTGACGGAAACAAACCAAATCACACACACTTATACTGATTTCTATTTTACCCTTTACTCATTCAATGTGAAATACGGTCACCTTTTCAAATATGATTTCAACTCTCAAAAATTTAGGGACTTGCTTCTCGAATTCAAGACTCTTAAAGAAAAATACGAATCCCTAACAACTACGTTCCTGGAACGCCGTGAAAAACCGTTTGATGTTGAAGAAATGTCAACTAGGCCATTTGAGTTGATGGCCGATTTTGTCAATGCGCTGCGAGCGGAGATGGAGTCACAAAATAAACCCCTTTGAAGTTTAAACTGACAACGCTGGCTGTAGCTTCAGTTTTGAGGATTGGGAAACAGCTTGTTCGATGATTGGCCAGGCATGGCTCACAACTCGTTCGGGATCATAGATCACTGAACCGCCACTTAATGCAACTTCCTCTTGTATTTGCTTGATAATTTCATTCCCAAAACCGAGGACCAGTGTGAAAGATCCGGACGCCTGTTGAAACATTTTATCGTTCAGCAAATTTTTAACCGCTTTGCGAAAAGAGTGATCATCGAAATCTGGAAAGGTGCCCAGGTGGAAAACGTATTTTGAATAAGCATCCACACCAACGTACAAATAACTCTTGCCCGCCTGCGTCTGAGCAACGCAAGATATGAGATAAGTAATTTCCCGAGCGTGACTGCCTTCTTGTAAGAGCGCCTGCGTCATTTTTGAATATGGTCTGTTAAAACATTGGCAATCAGAACGTTACTTAACATAATCCATGTTATATAACGTAACTATTTGAATTACAGTATGTTACAAGATAAGTGTAAAATGTCGATCAGCAAATATTTATTTTCGAATAATCACGACGAATGAGTTACGAGTTCAAAAATTTCTCACTCCAAATCCCGACCATTGAGCTCGCCGGCAATTCTTCTTTGATCAAGAAACTTGATGAGTTAAGTGGAAATCCTTCCTCACTGGGAATCTCTGAGACCACCCAATGGTCGATCAATGGGTTGTCGCTGGCTCTCAAAGCCGTTCTGGTAGTACATGAAAACTCACCCCAAGGTAATCTAATCTCTCACCGGCTTATCAGTGATGGGTACAGCTATCTTGAGTACGGAGACTTCAACGAAACTGAATTTTTTAAATGACGCACCCGGATCCGGAACGAAACAAAGCTCAAGCAGATTTCCTTGCTCATTGCGCACCAGAGGACCGGCGTTTTCATGAACTGATGTTTATGGTTGGCAACGCTACCTACCGGTATCACCTAGCAGCCAAAGATCTCGATCCTTCAGAAGCAGATTGGAAAGAATGGATCGATGGTTTGAATGAACCTTTCAAAAGCGGAATGATAAAGGAAGGATTTGAAAAAGGAAAAACTATTTTAGCATTCACCCGCTACGTGATGGAAAAGCACGACGTGGGCCTTGGCGAGTATTTAAAGGAACATATCAATGCAAAAGATTTGGAAGAATTCAATCAGCTCACCAAATAGGGTATGGATCAAAAATCATCAATAATTGAGTGGGTCAATGTTATCGCTGGCCTCGCCAGTGGTGTACTTGTTACCGCCGCCGCATTTTTGCTCTCATACCGGTCCTCCTGGAGAAACGTGATCACAAGGGAATTCACGGTAAAAATTAAAGACAATACCAAACAGATCACAGGCGAGAAAGTAGCAATGATCAGCTTTAAGTATGAAATCAATTGTACTCAAGGCGAAGAAATTTCCATTACCAGCATGTATCTTAAGTTACCAAATAAAATTCCTGGGAATGTCCCGCCCAATGCCACTCTGGGGGAGATGTTTTTCAATCATCCCGGAAAATTTCATCTGACTGAAACTCCAATCGCATTCAAATTCAATAAGAGCGACGGATTCACGATAAGAGATTCCAGGCTTATGGAATTAATCAATGAGGGAAAATTTAAAAAAATAATTTTGGTCGTTACAACGAACCGGTACGGAACAATTTGTTCAAATTCGTTGCGAATAAAAGTAAAGAAAAAACAACCGGCTGCGGATGAATCTACTAAAAGTAAATAATGGAAAAGTTGAACTCCGGAAGGATACCGGATCCCTTATCAGAACCATTGTCACCGGTGGCGCCATAGGCGCGGATCTCAACGATGACGGCACCCTTGTGCTGGTGACTACCGCTAACGGAAAAGTCGAATTACGGAAAGAGAGCGGCTCCCTCATCCGAACGATTGTGTCAACAAATGCCATCAGTGCAAAATTTATGGGATCCGATATCCGGGTGCAGCTGAATAATGGTAAGACAGAACTGCGGAAAGAATCCGGTTCACTGATCAGAACCTTATAATCACCCAAAAAAATCCAAATTTATGAATCTGGAAATTTCACCCCGAGAAAAATTGATGCTGACTTCTTGCCTGAATGAACGCCTCAGCGAATTGGCCGATGATCAAAATTTTATCGATCTGAAAAACATGGATTACGCTGATCTGGCTGAAAAAGGCGGTTCACAATTCGTCGCGCAAACCGCCAAGCATCTTGACACTGTCAACAAGCTTCTGGTAAAGCTTGGATATAAAAAGAACCCCGTCATCTATGAAGACATATTTCAAAAAATCAAAAGCCTGAAACAGTGCAAAGAGTGCTTTCTTATTGGCCGTTCGGACGACTATTATAAGATAGCCCTTGTAGACAAAGACTTGCGGGTTGCAACGTTCGAATTAAAACAAGGTGTCGAATTAAAAGGTGAATTTGGTGTTCAATGGATTCAGCGTGATCACCGATGGCTTGTTATAGAATCTGCCGACAAAATCGTACAACGTTTGTCGAAAAAAGATGCATGGAAGGCAATACGAGCATGTAAATACAAAGGGACAGGTCCGGATAAGAAAATGATGCGCTTTTTGAAAGTTATTCTTGGATAGCTCAATGCTCTTCGTAAATGCCGTATCGCGGGAACAGCTTTGAAACCACATAGGACTCAAGCAAACCCCTAACCTGGTAGGCATGTCGTATCGGCTTTACCGGCATGAACTGTTTGAATCTCTCTTCAGTTATCCACCGCACCTGGCAGAATTCTTTGATATAAGCTTTGGCTTCATGTGGGAAATTGATGAACTCAATTGTTTTATCTTTAATAAGATAGTTCTTAAGTCTGGCGTTGGCCACGCTCCCCATTAAATGATTAGTATAAATTCTACGCCGAAGGTTCTTGGTGCGACCAACATATAAAGGAATTTCAATCTTCTTTTCGACAAGGGTTATTAGATAAACACCTGAACCTTCGGGTATAAGTTTTGCTTTCAATCCGTTGAACCGATGGTTTTCAGCCTTCAGAAGAAGCCGGTGGGAAACACGCATGAATTTCTCCCATGCTGGATCAATTGGTTGTATCATGGAGTTTGTTTGAATGCCGAAATGATCTGCGCAGCTGTGGCAACAAAGCCGAGGATCGCGCCAATTTTTATTGTCACGTCCCAAAAGCTCTTCCACCGTATCTTTCTTCGCTCTGCCCTACTCCATGCTTCGAAATAAGCTCGCGTTTTTCCCATCCCGTCGAAGTCAGTGAGATCGTATGCCCGTGTTTCGTCAAGGTTAAAAAAAGAAGGAAGTAAACCACCCGAATGGCATTTCCGAATATGCCCGTCATAGAAGTGAAGTGCCTGCTTCCTGTTCTTCTTGAGGTCACGCTTCACGACGTCCTTTTCACTCTGATAACTCCGATGAATCGTGTCAATGTCTTTCTGATTGTAATTCGCAGCCTGAATATGCCGGTCCAGGAAGTACTCAAAGTCATAAGTTGAGTAGAGCCTTCTGGTGTCATCATCCATAGGAATAATAGTCCCTAGTTTTTCCATAGTCAAAATTTCCTAGTCAATTAAAAAAGGCGGTTTAAAACGGGAGATCGCTCTCAGAATTATCCGTGGTTTCAACCAGTTCGGCAGCCTCACCATTAGTGACCAAAAAGAGAACAGCCACCTCAGATACTACGCCAACAAACAGCTTTGCATACTTGGCTTCAAGGCCTTTAAAATCTGCTTCCTTTCCGTGCCCAGTTCCGTAGGAGTTTCTCAATTCCGTTACGCCGTGAACGATGCTTGAAACTCCCCCAAGAATTTGTTTGATCGCTTTTTCAGCCTTTGCCGCATCGTCCGCATACTTCGGTTTGAAATCCAGGGATTCGATTGTCACTTTCAAAAGCTGCGGTAAGGTCCAGTCCTTGTTTATTTCAATTGATTTTTGACGAAGTATGGATTTGCATGTAGTCTCAAGAAGCTCTTTAGCAGTACCCAACGCAAGATCCGTGTCTTTATCAATGGACTCATGCATCAGATTAATCTTTGAGGCGACATATTCTGTATTGAGATACCTTTTTATATCAACCTTCCTTTTTGCCTCTCCTGCCCCACCGATCGTCTTTGCCCGGCCAGAAAAAACAGGACGACCCGATATCTCACCGTTCTGTACCATCTCAAATCCATCGACTGCCAGGTGCTTATTGTAAATGTCTCGGAGAAACTCAACCGTTTCGGTTTGCTCGTTCCTGATGGCAGGATGTAATGTTGCCGCCAGGAATCTCAAGTAAAGATCATCGTCGGAGTATAGTAGGTTTATTCGCGTGTCCGTATAAATCCAATCCTCAGGCCAATCATTGTTATTCACCATGTGCTGATAAATATCATCGTAGGCATTTGAATAACGATGATCTCTTGATTTGATCGCTTTAAGGTCGAATAGCCTGGCTAAAAAATCCGGCTCCGTGGACCTCCCATGATAGGTGAAGCCGCTTAGCTTCATCTCATCGGCAATTGCCTGTCGTGTTATAGAAGTGACTGCTTGCCTCTCCACTCGTTTCCCTTTAAAGTCGTTTAAATTCCGGAGCCATTATCCTGAACGCTTCCTGGATACCCCTTGCACCATAAACAGGGTACTCTGACCTCATCCGGATAAGATTTAGATATGCCTTCAGGACAAAAGAGTCGTTCTCTTTGAGAAACACCCCATATCGCTGGCCATCGGTCACAATCAGCCTCTGGCAATTGGGTTTATTCTTTGCGTAGTTTTCCGCTTGCGACTTCGCAGTCAGGCATGAATCTCCCATCTTCTTACATTCAACCACAACGTTCAGGTTTTCATCGCTTCTGGGAAGATCATCGAATAGTGCAAGGTCGACACTGTTCCATTCAATCCCCATACGCTGCGGTGACCACCCCAAAGCACGTAATAGAGGCACTACCAGGTAAGCAAGCGTTTCACTTTCCGAAGGCCACGTTTGAGATTGGTGATACCATTCTGCAATTCGCACCAATTCATCAAACTCGGCTAAGAGGAAGTTTACCGAGTTCCCTGACACCCCTCTTCCGTAAAGGTATTCGGCGACTTCTTTTATTGTCGTGTCATAGTTTACTCCCGCGGGCATCGGTACAAGTGATCGCTTAAACACCGCCTCCGGGATATCGAGTGTTGTCAGCCAGTTATTAACTTCACTTTTGGGATCCAGCCTCTGAGTGGTGTCGCCTTGTTTAAGGGCATAAACCGGGAAGGTCTTGGGATTAGCTAAATCACTCCACAGCCAATTTACTCTTCTGATATGTTGGAGGTCCCAGCCATCAATATCACCAAAGCTATCGTCCCAGATATAATCTTCGCGCACCTCTCCTACAGCGACAACGTTGTTCGTGCCTAGCCTGAGAACTACGAGGTGACCAGGTTTAATCTCTTCGCTGAAACGTCGAATGTCTGTCACCTTTTTGCTCTTGCGATACTTGGACATCTCGACGACACAATCCGGCCAGGCGCCATATTCACCAGGACCGTTCAGGATCACCCCCCAGGTTAGACACGTTTCAGCGTAGTTCCTGTTCGTGTCTCCGCCGGCCTGTTGCCAGATAATTTTTCCGCTGAGATCAATCAACATAATATTAAATGTCAAAGGAGATAATTCCTGTAGCCCCTGCCCCCGTATTGTCACCCGAGCCTCTCCCAGATAATATCGCTTCTGCCTCTTCTCTTATCCGCCTGAAATTGCTTTGGATCTGTGACGGATCTGCTGAAGTAAGCTCCGGCATGGGTTCAACCTGATAATCGTTTTCCTTCAGGCGAACTTTAAATTCGTTATGCCAGCTTTCAACAAGAGATAAATAAAACTGGCCGATTTCCAGATTGACTATTTCTTGCGGCTTAACGTTTGGTCGCTCTTGAATAGATTGTGAGGTCGAACTGGAATTGGATGCTTTCACAAAGCTACCTGATTCTCCATAACTCTTTGTCCAGTATTCCTTGTCCTCCTTTCCGTAAAGGCGGCTAATCCGTTCGGCTGTCTTTGGATTTGTCGTCTTTCCAAAAATCTGGTTGGCAAGGACTGAAGTTATTACTTCTGTTTTTTTATCTCCGTAGCGATCCTCCAGCTGACTGAAGTCCTGAACACATAGCACCGTTGCAATTTTATTCTTACGGGCGGTGGCAGGAATCCTGTCCAGGTTTGGAATATAAACAGTTGGCAGCTCGTCAACGATCACAACACTTTCCTGCATTCCCTGTTGGTTCATTTGCTTGAGCGCAGCGCTAAAGATCAGGCTGATCATCGGACTGTATGTCGCGGCAAGCGCCGGCGTGTTTGCAATGCACAAAAATTTGGGAGATGCAGGATTATTCAAATCGAGCTCTAGGTCATTCCCAGAAAGAACCCAGAATAACGAAGGTGTATTCAGAGGTGCGATCGCATTTTGTAAAGTCGATATGATGCCAGCTGTTTGGTTGGTGCTCTCCATCCCGGATTGAATACTGGTGACCATGCCGGCAGCTTCATCACTTTCGCTCAGGCGGTCCAGGAGCAAACGTGTATCTCTCGTCAAAAGCAAGGCAACTGCATGAGGTATCGTACACTTGTCGGGATGCTTTTCTTTCAGGAACCAAATCGCCGCGGAAAGGAGGCTCTCCGAACTCTTGGTCCAGAAGCTCGGCTTGTGAACAAATTCATCCGAAAGATTCCCAAGGATCGTGTGACTGTATTCTCTTGCGTACGCACTCGAGGTCAGAAACTCAGGGTTCAACGGATTCAAACGATGCGAACGCTGCACGTCAGAGAAGTTGATGTAGTAATCCTTAACGGGTGTGCTGGCCTTCCTGAAGACGCTATAAAAATGATTGGTCAAAACCGGACTCTCATAATCATACAGCAATCCTGAGAACTGCTTGAGGATTGCTTGCTCAATTAACGGCTCGATTATGCTCTTGCTTTTACCCGATCCCACGGATCCAGTAATAAGTACACCGCGGAATGGATTCTGAATGACGATGGGGTTTTTATATTCCCAGGTCCCCGCCGGCTCAAGGGTAAATGCTGTCTCTTTAATTTTAAAGTTTGCATTATTCAGGCTTTGCTTTCCTTTCTCTGGTAGCTTCCTTTTTATCAGCCGACGCACAATAAAGAATGTGATCGCCGCGAAGAGAACAATTTCAACAAACGCAACCGGGTTGAAGCGACTATCCATCTATTTCGTCTTTAGACTGTCGAGTTCTTTTTGAAGGTCTTCTATTCTCCGCTGCTTGTTCACTGTTGTATTCGTAATTGCCTCCTGATCCTCGATGACTTTAATGAATTTTGTCTCGATGTTTGACCAAGAAACATCTAAGCGGTTAATCGTGTCTTTCACACCATTGCCTCCAAAGCTCTTGAGATACCTGTATTTGTAATCCGAGTCTCGAAGGTGGCGGTAGTTACTGCCAAGGTAAAGGTTAATGACAATGGAAAGAGTCAGTAGCGCCGCAAGTATCCAAATAAATTTAGCCCGCTTTAATCCGTACAACCAGACCTTCAGGTCAGGAAAAAAGAAAAGATAATGCTCGGTCCTGACTTCGTTCACCATCATCGGCTTGCTAATTCGCTGCGCTTCGGCAAGAACAGAATCAAGTTTCTTTTCTATGGGACTAAGATCCTGCTGCGGTACAGATACTTTAATCCCGCTTAGCTTTGTTATAAATTCCTCGAGCGCTATTTTTATCTCGCTGGCATCTGAACTTTGGGAGGATCCCAGTTTCTTCTGGATCTCTTTGAGTTGCGTCTCGATACTTTCAAACCAAATCTCCAATTGTTCATCTTTCATAGCGTAACCCTTTATCCTGATTCTGTTCCAGAGTTTTTAAAAGTCGTTTGTAACTGAAGTCCTTGTCGATGGCGCTGCCCTTTACTATGAGATCGTCCTTGCGGAAGGTTACACCATTGATGCGCCCGGTGGATTGCTTCTGAAGTTGAAGGTCGATATTTTTCTTAGCAAGATCACGTTTCAACGAATCATAGTTTGAAATTCCCTTCCTCAAAGAGTCATCAATAGCTCTCTTGATATCCTCCTTTACGTCTTTGACCCCTTCCCTTTTATCCTGCACCTTTTGCATCCCCTGGCTTTGGTCGCGCGCAATGGTGAGTTTATACTTCTCCTCCATAAGGTCGCAGGCTCTTGCCGTTCTATTCTTGCACCACTGATCAGTTACAACTTTCCCGTCAAAGCCGACCCGGTTTGAAATGATGTGCATGTGCTGATGACGCGTGTCTGTATGCTTGACAATCAGGTATTGGTTATCGCTTAACTTCATCCGATCGAGATAATCGGAAGCCACCTTTTTCATTAATTCATCTGTAACCCTGTCCTGATGAGCAAACGATATGGACGTATGCCAAACCGCGTTTGAGATTCCTGAATTCTGTTTTCGTATAGTGTCAAAGTCGTGAGTTGCATATAATGGCGATTCGACGCGGACGCCGTGTGCGGTGATCACCTCTGCGCCCTTCTTACCCATGACGTAGTTGACACAGCCCCGAAAGGTCTTGCCTATACTTACTTTACCGATCATGATAGCTTGGCTACGGCCATGTTTATCCCTTCCAGCGTCTTTAAAATTTCTCGCGTGAGTATTTCCCGATTGTTCGCAGCCTTTGCCAATTGATTCAGATTATTGGCCATACCTGTCAGCTGCCTATAGGCCGTCGTCTGTTCTTCAGTAAGCCTGGGTTTGATCTCATGGTCCAGGGACTTACCGCGAACAAACTCCGCTTTCTCTACCCCCGTTTCCTTTACCATCTTTTCAATGAACTTCAGCTCGGTCTTCGAATAGCGGACTGTTATTCGTTCCCCTCTCTTTATGGGCTTGGTTGGACGTGCCATGGATGCATTGTTTTTGTAGCGCAGCGTCAAGCAAAAACCGAGACTGCATTTGTTGTTTTTGGTCTGGCAATACGAAGCGAAGCGTAGTTATTGGCAGCCAAAAACACGTCTCGCTAATACAGGGCCCACGCTAAAATACCGCTTTCCTATATAAAAAACCAACATTCCATAGAGATAGAAATACCAGGTTGATTCAAGGCCCTGTATGGCCCTGCCCTTTCCCTTAACTTTAGCATGTGGCAAATGCACTTTCTACGATCCAAAAAAACATGATTATGAACAAATCAATTACAACTCTTTTATTACTAATTCCTGTAATCACTTTTGGGCAAATGGTCCGCAAGCCAACACCCAGTACACCAATACGTGTTAGCATACCATTTAAACATGAAACAACTAATTGGAGCGATGTGACGGACTTTGCGGAAAAAATAATGACATACCCAAAGCATAAGTATGAAATTGCAAAAATCGACTCCTCTGACAGGAACCCTCCTTATAAGAGCGAAGCTTATAGCTTAAAAATTAAAACCACAATGATTAGTAGCGGCAATGATGTTATTTATCTTGTGTATCGGCAATATCCTAAAGGTTATAACAAAGACCTTGAAATAAGGGGTACCAAGACTTTCTTTTTTGAGGAAATTGAAGGGCAGAGATATTTAGATATGTTCGAAATATGGAAAGCACTTTTTGACCCAAAGGCTAATGCTCAAGAAATAGCAAGTCTGGAGCAAACCCTTGTCCTTCTTAACGATAAACAATTTAAAAATGCCTCTTTCTTTAAAAGTAGAAATGACGATTGGATCATCAAGCTTTGGGAGCGCTAAAAGGTTTTTGATCTCATGAAAAAAATCTCCCCTCCCAAAGAAAATGCAGCTGATAAGTTTCTCACTGGTGGTAAAGCTTTTATTGGAATTATGCCGGCCGGGTCCTTGGTCACCTATCTCCTGGACCAGATCATAAAACCACCCGTCCAGGAAAGAATAAAGGAATGGATGGAGCATGTATCCGCTTCACTAAATCAGCATGGCGCCGATATCGAATCGCTGAAAGACAACCCGCGTTTCATTACAGCCTTCATCCAGGCCTCGCAAATTGCTTCACGCAATCATCAGGAGGATAAACTCAAAGCCCTTCACAACGCCGTTATAAATTCTATTCCGGGTCCCTCCTACGCCGAGTCATTACAGATTCACTTCCTGCACCTGGTCGATCGTTTTACAGAATGGCACTTAAAAGTTTTAAAAATTTTCTATGATACAAATTGGCTGGCCAATGCAGGCATTGGGCCGTTCGGACATGGCCGAACAGCAACCGATGACGTAATCAAAAAATACTATCCAGATGATTTGGGCTGGGGAAGAGAAGTCTTTCTCGACCTTATCTTGGATGACCTCCAAACAACAAGGCTTATTCAAACTGAATGGAATTCAGTAAACTCAGTTGGTATGAATCAAGCCGCGTCAACTCCTTCCCTAACAACTATGGGATTGGCATTTTTAGATTTCATCGAGGATTCGGGGAAAGTTTAAAAGAATTGAAACCCAGTAGGATCCTTTGGTCGTCTCACCTTCTGTATCCTCACAATGTTATCAGCTAGCAAGTTCTCATAGTAAACTAAAGAAGATTCTGGAAAGCCATTTACTACATACTTATAAATCCCTTCGATCCATTCTTTGTCGACACGGGCAGTGGGAATCTTCATATTGATCACAACGTGATCACCGTGGTTCATCATTCTCTGTCGAAAGGATATTGAATGTTTCTTCTTTAGCTCATCCGCCATTGGCAGCAATGTCTCCGGACCGAAAAGCAAGTAATGGTAAAATTCTGTCATCAGCTGCGCCTTGTTGAGTCCAAAGTTTATTTCACCTCTGTTTGGATAAACGAACTTGCCTGCACTGATATAGTTCTCAATGTCGCTTCGGATGTTGTTTTGAATCTCTTGGGGGTCATCTTTCGAAATGAAGCGAGCCAATGCTAAGGTTTGCAACAGAGCGGGTGAAGAAATTTGAAGGCCGTGTTCTCGAATTGCTGCCAACTCCATTTGATTCAAGTTTGTTGCATGATAGGCACTGATCAACTCATACTTCATGCGAAACGCTTTTGTGAATTTAGAGTGGTCAGAAAATGTCTCGACAAACTGTGTACACCTCTTCTTTTCCAGATAAAAAATACTTTCGTCCATTCTACCCTTTACGGAATATTCAATTAGGTCGCCGGCGGGACATCGACAAATTCGTGCTCGTCAATGACCTCGTTGCACTCGATACAATAGGTGCCGAACGACTTTTCAGAAAGAAATGCATTTACCTCCGGTGAGTTCTTGCATTGCATACATATCTTCCGAACAGCCCGGTTAAGTGTAATAAAGCTCAAGTGGGTTATCTGATCAGACTTGATTTGATTGGCTTCCCATTTTTTACTTTCGCGATTCGCAAAGTACCAGCGACTGAAATAGTAAGCATACTCAACAATCCTTTCCCCCGCCTTATCAATGGTGACCAGGTAATACCTCGATTGCTCCGGATCCTGTTCTTTGATCGAACGCCAAACCATATAATCAAATGTTGGTTATCATTTCGTATAAAGGTCTTCCCAGAGATCTTCGCTGTTTATAGTGTTGGCCGTTAATTCCTCCCTCAGTTTATCGTATGATTCAAGCTGTAACGGAAACTCCCTTTCTATTAGTCGTTCTTTTGCAAACTCAAATAATTTGAAAGCATATAACATTGTGGATTTTAACTGACGAATCTGGAGATCGTTGAACTGCGGATTCGCATCTCCCCTAGCTGAAACCACCGAATGATGAACATATTCAGAATATTGAATCCAACTTAAAATACTTGGAACATTTGCCATCGCCGAGTCATCAACGGGTAACAAATCTATTATTTCACGCGCGGATGGGAAGCGTTTAAGCTTGAACTGCTTCTTGTTGGTAAACAAAGGGTCGTTGTCCGGATTAGACCGTATCCGGTTCTTCTCATTTTGGACATAATTAAAAGGAATGAGTCCTTCCAACGATCCTTTGTAAAATTTGTTATTTAAGGCGGCGGTCTCCTCCATCATTCTAATACGGTTATGAATTCCTTCCGCAACGTACCTTATAATCAATCGTTGATCGTATTTATTGACCTTCAAAAAGTAAATGGTGATAAAATCCTCCAACATACATCTGAGCAAAATGAAAGCGTTAGCAAGACGTTGTTTTGGGTTCGCCAAGATGAGCCTCGACACATCGCGCATTAAGGTACTGTGGCGGATAAGTTTGAGATAAAGCAAGATGCTTTCAAGATCGCGCTCGTCTTTGGTGTGACTTGTTATCTGATGCGCCAATTTTTCAGATAAGTCAGCAATTGAGTTCGCCCAACCCGCTACCTTTTCCTGTGTTACCACTGTGTCCATATTATCATCAGACAATTTCAATGAGATTGTTGAGTTTAAGTGCCAGTTGAAGAAATTGGGCGTAATCCTCTATCAGTGCCTTCGCCTGGTTCACATCGTCAATCCCGGACAAGTCACCCTCCTGAAGCTTCAAAAAAAGAGGATGAGCCTCGCTCACATTAAATCTCTTTATCAGATTACTGCTCTGATGAAGCAATCGCCATATATGCAGATTAACAAAATGGCCCGAATACCCGACTTGCTTTAGCGCAAGCTTAGCGATCAAACTATGAAGATGAAGGGGGACATCAAGTGATGTAGCTTCAGGTTCGTCACCATGGAGGTATTTGTTCCGCTGATCAAGGGCTTTTATGTCATCGTCGTTAAGTGTTATGCCAGCAAGCGTGAATGGTCTGATCAGCTTATCGCGATTAGTTGGTGAGTTTATATTTTCGATCTTCTTTTCAAGAATGGTCGCTTCCTCAGCCGAAAGGGATGCTCTGATGTTGTTCAATTCTGCGAAGAGTGAATCCCGGAATGCCTTTGCTTGAACAACGTCTTTGATAGGCTTCAAAGATTCACCCTTTGAGTTCCTGACGTATTCTGTAATGGTTTCAAGAGCAACCGCACACATGGCTCCTTTCTGGACTGCATCATCGGCCGCCGAAGAATTCACCACAAGCTCTATCACCCTGCGGAACTCAACTGACTTATGAATCTCCGAAACCAGTTTGGAAAATACGTCTGCTGGAAACATGGTGTGATATTTCTTAAGATCCTCTTGCTGTTCCGCAGGCATGTTGCGAAACCGATCGAAAAAGATATCGTGTCTAAGGATTTGATCCTGGCTAAGTAATGACTTTCCCTCGTGGATATATTCAAAGTTCAACACCGTAGAAAAATCTGGGCTATCGGAAGAAAAACAGATTGTGTCGTCGCGATAATATTTTCCTGAAAGAAATGCGAAGGCAAGCCTGATGGCATCAGCTATTTTAGAAAATGATTGTTTCTCTATTGTCTGCAGGGAGTCAATTACAAAACAGTTTATTGGCTCGAGTGCATAGAAATGAAAATTCAACTCTCCGACCGACACAAGGGTGAACATCCCTTTCGTCGAAACAAAAGGCAACCCCATAAGAGAACTTTGTCTATCCCAGGCAGGATGGTCAAATGTCATGTGGTTTTCTCCAAACTCAAGGATATTCGATGGATAAGTCATATCCGTATCTTCAACCTGAACAGTCAAGCGGCGGTATGCCAGCTTCGGCTCTTGTTGGTCCGAACGCAGCCGCGGCATTTTGCCATGAAGGACTACGGGCAACGCGGGAAAGTTTGATTTAAACTCTAAAATAGAATCTGCATCAAAGGCGTATTTTTTGTCTCTTTCATTAAAAATAATTTCTCCCGTCAAACCATAGCTTCCCTGATATCTAACGCTCTTCATTGTAAGGCGTTCCCCGCTCACAATTTTAAAAGCTGGAATACCCTGGCGGACTTTATCGATTTCTAATAAACATGATTTAGTGACCTCGTTCTCATCGTCACCTTCATAGGTCAGTTTGATTACATACTGTCCACCGTTTGCGAATGCGTTCACCAGGTTGATGCACGGTTTAAAATTTTTCTTCACCGCTCCTTCGAGCATTCGCTTTTCCCAATCGCCCATCTCCCACTTAAAAGATCCTCCCCCGAAGAGAGCTTTGATCCAAAGCCAATATGCCCAGAGGCGTTGCCTGGCTCTGACAAAGTACCAATGACGAATCTTGGAGAATTTGAGCATTAGAAAAAAGGTAAACCAGGAACTTGCAAGGTTCCAGATAATCTTAAATGTTACTTGGGCGGCTATCGAGGACCTAAGAACCTGTCGCCGTTAAAATGAATTAAGTGCGTTGGGTTTGATGCCACCCACACTTCCGTGTCCCACATCAGTCCCGGTAAAAATCTTCCCATCATCCTGAAATCGGGAAATGCGGTCACATAAATAATTCCAAAACCAAGGGATCCAAAAAGACCCTTCAGTTCATCGTAGCGCTTACCATCTACAGGCCCGCTGCTAGCGACGGCCTCGATTAAATACAGCCATCCTTTCTCTTTCGAAAACAAAATCACATCCGGCATTCTGCTGGATGCCCCAACCTTGAATCCAATTTGTTTCTGTAGCGCTTCCTCAAACTCCTTCCCCCATTTCAACGCCGTGTCGCCAACGTAGAGCAAATCAGATCCAGGGGCAAAGCGAGGTCCAAACTCTTCAATTATTTTCTTTATCAATTCACCATGATCACCCGGTGATAAGGTTATCTCCTTGCCTTCCGCAATCTTAACCGGCACCAAAGAATGCTCCCGGGCCTTTGCATATTTATCAACCAGCGAAGTGCCGAGCGCCCGATATTCTTTTACTTTCGATTCCCACTCTTTGCTCCCATAGGACTTAATAACTGCGAGTGCCTCCGGCTCAAGCTGATAAACTGTCTTCGGACTCACCGTCGGCCGGGTCGGTTCATCGGGATTTTTTAACGCTATGGCTGCGGCAACAAAATAGTGCAGCCCTTCATCGCGGATCTGTTCACGGGAATTCTCCGCCCAAACCTTTTTGTGATGTTCACCCGCGAAATCTTTAGTGGCACGGGTTCCCATCATAGGAGACTCTGCCTGGTGCCAGGCTTTTCCCGGAGTCATATTGGCAAGGGCTAAGAGAATGTGCGCCCGCAGCTCGCCATGAGAGCTCATGGGCATTCCCAGTGCCTTTAGAATTTCAATAGCTTGCTGTATTTGTTCGCTCACTGTAAAAGTGGTTGTAACGCTGAATCAATTTCTTCCTGCGACGCCTTGAAGTTGCGCTGCTTAAGCCATCGGCCAAGTGTAGAAAGATGTATTTCATCCGGGAACTTCATGTTCCGAAGGTCAGTAGCATTCACTTGTGTGTGACCATTAAACTGGCGGAAATATTGATCAACGACTGATGAGTTCAAATACACCGCCAGGCCATAAGCGATTTCTTTCTTTATACCTTTTTTCTGGGAGTGGATAACATTCAAATGATTTTCAAACCCAATCTTCTCCCATTTAGAAAACTCTTTGGGATTAAGAACACTCGCCGTAATTCTTCTTTTTTCTTCCTTTGAGGAAAAGCGTCTTACAATAACGTAGTAGCCGTTTGGATATAGCCATTTATCCGTCGCGCTATTTACCATAATAGCATTGGGTTTCTTTGAATCCACCGCTGGCCATTCGAGCTCAAAACTCCGGAAGTGGTGCGGATACAAAAGTGGAACTGATTTTGCCGATGCCTGTTTTCTTAAGTGATCTTTCACACGAAAGTCAATCACCGGACCTGTTGATACTTTCAGATCCATTGCTTGGAGCGTGGTGGTGATCAGGGGAGAATGGATTACAAGATCCTCAGACTGAATCGGAAGATGAATGAACTTCTCCTTGTCGGTCGGGCTTACTATCCGCTCAAAGGGAAATTTGTGCGACATAAACCCCGAAAAAGAATCGTCCTGGGAGGTGGATACGACAACCCTCCCCTGCTTGGACCCTTTTACCAAATGAATAATCACATTCTCTTGAAGGACGTCGTCATCACTGAACGCCGCGTCGCGTTTATTAAACAAGTGAATATGTTTAATCGCGCTCTCCTGGATCAGCTTCTCGCGGAACGATTTATAATAGGGACCATTACAAAAGCTCCGTGGAATAATAGCAACCAACTCTCCTCCTTTTTCCAGCTGCCGTAGTGCAAGGCCTACAAATGCGGAATAAAGATTTACTGTTTCAAACCCTGCAGACTTTAGATTGCGACGATAGTCGGAGTCAATGTTAATTTTCTTGTATGGCGGATTCAGAATCGCATGTGTAAATTCTGGCTTGTCTCCTCGAACAATTGCGTGTGTCGCGAGCTTAACGTAATCTTCTACCCGTACCTCGCTCGAAAAGGCCTTCTTCCTGACCCCATTTAATCTTTGAATGTTGCTGGCCAAAGGGAAGATAATATCCTGATCTAGTTCAACGGCCGTCACCTTTAAGGTCCTGCCTTTTATTTGGCCATCCGACCACGCTTTGTAAAATGGAACAATGAGGGATCCCATTCCAGCACCTGGTTCAAGCAATTTTATGGCCTCCCACTTTTTCTTGGAGAAGAGGCTCACCATAAATTCCGCCGTGCTGGATGGCGTCAGGTATTGGCCCAGCGATGATTTCTTTTGGGAGTCAACCGCTTTAGAAATGGTCTTTCGTTCTTGCTCGAGCG
The DNA here is from genome assembly GCA_044223825.1 of Cyclobacteriaceae bacterium. GTDB lineage: Bacteria > Bacteroidota > Bacteroidia > Cytophagales > Cyclobacteriaceae > ELB16-189. The sequence continues at coordinate 28,366 of JBGALO010000016.1, read as the reverse complement.
TGTCTGCGGAAATTGCCATCAGTTAATTACTTGCGATTGGGGAATATCCTTCTAAGAAACTAAAATCCTTTTCGTCATTGATAAACTTTATCGCATTTATCGAAAAATCATTCATTAAATCGAAAATCCCGCCGATTTGATTTTCAAAGGGGCGGATATGCTTTTCTCCGTTGCCGTCCTGAACAACTTCGTATTGCGCTTCAAAAGCAGACCGATACTTCGATTTCATTTCATTCAATGTATCGGAACTTACGTGAGTCCCTTTATGAGCAACTATATTTCTGATGATGGACGTCAACTCGAAATATTGAGCCCAGGTGATATCTGGATACCAAATCGTTCCTCTCTTCGCAAAATCTTTGAATGCCGGTGAGTTGAGTTTCAAGAATTCAATCAGATAACGATTATTCTTTGCGTCCACCGGTAATTGGGCAGCCTTGAGACAATTTCTGATTTCATTGATCAACGCATCGTTATCCTTTTTGCTTCGTGTAGGATTATTCAGATGTGGAAAATATTTCAGCCAAATTCCCTGTAGCAGGAAAATTTCCATCACATTATAAATCTTGAGGATTGAAAGATTCATTATCCAGGAGAACAAATTCTTCGCATGAATTTCAAGATCCTCGGTTTTCATCGAAATACCGCCTCGATCAAATCCTACTGCGAAGCCAAGACCTGTTTTATTTGAAATGTTAAAAGCTGCAAAACCAGCGGCGAAAATTTCCTCGGGCTTGACAGGCTGCTCCTGATATTTCTTTATTGAAAACGTTATGAATGATCTCCAGAAATTCAGATCGCTGCTAACAGCAAGTACCGTGCTTTTGTAATTTTCAAACGCCGAACTGATATCGAATTGTTGTTTAGTTTTCATAGTGGCTATCTTCTGCCTTCGCGAATTTTCAAATTTCGTTTCTCTTCTTTTACCCGGACTTCAACGGGGCGCTTTGTAATGCTTGTTGAATTGAAAAGCATATCCAACGCCTCGTGAATAGCATCTTTCTGTGAGTACTCAAATGCACCGGCCCGACGCTTCGTATAAACCAGGTCTTTCATTTTGTCCAGGTAGCCTGTTCCGATAATGAAAGTCTGACGTACCGTTTCAGGAAGCTCGGCCGCTGTCGGCTGGACTGCTCGCTGACTATCCTTAGATGTATTCTTTCCGGGGTTCTCATCCTCCAGCAGATCCAGGAAATCCTTCTTGGTGTCGATCGCTGGTTTTGAAGTGGTATTTCTAAATGACTTACCCATGTTATCAAGTGTTATTTAGTGTTACTCAATGTTACAACGCCATTATTTCTTCGCTGAGCTTTGCATAATCCTTAGCACCTGGACTTCCTGGGGCATAAGAGAAAATATCCTTGCCCAGGGATGGGGCCTCCTGTAGCTGTACATTCTCCCGGATGGTCGCTTTAAGAACTTTGTTCTTGAGCAGCTCCCGCAGATCGTCTGCCGTATCACGGCTCAGGATCTTCCGATTGTTGTAGCGCGTGAAGAACACCCCTCCTACTGTCAGCTTGGGATTGATCCGCTTTCTGACCTTCTCCACGATGTCTAGAACCTTGTTGAGGCCATCTACGCCGAAAATCTGGGCTTCTAGCGGGATTATTACCTCGTCAGCTGCTGCCAGCGCGTTTACGGTGATCAGCCCCAGCGCTGGAGGGCAATCAATGAGAATGAAATCGAATTTCTTCTTGAGTGGCTCCAGGATCTCCTTCAACAGATACTCATTGTCAAGCTCCCCTCCCTTCACTCGTTCAAAACTGCTCATGCCATACCCGCACGGGATCAGCACAAGGTTATCAAGGATGGGAATGGCCTGAAGCTTCTGCTCTCCGAGCAGTACTCCGTAGATCGTGACTTCGGGGTTCTCGATTCCAAGAGCCTTGGTCATGTTTGCCTGCGGGTCCAGGTCGATGAGCAAAACCTTTTTGTCTTTACTGGCCAGGTATGCTCCGATGTTTACCGCTGATGTGGTCTTGCCGACTCCACCTTTCTGGTTGGAGAAAGCGATGGTTCGCGCCATAGTTGAAAAAGTAGTTTAAAAAATGTTACCGAGTGTTACTCGATATTCATACAATAATACCAAGTAACATTGAAATTGCCAAAATCGATTTAAACGCGTTATAGGACACGATCTGTCTTTTAGCCTGTCCAGGTGCTCGCGAGGGGAGATCGTTCAACCAGTGTCTCAAAAAGAGGGTGTTTTATAGAGATCGGGCAACAGAAAAGCGACGGTCGCGTTATTTGTGGCGAAATAATGAGTGTTACAGGCTGTTACTCAGTGTTACTGCGGTAATATTCCTTCGTTCGCAAATGAGTAAAAACCAGTCGGGGAAATGATCAGGTGGTCGAGCAGCTGCATGTCGAAGAACTTGCAGGCGCCGCTGATTTTCTCGGTGAGCTTGATATCCGACTGGCTGGGGGAGAGGTTACAGGAGGGGTGGTTATGAGCCAGGATTAATCCAACGGAACAGCACTTGAGCGCGGTGGCCATGATCACACGTGGATCAGCCAGCGTAGCATCCAGGGTACCGGTTGAAACGTACTGAAGCCCGATCACCCTGTGCGCACGGTTCAGGTGTAAAACCTTGAACTCCTCAATAAACAGGATCCTGTCTTCCGACCAGTTTTGTTTCAGGATTTGATAGGCGTCAGCGGCAGCGGAGATCTTCGGTCTTTCACTTGGGAGGACCTGAGGCCGGTAGGAGACGCTGATTTCCGAAATGACGTGTAAATTCTCGATAGTGGTGATTGTTTCCATTGGATTAGTTTTTCCCGACCTGCAAGGGGAAATGTCTTTGGCGGGGCTACCAGGCCAAAAGGAAACGGAATAAATGGGCATTGAAGGGCAGGGCAGGGGGTTTATGCCGTAGTCTTTTGCCAGCTGGGTAGCCTTTGAGCGGCTGTGGCGTTGGTATCCCAGGCAAAGCATAGCTTGGGAATAAACTGATCTAAATGGCCTAATCTGCCGCAAAATGACGTATTACTAAGTGTTACTGAGTGTTATTCGCGGCCCCGGTGTGTTGTATTCAGCTCGCTTCGTTTTTTCATTCAACCTTTTCTTCTTCAGTGTTTTTTCACGCTTCGCGTGAATTTTGCATTTCTTTTTTTTCAGTCATTTCGTCAGTGGATAACTCGCAGACCAAATAAAATTTGGTGCGTCGGGTGGTCAGATCAACTCAAATGTTGAAAACTCCGCTTCTGGTTTTAACTGTCTTTCTTTTGGATAAACATTTTTAATACAGATAGTACAATCTTATAAAAATCGCAACTTATTGATTTACAGTGGAAAACAGGGGGTTTTGATGTACAGAATTACGCAAGTTGTGTACCTGATTACGCCTCTCAGCGTACAGAATTACGGATTTTGAGGGTTTAGTTGTGTACTGAATTACGCTGGGTCAAAAAACTCATGTACTCAAATACGGCGTGAATATGAGTTGTCCACATCAAAAATTGAAGTTATGTACCAAAATACGGCCTTAGAATGGCGAAAAAAGATATGTACAAAAATACGGTCGAGAGAGGCAGGAACTTGTGTACAGAATTACGCTATCGAAGGTTTTGCGTCTAATACGCCGTAATTCAGTACGTTAAAAGGATCATTAAAAGCTAAATTGAGCTAGAATCGCAGGTTTTACCGCTGCTTGGCCTTAATTACCTCAGAGAGGCTGATATCGTCCAGGAACCCATCCAAAGGCTTGGTGCTGCGGAAGGACTTTAGGCCTTTGATCATGTCATCGGCTGCGTAACGGACCTCGACAAAGAAATCGCCCACAGTGTAGAGATTGAACCGGGAGCCCTCTTCGATCCGGTTGGTAAGGAAGACCCCTTTATCCCAGACATACTGAAACTGCTGCTGCTGGGGAAGAGCATTGAATTCGTACAATGACAGCGGCTTGTCCACAAGTCAAATTTAGCAAAAAATCGCGGTTTTGATGTTAACTTATGTACGTTATCCAAAAAATTATTAATATTTGTACATTAAGAAATTATTGATTTTTTACGTCCCTTAGTTTGGAAGAAAAAGCGCCTTCACAGTCAGAAAAGGAACAACTGAAGAAAAAAGTCAGTCGTCACCCCGCGCTCTACACCATCTACAAGCCCAACGAGCTCATCAAGGCAAAGAAGTTAAACATGAACCTCATGGAACTTCGCGCCTACAACGTGATCCTGGACAACAACCATGTGGCCAGTCCTGATAAACTCGTGTACGAAGTTCCATACAGTTACGTGTTCGACATAAGCGACACAAAAAATAAAGCTGCCAACATTCGAAGGATCTCTGAGAATTTACAAAAGCGCATTTTTCATTTTGATGAAACATTCATGATGGAACACTTCGGCAAAAAAGCCGATGCGTCGATGACTCCTTTTCCTGAAATCAACTACTTCGAAAAACATTTCGAGATTCATCTTTGGCCACGGTTCAAAAAGATCCTCACTATGCTCGAGCTCGGCTTCACGAAAGGTGATAGCGAAACGCTCCGGGAGTTTGAGCATGAAGTCTCACACACACTTTATTGGATTATCCGATCGCGCCAGGTCTGGAAGACCGAATGGGAAGTAGATCTCGAATCATTCAAGGAAACATTAGGGCTTCAGGATAAATATCCATCGTTTGGAAATTTCAAACGGCGCGTACTCGACGTTGCTCATGATGAATTCAAAGGAACCTACACGGAGTTTAGCTACGAGCTGATCAAGAAGGGGAGAGGTGGCGCAGTGACGGCAATCAAATTCCGTTTCAAGAATGGACCCAAGGAAGAACTCGATGCTCCGGCTGGCCAGGGATATCCGTGGGAAGAGAAACTTATTCAGCTTGGCGTTACCAAAGACAAGGTGAAGGAGATCCGTCAGCGCGTGAACATTAATCAGGAAACCGAGCAGGGTTTCTCGTGGGATTCCGATTATATCCGCTTCTCAATCGAGGGCGCTCATAAAGAGCTTGAAGAAAAAGCGAAGGACCCGAAGAAAACCAAAGTGCAAAATATAGGTGGCTGGATTTATAATGGTTTGAATGTCGGCCAGTGGAACAACTACGTTGTCTGGCGCAAGAACAAATTGATCAACGAAGTTCAGAAGAAGCTACAGTTCACCGAATACATAGAAGTCAAAGATTCTGTCGATGGCAAGACACCAGCTGCTGCACCGGTGGTCACGCCGGTGGATGGCTACGAGAAACCTATTGGCGGACCAGTGAAAGAAAGACTCGTTGCCTCAGAAGTTGACTGGAAGCCGCTATGGGTTGAAAGCAAAATGAACGACCGAATGACCTACGAAGACTTCATGATCAAGAACGGCTATCAGCTTGAGGGGAGAGAATGGGTCAGATATGACTAATCGCTATTAATTCGTTATATATCAGGTTCCATGAGATATATAGTCGCGGCCATAGCCTTATCGCTTGTTTTCTCGATGCAAATTACGAAACGCGCTCGCACACAGCCGGAGCAAAACGATTAACTCTAACTAATCAAAGAAGAGCATCTCCTCATAGTCTCCGCTACATCACGACCACTGTTAATATTTGCCTGCATGGCGGTAATGAGATCTGTGACGCTCTCGCGCCGGTAACCCAATTTTATGGCAAAGAGTGTGCAGAGTCGTCGCTCATCGGCGTGCACCGATTTATCTACCAACATCATCGTCACCAGGTCGAACAGTTGGCTGAATTTTTCATCGGGTTCGGACGGCATTTCGAACACTACGGCTGTGGGATTCCGGCGGATTTCTGCCAGCTGTTTTTCGGTGATGCCGTTTCTGGCGGCAATGTCATTCAACAGGTTCAGTTCTGCCGGCGCAAAGCCGCCATCAGCAGCTGCCACCTCAATCAGGTTTTTCAAATGACTCCGGGCCGAACTTTTGCCCTGTCGAAAATGGGAAAGAAGGTCAGTCAATTTCATTTTGTTAACTAAGTTTCTTAGAAGTATCTAATGTAAAAAAATCCATCAAAATATGGTCGCTGTTCGCTTGGAATACAGGACAAATCGGCTGGCAACACAATCGTCGATCAGCCTCTAAATCAGTCGGCTCTGAAGAAAAGCTACATTAAAAGATAAGTTTAAAATGGAGTGATGTTGAGGGGTGCGGAGAAGCAATTGGCTTCCAACTACCAAAGGCCATTTTGAAGATTTCTCCTGATCGTTGATAAGTTGTCATTGAGGCAGGGGAGGACCGACTTTCTCTGTTGACGAAACGAGGAGTGGTTGTTTCAGCACTCGCTTGAAGGGTATTTATCGAGGGGCCAGTTTTGCATTTACTAAGAATTTTGCAATAATTGATTAATTGAGAATGCATAAAAACTACCCAGCCAGAAGAACATGATCATCATTGCAGACAGCGGAAGCTCCAAAATTGACTGGCGGTTGCTGAAAACGGACGGCACCATTCTTCAGGCCGCAAGTACTGGTTTTAATCCCTACTACCAACCTATTGACGACCTCAAAAAAATAATTGAAGGCTCTGTAATTCCGCAGGCAAGCGAATCCGTAAGTAGAGTATTTTTTTACGGTACCGGCGTCTCTTCCGGAAAAAACCAATCTCTGATCAGGACATTGTTTCTAGAATTTTTCAATGAGTCAATAATTGAAATTGAATGGGATCTGCTTGCCGCAGCCCGAGCACTCTGCGGCCGGGAATCGGGAATTGCGTGCATTATCGGAACGGGATCAAATTCGTGCCTCTATGATGGAAATAAAATCATAGACCAGGTTGCCAACCTGGGGTGGATACTGGCAGATGAGGGTTCCGGGACGTTCCTGGGGAAGCGATTACTCTTTGATTTTTTGAGGAAAAAAATGCCGGCGGAATTGTCTAAGGAATTCCAGGCGCGGTATCAATTTACCCGTGAGGAATTCCTGGAAAAAATCTATCAGCAGGAAAAGCCTGGTACATTTCTGGCCAGTTTTTCAAAATTTGTTTCCCAACACATCAAAGACCCGTATTGCTACCGCCTCGTGTATAACAGCTTTTTGTTATTTTTTGATAACAACGTTCTACCCTACCTGGGATCCAAGCATCTGCAGGTTCACTTTGTGGGTTCAGTTGCTTTTTACTACAGTGATATCCTCAGGCAAGCGGCCAGTAATGTCGGTGTCACGGTAAAGAATGTACTCGAAACACCTATCGCCGGGTTGACAATCTACCATCAAAAGGACATTGCCTAAAAATTGAGAAATTCTTTTTCTTGATCGTGTCAAACCTAACATTTCTGCTTGAGCGAGTGGGGGTGGGGGTGAGATCACCTTTCCCCAGAGTCAGTCTTGCCATAACCTGCAATATTTTGGGGCGCGACGGGCTCAATGAAATGGGTCACAGCGGAAATCAATACACCCTTAACGGTATTTTCAGGCAAAAAGCCTGGTAAAATGATTTTCCAAATGGTTTCGCATTGCGTTTCGGAAAAGTTCGGGTGTGCCTATCTCCAGAATTTTCACCAGGCCTTTATGTGACACGAATTTTTTGATAACGGGTTGCTTCTTGAGAAGACCGCTATGATGGACATAGTCGAACACCGGCAGCAGCATTTTCTGAAATTTCCGCATCGTCTCATTGCCAGTAATTTCATAGAGCTTCCCGTGAAAGGCGATCTCGTGTTCAACATTAAAAATGTAGTGCTTAGTTGAATTGGGCTCCTTGCTTACGATTTCTTCCAAAATCTCAAGATCATCCTTAGTCAGGCGCTGAAAAAGGAAATCTGCCATGCCGATTTCCAGTACAAGGCGTATTTCAAAGAATTCCTTTAACGTCTCCTGATCCAGGATGTATGGGTTCATACCCTTGCTCATCAAACCGAACAAGTCGGGGCTGGTAATGACGGCGCCTTTCTTCTTCTTTGACTCAATTAAACCCATAACGCGCAGTCGCAGCAACGCTTCGCGGATAACCGTGCGGCTAACCCCGAGTATTTGAGCCAGTTCAATCTCTTTAGGAACTGTATCCCCGACTTTTAGCTTCCGGTGATGCAGCAAGTCAACCAGGTTAGCTTCCACCCGATCAACAAGGGATCGGGTGTCGACCTTTTTAAAACTCTTCCTGATATCAGCAAGTGGCATAGTTCAAAAAATAGGAGTTAAGACCTCTTAATTAGTACAAAACAAGGGCAATTTCAAGAAAAGCCGATAATTATTTGGTTTTCAAAGATAAGCCTCTACTTTTATTATGTCATACATAATAATCAACCAAATTAATACCTATGAAACACCAATACCTGACCCTGGTGCTGGCCTTTCTCCTGACCTCAACCGCGGGGTGGGCTCAAAGCACCAAAATCACAGGCAAAGTGCTCGCCGAGGACGGAACCGGCTTGCCTGGAGTTAACATCGCGGTAAAGGGAACAACGATCGGTACCGTTACTGATGCCAACGGCGAGTTCTCCCTCGAGGCAGCCTCTGACAATTTCCTGGTCTTTAGCTTTATTGGCTATGTGCCGCAGGAAATGGCCGTAGGCAGCCAGAGCTACTTTACCATTAACATGAAGCCTGACGCTACTCAACTGAGTGAAATCGTCGTAGTGGGGTATGGCGAACAATCGCGGAACAGCATCACGAACGCTGTCGCAAAACTTGATAATCAGGTTCTTGCCTCAGCCCCACGCGGGAACGTTGGTACAGCCCTACAGGGAACACTACCGGGCCTACAGGTAATAAATACCAGTGGTGCACCGGGTGCTTCACCATACATTGTACTGCGCGGTGGCGCCAACATCAATGGCTCCCCACTTCCGCCTCTTGTTATTGTGGATGGCATCATCCGGAGTTACAACGATATTGCTCCTGAAGACATCGCCTCTGTTCAAATATTAAAAGATGCGGCGGCTACCGCGATTTATGGTGCCCGCGCCAATAATGGGGTAATGCTGATCACTACTAAAAAAGGGAAATCTGGGAAAGCCGAAATTACATATCGATTCACCAGCGGTGTCAACGTGCGCCGGGCGGGTTATAAGTATATGAACGCCCGTGACTATATTTATTATAACCGGCTTGGCAACTTAAACTCAGGAAGGACCCTGGCACAGGTCAATAGCTCACGTGGCTATGGCTTGCTCACCGACCCGGCTAACCTGGCATCGTTTGACATTCAGGCATACAGTCCTGCCAACAGCGGGCTTCTGCAACAAGCATGGGACACGGTAGGGGACCCTTACAATCCTGCAAACAAAATCATCTTTAAAGACCACTCAGGGGAAATCGAAAATCTGGTTTTTAATAACACCTCTACCCAAGATCATTATGTCAGCGTGAGCGGGGGCAACGATAAGGGTACGTATCTTTCAAGCTTTGATTACTACAATGAAGGTGGAATCATTGTAGGTTCATCCTATCAGAGATACACCGGTTTCTTCAACGGTTCATACAAGGTGCGCGATAATGTCGAAGTAAGCACCGGGGTCAACCTAAGCACCTCTTCGCAGTATGGCGTTGCGTCCGGATCGGACATCAACACGATGTACCGTTCCCTTGCGATCTGGCCGACATTTAATCCGTGGCTTGATGCTGCAAAAACCCAACCTAATCCGGGCAATGGTATTACGGATGGAAATCCGCTATACTGGCTCAATAAATTGAGCAGATCCAATGAAGTAAACCGCATTACAGTAAACGGCGCAGTGAAATGGGACATCCTCCCAAACTTATTTGTGAAGGCCACGGGAAATGCCTACTTGCTTGAAAACGTAGGACAGTCGTTTCAGAAGGCTACCGCCACGTACACCAATCTCCTGGCAACACCTCCGGTTTACACCACCACACGAGATGCAATCGCCAATTTCGCCCGAACGTTCCAGAAGCAATTCAACATAATCGTAAACTATAACAAAACCTTTCTAGACAAGCATCATCTTACGGCCATGTTGGGGGCGGAATATTTTACTCAGAAAAATTTAACCATGCAGGTGAACGGGCAAAATGCACCTACCGATGATATTGCCACAGCCAACGCATCCACTACGTTTGCCCCAGGCACCAACTTCAGTACCGCATCTGAATTCAGAATCCTGTCCAACTTCGGAAAGCTTAATTATAACTACGGTGACAAATACCTGGTCGAACTTTCATACCGCTACGATGGTATTTCGAGCCTGGCAACTTCCAATCGCTTTGGCTTCTTTCCAGGCATGTCGGCAGGATGGAACGCGCACAACGAGGACTTCTTCAAGCGCAGTTCTGTAAGCAAGTACATCAGCTTACTCAAGCCACGTGTCAGCTACGGCGTGAACGGCAACGTAAACAGTAATTTATTAGGCCCTTACGATGTTCAGGGAAGTTATGGCTCGCAAGGAAATTATAACGGAAGCCTGGGCTTTTTGAATACGGGTATTATTAATAGCAACCTGCGGTGGGAAAAAAGCAATACCATAGACGTTGGTTTTGACCTTGGAATCCTGAATAATAAAGTCACCTTTCTTTTCGACTATTATGACAGAAGAACCAGCGACCTGCTCACCAACCTAAATTTACCAAGCTACCTCGGTTTTGGAAGCGTGGTCACCAATTTCGGAACGTTGCAAAACAAAGGTTATGAGATGGCAGTCACCGCCAATATATTCGAGCTCCCCAACGGACTTTCCTGGAACTTGGGTGTAAACGCAGCCTATGTAGAAAATAAGGTATTGCAATTGCCCAACAACGGGAACGAGAATAACCGAGCCAGTACATCGCAGTACCCAGCCTTCCAGGTTTACGACCCTGTTCAGGGACAGCTAGTATGGGTTGCTGGAATTCAGGAAGGCCAAAGGCTAGGCGATATCTACGCCTTCAAACAAGAATCTATTTTCAAAGATGCTGCTGAGGTTGCCGCTATTGCCAACACACGCGTTGACCAGGTAGCCAACATTAGTGGCCCCGGCTCAACGGCCGGCACCGGCAAGATCACCCCCGGGGACGTAAACTGGCGTGATGTAGACAACAATGGTATAATTGATTCCCGCGATATGGTTTACGTTGGCAATATTTTTCCAAAGTGGACCGGTGGTTTCACTTCCAATCTTGCCTACAAAGGATTTAGTCTGTTTGCACGTTTTGATTTTGCACTTGGTCACACAATCTACAATGACCTGATGGCCAGAACCCTGGGCAACTACCAGGGAACTTTCAACTACATTGATTTGCAAAAAAACGCCTGGTCTCCCACCAACACCAATACAGATATTCCGAAAGTGTATTTTGCTGACCAGGTGGCAGCACCTAATGGCAAGAAGAATTATACCCGCATCAATAACGCTGTCGCAAACCTAAATGGAAACAACTCACGCTTCTACGAAAAGGGTGATTACCTGGCATGCCGCGAGATAACTCTCTCGTACGAATTTTCGAAAGCGATACTTGAGAAAACGAAATTCTTGTCACGCGCCCGCGTCTACGTAAGCGCCAACAACCTGTTTTATGTTACCGGCTTTACAGGTCCCACGCCTGAGGCCCCCACATCAAACGGCGCCATAACCGGCGTTTATAGTGGTACTTATCCCACACCAAGGTCATACGCGTTCGGTGTAAGTGTCTCATTTTAATTCAACAGATATGAAAAAGAGTATCAAAACAATAATTTTTGGCCTTTCGATGCTGCTTTCAGCATCGTGTGCCGATAAGCTTGATCTGTCACCAGTGAGCAGCATCACCGATGCCAACTTTTGGAAGACTCCTGACCAGTTTGACGCTTTCGTTTCAGGTGTTCATTCCCGGTTCCGTACCGACAACGCATCATTCCAGTCACTGGGTGAGATGCGCGCCGATATTTTTGGCACAGACCCGCCCAGTGCAAGCACTTTTACCGGAGAAGCTACGCAGGGAGTTGAACGCCTGTGGCTGCAGCTCCTCGATCTGGACAACCCGGGGGTGAGCAACTTTGGAGGGTTCTATTATAATATAGACCAAATTAACTTGCTTATAAGCAAGTTAAAAGCCACTACGATTGTAACAGACGCCAACAAGAATTACTATTTAGGCATCGCTTACGGTATGAGGGCATTTTACTACTTCCAGCTGCTTCGCAGCTGGGGGCAAGTAGTAATCCAGACCGATCCCGTCCCCAGCATTAGTGTTTCCAATCTTGCAAAAGCCGCATCGAGCGAGGCCGATGTAATGACGCTGATCAAGTCGGACTTAACCAGCTCTGAAACCAGTTTCGGCAACGATTATACGTTTAGAAATACAAATTCATACTGGTCGAAATCAGCGACGTTGATGCTAAAGGCAGAAGTTTATTTATGGACCAGCTATCGCGGTGGGGCTGCTGCGGACGCGGCTATTGCCCAGGCTGCGCTCACTGATATTCAAGCCAAAGCCGCCGGGCTCGCGCTGGGCACAAGTTATGCCAACGTGTTTTCTTCTACAAACAAAGGAAATAGTGAAATCATTTTTGCAATCCGTTACAAATACCTGGAGGCAACGGCTAATTTCATTTCCACATCATTTACACCTCAGAGCGCTTTGATTGCCAATTTTTACGACTCCGTTGGCAACCGAAAGTTCACATCCACAGTGGACAACTGGGGCGGACAACTACGGGCTCCGGTGAAGATCAGCTCTTTCAGAAAGTACAAAGATACTGACACACGTAAGTGGGCTTCCGTTCAGCCGGGTTACACTAAACCTGGCGCGAACTATGTAATCGCAGGGTGCTTCGCCAACAAATTTCAGGGTGAGCAGCAGTCGGGCGCGCGGTTTTATACCAATGATTACCCGATCTACCGCTACGCTGATCTTTTGCTATTGCTGGCGGAAGCAAAATTAGCGCAAGGCCAAAGTCCGGCGACCGAAATCAATGCGGTAAGACAACGCGCGTATGGTGTTGCATATTCTGCGGCCATCAATGGCTATCCAAACCAACCCATCGATTCAAACCCGAAAGAGGCAATACTGCAAGAGCGTTTACTCGAATTTGCCTTTGAAGGCAAGCGTTGGCATGACCTGAGGAGAATGGGTGACACTTATGTTTATGGACATACGACAGTGCTGCCCACGGAATCGTATAAGTTGTTGTGGCCGATCGACAGGACTTCGCTCACAAATAACAGGGCTCTGGTACAAACCCCAGGCTATGCCAGTTTCTAGGTTTCTTCTTATTTTTTTCTTTTGCACCTTGACGGTCTGGCTTAAGTCCTTTTAAGGGTTTAGAGGATTTTTATCAGCCGTCCTGGTGCGAAAAAGAAAATTGAACTATAGCACTTTTTTCACAAGACCTACGTGCCTGTTCGTTGAATTGACTCAAATGAAGAGAGACAGGGTCGTAACTCCGTTTAAAATCATGATTAACTATGAAGATTGAACACTTGAAGGGATTGATTGCCGCTCCGTTCACGCCCATGCAATCCGATGGATCACTTGATCTCTCGATCGTACCAAAATATTATGAAATGTTGAAAGCGAATGAAATTGAGGGCGCATTTATCTGTGGTTCTACCGGGGAAGGAGTTTCCATGACAACGGCAGAGAAAAAGAAAGTATTTGAGGCGTGGGCCTCTCTGACAAAAGGTGACAAGGACTTTAAGGTCATGCCCATGGTGGGAGGTACCAGCATAAGTGACTGTATAGAGCTGGCACTTTATGCTCAGCAGTGCGGTCTTTATGCAGTGGCTTTTACCTCACCGTTCTATTTCAAACCTGCAAACGTACAGGCGTTGGCTGATGCTTGTATCGCGGTAGCCAATGCAGTGCCGGATATGCCGTTTTACTACTATCATATTCCCGTGTTGACGGGGGTTGGTTTCGCAATGTATGATTTGCTGCGCGAAGTGAACGGTCGGGCTTCAAATTTCGCGGGGGTGAAATACACTCACGAAGATTTCATGGACTTTCTTTCGTGCATGAATTATGAAAACAGAAAATACGATATGCTTTGGGGGCGTGATGAAAACATCCTGGCAGCCCTTGCTATCGGAGCCAAAGGCAGCGTCGGAAGTACCTTTAATTATGCGGCTCCGCTTTACCAGGAGCTGATCAATGCCTTTGAGCGCGGCGATCTTGAAACTGCACGGCGCAAGCAACAACAGTCGATTGATATGATCAGGTTGCTTGGCAAGTATGGAGGGATTGCGACAGGGAAAGCCTATATGAAATTACTGGGCCTTGACTGTGGCGGATTTCGATTGCCTGTAAAAAACATGAACCCTGCACAATTCGAATCCTTTAAAAAGGATGCAGAACATCTGAACTTCCGTAGTTTTTGCTCACGCATCCCCTCAGGTTCAATAGTTAGTTAAATAATGTGATCAGAACAGTTATAATTTTTTTCACTTTCATGCACGCTGGTGTGACTTTGGTGGCGCAAAAAAATGAGAATGCACGCGTACAATGGCGCAAGGAAGATCTGCTGCTCCCCGCTGTTGGAAAAGAAAAATCCATAGGTGTTGCCGGCCCGGTTTGCGGTGTACATGAAGAAACGCTTATCGTCGGTGGCGGGGCCAACTTTCCCGAGGGCATGCCGTGGGCGGGCGGAAAGAAAAAATATCACTCCGGTCTGTTTATCTACAGAAAACAAAAAGATGAAATTAAATTCCTTAAAGAAAGTCAACTCCCTTTCCCGGTAGCATACAGTGCAAGCTGCTCGTCGCCTTTTGGAATCATCAGCGCAGGTGGTGAAAATGACACCGGAATTCTGAATAAAGTGGTGCTCGTTAAGTGGGACACTCCATCAGAACGCGTTATAACTACACCCCTTCCCGATCTCCCGGTGGCATCGGCCAATGCCAGTATGGTCTGGGTAAAAAACAGAATTTACCTGGCTGGCGGTGAGTCAGGGTCTGGCTGTTCTGATCAATTTATAAGCCTGGATCTGGATCATGTTGAAGACGGATGGAGGCCAATGAAGCCCCTTCCTTCGGGCCGGTCACATTCCGTATTGATCGTACAATCCAATGGAAAGCAGGAATCCATTTACCTGATGGGGGGGAGAAATAAAAATCAAAATGGGATCAGTACAGTTTATTCATCTGTTTATGAATTTGACCTCAAGGGGAATAAGTGGCTACCAAGAAAAGGTCTTCCTTGTCCGATGAGCGCCGGCACAGGCATTCCGGCTGGGCTCAATTTAATTTTACTCTTCAGTGGCGATACTGGTGAAACGTTTCACCAGGTGGAAATGCTGCTGGCAGAAATTAAAGCCGAAAGCGATTTAACCAAAAGGAAAAGTCTTACGGAGAGGAAAAACCTGCTGCTTGCATCCCATCCCGGTTTCAATAAAAATATTTTGCAGTATAATACCAGTATTGATGAATGGCAAACGGCCGGAACGCTCCCTTTTGAAGGGCAAGTGACAACAAGGGCATTGAATTGGTTTGACCTGGTCATCATTCCCAGCGGAGAAATCCGGGCCGGGGTACGCACTCCTGCAATCCATGTAGGCAAAGTTGTAACCAAATGAAGGGTTCGAAAGTTTATCCATGGGTTGTGGTTGCGCTGCTTTGGGGGGTTGCACTGCTCAATTATATGGACCGTCAGATGCTTTCTACCATGCGGCCGTCCATGCAAATGGATATTGATGAATTGC
This sequence comes from Cyclobacteriaceae bacterium, assembly GCA_044223825.1. Taxonomy (GTDB): domain Bacteria; phylum Bacteroidota; class Bacteroidia; order Cytophagales; family Cyclobacteriaceae; genus ELB16-189. Next base: position 12,874 of record JBGALO010000016.1, on the reverse strand, counting down.
AATCCGCGGCAACGTTTGGCTACCTCATGGCCATTTTTCTCTGGATCTATGCGCTAATGAGTCCCCTGGCGGGAATAATTGCAGATCGCGTTAACCGCAAATGGCTTATTGTGTTCAGTTTGTTTGTGTGGTCCGTTGTGACCTGCGGGATGGGTTTTGCGACCACATTCAACCAACTGTATTGGCTCCGGGCGGTGATGGGGGTGAGTGAAGCGTTTTACATTCCTGCGGGTCTGTCACTTATCGCCGATTACCATACTTCCAGCACCCGATCGCTGGCAGTAGCCGTACACATGACCGGCCTTTACACAGGACAGGCGCTCGGAGGGTTCGGCGCAACGATCGCTTCAACTTTTTCATGGCACTCGGCGTTTCAATGGTTTGGGTTGATCGGTATAGCGTATGCATTGATTCTGATATTTTTTTTACATGAAGTAGCCGATGAAAAAAAACCAGATGGATCTGAGCAAGTTCAGCCAATAGCCAAAGAATCTCTGATCAAAGATGTTAAGTTTCTGTTTTTCAATTTTTCCTTTTGGATCATTCTATTGTGTTTTGCTGCCCCCAGCTTACCGGGCTGGGCTGTGAAGAATTGGCTGCCAACACTATTTGCAGAAAACTTGAATATGGAAATGGCTGTCGCGGGTCCCCTTGCAACGATAACAATTGCGCTTTCGTCCCTTGTTGGTGTAATCGTTGGAGGTTTGACCTCTGATCGCTGGGTTCAAAAAAATATACGCGGGAGGGTCTACACGAGCGCAATAGGGCTAAGCCTCACGATTCCTGCTCTGATTCTGATTGGATCGGGTCACTCGCCTTTTAATGTCGTTGGTGCAGGGTTTTGTTTTGGCTTTGGGTATGGCATGTTTGATGCCAACAACATGCCTATCCTTTGTCAATTTGTTTCCTCAAAACGTCGAGCTACAGCTTACGGGACTATGAATATGGCTGCCGTGTGTCTTGGCGCCCTTGTCACCGATTGGCTTGGAAAGTCGACCGACGCTGGCCGGCTGGGCAAAGATTTTGCATTGCTTGGAGGGGTGACGCTTCTGGCACTTGCCCTTCAGCTTCTATTTCTAAAACCGACAGTTCAACAATTTGTAAAATGAAACTGAAAGCAATACTTATTCTCCCTCTGTTTTTGCACGTCGTTGCCTGTACCGATGCAACAGGCAACAAATCAAAAGATCTGGTTAAAATTTCTGTTACAGCTTCGGCAAATCCACTTTTGATTGGCGTACAGACAAATCCCGTGTTGCAGGTAGCGATCTATGTTCCATCGAATATTTCGCGAATGAACTACAAATCGATCCATTGCACACTGAATGAAGGAAGCCTAGCTGACATTCAAAAAATTGAAGTCTACTTTCCTGATTCCACGCCAGGATTTTCGACCAATAACTTTTCCACTTCAATGGCGCCCTCATCAGATAGCTTTGACTTGCCTGTGGATCTGAATTTAGCTTCCGGAGTTCATTATCTATGGTTAAGCATCACACTGAAAAAAGAAGCCGACATTGATCACTCCGTTGAGTTGCACGTGACACAATTGGTTGGTTCTCTCGGGCAGGAGTTGTCAGTAACGGAAGGCAACTCATCATTCCGAAAAAGAATTGGAGTTGCATTGCGAAGAGCGGGAGAGGATGGTGTGGACACCTACCGCATACCCGGACTGATTATCACCGATAAAAACACATTGATCGCCGTTTATGACATACGATATAACAACAGCGCCGACCTCCCGGCCAATATCGATGTAGGCATGAACCGCAGCACCGATGGCGGCAAAACATGGAGCCCGATGAAGGTGATCATGGACATGGGTCTCCCTAATGAAACCAATGGTATCGGTGATCCGGCAATTCTTTTCGACCCGGTTACAAAAATGCTTTGGGTGGCGGCGCTCTGGAGCAAGGGCAATCGTTCGATCGCTGGCTCGGGTCCGGGGCTATCCCCCGATGAGACGGGACAATTCATGCTGGCAAGCAGCGCTGACGATGGAGTAACCTGGAGTGCTCCTTACAACATTACCGCACAAGTAAAGGATCCAGTCTGGAATATCTTTTTTCAGGGACCCGGTAGTGGTATCGCCACGCAGGACGGAAAGATTGTTTTCCCTGCCCAATATTGGGATGCCAACCATATCCCTTACTCAACGGTCATATATAGTGAAGATCACGGAAAAACCTGGAAGCGAGGAACAGGCGCAAAATCCAACACCACCGAAAGTACGGTGATAGAAACTACACCTGGCACGCTGATGCTTAACATGAGGGATAACCGCGGTAATTTCCGAAGCGTGTCTGTCTCCAGAGATTTTGGAAGTTCATGGGTTGAACATCCAACCTCTTACAGTGCGTTACCTGACCCGGTGTGCATGGGTAGCCTCATTAAAGCAAGCGTTAACATAAAAGGGGTTCAGCAAAACGTACTATTCTTCTGTAACGCCAATAAATCATCGGCCCCTCGTGCCAACATTACAATTAAAGCCAGTCTTGATTTGGGCGAATCCTGGGCCCCCGCCAATCAGCTCTTGATCGACGAGCGCAATTGCTATGGATATTCATGCATCACTAAAATTGATGACAATACCCTTGGCTTATTGTATGAGGGCACCAAAGAATTGTACTTCGTAAAGGTGCCAGTAAGTGAAATTTTCAAATAAAATAACGATGAGCTACTCCAATCAGGAACTCGCAGGGTTGAGAGACTTTTATTCAAATCAACTGCTTACCGACACACTGCCGTTTTGGTTTCCAAGATCACTCGATCAGGAGTATGGCGGGTATTTACTGATGCGAGATCGTGATGGCTCACTCATTGATGACGATAAAATGGTCTGGATTCAGGGGCGGGCCGCATGGATGCTCGCTACCTTGTATAATACCGCCGAGCAAAATAAGGAATGGTTGGACTGGTCAAAATCGGGGATTCGCTTCTTACGCGATCACTGTTTTGACGGTGACGGGCAGATGTTTTTTCACGTTACCCGCGGTGGACTACCCATCCGAAAGAGAAGATACTTCTTCTCAGAAACGTTTGCTGTAATTTCTTCGGCTGCATGCGCAAAGGCCAGCGGAGACACCGAGCTGGCCCAATGGTCAAGGAAGATATTTGGCGATTGCCTGGCATATGCAACGGGTGAGAAGAAATTGCCTGCCAAGTTTTCGAATGTTCGCCCTGCCAAGGGAATCGGTGTTCCTATGATTATGATCAACACTGCACAGCAACTTCGGGACACGATCGGCGATCCGCGTTGCGATGAATGGATCCAATCCTGGATCAATGAAATTGAACGTGACTTTGTGAAAGATGACATTCAATGTGTGATGGAGCAGGTCGCTCCCGATGGCAGTATTATCGATCATATCGACGGCAGAACGCTAAATCCCGGTCACGCCATAGAAGGTGCATGGTTTATCCTGCATGAAGCAAAACACCGGCACAACGAACCGCATCTCATTGAGTTGGGCTGCAGAATGCTCGACTATATGTGGGAGCGAGGCTGGGACAAAGAGTACGGCGGGATACTATATTTTCGGGATGTATACCATAAACCGGTGCAGGAGTATTGGCAGGATATGAAAATGTGGTGGCCGCACAATGAAGCAATTATTGCTACACTGCTGGCTTTCCTTTTGACGGGTAACGAAAAATACGCGCGGTGGCACAAACAGGTGCATGAATATGCTTATGCACACTTCCATGATAAGGTTAACGGCGAGTGGTTTGGCTACCTGCATCGCGATGGGACGCTGGCCCAGACAGCGAAGGGAAATTTATTCAAGGGACCATTTCATTTGCCTAGGCAAGAATGGTATTGCTGGCAAGTGCTGGATGAATACCTGAAATCAAAATGAAACAGCGTAGGACATCAATTGTATGAAATGGTGATGATCTTCCTTCGAAATGGGTCTCCTTAAATGGAACTTGCAATTACGGCAGGATGAATAAATACAAACTCTTTTTGACCAACCTCACCTGTAACATGAAAAACCCATACCTCTCCATCGCCATTTTGTTGTTTGCTATGACCACAGTTGCGCAGCCCGTGGTGAGCATCATACCCCAGCCGGAAAAACTGGATTTGAAAAATTCCATGTTTGTCATAAATGAGAAGACGACGATTCAATACACTGACAGTAATTTGCGTGACGCTGCCGACCTGCTATCAACTGCCATCCGTAACATTTCCGGCATTCTACTCAGTAGAAAATCATCCGGGGAAAATTCGATTGCATTGATATTGATGCATGATGAAGGCCTTGGAAATGAAGGATACCGATTGCTGGTAAGGCCAGACGGCATCTCCATAACAGCAAATCAATATTCAGGGATCGTTTATGGAATCCAATCACTATTGCAAACATTGCCCGCTATTCGCACTAATGCGATGCTCCAGGTTCCTTGCATGGAAATAGAGGATCATCCTCGATTTGCATGGCGAGGTATGCATCTGGACGTAAGCAGGCATTTCTTTGGACCCGATTTAGTAAAGGAATACATCGATCTGATGGCGACCTATAAACTAAACACGTTTCATTGGCACCTGGTCGATGATCAGGGTTGGCGCATTGAAATAAAAAAATACCCAAAACTCACAGAAGTGGGTGCATGGCGTGTGGATCGAACGAGCAAAATATGGGCCTCACGCGAACAGGCGAAAGAAGGCGAAGTGGCAAACTATGGTGGATTCTATACACAAGATCAAATTAAGGAGATTGTTGCCTACGCCAGACAACGCGGCATCACGATCGTACCCGAAATTGAAATGCCCGGTCATGTGGCATCGGCAATTGCGTCCTATCCGCGCCTGAGCTGCAATCAACGACCACAACTTCCTCTAACGGGTGGCGACTACACCAACATGTCATCTAATTACTGTGCCGGCAGCGACGAGGTATTTACTTTTCTCCAAGACGTACTCGACGAAGTGATCGAGCTTTTCCCATCTGTTTATGTTCATGTCGGAGGAGATGAGGTGGATAAGACTCCCTGGAAGAATTGTGCTCGTTGCCAGGCACGTATGAAAACAGAAAAACTGAAAAATGAAGAAGAGTTACAGAGTTACTTCATAAAACGCATCGAAGCCTACCTGGTCAGAAAGAACAAAAGAATGATAGGCTGGGATGAAATTCTGGAAGGTGGTCTTGCCCCACAAGCCACTGTGATGAGCTGGCGGGGAGAGTCCGGTGGAATTGAGGCCGCCAAGATGAATCATACTGTTGTGATGACGCCTGGCTCACCTTGCTATTTTGATCACTATCAGGGTGACCCCTCAACAGAACCGGCAGCTATTGGTGGCTTTAATACCCTGAAAACAGTGTATGGCTATGAACCCGTGCCGCGTGAACTGAATGAGCAGCAGGGCAGGTATGTGCTTGGCGCGCAAGCGAATTTGTGGACGGAGTATGTTACCACCGCTGAGCACGTTGAGTACATGACCTTACCACGGATGCTTGCGTTAAGCGAGGTCGTGTGGTCGCCTCGTGCATCCAGGAATTGGGAAAGTTTTAATCAGCGTCTGCAACAACATTTCAGGAAATTTGATCAAAAAGGCTTGCGCTACAGCAAAGGAAATTTTAAGGTAGATATAAGTCCATTTATCCAAAACGGAAGCCTGATGGCGGGACTCTCTACCGAAATTTATAGTGGAGAAGTTTATTATTCTATTGACGGAAGTACGCCAACACTGCAAAGCAAAAAATTCACGGAGCCTGTCAGGATTGAGTCATCTCTCACATTAAAAGCCATAACCGTCGTAAACGGAAACATGATGAGCACGCGCCCGGCCGAACAGGCATTTTCATTGCATCAGGCCAATGGCGGAACTGTTAATTATACCTTTCCGGTAAGCTCCCATTACCAGGCCACTGGGCCTAACTCGTTGACCGATGGTATTCGGGGCACTGCCCAGCCCGGAAAGTACTGGCATGGCATCAGCGGCCATGACCTGGTTGCCACTATCAATATGATGGAGGTAAAAAACATCCATAAAGTCAGCATAGGTTGTTTGCAGCGCTACAACGATTGGATCTTTCTGCCACAAAAAGTAAGCATCGAATTATCTGTCGATGGAAAAAGCTATGTGCCAGCCGGTGAACTGATGAACACCATATCGCCCGAAGAAAAGGAACCAGTAATCAAAAACTTTGAAATAGAAATCAAACCGCAAAAGGTAAAATTCATTCGCCTGACAGCCCGCAATCTGGGTGTTTGCCCAAAAGGTCATAGCGGGGAAGGTAAGTCAGCCTGGCTGTTTGCCGATGAGATTGTTGTGGAATAAAAACTGAATCACATTAACTGAAGATACATGCTCGACCAAAAAGAAATCGAAAAAATCCCTGTTAAGATCTTTGCCGCTTCAGAAGAGGCGTCCATTTTCGTGGCCAATGAAATTGCTGCCCTCATAACACTGCGACAATCAGAAGGCAAGCCTTGTGTGCTTGGCCTTGCCACCGGCTCAACGCCAACCCGTATGTATGCCGAACTTGTGCGAATGCATAAGGAACAAAAGCTCAGTTTCGAAAACGTCCACACTTTCAACCTGGATGAATACTATCCTATGAATCCTGACGCCCTTCAGAGCTATGTGCGTTTTATGAAGGAGCATCTTTTCAATCACATCAACATTCCAAAACAAAATATCCATATTCCTGATGGCACGCTTGCCAGGGAAGATGTTCAGCAATTTTGCGACGATTACGAAAAAAGCATTGAACGTCTGGGCGGCATTGACGTGCAAGTGCTTGGCATAGGCCGCACAGGTCACATCGGCTTTAATGAACCTGGCTCCACCGACCGCTCTGTCACGCGTCTGATAACGCTCGATCAGGTAACACGCATGGATGCAGCCAGTGATTTTTTCGGAGAGGAAAACGTATCCCGCAAAGCCATCACTATGGGTGTTGGCACAATCATGAAGGCAAGGCGAGTGATCATGATGGCGTGGGGCGAAGGAAAAGCCGCCATTGTTCAGCGGGCAATCGAAGGACCCGTGACCGACCAGATACCCTCAACGTTCCTTCAGAAACATCCTAAGACATTGGTTGTTCTGGATGCCGCCGCCTCATCAAAACTTACAGCAGTGAACACGCCCTGGTTAGTCACCAGCTGTCAATGGGATGATCGGCTGATACGCAAAGCAGTGATTTGGTTGTGCCAGAACTTAAGGAAGCCAATTCTTAAATTGACCAACAATGATTACATGGAACATGGAATGGGTGATGTGATCACTGAGTACGGGTCGGCTTACCCAGTAAACATCAAGATCTTTAACCAACTTCAACATACCATTACCGGCTGGCCGGGGGGCAAACCGAAAGCAGATGACTCCAACCGGCCTGAACGTGCGGATCCGTTCCCGAAGCGGGTGGTAATCTTTAGCCCTCATCCTGATGACGATGTCATTTCCATGGGTGGAACTTTTATTCGCCTGGTCGATCAGAGACATGAGGTACATGTGGCATATCAGACCTCTGGTAACATTGCCGTATTTGATGATGATGCCATACGCTTTGCCGATTTTGTACGTGACTTCAATACCAGCTTTGGACTGAGCAAAGAAGACGGAGCGAAGTTCTATGATAAAGTGGTAAAATCAATTGTCCAGAAAGGTCCCGGTCAGGTGGATAGTCCTGAAGTGATGCGGATCAAGGGTCTTATCCGGCGCGGTGAGGCTAAGGCAGGGTGCCGCTATGTAGGTATCCCGGATGGTCGCGCACATTTCCTTGACATGCCATTTTACGAAACCGGATTGGTGAAAAAAAAGCCATTAAGTGATGAAGATATCCGGGTCATAGTCGACTTGCTGGAACAAATACGACCACACCAGATATATGCGGCTGGTGATTTATCTGATCCGCACGGAACTCATCGTGTTTGTCTTTCCGCAATTTATAAAGCATTGGAAAAGCTTAAGCATGAGCCCTGGATTAAGGACTGTTACGTGTGGTTGTACCGGGGAGCATGGCAGGAATGGGACGTGGACCAGATTGAAATGGCTGTGCCGTTGAGTCCTGATGAACTATTGCGTAAGCGAAGGGCTGTATTCAAGCATCAGTCCCAAAAGGACAGTGCTTTGTTTCCCGGAAATGATCAACGCGAATTTTGGGTGCGCGCCGAAGACCGGAATCATGCCACAGCAGAAATCTATAATCAGTTGGGCCTGGCAGAGTACGAGGCCATAGAAGCCTTTGTACGTTACAAATTTTAGTTTCTCCGTGATTCACAACAGCCGGTTATGAGAAGGATGTTTTTAGTATTGATTCTATTCATTACTGCTGATGGTGTGTGGGCTCAATCCAAGAGAGTCTCAATTCCCGACAGTTCTTTCTCGACTTACTACCTTCAGAAGACAAGTCACTTCCGAAGTCTGCCCCTGACATCCGGAGACATTGTTTTTCTTGGAAACAGTATTACCGATGGCGCCGAATGGAGCGAACTCTTCAGTGACCCGCGAATTAAAAACAGGGGCATCAGCGGTGATGTCAGTGCCGGCGTGATACAGAGGATTAACGAGGTGACTCAACGCCGGCCGGCTAAAATATTTCTGATGATCGGCATTAATGACCTCGCACAGAATATCCCTCCCGACAGCGTAGCAAAAAATATCCTCTGGATTGCTGACTTCATTCAACAGGAAAGCCCCTCAACAAAGGTATTCATTCAAAGTATCTTACCAGTAAATGACACATTCAGGAAATTCAGCGGACATGCGGCAAAGTCAGATCTAATCAAGCGGGTGAATGGCCTTCTTGAGCGAAGCGCCTCAGTTCACCACTACACCTATCTCAACTTGCATGCATCTTTTTGCAACCGAAGCGGAAAGCTGGATCCGAAATATACCAACGATGGGTTGCACCTGACGGGGGAAGGTTACCGACTTTGGAAACACCTGATTTATTATCAGGTGCTCGATCTCCAGGAAAAACCCTCCATCATCCCCCAGCCCCAGGAAGTAAAATGGAATGGTGGCCTTTTTCCGCTGTACCTGTGCGAAACGATAGTTGTCAGGGACTCTTTATTGGGCAAACCCGCCGCGCTGTTGAAAGAAAAGTTCAGGGAACGAGGCAAGTTGCTTGCCATTGAAAATTCTTTCAGCGGGCCGCACATTGAACTGCGTATCGATCCGCCAGGAACTACTCAAAGCGCATCCGAAGCCTATCGCCTGATTGTCACGAATCAGAAAATAACCATTTCTGCCAACGCAGCGCACGGTGCCTTTAACGCCATTCAGACACTGTTGCAGCTTGCCCGTGACACCGACTGGATTGACACCTGCGAAATCACAGACTGGCCTGCCTATGAATGGCGAGGCTACATGGTAGATGCAGGTCGCAACTTTCAATCCGTTGATTTGCTCAAACAGCAAATAGAAGTAATGGCTGCCTACAAGCTCAATGTGTTTCATTTGCACTTAACCGAAGATCTGGCGTGGCGACTGGCCAGTAAACAATACACGCAACTCATAGCCCCGGAGAATATGCTTAGGCATAGGGGGCAATATTACTCAGAACAGGAGCTGAAAGAGTTGATCGCCTTTTGCTCGGAGCGCTTTATTGTACTGGTACCTGAAATTGATATGCCTGGCCACAGCGCGGCGTTTACGCGCGCGATGAAAACGGACATGCAGAGTGCAGACGGTATGGTAATAATAAAAAATATACTCACCGAACTGTGTGATACCTATCAGTTCCCATACGTGCATATCGGGGCAGATGAAGTAAAGATTTCCAACAAACATTTCATCCCCGAAATTACCGCGCTCCTGGAAAGTCGTGGAAAGAAAGTGATTGGATGGGAGCCCGGAGGAAATTTTTCCGCCGGAACTGTTCGTCAATTGTGGATGGATGACAATGGAAAAACAAAAGACCCGTCCATACAGTTTATTGATTCGCGGCATTTGTATTTGAATCACATGGATCCCCTGGAAAGTGTAGTGACTATTTTCAATCGAAGAATCGGAGGGAATGTAAAAGGAGACAAGAATCTCTTAGGTGGAACCATTTGCTTATGGCACGATCGGGCGGTCGCCAATCAAGACGACGTGTTGAAAATGAATCCCGTTTACCCTGCCATGCTTGCATTCGGCGAACGAAGCTGGCGCGGCGGCGGTCGCCAGGGATGGGTGGCCGGTATCGGCAAGCCTGGCAGTGAAGAAGGAAAATCCTTCGCTGAATTTGAAAACCGGCTGCTTGATCACAAAAAAATCAATTTCCGGGACAAGCCATTTTTGTATCAGAGGCAATCATCCCAGGTTTGGAGGTTTTACGGCCCTTACTCTCACCAGCAGAGCGACAGCTCATCTAAATTTGAACCGGAAATGAAAAGTTTTGATGCTGAAAACAACACTCCGGCGTTTGAAGCTATTGGAGGTACGCACGTTTTGCGGCACTGGTGGCATCCATTAATCAAGGGGTTAGTAGATGAGCCTGAAGAGTTCACAACCTGGTATGCGTGGACTAAAATCTGGAGTGATGAAAACAAAGTAGGAAATTTCTGGATAGGGTTTAACAATCTTTCGCGCTCACCCGCAACAGACTCGCCACCGGCAGGCGCCTGGGACAACAAAGGAAGTGCGATCTGGATAAATGGCATTTCAATTGAACCGCCGTTGTGGAAACGGGGTGGGCAAAAAGGGAATCCTGAAATTCCACTAATTGATGAAGGCTATGAGTATCGACAGCCTTCCCCTGTTTATCTAAAGAAGGGCTGGAATGTGGTACTCGTGAAGCTACCCGTTAATCACTTCAAGGGAAAGGATTGGCACAATCCCGTAAAGTGGATGTTCACACTGGTACAAGTTGGAGATTGATTAATCGAAAATTTTTCTGAAGCAAACTAGCTGATTGAAGCTCAATAACTACGTTCGAATTTCTTAATGTTGTCTGAATTCCCGGATGTCACAGGTGGTTGATTGAAATCAATATTCCTGAAATAGGGTCTCTCTTGCACTTGAAATATAATCAGGAGGAATATTCAGTATTGGGGGCGAGTTTCCCCTCTCAGAGATTGACACTAAAAAAACTCAATGAGTTTCTTAAAAAGCTCGTATTGCGTTAAAGGCTTTGCTGATGAAGGGTGCGAAGAAGCACCTATACCTTTTTTTGAGTCATCCCAACAGATTATCTACTAAGAGGATTTGAACTGAGCGTTGGTTTTTTCAATCAGGTTTTCTGGCTTGATCTTCAAGACTTCCGCCAGCCTGAAAACAGTTTCCAATGAGGGCATCAGGAGCCCTCGTTCTAGCTCAGAAATATAAGCCCGGTCCATGCCGGCATAATCAGCCAGGCGTTGCTGAGTCAGTCCCTTTGCAGCCCGGAGTTCTTTAATGGTCTTGCCGAATACGGTTTTTAGATCGCCTTTCACCTATGGCAAGCTATTCGCCACAGGAATGCATCTTGCAGGCAATTGCCTACAATGTTATATTTGTAAGGTTATTCCTTTTTGCTCTTTTCCATCCTGGCCAACAGCTCACTGGGTTTTATCTTAAAGATCTCTGTCAGTTTGTAAATCGCATCCAAGGTTGGATTATAGCGGCCGCGCTCAATATCAGGATGTTAAGAACGATTCCACTTCGGAGTAGGGTCTCGTAGGGTTTGACAGTCATTAACAGATAAGTACTTTCCTATGCGAATAAAGCGTAACGAAAAGAGAGACGCTGACGTCCTCAAGAAACAATTTCAGATGGTCATGGATCAGCTTGTTCCGCTGGCCAGGAACGGAAATGTTTCCGGGGCAATGTTTGACGCCGCTTGCCGAAGTATGTACGGCACAAGCATACGGCAATCCATTCGTACTCGCTTTGCATCTTCCAAAGGAAAAAATGATGGCTTCAACCAGCTTAAGACGGAGTTAGGCTATACGTCACTACGGACCTTTTCCAAACAGGAAATAATTGATCGTTATATCGAACTATATAAAAAGACAGGAAAGCAACCAACTGAAACGGATATCACCCGATCCGGAATTTCTATGAATCCAGTCTACCGGCATTTTGGAAATCATATGACGGCCGTCGATGCCATGTACCAGGCCATGGGTATCGACCAACAGGCAACCTACCCACTGAATGTAAACGTCAACCGAGGCGAAAAGATCGGAGAGGACCTGTCCTCTTTACCGATCGGACTCAAAGAAGGTCCGGTGAATGAACAAGGAGTTGTTTTCGTCTTTGCGAAAGTTCATCATCAAATCGGTTTCCCTGTTGTAGAGAAACCACAACAAGAATTTCCTGACTGCCGGGCGACGTGCATAAGGGGTACTTATCACTCGAGGGTAAACATTGAATTCAAGTATCTCTCTTCGATGGCGTTCAAGAAGGGCAGAGGCATTGAAGCATACCTGAACAAAAAAATCAATTATCTTATCTGCTGGGAAAACAATTCACCGGGTAACACACGAAAGCTGGCACGTGTCGGCATCGAGATAATTTCTCTACGGGAAGAACTTATTAAACTATTTCGCGCTCCCGATCTGAAAATTAATTCAGCGACTTAGGGAGACCTCTTAACATTTCAAACATTAACCAATTTCATGATCGACAGCTTTCCAAAAAAAATAGAAGATCTGCTGGGCTCTGAGCAACGCCGGTCCATTTACCATGCAATCTTGAATTTCGACGAGCCATTTACTCAACCGCAACTATTGGAAAAACTCAAGGCAAACAACGTGAAAGTGAGTGAAAATATGTTCCAGCAGTTCATTCAAGCGCTTGTTTTCCGGAAATTCCTCATTGCAACAAAGCAGCCGCTTGCCGAGAAGCGACCCGGCAGGCATCCTATGAATTACAGAATAAGTCCAGAATATCGGCAGTGATGGGGAGTTTCACGCAGGATCCTGACAATGAATTCAACAAGCTTGACGCGCTTGA
>JBGALO010000007.1:0-321918 GCA_044223825.1 Cyclobacteriaceae bacterium | reverse complement strand
CCCACGAATCACTAAGTTTTTAGGCATCGCCATAATTGCATTGCTTTGGACAGGGTGCGTACCCTCGATCAAGCAAAAGACCGAGAACAAAACGGTTCCCGGTGACTATAAAGCTCCGGGCGATACCCTCAGCGCTGCAAGAATTCAGTGGAGAGATTTTTTCACCGATCCCAATCTGCAGGTGTTAATAGACACAGCGCTTCGCAACAACCAGGAGTTGAACATCATGATCCAGGAGATCCAGGTTGCGCAGCAGGAAGTGCGGACACGCAAAGGGGCATATCTGCCTTTCATCAATCTCGGGGCACAAGCAGGTGTTGAAAAGACGCCGAGATACACACGCAACGGCGCGGTTGATGCAAACACGGAGATCGATACAGGCAAAGAATTTCCTGATCCACTTCCTGACTATATGCTCGCAGCGAATGTTTCATGGGAAGTCGACATCTGGAAAAAGTTACGCAACGCGAAGAAGTCCGCCGTGTACAGATATCTTTCAACGCAGGAAGGAAGAAACTTCATGGTGACCCGCCTGATTGCCGAAATCGCCAGCTCCTACTACGAGTTGATGGCATTGGATAATCAGCTCGCGTTCCTAAGGCAGAACATACAGATCCAACAGAACGCGCTTGAGATTGTGAAAATGGAAAAGGCGGCTGCTAAAGTCACCGAATTGGCGGTGCGCAGGTTTGAAGCTGAAGTTCTTAAAAACCAAAGCCGCCAGTTCTACATCATGCAGGCAATCACCGAGACAACCAACCGAATCAATTTTCTCACCGGTAGATTTCCGAAGGACATTCCAAGAAACTCACAGGCGTTCCTTGACCTGCCCACCGACTCAATTCATGCAGGAGTTCCATCGCAGTTGCTGGAAAACAGACCAGACGTCAAACAAGCTGAGTTGACTTTACTCGCAAACAAGCTGGATGTGAAGGTCGCCCGCGCAAACTTCTACCCTACGCTGAATATTACCGGAGTCGTTGGTCTTGAAGCTTTCTCGCCTTCGTATCTTTTTGGCAAATCCGGATCGGCCATGTACTATTTGGGTGCCGGGTTCTTCGGTCCCCTGGTTAACAGGAATGCGATCAAAGCAGCATACTACACTGCCAATGCGAGGCAAACACAGGCTGTGTATGATTATGAGCGCACCATTTTGAATGCCTATATAGAAGTGGCAAACCAGGTTTCGAACATTAACAATATGAACAAGAGCTACGAGCGGAGAGCGAAGCAAGTGGCTGCATTGACAGAATCAATCGAAATTTCTACCCGACTCTTTAGAAACGCACGCGCAGATTACATGGAAGTGTTGCTTACGCAACGCGATGCGCTTGAATCAAGATTCGATCTTGTTGAGACGAAAATGCAGCAGATGCACGCACGTATCAATATCTATCAGGCGCTTGGCGGTGGTTGGAGATAAATTATAATTCAAAACCGCAAAGTCCGCAAAGAAACGCAAAGATCAGAAGGGCTTTGCGGAAATTTGCGAGCTTTGCGGTTTCTTTCTTAAAAATGCAGCAGATGCACGCGCGTATCAATATCTATCAGGCGCTTGGCGGTGGTTGGAGATAAATTATAATTCAAAACCGCAAAGAAACGCAAAGATCAGGGAAGGGCTTTGCGGAACTTTGCGGACTTTGCGGTTTCTTTCTTAATCGCTTGCTTTACTTCTTCGTTGCTGCATTTTTTCATTACGACTCTCTCACAGTTGTTGAACTTAGCAAACTCCTTAATCGCGGCCACAATTTTATTATTCATCTGTTTACTCAACTTGACCTTCTCAAAATGAAGGTTGTTGATGGTGAAGACCCGCTCCTTCCTGTCAGCTTTTGAATCCATTCGGGCGACGAATGCGTCGCCAATAAGAATTGGTAATGAGAAATATCCGTATTTCCTCTTCGGAGCAGGCACAAAACACTCCACTTGATAATCGAATCCAAAGAACTCGCGAAGCCTGTGCCTGTATACGGTGAGTGTATCAAAGGGAGAAAGAATAAATGCTTCATCCGAAAGCTTGATTTTCTTCTTCCTGTATTCGGGCAGCATATAAAGTTCCGCTCCCCTTACACCTTCCACGGCAACCTCCACCACCTCACCCGTTGCAACCATCTTGTCAAGTTCCTTTTTTACTGCAGCCTTCACATTTACAAACCGCGTGCTCCAATAAATCACTTTCGCGTGTGCGATACCCATCGCTCTCAAAACCCGGTGTATGACATGCCGCGCGTATTCTTCGGTCGTCGGTGGTGTGAGATCGACATCGCGCGGAAGCACATTTTCCGACAGATCATATACTTTCTGGAAATTGCTTTTTCTGATGGTCATCAACTTTCCACTTAGATGCAAGCGCTCGAGTGCCACCTTGGACGGTCGCCAATCCCACCAGCCGGAACTTTTCGTCACACGATCGTTCTCAAAATCGCGCGCCATCAAGGGCCCCTCTCGTCCTATCCTGTCGAGCACCTTGTTCATCAGGTTAATCTCAGTCTGTGTTAAGGGCTTCCGTTGGGAGAGAAAGCTTTCTTTCACTGGAAGCGAAAATCGAAAGTCCTCCATAGGAATATAACCCGTTGCATAGTGCCAGAACTCGAACAATCTTCCATCAGCCTGCAACTGATCGACCCATTCAGGTTTGTAGTCAGGCACGCGCGAAAAGACTGCATGATGATGCGCCCGCTCAACAACGTAGTTCGTGTCGATCTGAATGAACCCCAGGTGAGAGATTAATCGGGCGACTGCTTCTTTGCCTTTTCCAAATTGCCCGCGCTTTGCTAGCCCCGCAGCATGCAGAATAATTTTTCGGGCTTCGGCTTGGGTAAGGTTGACGTGCGGCATTCAGGGGAAAAAATACTCACAAAAATATTCTCAGCGAAGGCCGTTTTTCTGAATGCATTATTTCGTCCGGCAGCCTTGCAGAATATTCGTTCTGAATTTTCCATCGTCTTTTAAGATCCGAAAAAATTCATTGAGGTATCCGTGCATGTCAGTTACGTCATACGCTTCGAACTCAGTTGCATGGCGGTCGATGGTTGCATTGAGCGCAGGTTCCAGTGCGAGGAATTCCTTACGAACACTGTCCATTATGTTTTCATGACGGCAAAAACCCCGGTAAACACGCTCGCGGATATTCCCGGTGCCGAGTGTAGGAGCGTTCGACTGCGCATACGGCGCATTTACAAATCCTGACATATCAAAGTCATACGCCAACGGAATGAACTTATTTGGTTTAACGAAAATCGAATTGTTGTTATGCTCATAGGTTGTCGACCAATCCGTATTTCCAATCATATATTGAAAGAAATCATGACGTACGGTAAGTAATGGATCGTATGCAGATGGGTGAAGCTTTTTGTCCTTGATTACCGACGCGCCGGTCCTTTCAGCCACGTGCGCATCGTCTTCGATAAAAAAACCAAGGAGGTTGTAGGTACGGGGTGCCTTCTTGCTCATCTCGGTTAGATCAATACGCGCAAGACGTGTTTGAAAGTGATACGGAGTAACCTGCTGGTACAACAAATAGACTATGTACTCTTTGAGAATCAACTGATTCATATTGCCTGCTCGATAGCAGGGCACTACCAGCTTCAAAGATTTATTACCTGCAAAGAGCGTATGCTCTGCGTCTTTTTCCTTGATCTTGATGCGCAGCGGTGGAAAATAACAAGTCCGCAGACGAAAATTTCCGCGTGTTCTGGCTTTCACCCTAATCGAATCCCATCGACCCGGCGCTGCCTCATACCGGACAATATTCGATACAAATGTGGAATCGTTCGTGTTCTTTTTGATAGATTTGATCGATCCTGTTACTTGCAGGTGCAATGGATCTGTCGAGCTAAATAAGAGCGGCGATGCTCCGGACTGGCTATAGACAGCAACACCACTGAGCGCTACTGTAAATATTGTCAACAGGAAAATTCGTGTCATGTATGAAGAATAATCTTGCACTGATAAATATAAGAACTTTTGTTGTGGTGGTGATTTCCCTGGCGGCCAGCCTGATTACCTTAAAGTATAATCTAAAAATCAACAACACTGTATTGCTTTTTGGAATTTTGGTGGTGTTTCCTCTGGTAAAATCATTTCAGTTTGCATTCAAGCGGAGGGAAAAATCACTGGAATACTTAAGTCTTTTCAAAGGTGGCCTTATCTCCGTGCATCAGTTCTTTTATCACTCCAAGAAATTGCAGCCGGAACACAAAGCAATCGTACGAAGTGGAATTCTCAAGGCGGTGAATAGTTTGCTTGACTACATGAGAACCGGCCATCCCACCACCAAAGTTGTTTACCAGGACCTCGATCAAATTTCGGCTTACCTGAAAGAATACCGGGAAGAGATTTCGGGAAAAACCATTACACTAATCATCCGTCAGATGCGGGATGTCTATGTCAGTGCTGCCTTTCTCATTAGCATGACGCGCCACCGGACGATCGCCGCCCTGCGGACATTTGCGTTGGTGTTTATTGCAATATTTCCACTTGTCCAGGCGCCCATCCTGAATAACACGTTTGAAGGAAGCCCGGTGATGGTGATATCGATCACATGTTTTACAGGTGTGATCCTGACAATCCTGTTCAATGTCCAGCATCAATTAGAAAACCCTTTTGACCAGAAAGGCCACGATGACATCAAGCTGGACGATTTTCAGATAGAAATTTAAGGCAGCCGGGACGCGATTGCTTGTCAATCAACCCGGGCTTTCGAATTAGCTTACTAATTCAACGTCAGATTTAATGATTCTGTCAAAACCAGTTGCACGGGCTATTTGTCCGTTTGTGTTTAACTGGTTTGAAGACACGATACATCCGGTAACTTCGGACAAATTCAGACTATGAAATACGTTTTTTGTGCCTTCCTGTTAGCCGCTGGATTTGTTATTCATGCGCAGCAACAGACGCCACTTGAGGTGACGGCAGATGAAGATCGTCGGCAGATGATGGGTCAGCTTGGCATCAAGACAATTCGGCCCGGAGCAAGTGCCGATGAAAACGCTCCCAACCATGCGAACTATAACGAAGACCTTGCCAATCCCTACCCGGAACTTCCGGATGTTTTGAAATTGAAGAATGGAACAAAGGTCACAACGGCCGAGATCTGGTGGAAACAACGTCGCCCTGAAATCATCGAGGACATGGAACGCGAAGTCTACGGACGTGTTCCGAAAAACGTTCCCAAAGTTACCTGGCAACAAGGTATAGTCGAGCGGGAGTTCGTTGGATTTACGCCCGTCATTGCAAAAGAATTGATCGGGCACGTTGATAATTCAGCATACCCTGCGATCAATGTTGACATTTCAATGACCGTGGTATTACCTGCCAATGCGAAAGGACCCGTTCCTGTATTGATCATGTTTGGCAGAACCGGCCTGCCAAACCCTGTGCAACCATCTCTGGATGAAATGAAAGTATTGAACGCTGCTTTGCGCGAATTGCTTTCGAAAGATCCCGAGGTAAAAACCATCCTCGAAAAATATCCTGCCTATAGTGTCTTACCGAGATTGACGCCATCGTTCGGTGGCGAGCCGACCCGCGAACAGCAACTGATTCAGGCGGGCTGGGGTTATGTCTCCCTTGACCCGGCAAGTATTCAGGCCGACAATGGTGCCGGCATGACAAAAGGCATTATTGGTCTGGTGAACAAAGGCCAACACCGCAAGCCCGACGACTGGGGAGCGCTGCGTGCCTGGGCCTGGGGAGCAGCGCGCGCGTTGGATTATCTGGAGTCAGATCCGCTCGTAGATGCAAAGCACGTAGGTATTGAAGGAGTGTCGAGGTATGGTAAAGCAGCATTGGTTGCGATGGCGTTTGAACCGCGCTTTGCGCTTGGATTAATTGGGTCCTCAGGGAAAGGAGGAGCAGTGCTCCATCGTCGTGTGTTTGGCGAGCAAGTTGAAAATCTTACGGGCGGATTTTATTATTGGATGGCTGGCAATTACCTGAAGTACGGGACTTCTGAATCGAAGTTTGGTTCGCAAAACGCAAGCAACCTTCCCGTTGACTCACATGAGCTCATTGCCCTTTGCGCACCACGACTTACATTCATCAGCTATGGTATTCCTGAAAAAGGTGATGCCCGGTGGTTGGATCAGCAGGGAAGCTACATGGCTACCGTCGCTGCTGGGCCCGTGTTTAAATTGCTTGGCGCAAAAGACATCGGCGTATCCAATGACTATAAGACTGAAAAAATGCCGCCTTTTAATACCGGCCTCCTCGACGGAGAGTTGGCGTGGCGCCAGCACGACGGAGGTCATACGGATGCGCCGAACATGAAATATTTTATCGAGTGGGCAAACAAGAAAATCGGTAAGATCAATTAGTTAATTGAACGGCATGGTGACAAAGGGGAACATAGTTATAAACTACACTTCCGCCCCTTGCATCGCGGATCTTGGGCTTGCAGGATCAGCAACAGCAATCACTTGGCTAAATAATTCTTTGCTTGATCTTTTTGCTTCAATTTTTCTGCAGCAGCTAATCTGAGTTTGAAAAAATCATAGTTGCTTGTGTAGAGTATATATCTATATTAACGTCGTTAAATTTGCATAACCTGACAATTCATTAAAATGAAAAAGCTTTTTTACCTCGGTACACTCGGCATCATTTTATTCGAAATATTCAATGTGTACTTCATTATGCCGATGCCAGGAAGTCAGCGGATGAATAGCATCAACTTCGCATACTTTCTGTATAGCTATCGGTGGGTTTTGAGGGTCGCATTTATCGGTATGATTATCGCCGGTGCAATGAGGGTTGTTCAAGGACCCCGTAAGTGGATACCTGCCGGAATGCTGTTGATAGCCATGGGCGTGGCCTATATGTTTAATTTCAGAATGTCGGCGGATCATATGTTCCTGCAGCCTCAAAAGCTCACATTCAAACCCAAAGGTGAAAACACGCTTAATGATAGCAGCATTGTTGTCAGTGTTGAAAATAATAGTGTCGTTAAAGCTTACCCCATTCGCTTCATTGGATATCATCACCAGGTTCAGGATACCGTTGGAGGCAAACCGGTGATCATCACTTATTGTACGGTCTGCAGAACGGGCCGCGCCTTTGAGCCAATCGTGAAAGGTCAGCATGAAAAATTCAGGCTTGTAGGCATGGACCACTTCAATGCCATGTTTGAAGATGGCACGACGAAAAGTTGGTGGCGGCAGGCTACAGGCGAAGCAATCGTGGGTCCCTTGAAGGGTGAAGTGCTGCCCGAAGTCGAAAGCTCACAGGGGACGATTGGAAAACTTTTTGAACTTCACCCGGACGCACTGGTGATGCAGCTCGATGAGTTTTCAAAAGACAATTACGACTCACTCGCGAGATATGAGCGAGGCAAAAGCAAAGGCGGTCTAACCCGCAAAGACAGCTTGTCGTGGAAAGACAAATCATGGGTGGTTGGCGTACAGGTTGGCAATGAGACCAAAGCCTACGACTGGGAACTCCTCAAGCAACAACGTGTTATAAATGACAAGATTGGAGACCACCCGGTTGTTTTGGCTTTATCCGGAGACAAACAAAGCTTTGTTGCTTTTGAACGTCCGTTGGAATCAGAAAATTTTACCATGAGACACGACACGCTTGTCGCCGGAAGTGTCTCTTACGATTTTTCTGGCCGCAATACAACCCTGGCTACGGATCAATTGAAAAAAGTGAAGGCATATCAGGAGTTCTGGCACAGCTGGCGAACTTTTCATCCAGAGACCAAGCAATACAGCAATAATTGAGATTTCCTTTACACGATTGAAATTAGCGGGCGATTTCACGTAAAACAGCGCCGGCATGTGACAGGAGCTCTGTTGATGCACGCACAATTAACCTGCCTTTGATAATTTTTCGTTGTGGCCCTTTGCCTGGATCTTTAATTTGATCCAACAGAATTTCAGTCGCCACCGCACCCATTTCCTGTGCATCCAGGTCAACCGTGCTTAACGCTGGCTCGACAAATCCCGAAAACGCCTCGTTATTGAAACCCAACACGGCGATATCCTCCGGTATCCGGAGTCCGTGTTTTTTGAAGAAGTGAATTAATTCGAGCGCAGCATAATCGTTGATAGCAAAGACAGAATCTGGCCGATCGCGAAGATCCAGGATAGCCCTCGCTTGTTCTTCAAAATTTCCGGCCCGGAATTGCGTATGAAAAATATAGTTATCCTTTATGGGTATGCCATGTTTCTCGAGGGCATCAATGTATCCACGCAGCCTGTTGCGGCTGTTGTACAGGTTCTGCGGCCCCGCAAGTATTGCAATCCTCTTACAGCCTTGTGAAATGAGATGTTCGGTGGCGAAGAGCGCAATTTCACGATTGTCGGTCACCACCTGGGATGTGTTCAACTCTTCCCGTATCCGATCAAAGAAGACGAGCGGAATTCCTTTTTGCAAAAGCATATCAAAGTGATCCGTACGCTCAGTCTCACTCGACACTGATATGATCAGCCCATCAACACGCGAATTCACCAACGAACTCAAGTTGCTTTTTTCAGCTTCATACGATTCGTCAGACTCACAGGTGATGACATTATATCCCGCGCGATTAGCGACGCGTTGAATTCCCCCGATCGCCCGCGCAAAAAACTTATTCACCGTCTCGGGAATGATAACGCCAATAGTCTTAGTGCGTTTCTGTTTAAAATTGAGAGCCAAAAGGTTGGGTTGATAATGAAGCTTTTGGGCCAAATCAAGAATTTTTTTTCTTGTATCGCCATTTACGGAGGAATGGTCGGAGAGCGCCCGCGAAACGGTGGACTTGGACAAGCCCAATGCTTTAGCAATGTCTTTAATCGTAACGGCAGCCTTGCGCATGGGGTAGGGTTACTGAATATCCACAATTGCATTGAAGGCGCAAAAATTGCGAGAAGACCTAAGCAAGGAAATTAATTTCACGAGTGACTTTTGTCCGGCCCTGCATCTCAACAGCACATCGGCAATAGTTTACAGGTTATGAACCAATGCTGATCAGAACCGGCGCAACAACTGCGCCGGTTTATTTTTTTCGCATAATGCGCGCGCGGTGTTTTTCACCCCATCTTTTCATTTCACGAATTACACCATTCAGGGTTGCTGCATAGGGAGCCATCGAATATTCCACCGTGACTGGCTTCGTATTCTTTACTGACCTTATTACCAATTCGTTCATTTCAAGGTCTTTCAGTTCTTTCGACAACATTCGGGGCGTAATGCCAACTTCCCGCGCCAACTCCTTGAAACGATAAGTTTTGAAAGAGAGTGTAACGATGATCGGCAGCTTCCACTTGCCGCTTAACAGTTCCAGCGTGTCGGTTACGGCCAGCCGGTGTTTCGTGCATTGCACCGCATCATGCTTCATTAGTTCAATCTTTAGGTAAGCGCCTTTCACGTTACAACAAAATCCTTCCCTCAAATGAGCCGCAATCAACTCCAATTTTCAAGAGTATACAAATCGATACCGGTATACTTTATGTAACTGATACCTAAAGTATACCGTACGGCCGTAAGTTGCATCAAAAACAATGAATCATATGAAAATGATAAAAGCAATCTATTGGACAACGACAGGAATCGCATCTGCGCTCTTCCTCCTGAGCGCGTACATGTACCTCACGAAGAATCCGGAGCTGATGAAGAATTTTGACGCCATCGGCTTCCCCGCGTACTTCGTTACAATCCTGGGTGTCGCCAAGTTATTGGGTGCGATCGCAATTGTCAATCCGTGGTCAAGTACGCTCAAAGAATGGGCCTATGCAGGATACGTCTTTGTCCTGATCGGTGCAACATGGACTCACCTTGTGACACATACGCCATTCGTAATGCCGTTGGCAATCTTAGCCGTGGTAGCGGTGTCATATTACTTCTATTCTAAAAAAAATGCGGCTAATGCTTAATCTGAAATAAAAGCCGGTGACAAATTTCATGCTTACGATCAAACACTCATTTGATGACAGATAATAACACCCGTTGTGCATTGCCTCCCAGTATCTTCGCAACATCATTTTTTGAAAAGCCCTTTTGGCGAAGCGCTTCGGCCCATTGATTGAGTTGAGTGTATGTTTTGAATACGGGTTTGAAGTTACCATCCATGTCCGTGCCCAATCCAACATGGTCGACACCGGCGACCTCGACCATTCGTACCGTGTTGTCGATAAATTCTTCAAAGCTTTTGTTGAAACCCGACGGCCACATACCGATAACGCCATCCGTTTTCGCAACAAGCTTTGCATGTTCAGGCGTAATTGCGCGCTTCGACAACGGCCGATCTTCTTCCATTTTCAATACACTGTGCGAGAGCATGATCGGAGATGTCGTAACGTCAACAACATCCTGAACGGTTTTATAGGAAGCGTGCGCCACGTCAATTAACATCCCAAGTTTGTTCATTCGTTTTACCACTTCCTTGCCCGATGGCGAAAGTCCCTGATGTTGCGGCGTTTCCGTTTGCAGATCTCCCAACGCATTGGGCGCGTAATGCACAAGTTGAACGGAACGAACACCATCCTTATACATTTCATCGAGCCAGCCGGCATCGCCGTCCAGAAAGTCACCTCCTTCACACGCCAGATAAGCCGCGACCTTACGAGTCCGTCGCGCTTTTTCAAGATCCGAAGTTTTTGTTGCGGATGTCGCGGGAAGTGTTTTTAGAAGCTCTCGCAGGGCATCCAGTTGTCTTTTGTATTCACGCCATCCTTCACCTGCAGCATAGTTCCTTATGGGCCGGACACCCGTCGGCCCGACTTCAATTATACCCAGGTCAGCAACAAGGCTAAAAAAAGCCCCGGTGAGACCACCGCTATTCATGTCGCTTGTTGTTTTTTGAACAGCCGCGTCGCCCGCGTACTGTTTCATCCCCTTTGCAACGAACATTCCCGGATGCGCATGGAGATCGAATGCGGGATAGCCGCTTTCCGGCAGCAATGGTGACGAAAAGATACTATGGTTTACAGCCGACGCGGCGGTAGCCAGCAGGCTCTGTTGAACAAATCTCCTTCTTGTTATCATGAAGGAAAATTATAGAATTGATCATCAAGGCCAAAGCCCGGATCAATGTTCAAAGTCAACCTGATGAACGGGAATTAAATTCACCCCAAATTTCCCAACGATCATATTCATAATGGGATCGTTCTTGATTTTCTGGATGATTCGACCGGTCTGCTTCGCATCGTACCCCATCACCATTTGATCGGTGAGCTTCAGGTGCTTCACTGCGAAGAAGAACCCTGCAATGACGTAAGGGCCAAAAGGTGTATTAGGGATATCAAATGAACTTCCCGTCATATTAAATACGGTGTTGGGAAGATATTCACCGCTGTTGCTGATGCCTTTCAGCTTCAGATAATACTGGGCAGCGTGTGCGCGCGACGATTGGCGCGGATCACTCATACAAAGCAGGCCTGCGAGCGGCGCTTGCTTTTGAGATTGATGAATGAGTCCCTCGCGCTGTGCGCGTTCATTAACGGCGTGTTCACGTATATAGCCTTGCACTGAATCCCAAAAAGGAACGGAAGGATCGCCATCATCAACCCGTATCAACGAATGGATTGAATAGTCCATGATACCACAGGTAATTCTGATATCAAGAACTTTTAGATCCGGATCATTGTCGATCGCCTTTTCCAAAATAGTGCGCTGGTGCCGCGGGTGGGTGCGGAGCAAATCAATACTCGATATCCAATCACCGGCGAGATAACCATTGTAAGCATAATGTTCGCTGAGGAGCAGCTTGATCTTGGTATCGTTATCTACAATCACAAGTTTTCCATCGAGTTCCAGTGCCGGCTTTTCTTCAACGATCATCTGCTCAATCTCGACACCGACAGTTGACGCATTAAGCATACCACAATTGAGCGGTGAACCGGGGACAATCCGCAGATCGTGAATATGACTTATGTAGTTATCATTCGAATCCTCAGTGAGGTGACCGTGTGTCTGAATGTGCACATAATAGCTTACGGGGATCTTGAAATCGGAATGGTTCCGCTCCGCCTGCTCCACCGTACGTTTAATATCCATCACAACATCTGGCGTCACAAATGAACCCGCGGCGCGAATCGTGTGATACTCGATTTCAATATGATTTCTTTCGAATTGCGCGCTGATCTCGCGCACGGCGTCAAGCTGAACCTGGCTAAGATCGCGGGCATCGGCGCACCCAATGAGAATGTGAATTTGTCTTTCTTTAATCATGGCAGCGAATATAGAACAGTGAAAACGAATGAGAATTATTAATTTATTAGAAATTTATCCGAAAGGACGATGAATGGCCTTATTTGATAATTCGCATGTTAACTCCCCGCACATACAATATGAATTCAGCGTCTTACCATTCAGAGTTACTCAAATTAATAAAAAAGAATTCGGGCACCCCAACGCAGCACACTTTTTCCGACAGTTACCTGGGCAATACTCATAAGCGGTATCCAATCAACATACCCACACTTCGAAGCATCGCAAAAAAATGGATGCGTGATCATCGCAACCTCGCTGCATCAGAAGTGGCTGACCTCCTGACAAATCTCATCAAATCAGAATCGGCAACAGAAAAAACAATGGCTGGAATTCTACTTGACAATACTACTCCTGAGCAACGAAAATTTGATCCGGAACTTTTTGATGTGTGGCTTGATCATCTGGTGGGTTGGCAGGAGATCGATTCCGTCTGCACCGGCAACTATACTACTACAGAAGTCCCGCGCAATTGGCCACGTTGGAAAAAACTTCTGACTAAATTTTCAAAAAGTCCGAATATAAACAAGCGACGCGCATCAATCGTGTTGCTGGTTTCCCCATTGCGCCGTTGTGACAACATCGACATGATTGACCTCGCTTTGAAAAACATTGACAGACTTAAGGGTGAAAAAAATGTATTGATCACGAAAGCCATATCATGGGTCCTTCGGAGCGCAATCCCCTCGCAGGCCGACGGCGTGAAAAAATATCTAAATTTGAATGCAGCATCACTTCCGAGTATCGCTGTGCGTGAGACCCTTGTAAAACTCCGCACCGGTAAAAAGACAAAAGCGAAAACGTCAAAAAGAAAAATATCATGAGCAAATTGTTGTTTGTATTCATCGTATTCATTTTAACGGCAGCTTCCTGCAGTACCTCCAACAAGGAAACAAACTCAGGTGTCGACAGCGTTGTCATCATTGACAGCGCAGTGCAGGCCGACAAACCGGCTCCATCGGCGCTTGCGTTCACAGCGCTGAACGGATATTCAGTAAAAAAATCTGTGACACTTCATGATACCCTCAACTTCATATTGGTGCGCAACCAGGAAGAACTTGACAAACAGTTTTCGGAAGAGAAGACTGTGACCGCTGGCATGGGAAAGCCAGACTTTATTATCAATTACATCGTGGCAGTTGTATGCCAGCCTTCCACCAGAACCACTGCTATTTCGCTTGAAAAAGTGCAGATGACCGATACCGCAATGAATGTCTATGTCATTACTAAACGAGCCGAACAGCAGACTATAAGTTCGAGCGCTACGCAGATCTTTGCAATTGAACGCAGGGACGGCGTGAATAACATGCAGTTCTGGGTAAATGGAAAGAAGGAGAAAGCGTTTTTCATGAGCGGGTTGTAGCCGCGGGGGCTCAGAAATGGTTTAAGTCAATCATCCCTTCTGGATCCAGTGAATCACACGGATCAGGCCCCTGATTTCTTTTGAATAAGTTATTGATCAACAGATATTATCTTTGGCGGTGTAAAAGCCCCAAACGAGGTTACTTTTGGGTTTTTTGAGGTATAAAAAGGCTATTTCACGACAAATTCAAATCGTCAATTTCCAGGTTACTCTAATATAAAAGTTATGCGGTTAGTGTTTTTGATTTTCTGGGGGATTGTATTGACGAATTCAGCCTATGGCGTGGCGCGTGTTTCGCAGGTAAATGGTGGCAACTGGAACACCGCGGGTACGTGGAATCCAGCCGGCATTCCAACAGCTTCAGACGACCTCACGATTTCCGCCGGTCACACCATAAACGTCAGTAGTGCGGCTGTTGCGCGGAACGTGACATTCAATAACGGTGGAACAATCAATTTTACTGCAAACGTCACCTTGAATATCAGCGGAGACATTACCACTGTGGGGACAACAAGTGCTTTTACAGGCAATAACATACTGCAAACTGTTAACCTGACAGGCAATTTCACAGTCATTGCGAGTCATACCCACAGCATGGGAGGTGTGTCGTTTAACATGACGACTGCTGCCAATACCATGACCATCAATGGCACCTTGAGTTTCACCAGTGCCACGGGCGTGAAGTCACTTGCAAAAGTGGCAGTTACTTCAACGGGTATAATGACCAACACCGCGGTGACTTCGATCTTCGTGCAAAGTCTCACAATGACTGATGGCTCCTTAATTGATGGAACTGCTAGTCTCACCATAAATGATACTGGCACCTTTTCCGTTGTAGGCGGGACTTTTGGAAATAAATCTTCACTAGGAAACTGCGTATTGACAGTTTCAGGATCAAGCAGTATTGGCGGATACCTTTATTTCTCCTCGGCGACAGGTCTTAAAACATTCAGTGGAACGATCACAGTTGCTGCTGGGGCCACGTGGGACAACACCAACGCAGCGACATGCGTCGTGAATTGCAGTATCGTTAGCAGTGGAAACTGGACGAATCCATCGGGAGGAACCGCTCCATATCTCGTGAACACTTCCGGACAGACTTATACCTATACTACAAATGGTGGTTCTACAATCATTTTGGGATCACTTACCATCAATGGAACATCAACCGTAACAAACCTGGGCAGTCTGAATCTAAATTCCGCGACGACGGCACTTACAGTGCAGGGTGGTGGGCGTTTCAACAACGGAGATGGCGTGAAAACACCATCCTTGCTTTTGACAGCGTGCACAACCTGCGTCTCAGTTACCGGCAGTACCGTGGATTTCTCGCCGAGTTTAAACACCGTTTATTACAACTCCATCGGAGTTACACAAAACGTTTATAACACAACCTATTACAACCTTTTTGCAGCGAATTCAACCATAGCGCAACTGGCAGGTAACACAAGTGTTACAAACCTGATCCAGATTTCTGAAACCGCAACACTGAACGATGGAACCGGCTTTACCCTGAATGGTGCCGCAAATCTGACGATGACCGGCACAAGCACTTTAACCTACACAAAAAACACGGCGACCCTTCCGGAGATGACCGGAGCTACCAATTCTTTGGCCTCGACCACCAACATCACTTTCGATGGTACGGGCACAAGTACGCTTAAGAGCAGTGCGACCTATCCATATCAAACGATCAATGTTACAAATGGAACTTTGAATTTCTCAAATGTGAGCAACGTAGCGGTAGACGTTAATCTTAACGGTGGCGTGATGTCGAACAACGCAGTGCTCACGGTTGGAGGCACATTCACTCATAATTCAGCGTTCAGAACTACTACCCTCACGAACAGTTTAACAACCGCGAATTTCAGCCTCGAGAGCGGCACACTTAACTACAGCAGTCAGACGATCACAATCAATGGAACCAACGGGATTTGGAATTTTGCATCAGTGATTTTTCCATCAGCATTTACCACCAACGCAACCAGTACTGTCATCTTTACTTCAGGCGCTAATCAACAAATTACCAGCACCATTGCGGGTCTGCCAATCGGCACTGTAACAACTTTTCAAAACCTCACCATCAACAATCCCAATGGACTTACCCTGTCACAGGTCAGTGCAAACGTCGCTGGGACCTTGACGCTGACCTCCGGTGTGGTTACTACAGGGACCAATACGTTGGCAATGACGGCGGCAGCAAGTATAGTATCGCGGACTGCCGGTTACGTGGATGGAAATTTTCAAAAAGTCATTGCGACGGGTGCCCCGACGGTGAACTTTGAGATCGGCGATGGAGGGGTCTACTCGCCGGTGTCGCTGGTGTTCACCGGGGTATCAGCTTCCGGAAGCGTAACCACGACGGTAACGGTACCCGATCACCCTAGTATCGCATCTTCACCGTTGAATCCGTCAAAAAGTGTAAACCGTTATTGGTCTATTACCAACAATGCAACAACCTTCACAAGCTACAACGCGACATTCACGTTCGTTGCCGGCGACGTTGACGGGGGCGCCAATACTGCCAACTTTCAAACGTACCGTTATAACGGGACCACATGGTTTGCAACAACCGCGGGTGCACGAACGGCAACTACCACACAGTTCACAGGTGAACTTGCTGCCAATCTTCCAAATGGGTCCTTGCAAAATTTTGCGATTGGAGAAGTAATTGCGACAACCAATATTTTTAATGCAGTACTCGTTGGCAACTGGAGCAATCA
This sequence comes from Cyclobacteriaceae bacterium, assembly GCA_044223825.1. Classification (GTDB taxonomy): domain Bacteria; phylum Bacteroidota; class Bacteroidia; order Cytophagales; family Cyclobacteriaceae; genus ELB16-189. Next base: position 305,646 of record JBGALO010000007.1, on the reverse strand, counting down.
GGCAACCTGGATTCAAAACCGGACAGGTACCATCACTATTGTCAACGGAAGCAATCTCATCACGGGAGTCGGCACGTCCTTCCTCACGGAATTGGCAGTCAACGACTTTCTCATGCTGCAAACAAATCCTGCCATTGCGTCCCCGGTAAGGGTACAAAGCATTACAGATAACACACACCTCGTTTTGACGGCAAACGCGACGGCAACGCAGGCGGGTTCCGGCGCCTATGGTCGCCAGTATGTCCCCAACACAATCAATGACATTGTTACCATCGGCAATACCAACAACGCGGGCACTACCACTATTACACTTGACATAAACGCAACGGTAAACACGCTAAACGTCAACCAGGCTGCTGCACCGCTCGCGTTCGCGACAACACTCACTCACAGTGGCACGAACAGCCTCACTGTGCAGTCGAACGTAACTGTGAACCAACCCAATGCGAGCACGACCGATGTGTGGAATATCAACGCCGGATCAGCAACGGTTGGTGGAAACGTTACGTTAGGCTCGGCGGTGAGCAATACTGCGAGAATCAGTCGCATAAACATAACAACGGGAACACTGACGACGGGGGGCCTCGTGTTCAATACCGCGAATGCCGCAAGCATGGAATTGACGGCGGTACTCAATATGGTCGGCTCCACTGGCCAGGTAAATCTTTCGGGAGCCACTCAATTCACAAACACGCGCGGTCTTCTGCTCGGTGGAACATCCGGTAGTAATTTTAACTATAACGGCACTACTGCACAGGTCATGGCCTTGCCTACCGGGAACCAGGCAGCAAATGTTTGGGCTTTCAACAATGTGCTAATCAACAATACCGCAGGCGTGACATATTCAGGTAGCGCTAGCGGCTCGCTGGATATTACCGCGTCAAATCTTACAGGCGATTTCAGATTGCAGTCTGGAAAGTTTACCCTTACTGGCACAGGCGTAACAATCGCCGGTAATGGTGGCACCACAACTTTTCAGTTGGTCAATGGCACCACGTTTAGAATGACCGGAAATGCCGGCCTGCCAACGGGATTCACAACCTATGCAATGCAAACCACCAGCACGGTTGATTATAGTAACAGTGCCAACATTACTTTGCTTAGCGCGCCAGCCACTGCGCGCGCCTATGGTAATATTTTGTTCAATTCTCCAGGAATTTTTGCAACGTTCACGTTTCCCAATGCCGCGTTTACCGCGACGAATATGACCATCGGAGATGGCGTAAGCAATCTTGTAGAGATCGTGCAGGGCACAACAGCAACAACGCTGACCCTTACTGGAAATTTTACAGTGCTTGGAGACGTATTGTGGACGCCAGCAAATTTTGCATCCGTTACGCTGGCAGGAAACTGGCTCAACAACAGTCTTTTCAACATCACCACTGGTACTACGATATTTAATGGAACCGGCACACAGACGTTTACTGGCGTAGCAGGCGATGGTTTTACAAACATGACAGTAAATACGGGCGCTGCCAACACCGTTCAATTGCAGTCTGATCTCACCATTTCAAATATCTTGACACTCACGCAAGGTGGCCTCGATCTGAATGGACACACACTCAACGTTACCAATGGTGCGACGGGTGCAATCGCGCGAACCAGTGGATATATTAAGAGTGAAACAACAGCGTCTCCGTATTCACCTGTTGTATGGACGATAGGTGCGACCACGGGCTCACACGTATTTCCATTTGGTAAGTCATCCGCCGTCTACATACCATTCACATATAATGTAACGACTGCGGGATCTGCGGGATCTGGCACCGGAACGGTGAAAGTGGTGACATACGGCACGGGCACACCAAACACCCCCTATCCGAGTACTGTCACGAACCTCAATGGAAGCAGCAACGGTGCGTCAGTGGGTGATCGATTTTGGATAATTACACCGGACTACGCAAACTCTAATCCAGTTGTTAGTATGACTTTTGTGCTCGACAACACCGAAGTGTCCACCGTAGTGCCCGGCACGCCATTGAATGCGCAACGCTGGAGTCCTGCAGGTTATTGGGATGCCGCTTTAGTTGCTCCCATCACGCAAACCTGGACTGCAAACACACCGGCGGCTAACGTCTCGCAACTGTTGGTAACAAATGTTTCAAATGCATTATCGGCGTGGGCGCTTGCCAGTACCGCCGCACCTCTGCCAATTGAGCTTACGGATTTCAACCTCGTGAACAAAAGTGGTTACATTGAAATCAATTGGCGGACGGAGACTGAATTAAACAATGACTATTTTACACTAGAACGTTCGAATGATGGTGAATCCTTCACCGCCATCGCAACCCTTAAGGGGGCCGGAACGAAATTGACCCCAAGTACCTACCGGACGGAAGATTATCAGGCGCATACTGGGGTAAACTATTACCGGCTGCGCCAAACGGACTTTCATGGCGAATACACGTTGTCAGCAATCAAGGCTATAACTTTTCAAAGTCCTGCGCACTTCACGATGTATCCCAATCCCTCCGGTGGTCAGCAGCAGATGTTTCAATTCAGCGGCGATGATTCATCGAAATTTGTTGAAGTGCGTTTTGCGGACATGAGCGGTCACGTATTATTCACAGCGCAAGGTGTCATTGGACCCGATGGCAAATTGATTGTTACACCCAATGAAGCATTGTCACCTGGTCTTTACCTGGTAACGGTCGCGCTCAACAATTCCCTTTCCGTGCAGAAGCTAGTCGTGCGGTAATTCGCATCAAGGAAATAACGACTTCGATATTTTGAAACGGTACCCGCTACCGGCAATTGATTTACCTTTTGAATTGCCTTTTCTTACGGGAATTTTTCGGATAAATGAATATTGACCCCTAGGGATTAAGGAACAGTGGCGACATTCCGGTTACAATCTTTGATCACGTAGGGAGAATTCAGACGACGTTCGAGGTGAAATCGATCGAAGACACCGCACCCTCAGAAATTGCCGTACCATTACCCATCCGCCTTGCCCCTGGCATTTATTTTTTGAAGGCCGGCTCGGCCACGGGTTTGGTAACAAAGTTTATCGTCAGGTAGATTCTCCAGTAAACAGTCCGTTTGCGACTGTTTGGTCCTATATGTAAATGCCCACTTCGCATGAACCAATTTTGATATAAATTTGTCATCCGTTCGGTAAGAATGCGCTACTGCTCGCGATAGCTATCGGGACTGCATTACTGCCGACTGATTTCACTGGGGCTGACCGGTTTTGACAGGATGTGTGAATCCGTGCACCAGCATGCAAGCTCATGAGGGTAGAGCTTTGAACACTGCTCTCACAATTTACGTGGCGAAAATACTTACGCCATGGCTGCTTAATCTGACTAAGAGTTAGAAAGCCTCGTCCCGATTAAGAATTGGGAAAGCCATCATCGCCTGGTGCTTCTGTTTTGCGGGCATCAGATATGCGGTGTCGTTCAGCAGAACTGGGCCGTCGCGGGCTGCACGCGTCTGTCGAGATAAACGCAGATAAGAAGATACTTAGGTTGTTGCCTGCCTTGTGTCTTTCGAAAATCAAAGTCAACTAAGCATGTAGAACGCGCGCATTTATCTTCTCTGGACCAGGGTTCGATTCCCTGCAGCTCCACTGGTTAACATTCAATGGTCACCAAAGCCTCGAAATCCTTATGATTTCGAGGCTTTTTGTTTTTAGCGCGCACCAATTCATTCAAATTCTCTCAATCCTCAGGTGATAAATTCGGTGACCCGAAAAAAAAATAAAACTAGGTCCACCGAATGCCTCAAATCAGGCTGGAATCGAGGTGTTCAGCCATTGAACATCTTGATTTGGCCGGTTGTCAGAAGGATTTTAGCAAACCAAGTGATATGAGTGCAGGGATCAGGATTTTGTTCTATTCCAAGAAGACCAAAGGAACCACTGACGGTCGCGTGCCGATCTACATGAGGCTAACCATAAACGGATGCCGGTTTGAGGTCAGTACAAAACTATTCGCAAGGCCGGAGCAATGGTCGTCGGCAGCTGGTCGCGTCAAAGGAAACGGTGAAGAGGCAAAGCAGATAAATGCTCTTTTGGACGCCTTTCGTATTAAGGCTAACGATTTTCACCGAGAGATCCTGAGTGAAGGAAATGAGATCAGTGTTGAGTCTTTTCGAAAAAAATGGCTTGGCAAGCAGATTGACCGGCCAAGGATGTTGCTTGAAATATTCCAACATCATAACAATCAGGTCGAGGCCCTTGTCAAGCAAGAATATGCACCCGCTACTATTAAGCGCTATCAAACTTCCCTGGCTCACACGCGGAAGTTCTTACAATGGAAGTATGGGCTGCCTGATATCAGAATTGATAAACTCAATTTTGAATTCCTGGCGGAATATGAGTTCTGGTTGAAGTCGGTGCGCAAATGCAATCACAATTCATCAATCAAATATTTGACGAATTTTAAAAAGATTGTCAACATCTGCCTGAAGAATGGATGGTTACAGCGAAATCCATTTCTGGGATATAAAATGACTAAACGGGAAGTCGAACGTGTCCACCTTACTCAGGAAGAGATTAATGCCATTTCCAATAAGCAACTGCCATTTGCAAGAGTTGATCAGGTACGCGACATCTTTCTTTTTTCCTGTTATACCGGACTAGCGTACGTCGATGTTAAGAACCTCAGTCGATCAGATATTGCGATTGGGATTGACAGTAATTCCTGGATCTTCACACGCCGCCAAAAAACTGAGACTTTGTCACGGATACCATTGCTTCCTAAAGCTCTGGATATACTCGATAAGTATGCGAATCATCCTCAATGCGTGAATGAGGGGAAACTTCTTCCTGTTCTCAGCAACCAAAAAATGAACTCTTACTTAAAAGAAATCGCCGACTTGTGCGGAATTTCAAAGAACCTGACAACTCATACCGCCAGGCACACCTTTGCAACCACTGTTACACTCACGAACGGCGTGCCCATTGAGTCCGTAAGCAAAATGCTGGGACATAAGAACATTAAGACAACAGAGCACTATGCTAAGATCCTGGACATCAAAATCAGCGCTGATATGAAGCTGCTAAGGGACAAAATAAACACCACCCTAGTCTAACTGAATAAGACTGGTTCGTAGCAAAAATTTGTTAGCATCCACCACCGGCGATCGATGGCAACTGTGCCTAAAAGAACACATATAAAAGATAAGAAAACGGAAATGGCTCAACGGACAATAAATCCTATCGAGCCATCTTCCATTCGGAGCCTCATACAAGGCCTTCATCAGCAAACGAAAATATCCTTCTGACGTGATGATAATGTGATCCAAGAGTTGAACCTCCAGAATCTTACCCCCTTCCTTTAGCGTTTTCGTCAACTCAATATCTGACTGACTGGGGGAAACCGTTTATGCCGGATATTCCTTGCAAGCATATTCCGGCAGAAGCCTAAATTTGTGCCAATGATTATTGAATAGTTAACCCGCATTAGTCAAGCGTAAATACCAGGATTTCTTTTTATTACATTTTCCAACAGATGGTTTTATTTTCGATGGGTTTTAAGATCAGTTTATAGCGGCTGCGAAGTCACGATTCCTCAGACGTCCGTTTTCCTTTGGCATTGTTCGGAACCCTAAAATCATTTAATAATTGTTATTTTTGAATTGGCGATGGGGTTCGCCTTTAACCGCCCAAAGGGCTGATGACTCCTGTTCAACCTAATTGTGAACAGCAATGAGCAGGACTCTTATTCTAGTTGGGCTGGGCGGTCTTATCGGAAGTGTGACCCGTTATCTGACAGTTCTTTTCGTCAGCAAGCTTATCCCTGCATCATTTCCATTTGGAACGTTTGCGGTAAATTTCATCGGGTGTTTCATAATCGGTATTGTCTACGGCGTGGCTGACCGTTCAAGCTGGTTTACCCCGGAGTTGAGATTGTTCCTTGCCACCGGAATTTGCGGGGGGTACACCACGTTTTCCGCATTTGCCTATGAAAATGTTAAGCTCTTGCAAACTTCGGACTACCTAACATTTGCCACGTATAGCCTGGTTAGTTTTGGCGGAGGTTTGCTCGCAGTCTTTCTCGGATTGATCGCAACAAAAATTTGATAGCTATGTCTTACAACAAAATCCTGATCGCCGTTGACAGCAGTGAGTATTCAATGGAGGCCGCAAAAAAAGGTTTGGAACTTGCACATAGATTGAATGCGAACGCCGCTTTGATCTATGTGATTGATTCTGCGAAGGCGATGGGAAACGTTGATGCCAACATAATGCCTTCTGAAGCGCTCTTGGTATTAAAGAAGGAGGCCGAAGAAACCCTTGACCAGTTGGTGAAGATGTTCAATGGAAAAGAGGTGGTAAAATTTATGCCAGAGGGTAACCCCGCTGAAGACATTGTGAGGACATCCAAAACATGGGAGGCAGATTTGCTGGTGGTTGGCACTCATGGGCGAACTGGGTTGAAGCATTTGCTCGTGGGAAGTGTCGCGGAACATTTGATGCGTCATTCTGGCATTCCTGTGATGGTAGTCCCGTTAAAATAGTGAAGTGCAATAGCTTACAATTCAATTGATGTCTCTATCGTGCGCGAATTGCGATATAAAGAACGACTACAAGGGCCACTATTCCTGAGAAAAAGAACATGACTTGGGCTCCGAAAGCGAACCATAGCCATCCTGCCAGCGCGCTCGCTATCATAGTGCATATGCTTTGAAATCCCGTGTAGGTGCCAATAGCCGTTGCAGTATTTTTTTTGTCAACGATGTTGCTGATCCAGGCTTTTGCCACGCTCTCCGTAGCCGCGGCATACAATCCGTACAAAAAGAATAACACTAAAAAAGCCGTCAAGCCCTGACTGAATGCCATACCGGCATAAACAATAGCAAAAAGCACAAAACCGATTAAGAGTGTTTTCTTAAAGCCTATTTTGTCGCCCATTCTTCCCAGGGGATATGCCGACAACGCGTAAATTAAATTGTAAAAGATATATACACCGATCACATTAAGATCATCTAGTCCAGCGTCTTTCATGTTTAGAAGCAAGAAAGCATCTGAGCTGTTGATCATTGTGAATGCGAGCAATCCGATGACAAGACTTTTATAAGGTCTCGGGCTTTCTTTCCAGTAGCGTGTGAATGAAAAAATCGAAGCTGCGCTTAGTCGGATGTTTTCGCCACCTGATTCACGTTCCCTTACCAGGTAAGTAAAACCAATAGCGGCAACGCCTGGAATGAATGCAAGTACGAAAAGGCCTTTATATTGGGTCGGATAAAAATAGAGAAAAAGCAGCGCGGATGCTGGCCCGATTACCGCGCCGAGGGTATCCATCGCTCGATGTAGTCCGAAAACTCGCCCTTTGGTTTCCGGCGTAGCTTCATCGGAAAGTAAAGCATCACGCGGCCCGGTACGGATACCCTTTCCGAACCGATCGGTTGTTCTTGCCAGAAAGATCCATAACGGGTAAGTAAATGCTGCCATCATCGGTTTCGAAACTGCGCTTAGCAAGTATCCCAGTCTTACAAATGGCAATCGCTTTCCACTGACATCGGAAAGCTTTCCAAAGTAACTTTTGCTCAGGCCGGCAGTAGCTTCGGCCCATCCTTCCAGTATACCGATCAGTAAGATGGAAAAACCGATGTTCTTCAAGTATATGGGCATCACAGGGTAGAGCATTTCACTGGCGATGTCGGTGAAAAGGCTTACCATTGACAACAACCACACGGTACGCGTAATGATCCTCGGTCGTGGTTGATTTTCACGCAGCATAAGATACTTTTTACAAGGATCGCCGACGGTACAATACGCGCATTAAACTTGGGAACACCAGCAGCAACAGTGGCAAACCTGCGATAAATCCTCCGATCACAGCTATCGCTAACGGTTGCTGCATCTGTGCGCCAAGTCCTATCCCTAGCGCCAATGGCATCAACGCAAGGATAGCTCCGATAGCGGTCATCAGCTTTGGCCTAAGGCGCAATGCAATTGCATAGTTGATGGACTGGTCGAGATCGCCGGAATGCTCCATATTATAGTGGAATTGGTTTACGGTAAAGATGGCGTTCTCCGCAATAATGCCGACGATCATGATGATGCCGGTATAGCTGCTCACATTGAGCGGGGTTCCGGTAAGATACAACGCGAGTATAGATCCGCTGATGCCCAGGACGGATATGAATAGCACCAGGAACGAAATGCCCCACTCCTTAAAAAGGAACATCAATACAGCAAGAACAAACAAAGTGGCCATCGACAGGATCAAAAGCAATTCGGTAAAAGATCTTTGCTGCTCGGCGTAGGCGCCACCATAGGCGATGGAGTAACCCTGGGGCAGTGAAATTCCCGATGACAGCTTTTGTTGAATCTCCCTGATACCGCTTCCCAGGTCGCGATTGTCAAGGCGGGCCGTCAGAACAACATTTGACTTTAAGTTTTCCCTGCGCTGTTCGATTTCACCGGCAGTAATTTTTACGTCGCAGAAAAAAGAGACAGGGCGCGTCGTGCCATCAGGAAGAAAAATGAGTTGTTGCCGTATCCGTTCAATATCATTTTCCCGGAAATTGGTGAACCGCATTAATATCCTTCGCATTTGCTCTCCATCCTGCAACTGACCCACCTGGATTCCCGCTGTCAGACTCGCTTGTGCTGGTGATGGAATCGGCTGATTCGCGTTAGCTCCAAGGGTGACTCCTCCGGTATAAGCACTCAATTGTGTTTGAAAGTCATTGAGCGTGATCTTATACTGCATTAGCTTCTCCTGGTCGGGAACAAAAACCAAAGACGGGCCTGCGGCTATCAATCCATTGTTGACATCCACGATGCCGGGAATATCCGTTAGAATTTTTTGGGCTTCCAGCGAAATCTCTTGCAGCTTTTTGTAGTCATCACCAAAGAGTTTTATTTCTATCGGCTGCGGTGTGCTGACTAAGTCTCCGAGCAGATCGGCAATACGCTGTCCAAATGAAACGTTCAAAGCTGGTAGCGTCGGTTCAATCCGGCTCCTGAGATCGTCAATCACATCAACGGTCTTTTTGGTACGGTCCTTTTTAAGTTGAATGGAGTAATCTCCGAAATTCGGCTGCACCGTTCTGAACGCCATGCGTATTCCTGTCCTGCGCGAATAGGTTTCAACATCAGGATGAGCGAGAATGATCTTTTCCATTTCACTGCAAAGCCGATCTGTTTCCTCCGTTGACGTTCCCGGTGGCGAGAAATAGTCCAGCACAATTGTCCCCTCATCGAGGTCAGGGAGGAAGCCAGTCTCCAACCGTTGGAATGACCACCACGAACCTCCTGCCAACAGCAAGACCAGCAAGATTGCGACAGCTGGTTTGTTAAAAAACCACGTCAGCCACCTGAGACTGGAAGCACTTTCTGCAACTTCCTTATGATTTGATTTTAATGCGGGGTAGCCTATGAGCAAGTGTAGTACCGGTAATAAAAGCCACGTCACCAGAAAGGAACATATCATCGTGATTTGCATCGTATCGGATAGTTCCCTGAAAAAACTTCCTGCCAGTCCGCTCATTAACCGGAAGGGGAAGTGAATGACAATGGTAGCAAGGGAGGAAGCGATCATCGCAGGGAATAAATTCGTAATAGCCTGCTTCACAACACTTACCTTGTCCCTGTCGGGATGGTCCTCGTGTACGCGGTAAATTTGCTCGATAATGACAATTGCGTCGTCAATGATCAAACCAATTGACGCAGCGATCGCGCCCAATGACATAATGTTTATCGTGATGCCAAACAGGTTAATTGTCAGGATAGTGAACGCCAGAGTAACGGGTATGGTAAGCATCACAACAAGGCTCGCCCTCCAGGATCTGAGAAATAAGATCATAACGACAATTGCCAGGAATAAACCCTCATAGATAGTTTTGATCACGCTATGAATACTATCACCTACAAAGGCCGCCTGATTGTAATATGGCTTCAGCAACATCCCTTGAGGGAGAAGGTTTTGAATTTCCTTTGCCTTGGAATTTGCCTCATCGGCAAACGAAAGCAAGTTGATGCCAGGCTGCTTGACAAGATCAATAAGAACAGCATCATGACCGTTTGCATTGATGACAATGAATTCCTGCTGGATCTGGATATCGATGACTGCGATATCTTTCAGACGGACTGTGCGCACTCCATCATTTTTAACAATAATGTTTTCCAGCTCATCCTTGTCGAGCACTCGAGTGTCTGTAAGGGCCAAATACAGACGTCGGTAGTCTGACACATAACCATTGGAGAGAACATAATTATTGTTGTTGAATACATTGATGAGTGCGTTAGGTGTAATTCCAAGTGACGACATCTTTATCGCGTCCGGAATAACTACGAACTCCTTCGCCTTACCCCCTCGAACAACAACATTGGATATACCGGTGATTTGAGAGAATTGAGGACGGACGACTAAGTTGGCTTGATCGCGCAAGGCGACCAGGCTGTGTTTCTGACTTTCGAGTGTAAATCCGTAAACCGGGAAGAGCGACTGATTCATTGCCTCAGCGGAAATATTAACGCCCGGCGGAAGAAAATTCCTGATCTCATTAATCCGGCTTTCGAGTTGGGTTTTCAGATTGTATATGTCGAGGCCCCAATCGAAATAAACTTCAATCGTACTGCTGCCCCGACTCGTGGCACTTTTCACCACTGTCACACCTTTAACCTTCTTCGCCGCACTCTCCAGGGGTTTGGTCACTGTGATCATCATCCGGTCAATTGGCAATTGACCCGCATCCACAATAATGGAAATCCTCGGAAAGAGCACCTCCGGGAATAGATTCGTCTGCATCTGGGTGTAGGAGAATGTTCCGGCCAGCAAGAGCAGTAGCCCTATAAAGAGAATTGGCTTGGTGAATAATTGATGGTAGCTTTTCTGTGCCATTCTTTTTTTTGCGATTAAAGTGAGTGCGCGTTGCTAGAGGAAGGGCGACGATGTATCTGAGTGAAGTTCCTCATACTGTCGCTGGCCGAAGCCGTTGGACCGCATTTTTGAAGACCGCCGATGCCAGTGGGCCGGTGGCCGGAATATAGATTGCCGCAGAAACCAAAAACGGAATCGCTTGTGGTCTCAGTTTTCCAGTGACACTGTAAGCTGTGTCTATATCTCGTATGAATTCCATCGCTTCAAGACATTGGAGGCCAGGAGGAAAATGGCTGGGCAATATTTCATCTGGTTCATTTGACGACTACAACTTTTGCCGTATCAGGCAGTCCGTAATTTCCCTTGGATAAAATTCTGTCTGCTTCAGAAAAATCCGGGACAACAATCTCTACCTGATCCTTTGACCGCTCACCTATCTGCACGGGGACTCTCACCGCGATACTGTCGTTTAACAGCTTCATTACCCAGTATTGCTGCATCATCTCATCGCTGAGCACGGCTGACTTCGGCAGCAGGCTTGCATTTTTGGCCTCGCTTGTTGTGAGTATAACTTTCACGATCAGGTTTTCCGGAAGGGAAAGCGCGGCAAGTGGCTTTGCAAGAATGCTTTGTGTTTGAGCCAGGGCATTCATAGTCGTAAGGGGCGTAGTGATCGCAGCAGCGGCTTCCTGGCCATCGGGCAATATCAGCACACAACGCTTCCCCGGCTTGGCGAATGCAGTATATTCATAGGGCACATTTACCTGAATAGCCAGGTTATTACTTTCTGCAATGGTGCATAGCTGTGTTCCCTCCAGCACGTAGTCGCCAAGTTGTTGCTTGTCGAGCGTGCTGATGATCCCTGAGAAGGAGGCTTTCACCTGCACCTTGCCAAAGCTTGCCAATGAAGTGTCCGCCGATAACTGTTGTTGACCCAAAGCTCTCCGCTCTTTTGTCTCCAGGTCATACAATGCATCACCCTTGCTGACATGGTCGCCAAGCTTAATGTGGACATCTGTGATGAAAGCAGGAATCGGCGAAGTCACGACATTGCGCTTAAGGTACAAGGTGGTTCCAAAAAGAGTCAGTTGCGTTGCGATTGAGCCCTTGTGCACGGATGTCACTTCCACCGGGGTCCGGGGTGCCGAGGTGACCACCACCGCAGTATTGTCTTTTGTGCCGCAGGATGAAATGCAAATTGCGGCGAAGGTTATTATGATTAATTGTTTCATCGGATTACCAATTCCAGTAATTGTAAAGATTGATCAACAATTGTTTGTTTGTCTGAAGCAGCAGGTAATCCCGCTTGGAAGCTATTTGCGTCTTTAAAACATTGATATAATTAATGACCGGCAATTGCCCAAGAGCAAGCTCTTTTTTATAAAAGCTCATAAGCGTGTTATATTCTGAAAGTTGCTTTTGAAGAATCCTTAATCGCTGGTCAAGCCCTGTGAGTTCGTTCAGGATCCTTTTCTTGCGGACCGCATTCTGTGTATTGAAGTATTTCTTATACGAATTGACACTACCCAATAAGGCTGCAAACTTTTGGGCATTGATATTCCTTTGACCGCCATCAAAAATATTCCACGTTAGGGTGATGCCCGCACCAAGGCCGAAACGGTTGGGAATTGTGGGCGCATAAACTGCATTTAGGCCCGTGTTCGCGTAAGCATTTACGAAAGGCCGATACTTCAGTTCGAATCCTTTTTGCTGGGCAACAAGATTGAGGCTGTCCAGACGATATTTCGTCATGAATCGCGATACAACGGTGTCCGCCCTGATCTGGAAATCAACATCGGGAAGTAAGACGAACGTCGTGTCTTCAATGCCACTCAGAACATTCAGGTCAAATAAATCTCTCTTATAGGTCGTGAAGAAACTAACTTTTAAATTCTGTTGGGTCTCCAGCTCAATGTTCACCAGGCTCAAATCGGATTGCTTCATTAATCCATTCTGTGTCAGTTTTTTCAAAATAGATTGTTGCTCTAACAGCACCTGGATGAGACTGTCTGTAAATTGCCATTGTTGTTTATCCAAAAGGCAAAGGATATATTGATCACCGACTGCCTTCTCCACATCGTGCTCTGAGAGCGCGACATTGTTATCGTTTATCTGTGACGCGACAAGTGCCTGTTCCGCAAAAGTTTGATACCGCTGAGTATTGAATAGTGGCTGTGTTAAATTCAACAAAGCCTGGTATTGGCCACCATTGGAAGCAGCTATGTCGTAACCAGAATACTTTTCGGCTCCCGCAGTGTTGAGATCAAGCTTTGAGTCATTGTTGTCTCTATTAATTATAGGAGCAAACAAAAAATTGCCCGTAACGCTTAATTGGGCTTTTGTGTATTGTGCTTTAAGGCGCAGGGCCTCCAACTGATTCGCCTTGCTTTGATTTCTGTTGTCAACGATCAACGGGCTGTTTGCTTTCGCCGCTTCGAGGTAATGGTTGATGTGCTGTGCTTGAAGGGTATAAGAGAACAGCAAAAAAAATACCGTCAGCAATTTCATGTTGTGCATCATGACTATATCCATAATCTTTCGACGATACTTGTTGGCAGCCTTTTATTTTCCATACTCTATTATCATAAAGGTTCCCGGAATGATACTTCTTCTGGGTCTTGGATTTTCAGTGGTTGCAGCTGGTGCTTCACCGTATTTCGCTGTTGATAGAAATACATGGCGCGTTGCCAGATCAAAGGCCATCGTCCTGGCACCTGGTTCGGTTGTGACGGTTTCTACGACCGCGAATTGCGCAGCGGAACTTTCATGTATGACTGTCAAGGTTCCTTCGCCATTGGAAGTGAAAATCAATTTTGCCTGTGGGTCAAACGCGACACCGTCAACCCCTTTCCCGATTGGTAGCTGGGCTATGATTTTTCCATTGTCTGAGTCGAGCATGATAATGTTTTGGCTTTTGCGACATGCGCTGAATACCCTGTGAGTTTCCTTGTCGAGGACCAATCCATTTGGCTCCTGGCCGGGAAGCTTCCACCGGCTCTTGACCATAAGGGTCCTGGCATCGAATGACACAAGCTCATCGGTATCCTCAATGTTAACGAAGATCAGCCCTTTATCATCCGAAACTCCGGCTTCAGGGTTGCCGCCAACACTGAAGGTTTTGACTACTTTGGCAGTTGCTGCCTCGATGACGGTAATGTCTTTGCTATCATTATTGAAAATGAATACCCTTCCTGAGAATTTATCATATAGGAGTGCATCCGGGTTTTCCCCCGCCGGTATTTCCTGAATTGATTTTAAAGTCTTTAGATCAAATATTGTTACCGTGTTTGATTTGCCATTGGTGATGAATCCCCGGCCTAAATCAGGGGCAGTGTTGATCCCGTGAACACCTTTCGTATTGGGAATTACTCCCAACGATTTGTGAGAATCCAGATCCAGAACTTCCACCTGATCTCCATGAGAAACATATAGCCGTCTCGCCTGACTGTCAGCATGTAGATAATCCCATCCGCCTTCACCGCCAATCACGGTTTTCTTTATCAAATGAAAGCCAGGCGTCTGAGCATGAACGCAAAAAGTTGTTAACAAATTGAATAGGATGACCAATGAGGCTAGATGTTTCATGGTTTGAATTTTAAATGATAAATGGGATTAGGTAAATCTTCAACGTTGATTACTTCAGCATCTAACTAATCACGCTCTTCTTCGAGAAATTTGCCATCCGAATCAAATACGAGCTCTTTCCCATTGATCTGAATTTCGAACGTAATCTTTCCATCCGCTGTCGTAATTTTTTCATAGCGTTGCACTTTTTCGCCGGGATAGTTTGTTGTGATGTAGTCCTGAATGCCCTCAAAATTTGGCAGCAGTTCTTGAGAAATGACCAACTCAGTTTCGGTAACGGTGCCAGCAGTGTCAAATGAAACGGCACCCATTACATCCCCTTCCTGATACTTTGCCTCCCAGGTTGGCGATTCGTCTTTCCACTCGAGAATCGTGGCATTAGGGTGAAGCCTTTTGAATGCCTCCTGAACGGACGTTGAGGCCGTAATTTCTTTTTTGGAAGGCGAACAAGTCGCAGTAAGAAATAATACACTGAGGAAAATGGACGCTGCTTTCATGGCTTCTGTTTGGTAGAAGCCTAAAAATGAAAGTTGATTTAGAAGAATTTTAGAATTTCAGAAAGTAATCGTGAAAATATGCTGGGATTCATAAGTATAATTCAATTTCCAGCCGGCGAGGTCGCTAATTCTCTTAACTATTGCAAGTCCAAGACCTGTTCCGTCGCCTTGTCCAGTCTGCGTAAAACGTTGAAATAGTTTGGATGGCTCCAGGGCCCCGCCTGTTCCGGTATTTGAAATAACAAGTGTTCGATGATAAAGGCTGAGGCTCATTTCGCCACCTTTATGGTTATGTCTAAGGGCGTTTAATAGTAGATTGCTGATAGCAATTTCGAAAAGCGCCGGGTTGAAACTAACTGAAACCGGATCCATAATCTTGGTTATCATGCGGACATTTTTTTCATCCGCCTGCTCGGCGAAGAATGCCAGTTGTTTTTTTAAAACCTCGTTTACTTCAATTCGCTCGAACCCACCATACTGGTTGCTATCGATTTTGGAGAGCAAGAGCAAATTCTTATTTATGCGATTCAATCGCGATACCGAGTTGTTTAGATCCGAAAGAATCTTGCTTAATGAATCATCAAATGAAACCTGCTGCGCGAGTGTATCCAGCTTTGCCTGGAAGGATGCTAGCGGAGTTTGAAGTTCATGGGCCGCGTTTTCGATAAACTCTTTTTGATTGTTAAAGATCGCGATATTTCTTTCAACCAAACGGTTGATTGATTGATTGAGCCGGTTGAACTCCTCCACCTTATCCGGTGAGAAGTAGGGGGGCGAATTCTTGTCAATCTCAAATTTTTCAATTTGCTCAATCGTCGAATAGAACGGCTGCCAGAGTGTTTTTGAAAGTCGTCTGGTGATAAAATAAAGGCCCGTTAAGAGAATACCAAGAATGGCGCAGAAGAGTGTAGCAATGTTAGTAATCATGTCCTCCGATTCGACGAGATTGATGCGGACCATTAATGTGTACGGTGCGCTATCGAGTGTAACGGGAGACAGCAAAACGCGATAGGGTTCGTTTTCATTTGCGAGCGTGTCGACGTAGAACCTGTAAAATATCGAGTCCCGCACAATCGAAGGATCAGGGGGCTGGATTTTAATGTCACGATTGAAGTTATTCCATTTATCAACATCTTCACGCGTCAGTTTCGAAGTGTGATACGTCTTAAATTCATTTTTTCTAAGCAGCAATGCCTCATCAGCATCATCAATGAACAGTTTATCTGTTAGGAAGTAAAAGAGTGGCGCGGCGACAATCATTACAACCAAAGAGTATAGAAGATATACGCGAACGGTTCTGTTTAAAAGCTTTCCACTCATGATTTCCATTGATAACCGAATCCGTAAATTGTCTTGATGTAGTCCGGACAACCGCTTTCGCTCAGCTTCTTCTTCAGATTCTTCACATGCGCATACACAAATCCAAGATTGTCCAGCATATCGGCCATATCTCCACTCAAATGCTCGGCTATCGCGTTCTTTGAGACGACTCTGCCTTTGTTGGAAACTAAAAAGAGAAGCAAATCATACTCCTTTCTCGTCAGCACAACTTGCTCATCCTTGAAGCTCACTTGCTGCATGTGAAGGTCTATTGTTAACTCATCAAAGATTACCTTGTTAGAGCCCTGAAAGTTCCTTCTCCTTATTAAGGCTTCAACCCGCGCACCAAGCTCGGCGAGGTGAAATGGCTTAGACAGATAATCGTCGGCACCGTGTTTCAGTCCGCTGATACGATCTTCGAGGGAATCCTTTGCCGAAATGATGATTACACCGTCCATCTTTCCGGCTGATTTGAGGCGTTCAAGGATGGAAAGGCCGTTCCCGTCCGGCAGCATGATGTCTAGAAGAATGCAGTCATACTCGTTCAGCACTATCTTTTCAATAGCTTCTTCCACGGTGATTGCAGATTCGCATTGGTAGCCTTCATGGGCAAGGTACTTCACAATACTTTCCACCAATTGCTTTCCGTCCTCAATCAGAAGGATCTTCATGGTGACAAACTACCGTTACAATTTTGAAATATTTTAGAAGATATGCGTCTAATTTGGCGTTACCGTCAACTTTTTCATGTAATCGCTCGCATTTAGATTGATATTCCAGCAACGACCAAGGACTCAACTTGAATCAGGTCAAGGTGCCAACGCGAAATCCACTGCGGCCTTTGCGTGAATAGCCGTGGTATCAAATACTCTGATTTTGCAATCTGCCTGGTTGATAAGCAGGGAAATTTCGGTACACCCAAAGATAACTCCTTGCGCACCAGCTTTACCCAGTTCTTCAATCATCCTGATATATCTGGCCTTCGTTTGTTCGTCAAAAATTCCTTTGGTCAATTCATTGAAGATTGAATTATGAATAAAGTCTCTGTCCTCGCTCCCTGGGATAATTGTTTCAAGTCCATAATTTGCAAGACGGTTCTTAAAAAAGGAGTTTTCCATTGTGAACCTCGTACCTAACAATGCGACCGTCTTGATATTTTGCTTTACGATCTCCTTGGCAGTCTCTTCTGCAATATGTAGCAGCGGGACATTAATTCTTTCCCTTAGCTCGTCTGCTACAATATGGGGTGTATTTGTACACATCACGATGCAGTCGGCACCGGCGTTTTCAAGGCGATGTGCGATCTCAGCCAACATATTCTCGAGTCCTTTCCAATCACCTTTGTCCTGGATGACCCTGAAGTCATTGAAGTCAACTGAATAAAGGAAAAGCTTTGCTGAATGCGAGCCTCCAAGCCTTTCATTGGTAAGCTGGTTGATTATCCGATAGTAAACTGTCGTAGAAAACCAACTCAGTCCCCCAATTAGTCCCATTGTTTTCATTGCTGCACAGGTTTTGGACACACAAGATGCCCAAAAATTTTATCGATTCGCAGACGTTGCACCTGGAATTAGGGAAACGTTGATTTTCAGATCCGTCTTACTTGATAGAGACCTTCAAAAACCCGATCATTTCACGACTATTCTTCAACTGTAAACTAAGTCTAAGGCGTCGGCCTTGACTCATAACTTATTCGCCTTCACGTCTCTCGATATATCCAGTGAGTCGCGAGACTTCTAATAGGGTGCCCTTACCCTTTCTTCGAATTGAAAATCGGTGGGGTCTTGACTCGGGCTGAAAATATGGAACATTGAGTTTTGTCCGCCGTTAGGAAGTATTTATATTTGATTTATAATTCGGCGATGGAGTTCGCCAAGAACCGATCTGAGACGTCTCGGATCTGATGACTCCTGTTCAAAGTAAAAATTTACTTATGGGCAGGAGTTTTTTATTTGACATACCTCTTTCCAATATGAAGCATAAATTGATCCTGGTGATAGTCCTCTATTCTTTGATTACTGACTCGATGGCGCAGGCTGTTGATTCGATCAGATCGACCGAAAGACCAAAGAAGAAGGAAATCGATGAGTTGCGTCTTAGTTTAAATGAAGATGGATCACACTATATCAAAGGGACGCTGATGGCGCAAATATGGCTACGCAGCACCCAGTGCAATCCTGGGTCGTTGGTGATTGGAGAACCTGCACAAAACACGTTTGACATCGGACTTCGTAGAGTGCGCTTTCAACTATATGGAGCGATCTCTGATCATGTCAATTTTTATTTTCAGTTTGGCGAGAATAATTTCAATTTCCTCGCAGGCCAGAATAGCACGAACAATGGTAATAGAAAGTTGCAGGCTTTTTTTCACGATGCCTTAGGAGAATACCGGGTGAAAAGGAGAAGCGATCTTATTATCCTTGGAGGTGGCTTGACCATCACAAATGGATTGTCGCGATGGAGCAACCCCAGCGTGAGTACGATCATGGGAATGGACCTGCCCAATTTTATGATGGCAACTCTCGACCAGACTGATCAATATGATAGAAAATTGAGTGTTTATGCGCGTGGGCAGATAGATCGGCTAAGCTATCGGATCATGTTGTCCGATCCTTTTCCAATAACCAGCAACGGAGCCCCTCCGCCTGTGATCGGTTCAAATGCACAGTTTGCTATTGAAGGTCACCATAAACAATACCAGGGATTTTTTATGTGGAATTTCCTTGAACAAGAGTCACACACTACCATGTTCATGCCGGGTACATACTTGGGCAAGAAACGAATCTTCAATCTTGAAGCGGGTTTTATCACCCAAAAGAATGCAACCGAAACGGGAGTAACGGACGCAGTCACCAACATCGTGACTCAAAAAAAATTCTACGACTTAAATCTTTATTCGGTAGCCCTGTTTTATGACGCCCCACTTAACACGGAAAAGGAAACCGCGCTCAGCGCTTATGCAGGATATTTTCACACGGACTACGGCAATGGATACCTAAGGTATTACGGTGTAATGAATCCATCCGATGGCCTTCAGCCCGGTTATCCATCTGGAAGCAACGGAAACTCCTTCCCGATGTTTGGAACTGGAAGTGTATATTATTGTCAGGCCGGCTATCTATTGAAGAAGGATCTCTTTGGAGAGGGTAATGGCACATTAATGCCCTACATACAAGTTCAAAGTGCCAAATATAATCGCCTGCAAAGTGAGATGAACGTATACGATTTAGGACTTAATTGGTTGATCAAAGGAAATAGTAGCAAATTCACGCTTGACTATCAAAACAGGCCGACATATTTGGAACAAGGAATTAACCTTATCAGCGGCCCAAGGAAAGGACAATTAACCTTACAGTATCAGATCTATTTTTAGAGAATCAATCAGAATTATGGTCGTTCGAGTTTTCATTTGGGCGGAGTGGTTATCGAAATGACGTGAAGGCCGTCCGAATATAGGTAGCCAATCTTGAGGTTACTGAAGTCACATATTTTCTTTACGATCGCCAGTCCCAGTCCAAGAGAGGACGTCGCTTTGTTTTGTTTTTGGAATCGTCCAAATAGCTTCTCCGGTTGCACGGTCAATGGTGGCCCGCTGTTCGAGACGGTCAGCTGATTTTCAGAAAGCTGAATTGATATGGTGCCGTTTTCGCCAAGGTTGTGTTTCACTGCATTGCCCAGAATATTTCCAACGAGGATATCCGCAAGCGAACCGTGCATTTTGACAATGAAAGACCCTTCGACCTCCGACGTTATCCTGATTGCCTTCAACGCGAATACCTCTTCCATGGCGTTGAGCTGCTTTTCAAGTACCTCACGGAGATCGACCTTGACCGCGTCATGAAACTGTCCGTTCTCAATTTTTGCCAGGAGCAGAAGTGCCTGGTTGAGCCGGGACAAACGCATAGCGGATTCATGAATGTCCTGTATCCACTGTATGTGCTTGCCTCCTATCCCATCGTCCTGAATCAACTCCTCCACGCGGCTGTTAATAAGAGCAAGCGGCGTCTGGATTTCATGGGAGGCATTCTCGGTAAACTCACGAAGGCTTTGATAGTCGCTCAGTATCTTGTCGGTCATTTTGTTGAGCGATATATTCAGCTCGTCGAATTCGTAAATAACCTGCCGCGGGAGGGTGAGTTTTTCCCCCTGATGCACATTGAAGTGCTTGGCCCGGAGAAGGGTCTCGTAAAAAGGCTGCCAAAGTTTTCGGGATGTCCGCTGCTGGAAGATATACAGCAAATAGAGACCTCCGCTTAACACCAGGAGCATCACCAGGGTAATGATCTTGAGGAGCTGGTTGGATTCGATCAGCGACTTGCGGATGTTGACGCGATACAATCCGTTTTCAATCGCTACATCGAAGCTTACCTGCCTGAACGGCACGGGAATCGAATCATAGCGGTCCAGCAGCAAGGTGTCGCGAAAGGTTGGCGGCGATTTAAGGGCTGACGGATGAAGGTCGATCTTGTCTTCGACAAAGTAAGACCCCGTTTCAAACCGTCGGTTCTTTTGAATGAAATGTTCGAAGTCACGTTTCTCCACGAGCAGCCGTCTGTCGACCTCCTCATAAATCACATACTCCACTGCAAGATAAAAGATGCCGGCAACGACGACATAAATAATACCCGAGAAGATAATGTAATTGAGATTTGTGCGGGCTTGGAGCTTCAAGACTTTCCGAATTTATACCCAATTCCGTAGACAGAGTAAATGTAGTCGTTTGCTCCCTTTTCGGTGAGTTTCTTTCGGAGGTTTTTGACGTGAGAATACAGGATATCGAAGGAGTCGACAGCGTCTATGTTGTCACCCCAAAGGTGCTCGGCCATTGAGGCCTTTGTAAGGGTGATATCTTTATTGGCGATGAAGTACATCAACAAATCGTATTCCTTTCTAGACAGCATCACCTCGGTGGAATGAACGAAGACTTTCCGGGAGTTGAAGTTGATCTTTATCTCTTCGAAATCTATTTCGTTGACCCCCCCGAAGTTTCTCCTTCTCATGATTGACTTGACCCGTGCGTTAAGCTCGGAAAGGTGAAAGGGTTTTGTAAGGTAGTCGTCCGAACCCAGGTCGAGGCTTTTTATGCGGTCCTCCAGCGTGTCGCGGGCGGAGATAACGATGATCCCCGCGGTCGACCTGGCACCTTTGAGAGCTTCAATGAGATCAAAGCCGATTCCGTCCGGAAGGTTGATATCCACGATGATGCAATCATAGCCATACAAGTGGATCTTTTCGGTCGCGGCGTTGTACGAAAATACAACCTCACAGATGAAGCCTTCCTTCGTGAGATGATGGCTGATGCCTTCGGCCAGTATTCGTTCGTCTTCAATGACCAGAATTTTCACCTGTTATTATTTATAGGACAAAAGTATCGTGGAATTCTGGAGAAATGCTGGAATCCCGCCGATCCTGCCCCGCGCCGTTTCCAGAATATTTCCAGAATTGACTTCCAATATTGTACAAAACACAGCGTGCATGAAAGCAAGCCCGGTTACGTTTTTGATCATCAGTTCAGTATTAATTCTGCTTTTGTCAGGTGAGTTGTTGGCGCAGGAAAATCTTCCTCGACTGCTGGATGAGGGCGTGAAAAATTATCCGAGAATCAGGGCAAAACTTGCCGAAAGCGAAAGTGCCCGAAGAGACGTAAGCGCAGCCAAACTGGAATACCTGCCCAGAATCACTGCGCAGCACCAATATACCTATGCCACCAGCAACAGTCTTGCCGGTTCATTTTATCCCAACCCGGCTGTCATTTCTCCTGCGGGAAGCATCCGGGCAGAAAACATCTCGCAGGCAACCTGGGGCAGTTATACATCTGCCTTACTGGAATGGAACGTGTTCAACTTCGGTAAGGTATCAGAGAATATAAAAGCTTATAAAAAATTGGGTGATGCAGCGGGCGCAAACTATGAGAACGAGCTGCTCCAGCATAAGACGCGCATTGCTGACATCTATCTTCTTGCACTGATGTACAGGAAGCTCACGCAGATCCAGAGCACCAATCTTCAGCGCGCGGAGGCGTTCGCGGAAGCGGTGAATGCCAGGGTGGTTGCCGGTATGAGAGCGGGTGCGGATAGCTCGCTGGCGAGCGCGGAGTATGCAAAGGCAAAGATCCTGTTGCTGCAAGCGGAGCGTGAAGAACAAACTCACGCATTGCGACTTCAGGAACTTGTTGGGCGGAACGGTGACGATGTGATGGTCGTAGATAGCATGACATTTTTGACAGCTGTTCCTGAGCGCCTTGACACGGGCGTATGGAATCAGCAATCAAACCCGTTGCTTCGATATTACCGCTTGCGCAGTGAGGCGAGCCTTGCCCGAAGCATTTCTGTCAAGCGATCATTTCTTCCTTCGATCACGCTTGTCGGCGCGGCATGGGCTCGGGGCTCCGGCATCTCCGCTGATGACACCTATCATACGGACTTCTCCTCCGGCACGAAATACCAGGTGAATAACTATCTCCTGGGGATTTCAACGCGTTGGACGATCAGTGATTTTGTCGGAACACGACAAAGATATAAAAGCGAGTACTACAAGACTGTTCGCGATCAGGAGCTTTTCAATGAACAGGATCTTCGTACGAAGCGGCAGCTCACTGAATCTGAATTGCAATACAGGATCTCGCTGGAGCAGGCAAAGGCAGCGCCCGTGCAACTGCTGGCCGCAAGGGATGCATACAGGCAGGCGTCCGCAAGATATGAGAGCGGGTTGACAGACTTGCTGACGCTCATGCAGAGCATTGTCACCTTGAACAGGGCTGAAGCTGACATGGCGATCGCGTATATGAATGTGTGGCGATCGCTGCTGGCGATTGCCGCAGCCAGAGGAGATTTTTCAATATTCATCGCTGCCATGGGCAGGTAACCGCTTAGATATGTCGAAACTCATTAAAGGAGCCTTACAGAAACCGATCTCGGTGATGGTCGCCGTGTTTGCGATCATATTCTTCGCGGTCCTTTCCATACGAAGCATACCGGTGGATATTTTTCCGGATTTGGACCTGCCTACCATATATGTGGTCCAGCCCTACGGGGGGATGGCGCCTGACCAGATGGATGGCTTCATCACTACACGTTACCAGGATCATTTTCTGTACGTCTCGGGTATTCGCGACGTCGAGGTAAAGACCATTCAGGGGATGTCGCTGATAAAACTGCAGTTCTACCCCGGTGCGGACATGGCCCAGGCAGCAGCTGAAGTGGCCAACAATATTTCGCGGGCCAAGGCATATATGCCGGAGGGAACGGTGCCTCCGCAGGTCATTCGTTTTGATGCGAGTTCAGTTCCGGTGGGGCAACTGGTCTTCTCAAGTTCTTCAAGAACATTGAACGAAATACAGGACTTCGCCAGTTCGCGGATACGTCCCATGTTTTCCAAAATTGAAGGCGTTTCAAGTCCTCCGCCTCTGGGAGGAAACCAGCGCACGATTGTGATAAAAATCGACCCGGCACGACTCAGAAGTTACAAGCTGACGCCGGAGGAAGTGATACGGGCGATAACTGTAAATAATCAACCGTCGCCTGCAGGCAACATCAGGATTGGAGATCGTACGCTTATGACACCGGTTAATTCGCTGATCGACAGACCGGCGGACTTCATGGATGTGCCGTTGCGCGTTGGCTCCGGCACGACTGTTTTCGTTCGCGATGTTGGAACGGTTGAGGACGCGGCTGATATAACTGTGGGGTACGCACTGGTTCAGGGGCGGCGTGCTGTGTACATCCCTGTCGTCAAGAAATCAGATGCATCCACGCTCAGCGTGGTAAACAATATCAGGAGTGCACTGCCCAAACTGCAGAATGCAATTCCGGAAGACGTCAGGATTTCTTACGAGTTCGATCAGTCAACCTACGTGACCAATTCACTCAAAAGCCTGATCGTTGAAGGAGCCCTCGGGGCGCTGTTGACTGGATTGATGGTGCTTTTATTTCTCAAGGACTGGCGGAGTGTCATCATCGTGGTGGTAACGATTCCGATTTCAGTTTTGAGCGCGATCATTCTCCTTAACCTGTTCGGGCAGACGATCAACATCATGACCTTGAGTGGCCTTGCCTTGTCGGTGGGGATCCTCGTCGACCAGGCCACCGTGACGATCGAGAACATCCACCAGCACCTGGACCAGAAAAAGCCGCTGGCACAGGCCGTCTGGGATGGCTGTAAAGAGATTGCCTTTCCCGAACTACTTATTCTGCTTTCAATCCTGGCGGTTTTTGCGCCGGCGTTCATCATGAGCGGCATTCCCAAATCGATGTTTCTTCCACTTTCACTTGCCGTCGGGTTTGCGATGATTGCCTCGTTTTTGCTTTCGCAGACTTTCGTTCCTGTTCTGGCAAACTGGTTATTGAAAGCAGATCACCAAAAGGAAAATGGAACAGGAGAAAAAGAGTCTGGTCATGATGAAGGTGGATTCGAACGGTTCAGGAACCGGTATCTTCATTTGCTTGGGCGGATATTCGACCGGGGAAGGTTTTGGGTGTTGAGTTATCTGGCCACGGCCACGCTGATCATTGTCGCTGCATTTGCAATGATTGGAACCGATATCTTACCGAGGGCGAACAGTCACCAGTTCCAGTTAAGAATCAAGGCAGTCGACGGTACCCGCGTGGAGCGAACGGAGGAAATTACCCTCCGCGTTCTGAGCCTGATCAACCAGGAAGTCGGCGCGGGAAACGTCGAGATATCTTCGGCATACGTAGGGAACGTTCCGACCAGTTACGGCACATCGCAAATATTCGTATTCAACAGCGGTCCTCACGAAGCTGTCCTTCAGGTCTCGCTGAATGAACATTTCAAGGTCGAGATCGACGATCTCAAAGAACGTTTGCGCGCACGCATCGCCGGCGAGATGCCGTCTCTGAAACTTTCTTTCGAGCCCATTGAACTTGTCGATAAAATCATGAGCCAGGGTGCCTCCACCCCGCTCGAGGTCAACGTTGCCGCAGGGGATATCCGTCAGGCAGAAAAATTCGCAAATAAGATAATTGAAAAGATGCAATCGATCACCTTCCTGAGGGACGTTCAGATTGCACAGCCCATGTCGTATCCCATTCTCAGGATCGACATGGACCGGGAAAGAGCAGGTCAGGTTGGCGTAACTCCGACGCAGGTTGCAAGGTCCCTCGTCGCCGCGACTTCTTCGAGTCGTTTCACAGACAAGAATCTCTGGCTGGACAATAAAAAAGGTCTTGCCTATCAGGTGCAGATTCAAATTCCCGAGTACAAAAT
This sequence comes from Cyclobacteriaceae bacterium, assembly GCA_044223825.1. GTDB lineage: Bacteria > Bacteroidota > Bacteroidia > Cytophagales > Cyclobacteriaceae > ELB16-189. Next base: position 280,241 of record JBGALO010000007.1, on the reverse strand, counting down.
GAATTCGGTGGATGACATCAAGAACATCCCGTTGCAATCGGGCAGTCTTCATCCGACGCTGACCGATGTGGCATCGTTTTCAGAAGAGGTCGGACCGGGTCAATATGACCGTTCCGGTCCGAACCGTCTGGTTACGATCACAGCAAACATTCATGACGTTGACTTGGGCAGCGCCAGCCGGGCGGTGGAAAAAGCCATCAAAGATGCCGGGGATCCGCCGCGCGGAATGCTGATAGATTTCAAGGGTCAGGTAAACCTGCTGCATGAAACGCTATCGAGCCTGCAGGGAGGACTGGCGATCGCGGTGGTAATCATATTTCTGATGCTGGCCGCAAATTTTCAATCATTTAAGTTATCGGTGGCGATTCTTTCTTCAATTCCTGCCGTGCTTGCGGGGTCGCTGGTTATGCTGCTGGTGTGCGGGGCGACGCTGAACCTACAGTCCTACATGGGCATGATCATGTCGGTTGGTGTATCCGTCGCCAACGCAATCCTGATGATCACGAATGCGGAAGCGCTCCGTCTTCAAATGCCCGACGTGGCAAAAGCGGGAATGACTGCGGCAGCGACCCGTATTCGCCCGATCCTGATGACGAGTATCGCTATGATTGCCGGAATGATTCCGATGGCCTCGGGACTCGGTGAAGGTGGCGACCAGATTGCTCCCCTGGGCCAGGCGGTCATCGGCGGACTGATCGCCTCGACGCTGGTATCTCTTCTGATACTGCCGGTGGTCTTCAAACTTGTGCAGGAGAAAGCGTCTCGCATTTCGGTCTCTCTTGACCCGGAGGATATTTCCAGTCGATTTTATAAAGGCAGTAAAAGTACGATCTCATGAAACCAGAATTATTCTACAAAATACGTGTGGCGATAATTATCTCAGGACTTGTTTCCTGCGGGAACCCCGACAAAGGAAACGACACGACTGTCGATAGCACCCCTGTAGTCGAAGTCACCCAGGTTATGAGTTTGCAACCCTCTCTGCAGGTCGTGCTTCCGGGAGAATTAAAACCCTGGAACAAGACCGAAGTGTTCCCGAGGGTCAAAGGATATGTTGCCCAAGTGTTCGCCGACCGCGGCTCTTGGGTAAGAAAAGGGCAGATTTTAGCGATGCTTGAAGCGCCGGAACTAGTAGCGTCGCTGAATCACGCAGAAGCGCAGGTGTCTTCAGCAGAAGCCAGCTTGCTGGAGAGACAGGCCAAACAGGAGACGAGCAAAAAGACATACCAAAGAATCCTGCAGACAAGCAAGACAAGAGGCGCAGTTTCGGCGAATGAGCTCGAAGTGGCCTATGCGGGAATGATGTCGGACAGCGCACTGGTGAAGGCATCGGAAGAGAACTTGCAGGCGGCCAAAGCGCAAATGGAAGCACAAAGTCAACTCGCCAGCTTTCTGAACGTGAGGTCTCCATTCGAAGGCAACGTGGTGGAGAGAAATATCAGTCCCGGGGATTTGGTGGGCCCCGAAACCAACGTGAAGCCGATGTTCATATTGGAAGACGGCTCAAGACTCAGGCTTACGGTAGCCGTACCTGAGAACCTGACAAATTCCATTGGCGAAAAGAGTATTGTATCGTTTACCACACAGGCCGAACCTCTCAAAGAGTACAAGGCATTTTTTGCCCGAAGCGCCAACAGTGTTCAGGAAAATAACAGAACCATGATCGCTGAGTTCGATTTCATCAATAAGGACGAGCATTTGAAAGCCGGTATGTATGCTGAGGTGAAGATTCCCATAAGGCGCAACAAGCCGTCTCTTTTCGTGCCGAAGACTTCTGTACTCTATTCGACGGAAGGTGTTTTCATCATCAAGGCTGGCAAAGATGTGGCGGAATGGATCAACGTCCAGAAAGGAAATTCATTGGATTCGCTGGTGGAAGTATTCGGCCCTGTACGGGAGGGCGATAAAATAATAAAGGTCGTCCATGACGAGCTGCGGAACGGTCAGCCAGTCAAAATAAAATCGTGATTTGAAAACGGTATTACGAATATTACTGATCGTCTTCTTGTCAGGCAGTGACGGATCTTGCGCCGCTTCCTGGAATCAGACGGCGACTCCTGCGAAAGTCCTTCAGGCCCTTGATTCATTGTATCCCGGTGAAAAAAATGTTTCCTGGTCAAAGCGAAGGCATCAGTACACGGCCGACTTCATTTATAAAGACATGAATGTCTCCGTTTCCTTTGATAAAAACGGTCACATGACGGGCTTTCTGAAAGAAATATCAATGGACCTTCTTCCGGAAAGGATTCAAGAAAAAATCGACCTGTTTTACAACTCTTTCAAGATCATGATGATCATGGAAAGATCATTCAAGGGAAAGACCGAATACGACGTGCACGTCATTCAGGGGAAGCAGCATTATATCCTGAACTATCACCCGAAGGGATTTTTGATACATCAATATGAAGTCGAAAAAATCGATTATGCTGCTCAGGCAACCAACTAGCTGCGGGAGCCCTGCGTCCACATCAACTTTATAATCTCCTGCGCTTTTTCTTTCTTTTTTTTCTGATCCTCTCAGCGTTCGTCTTTCCGTCCTGAGTTTGCTCGGGCTCGAGGAGGTCTTTTATCACGATAGGTATGCCCGCGCCTTGGTCGGCATGCGCCGATAGGTAGCCAGGATCGTTTTCACGCGAATGAACCATGGGGACGGTTGCCTTACCGGAATTCGTTGCGTGGATAGTAATGCTATCACGGTTGTGATTGTAGTCGATTTTTTTTCTGACGGATGCCCATTTATAATCCGCTCCCAGGCCGGCTCCTGTTGTTCGGAATCCGGCGAGCTCATAGGAGATACCGCTGATGTGGCCGGTGGAAGCCTGATTGAATTTTACTGTAACGCCGTCCCGCGCCAGGGCGAGGACAAAGGTGTTTGCGTTGGGCCTTTCTTTGAGTGCCCTGGAAATAAGAGCTTGCAATTTCAATTTCTGACTGGGTTCGCCGGTCCGCTTCATCATTTCCATTTCATTTTTTGTAGCCGCCCGCTGTTTTGCCTGCCAGCTCGGGGCTACCTGCCGGAGATCGTACTTGATTTCAAGTCTGCGAAGGATGTCTTCGGTCCGCTGGAAGTCTTTGCTGTCGCTGATGACCTGCCCGTCATATCCTATCCGGTTGACAAGTATATGCAGGTGCGGATGAGCGGCATCGAAATGGCGGAACATGATAAACTGATGCTGGGTAAATCCGCTTGCTTCAAGGTATTCGCGTCCCAGTCGTTTCATCAGGTCACTTGAAATGTTCTCCTCCGGTGGAAAATTAATAGAGGTGTGATAAAAGTATTTCTCAAGGCGTGGGCGCATCGACCTAATCATCTGCACCTCCTTCATAATCCCCTGCTCGGTGGACCTTGCGAAGGTGGAGTCCAGCACCTCGGCAGCATTTTTGGCCACCTTGCCAAGGTTGTAGCGGAGCGCGCCACGAAAGCCTTTACCTTTTATGAGATTGGCCGTCACGGGTCGGGATCAGTTTTTGAATGCCTGTCGGCAAGAAGGACCTTGCAAAGTTTGTTCAGCATGGCCAGGAGTTCCAGCTGTAGAGTGAGATAGTTGCGGGGGAATTCACCGGCGTTGAGCTTGTGTGTCCCCTGATTGAGATTGACCCCGATCTTGCGCAGTTCCTGGTAAACCGCAGTCTCGATCGGTGACTGGCGGACGGGGGGAAACCTGCCGGTGAAGATCTTTTGACGGATCCACTCGGGCGGGAACATGCCGCTGGCGGCAGCCCACTCGAGTATCTTCTTTTCTTCGTCGGCGGTGAGATGAAGATTGAGCTGGGCCGTTCGCCTTTCGCTATCGGTTTTCCTGGGGCGACCCATATCATTAATACAGGAACGAAGTGATCAGGATTTTACAACAGTCTTCCCCAAGCCGTTTTCCGGTACGGAAAACATTGCTTGCTCCTTTCAAGATAACGTGCAGAAACTTGATGACGCTTTGAGTGTTGCCGAATGCTGGACATAGTTGGAAGTGATTTAACCAAGTTGAGCTTAAATTAGTCTGTGTGGAATTAATTTATCTTGATTGATCTAGTTTGAACCTGCCTGGAACTATTTGAGGCTCCTTGATCTCATGGGAATCCTTGAATGTCCATTTTTCTTTCACAGTCTCTTTTAAGTGTGCTGACTTCTTAAATTTCGCGGCTGCCTGTGCAAGACTGAAATAATTGAGCTGGACCGACTCCCCTGATTCTTTTTGAAGGTCTTCCCGGATGATGTCCAATGCCATTGTTACTGCCATTGACGTAATCACATCTGCATACATCTCCACAATCAGCTTGTAAACACCTCTTTTTTTGTGTTTGAGGAACCTGATGATGTGCTTCTTCTCCATTGTAAGACCCTATTTCTTCCCCAGAAATACCCTGATTGTTTTGGCATTTACCCTTTGAAACTCGCTGAAGAACGCAATGGAATCTCCCTTGGGCGCGGTGAATTCGATGAAGTAATAGCCATCCTTATCCACTTCCGCACGTTTAACGAATTCGCCGAACCTTCCGGAGGCTTGAATGATGGTCCGTGCTTTGTCCACGTCACTCTCCATTGACCAATACCAGGCACCAATCCATAGGATAAAAACAATAGGCAGACTTATCATAATCCACTTGACGGCAGCACCCAGCTGAAATTGGAACGCCTCTCCTGGCGAGTCGAAATGGAATACCGTCGGATTAATTTTCCCGGCAGCATCTTTCACCAGGCCGGCAATTCTTTCATTGCTTTGATGGTTGAGCTGCATTTCTTTGTGTATGACATAGAGCGCCGGAATAACCGGATCGCTCGGTGAAAAATAAAACCCATATTCCTCCAATAGAAATGCGCAGTAGGAGCGCACTTCTTTTTGCTCTTTATCTGTCATCCTTATAGACTTAGTTCTTCAATTGGAGTCTTAAAATAAATCGACGCGAATGGACTCAGCCCAGTAGTTCCATTACCGCTTTTTAACACATTTTCCACTGTCCTCATGGCCACTTCACCCTTATCCTTGACCAAGTCGAAATGAATCAGGGAGAGCTCATTTGCATGAACATATTCAAGAAGAGTTGTTGTCTGCTCCTCCGAACATGGATAGAATCCATTGTGAGCAACAATTATCTCCAGCCATCCACCAGCCACTTCAACCAGTTCGGCCAAATATTCCATTGTGGCCTTGAAAATATTTCCACCGCCAATAACACATACTATTCGTAAGCAGATTTCATTAGCGCCGAGCACTTCCTTGATTGTTTCGACTCCATTCATCAAGAAATATTTGGGCAGCTGCTCGGCCACGCTCGCACCCAGGTCGGCAATGAATAAGTCCCTGTTTGCTTCTAAGATGCTTTCAAAAAGTCCGTTAAAAGCCCCTCTGTCAATTCGCTTAGTTGCGTGATCAAGAAATGACACTTTAACCGGTTTCCGATAAGCCAGCTGTTTGAGAGTCGTCGTAGTCGCGTCATCAAGATCAAGGACAACCGCGTCTTTATACTTCTCAGCCAGCATAAATGCCAATACTGATTTGCCAGCGCCGCCCTTGGCTTGAGTGATGAAATGGATTTTCTTTTTCATGAGTTTTATTGTTTGTTTATTATTTAGCGTCTCATCCTTTTCGGCCTTCCACGAAATGCTTGATTCTGTTTTATTTGGCTGGTTGCAACCAGGAATTCATTGACGTCTTTGTGTCCTTTGAACAGGGCGGATGCGTCATGATAGCGAATGCCCTTCTCATCCAGAATTGCTTTGGCTTTTTGTCCCGGGAGATCATTGTCCAGGAAAAGGTTTATTTCTTTGCGCGACTCCAGAATAGGTACGCTTCGCGCCAGTAAACTCAAGGAATTGAGAACAAGAAAATCGGATTCTCTTACGATGTCCTTTATTTCGCGGTATTCGATCTGAATGGCGGAGAGAAAATCTAAGAAGCCTTCAAATACAGAGATCCTTCCTGAATGATTGTCAATAAAAGATAAATCCTTCGGTGAAGAAGAACCTTTAAACCAGATATTTCTGAGTTCATATGCATTAGAATTGTTTGGAAAGCCAATGGCTGAATATCTCCGTTCGCCGATTTGAAACAAGACTTCTTGACAATGCAGTTCGGCCGTGTCCTTGCTAATTCCTCGCTGATGCAGGTATTCAATCAGGGATTCACTTTGAATCTTTCCGATCTCGAGCACTGTGAGGGGATTTTCCCGACGCATGGGGACACCGGTGAGAATGGCAGGCCTTGGAAGGGAGTCACGCACTCGACTTTTTACAAACTCTTGAATGGTACAATTATTTAATCTCGCTCCAAGGTCAACGAACGATCCACCTTCACCTATACCGTGATCATACCAGACGTTCTTCGCAGCATTTACTTTGAATGAAGGAGTTTTTTCAACACGGAGTGGAGATAGGTACCAATAGTCGGTGCCACGGATTTTTGATGGTTGAAATCCGAGCCGGGCAAGGTATTCGATAATTGACGACTGGTTCGCGTCACGAAAGCTGAGCATAGAAAAATAGGAACTCTGATTCCGCGAAGATGAGCACGCGCCGAAGTGATTTCAGCCAACTTGTTAACAAGTTGTTGGTTCATTTGCGACGGGGCTCAACTTATTTGAGTCTAACAGCATTGTGATAGTGCTCGCATTCTTGGGATGATAAGAGGGATCATAATTAACATATCCCCAGGTCTGAAGTTCCCTGATTACCCTATGGTAAGTTGCTTTGGATCGGATATGTGATGATTGCATGATTTGCCGCCGCGAGATTTGAAATGAAGACTTGCAGCAATTGGTGGTCCACTGACGGCAAATTGCCAGGGAGAACGCTAAGTGGATTGGCTTAATCCTTTCATCCGAGACCAAACGATTTAGGTACACAGAAAGCTGTTGTAGTCCATCCATAGCTTTCTACCCGGAATGATCTTTTGGTTCGAGTAGTCTGTTGATGTCTTCCTGCTTGTAATAAATGATGCCACCGATCTTCGTGAAAGGCAGTGAACCGTTGACACGAAGGTTTTGGAGTGTTCCAGCGGAGATGGTTAAAACTTTGCGCACTTCATTTGATTTCAACCAAGGTTTTGGTTGTTGTCGTGTTGTGAGCAACGCCTTTAGTTCTGTTATGAGTTCATTTTTGAAAGTATCCAAATCTCCTCGCGTAAGAAGTTGATCGCGAAACATGCCTTCATTTCTGTTGTTTGCCCGTTGCCTGCTTTCGTGGTTCATAACATAAAAAGAACCAAACTCGCTATATCGCATATTGAAACTTCTCAAGTTGGGCGGAAGTTGGAGCATATTCCTTTGGCAATATTGAATCAAAATTTAGTTGTCGAAAAATGGTCGAGTTTAACTAGGAGTTCTTACCTTGAGCATAAGGATTGAGATCAATTGCACGGAATTGTGCGGTGATAAATTCGGTGACCCGGAAGAAGTGCCGAATCAGATAGATTGAAAATCAGCAGCTTATAGACAGGGTTCGATTCCCTGCAGCTCCACAACTCTACAATCAAATATTAGCAAAAGCCCGAATTCGCAATGGATTCGGGCTTTTTGCTTTGTCGCCCCGATCAAATCGAATCAAGTTTTAGCATCCTGTAGGAGCAAATTCGGTGCACCATTGAAGAAAAAAATCGAGGTGCACCGAATTTCTCGCAACGTTTTGGTAATCAAGTGGTTCAGCAAGTGAACATCTTGATTTTGGACCGCTTAAAATCAATTTTCGACACATAATTCGGTGCACTTTATGGGACACATGATCAAGGTAATTTTCTACACAAGGAACACCAAAATGAATGGGGCTGGCCGCGTCCCGATCTACATGCGGGTAACAATCAACGGAGAAAGATTCAACACGGCAACCTCGCGAAATGTTGACCCTGCTCAGTGGTCCAAGGATGGCGAGAAGCTGGCCGGGAAGTCGAAGGAAGCGCAGGAATTGAACGAATTTCTGACCACCCTAAGGACCAGGGCATTCTCTATTCAAAAAAAATTGATCAACCTGGACCGTTCAGTTACGCTTCAGGAATTTGAAAGGGAATGGCACGGCATAAAGGAGAAATCTAGAATGCTGCTTGAGATCTTTCAGCAACACAATGATCAGGTAAAAGAATTAATTGGAAGGCAATATTCATTCTCAACCTGGAGGAGGTATTCAACTTCATTAGATCATACCAAACTTTTCATGCAACAAACCTATGGACTCTCGGATGTCCCGGTGAACGAAATAAAGTTCCAGTTCATTACTGACTACGAGTTTTGGTTAAAAGCCAAGCGTAAGTGCAATCAAAACAGCACAGTTAAATACCTGACCAACTTTAAGAAGATCATTCATATTTGTCTAAAAAATGGTTGGCTCGACCGGGACCCGTTCGTGGGCTACAAGATGTCCAAAAGAGCAGTAGAGCGGGCCTTTCTGACCGAAGGTGAATTGGCGGCACTAAGTCAAAAGAACTTTTCAATCCCAAGGGTTGGCCAGGTGCGCGACATATTTCTTTTTTGCTGCTACACAGGTTTAGCGTATGTGGACGTCAAGAACCTGACTCGTACAGAAATTGCGTTAGGAATAGATGGTGAGAAATGGATATTTACTCATCGTGAAAAGACCGACACGGCTTCACGCGTTCCACTTATTCAGCCAGCACTGGAAATCCTGGAGCGTTATGAGAAGCACCCGGAATGTGAGAATAAGGGGAAACTTCTGCCGGTCCTGAGCAATCAGAAAATGAACGCCTATCTCAAGGAGATCGCAGATCTTTGCGGTCTATCAAAAACGCTCACGACCCACACAGCCCGACACACTTTTGCCACAACCGTGACCTTGACCAATGGGGTGCCGATTGAAACGGTAAGCAAGATGTTAGGTCACACCAGCATAAAGACAACCCAACATTACGCAAAACTGCTAGATAAAAAGGTGAGTGAAGATATGATGGCGCTCAAATCCAAATTCAATACGCCAAAGCAACCCTCGTTAGTCAAAGAAGGTTGAAGTTGTGGTGCTCAACTCGCGACTCACACACCGTTTTGATTGGGTTCATTGATATTGCTTGAGAATGTAATTATCGAAACCAACCGCTTTCGAAAAAGATTCCTTAATTATATCTAGCTTTGGATTACCCTCCGAATTTAGATGCTCGCATATTCAGCAAGTGATATTTTTACCCCGTCTAGCCCCGCAACCAGGGACGGCTTCGTGGAAAGGCCATCTCTAACAAATTTGCTTATAGATGCAATTCAAACCCGAGGGAAACAGCTTGTTGTGTATGGTCATACTGGTACAGGCAAAACAACTCTTCTTAACAATAAGTTAAATCAAACATATGAAGATTTTATAGTTACGCGATGCACGTCGGACATGACGTTTAATCAATTAGTATTGAGCGCGTTTGATTCCATCGGGCAATTTGTTGTGGCAAGCAAAACAAGAAATCAAACCAAAAGCATTGGCATTAACCTTGAAGCTGACTACGCTACGATCAAAGGAGCACTCGGGCTTGATTATGGCCTTTCAAAATCAGAGGAATTAAGGCCCCTCGTCCCGCCCCAACTAACCCCTCAAAAGCTCGCATCTTTTTTTGGGGTGACAAACTCATGTTGGGTGATCGACGACTTCCATAAGATGCCGAAGGAAGAGAAAAAGCAACTATCGCAATGGATGAAGGTCTTTATGGATGAGTCCACAAACTACCCCTTTGCGAAGATTATAGCATTGGGAGCGGTTGGAAGCGCAAAAGAAGTCATCGATCTCGACAAGGAATTGAATAACAGAGTTTCTGAGATTTTTGTACCCTTCATGAGTGATGACGAGTTGAAGGAGATAATTTCAAGAGGGGAGCAAAAATTGAATCTTGCAATTGGTGAGGATGTAAAAAATAAAATACTAAAATTTTCGGCGGGCCTTCCTTCGGTTACTCATCAGCTATGCTTAAATCTCTGTTTTAGTAAGGGGATTTACAACACGGCTGAAATTAGAACCTCATTCGATTTGTCCGATTTTCAAGAGGCCCTAACTGGGTACGTTCTAACAAATTCTGGATATCTCCACGATAGGTACGAAAAAGCTACCTTGAATCCCGATCCTAATACAATTCCAATTTACTACCATATTATTCGTGCCTTCATGACGAGTAAACTTTCAAGCCTCTCCATGAAGGATGTTTCAAAGTATTTCATTGACCATAAGCATCCACAATCTGAGGGTCTTTTAGAATATCTCTTGGACCAATTAACTAAAGACGGAAGGGGAAATGCGCTTAAATTTGATGAGGGAAGCAAAACTTGGTCGGTGAGAGATCCATTTTTTAGGGTCTATTGCCTCTGTGCTATTGATCTCTCAAAGTCCGTTATGCAAGCGCAATTAGACCTTTTTAATTCGGAGAAAATAGAAAAATCAAAGGTGCACCTGAAGGAAATGGAGAGAGATTTGATTAGGCGGGCTCTTAACACTGGTGAGTATTTTGAATTCTAAATGGCTATGCCATTGGGTATGCGCCGTTCAAAACGGCACACTATATCGACACTGAATTAGTCGGAATTAGTTCGCAACGTTATACCAACGTGTGAACTCCTTGAAACATTCTCTATCAGTTTTGATGCAAATTGATAGAAGTGAAGGAGTCAGCAACAAAAGAACGCGAGCCATCCATTTTTCGTGATCATCTGCTCACCAAGGGAGATCTTGAGGATTTCAAAAAAGAGTTATTCTTAGAGATCAAGTCTTTGCTGGGCAGTTCAAATTCGCAAACCGTCAAGCAATGGCTAAGATCGTCCGAAGTTCGGAAGATGCTGGGAATATCCACAGGTACGCTTCAAAACCTCAGACTCAATAAGACCATTGCTTATTCTAAAATAGGTGGAATCGTTTTTTACAAGCGAGAAGATCTCATCAAGGTGCTGGAAAGTCATAACAGTGCGAAGCCGGTACAATGATGCACACGGCTTCCGACCTGTCATGTTTTATTCGAAGATTGGCCACGGATGATAGGCTGAAATCGGTTCATCTTTCATTGGCCGTTGCACTGTGTCACGCTTGCGTCCGCAGTCAGTTTAAAACTCCATTTCAAGCCTCGCGGAACGTTCTTATGAAACATTCCCACATACGATCAAAGGCAACATACCACAAAACCATTCGCGAATTACAAACATTTGGTTACCTGGACTACTCTCCATCCTACCACCCTCGGAATGGAAGCCAGTTCCGGATTCTGGCCGATACCACCAATACCGATCTATGAAGCAACCTCTTTTATCGTTTCAGGAAGCCAAGAGGATTTCAATCCATGATTATCTGGCGGGTTTAGGATTTGAACCGGCTAAGATCCGTGGAAACGATCATTGGTATTATTCACCTTTCAGAGACGAAAGGACACCTTCGTTTAAAGTCAATACAACTCTAAACTTATGGTACGACCACGGATCAGGTGAAGGTGGAACAATACTGGATTTAGGAGCTCGGCTTCACCAATGCTCGATGGTTGAATTCCTTGAAAAGCTCGCGAACAATAGTACTGAAGGTTTTCGTTTTCATCAGCAGCCGACAAAAGTCATCACGCCCGAGAATAAAATTGAAATCATTTCAATCAACGAACTAAAGAATGTTGACCTAATCCAATATCTGGGCACGCGTGGAATTGATGCTATGATCGCCAGGAAGTTTTGTAAAGAAATAGATTTTCGGATCGGATCCAGGGCTTATAAAGCCATAGGTTTCCCTAACCGATCGGGAGCCTATGAACTTCGCAATAACTGGTTCAAAGGTTCTTCCTCTCCCAAGGACATATCTCTAATCGAAACCGGTTCAACAAAAATATCAGTCTTGGAAGGGTTCATGGATTTCTTGTCGTTGCAAAAAATTTCTCATCCCACACTAAATCGGCTTAGTGAGGGATCTGATTTTCTGATTTTGAACTCATTGAGCTTGCTTAAGCGAAGCCTTCCTCTCCTTAGCTCTCGTCGGAACGTAATCCTTTTCCTTGACAATGACCTTGCCGCCAAAGATGCTATGGATGTCCTGACCAAAGCAGGGATTCCATATGTGGATGCATCACCTCAATATGGTTCACACAAGGACCTCAACGAGTATTTGCAATCCTTGGCGAAGGAAAATAGAAGTCAGGAGTTACCTCGAAAGAAAAATCGAGGCCTCAGACGTTAAGGAATTTTGCTTCGATGCAGTAGGGGCTTGCTTGGAATAACCTTATCGGGCTCATAAAGAGCGAATCCGCTGAGGGGCTCTGGCAAACCTCTATCATGAGTGGCGATGAGATGAAAGACAAATTGACTGGCTCCAATTGATCTGAAGTGAAGATTTCTGTTAGCAGTGTACCAACAAGGCTCTTTATTCCAAGTCACGAAAACCCAAGGAGTCTAAAGAATAATCTAGTTGAAGTAGAAAAAGCATGGACAAATAAGAAGTTTTATGAGAATCTCGGCTCAACAAATTCAAATAACGGCGCAAAACATCCTGGGTGGAATTGCACACTTTGATGAAAGGAGCAAGCCATGTTTTCCGTACCGAAAAAAGCTTGCCCTTTTGCGTCGGGATTGATCACTTCGTTCCTTTTTCGAAGTAGATAAGATTTTACTAATGGGAAGGCCAAGGAAAAACGACAGCGAATAACAACCGAGAAATAGATGTCGTTTGCAGATGAGGGGCTTTTATTATCCTTTCAATGCCGCCTTCCCTTCCGCTTGGCTTTCTTTTGCTTCTTTTCCTCTTTTAGTTCAGGATAAACTGTTTTTACGATATCAGGAAGGAAATTTGTAAACCAAGAAGGCAGCTCATCCAAGGGTGCACGGCCGATTACTTCACCATATTCCAAGTGCAGCAAAAATTTTGGTTCCTGGCCCGATGTATCGAGGATTCCCAAATGATCGATTAGATCAAAATGTTCATTGAGTTTAACGAGATTGCCTTCAAAATTGAGATCGATCTCATACGCCGGAACGTGATGACCTCCAAATTCTGCTCGTTTTACTACGCGCAACTGTGACAACTCCTGATCGCGGAGTCCCAAAAAGACCAAGTGGATTTTATATCCATGATCCTTAAATCGTCTTATCAAATTCCAGGAGCTTTCTTCTCTAAAATGCCCCTCGTATGCGAAATGATCGTTATTGTCTAAAGCTTTCTTAACCAAGCTCTCGAAATGATCTATCAACCATTCACCGGCTAATTTTCGAGCTTCCTTGGGAACAGGGGCAACCGTAGAGTAAAGTTCTTTTCTCTTCTGCTCAAACAGTTTGTCCCCATCAAATACAGGATAACTATTTCTTAAGTCCTCAGGTAATAGATATCCCGCGCCAGCAGTTGATTTTCCGGCTCCATTGGATCCAGTGATAATATAGAGGCTGGGCACGTTAGCGCCAATTCAAATCAAGATTGAATTGCCGTCGTATTGTCTCAATTTCGCCGAGGGATAACTCCTGCAAAAATACAAGGCGACCCGAAGACCTATTAAATGTGGCAAGCCTGATCGATCCATCCGGATATTCAAGATAACATTGGTCTTTAGGAAGTTCTGGAGGCGAGATCATGAAAGGTTCCCCTCTCCTTAATTCCGCAACACGAAGTCTTTTCACCGCCTCGCCACCACGCCTCGCATAATCAATTAAAGACTCCATTTTGTGAACTGTTTTGGTTTGAACAAAGATACAAAAACGCAAGAATTGCGTTCGACTTCGGGCGCGCTGGAAATCAAAACATCGAAGCCTGGAACGAAGTGATCAACTAACATTAATGGTGTCTTGAGCAAGCACGTTTTCCGGTACGGAAAACATTGCTTGCTCCTTTCAAGATCATGCATGCAGGCCTCCATTTTTCGTGTCATTAATTGCAGGGTTGAATTTTCAAAGTGAAGAATATTTAGTTGCATGAGGGGGTTCAATGTCACTCGAAAAAGACCCTCTACAGAGCGTGTATTAAGCGCTACATAGTTAAAGTCTTTCAGCCGATGGAAGGCACCATCGACGATGAAAATTGATTATAAGCGAAGGAAACGAGGTCGAAAAGGTGGGCCCTTTGCTCGCAAGGTAACTCCGTACCTTTGCTTTTCTTCTTAAGGTGGCGACAAGGTAACACTCAAAATAGGCCAAGGTGCTGCCAAGGAACGACCTTTCCTGGGCAAGGTCGGTGAATGAAAGGCAATGACGTTTTTTTGGAGGTCAAGTGCATGGCGAGGTGCGCAAAGCATGTGCGGCACTTGGCATTCAAAAAAATGATGCAAGCCCAACTGCCCATCGACTGCGAACGCGCCGCGTAGTCTTGGGCGCGCTAAGCCTATTTGACTTGCGCTCATTATGAATTTCAAGTCAAAAAGTCGAAATTTGATTGAACAAACCGACCCGATTGACCGTTGGGATTGTAATGATTAAGCCGATTATTTACCGGACTATCGAAGAGAAGGAACTCCTGGAGCGGGAGATGATGGCGGCTATTCCATCCCCGAAACGGGAAATGATTTCGAGGGCATTGATGGATATTTTCCGCCGTTCTAACAAGAAGGCTTCCGCGTCGAAGTCAGCAATTAACAAGTAAAACATAATGCTTAGCGACGAGATCAAGCAATACCTCAGCAAGGTTTGCAAAGTCCTGAATGCGCATGAGGTTGAGTACATCGTCGTAGGAGGTGCCGCGGTAAATTATCACGGGCTTTATCGTCCTTCTGGAATTGGCTCATATGCAGATCAATTCAAGACAGATTTGGACTTTTGGTACAATCCAACCATCAGCAACTTCGAGACATTGATTATGGCTCTAGCTGAGCTTGACGTTGATACCACAGACCTCAAGCGTCTAGTTTTCGATAAGAACACGACCTTCCTCAAGATACCACATAAGGACTTTCACACGGATTTCCTTCCAGTGATGGCTGGCCTTGATTCGTTCCGGCTTTCACGTGAACAAGCTGACATAATTGATATCGACGGAGTGGCATTAAAGGTTCTGTCCTATGATGATTTACTTACAAACAAAAGGACCGTCAATCGTAAGATTGATCAATCAGATATCGTGGGACTGAAAGCAGCTAAAAGAAAAAAGAAAAGCCGTGGCTTATAGTCGGCATTGAGTGGCAAATGTCCTTTGCACATTTAGACCTCCTCAAACGTTCGTTTGAATACTGTAACCCATCGTTTGAATTTCGTAGCCAGATCTCATTCTTTCTCACGATCTTTGGGCGCAGATTGGTATGGAAAAGACGGAAACCCTACAAGAGTTTTACAAACGAAAATTTAACGAGCTCCCCGGCGCGTTTACAGGCGACATCGGCCATTTCAATTTATTTCACCTCGAACCTTTCGTCGAAGGTAAGCCCACAACGATCCCTTATCGACGCAGAGATTTTTATAAAATCATGCTCGTTAAAGGCCAAAGCCATGTCCACTACGCTGATAAAATCATCGAAGTAAAAAATCAGGCCCTTTCCTTTTCTAATCCACAGATACCATATAAATGGGAACATCTCGACACTATTCGCGAGGGTGTCTATTGCATATTCAACCAACAGTTATTCCAGCAATTCGGGCAACTCAGTCAGTACGAAGTGTTTCAACCGAATGGACAGCATGTATTTGAATTGACAGATGCTCAGGCGGAGAATGTGACTGACATCTTTCGCATAATCGAAACGGAATTTACGTCACAATACAAGTATAAATACGACCTGATTCGCAACCTTATATTCGAATTACTGCACGTTGGACTAAAGCTTCAGACCGACGTTCATTGGAACCAGAATAAAGTATCAAGCGCACAACGCATATCTGCATTGTTCCTTGAATTGTTGGAACGACAATTTCCTATTGATGACCAGCATCCTTCCGTCCAACTGCGATCTCCATCCGACTTTGCAGATCAATTGAACATTCACGTCAATCATTTGAACAGATCTATCAAAGAGTCGCTTGAAAAAACTACTACACAAGTAATTGCGGAGCGAATTCTACAGGAATCAAAGATCCTACTCCGGCACAGTCAATGGACAGTCGCTGAGATTGCTTTTGCACTGGGCTTCACAGAACCTACCCATTTCAATAATTTCTTCAAAAAACACACATCAGTCAATCCGACTCAGTTCCGAAGTGTTTGATTTTCGTAAGCACTGGTTTGAATTGGGTTAGCCACCAGGTTGTTTCTTGCTGCAATTTTGTATCAACATTTAGGTACAAACACCGCAGATATGGAAAAGAGAAAATTAGGTAGCAATGGTCTCGAAGTTTCGGCTTTGGGACTGGGCTGTATGGGGCTAAGTTTCGGCTACGGACAAGAGACGAATAAAGAAGAAGCAATCAAATTGATTCGCAAAGCCTTCGATCTCGGAGTGACATTCTTTGACTCTGCGGAGGCATACGGTCCTTTTAAGAATGAAGAGCTGCTTGGTGAAGCGTTAGCGCCGATTCGCGATAAAGTTGTGATAGCAACAAAGTTTGGGTTTGAACAAGGAAAGACCGCATTGGGTCTGAATAGCAAACCGGAGAATATCAGAAACGTTGCAGAATCGGCATTGAGACGATTGAAGACAGATCGCATTGATTTGCTTTATCAGCATCGAGTCGATCCAAACGTTACGATGGAAGATGTTGCTGGAACGGTCAAAGAACTGATCAAGGAAGGAAAGGTAAAACACTTCGGTTTGTCGGAAGCTGGTGTTGATAGCATACGTCGCGCAAACGCTGTGTTACCTGTAACCGCTTTGCAAAGTGAGTACTCATTATGGTGGAGAGAGCCGGAGAAAGAAATATTTCCATTACTTGAACAATTGGGAATTGGGTTTGTTCCTTTCAGCCCACTCGGTAAGGGCTTTCTCACCGGAGCCATAAATGAGAACACTAAGTTCGATAAGACTGATTTTCGAAATGTAGTTCCGCGTTTTGACGAGGAGAATCGTAAAGCAAACCAAATAGTCGTTAACAAAATCAGTGAATTTGCAAAGAAGAAAGAGGCAACGCCAGCGCAGGTAGCACTGGCTTGGGTGCTGGCTCAGAAGCCATGGATTGTTCCGATCCCCGGCACAACGAAGATCAGCCGCCTTGAAGAAAACTTAAAAGCAGGAGAACTTTCCTTAACGAAGGAGGATCTGATTGAAATTGAGAAAGCGTTCGCGGGTGTTCAGGTGCAAGGTGCACGATATCCCCAGCACCTCCAGGCTCGCGTAGGAAAGTAGATGGCCATTTGAAGATGGTTGAAAGTTAACCTTAGAATATCAAAGGCAAAACAAGACGAAGTAAAGCAAGATTCAGAACCATGAGACAGGTCATAGTAGTAGTTGGTGCCGGCTCGATCGGCCAAGCAGTCGCACGAAGAGTAAGCGCTGGTCGGCACATATTATTGGCTGATCTCCGAAAAGAAAACGCCGAATCAGCAGCCAAAAATCTGAGTGATGCTGGCTTTGAGGTTACTGGAACTACAGTTGATGTTTCCTCCAGAGCATCCGTACAGACCCTTGTTGAGAAAGCTATTTCCATTGGAGAAGTTTTCGGGGTGATTCACTCCGCGGGTGTTTCACCCTCACAGGCAACTCCTCAAGTCATCCTTAAAGTTGACTTATATGGCACGGCATTAGTTCTCGAAGAGTTCGGAAATGTGATTGCACGAGGCGGGTCTGCTGTTGTCATCGCTTCACAGTCTGGCCATCGATTGCCGCCGCTTACAGTTGAACAAAACAAGGCACTTGCGACAACTCCTATCGATCAATTGCTATCTCTCCCGTTCACACAGCTTGATCAAATAAGAGATTCGCTACATGCGTATCAACTTGCAAAACGTGGCAATTCTCTTCGAGTCATGGCGGAAGCCGTGAAATGGGGCAAGCGGGGTGCAAGAGTAAACACGATCAGTCCCGGAATTATCATCACCCCCCTCGCACACGATGAGTTGAATGGACCCCGCGGTGATGGTTATAGAAAAATGATCTCCGTATCTCCTGCAGGCAGGGCCGGCACACCAGATGAAGTGGGAAATGTTGCAGCGCTGCTAATGAGCAATGATGGCGCATTTATTACTGGAAGCGATTTTCTCATAGATGGTGGCGTGACGTCTGCATATTGGTACGGTGATCTTGCTCCAAAATAGAATTGTCAATTTCCGCTTATGAAGAATGTAATTATCCTTGGAGCGAGTGGCAGTCTGGCGGCGTACGTGATACAAGAGATAGAAAATCTAAAAGACGTGCGGCTGACCTTATTCGCACGAAATAAGAATCGTTTAAAAAATGGCAAATCCGAAAACAGTATCGTTGTCGAGGGTGATGTAATGAATTATTCGAAGCTCAGGGGTGCGATCTCCGGAAAGGACATTGTCTACGTGAATCTCGCCGGAGACCTCGAAGCAATGGCAAACAACATAGTAAAGGCGATGAAAGAAACCGGCGTTAGAAGAATTATTGCAATCAGTTCAATCGGAATTTATAACAGGCCATTGAAACAAGTTTTGATTCCATATCGGAAGTTGGCCGATGTCGTCGAAAGCTCTGGATTGGATTACACAATCTTGCGGCCTGACTGGTTTACCAATGAGAACGAAATCAAATACGTGATAACACATAAAGGCGAACCTGAAACGGGCACAGCCATTTCAAGACAGAGCATTGCTTCTTTTGTGGCAGGTATTGTCGAGAACCCCGACTTACATAAGAATGAAAATCTTGGAATAAGCAAACCTATGTAACAACCTTCAACCGAAATACAATGGAAACAACATCTTTCAATTCAAATTCACAGAATAATCGGCCTTCAAAGGCTGGGCGAAGAGAATTTTTAAAGACAGGCGCGATCATGAGCGCTGCACTGGTCACAGCCCCGACATTTGGCGCGTCAAGGGACAACGTGGATAAAACTGGCGCAATTTCAAAGACTTCACTCAAAGAGCGCACATTGGGCTCAGGAAAATGGGCCATTAAAGTTTCCTCACTGGGTCTCGGCTGTATGGGCATGAGCTGGCATCGGACATTTATTCCCGACCGGAAGCCGATGATCGCGTTGTTGCGCAAAGCTTATGACATGGGTGTAACGCTGTTCGATACTGCCGAAGCCTATGGCCCGTGGCGAAACGAAGAACTCGTTGGTGAAGGGATCCAGTCTTTTAGAAAAAACATAACACTCTGTAGCAAGTTTGGCTTCAATATCCAGAATGGGCAATTAGCGGGCCTTAATAGCAAGCCAACTCACATCAGAGAAGTTGTTGAGCAATCGTTGAAAAGATTGAAGACCGACTACATAGATTTATTGTATCAGCATCGAGTGGATCCTAATGTTCCGATAGAAGAAGTCGCTGGTACTGTTAAGGATTTAATTAGAGAAGGTAAAGTCTTGCATTTTGGGTTAAGTGAAGCCGACCCGGGAAATATTCGAAAGGCACATGCGATTCAGCCTCTAACCGCACTACAGACCGAGTATTCTCTTATATCAAGGGACCCAGAAGGTGAAATCTTAAATACCTGTGAACAATTGGGAATCGGGTTTGTGCCCTATAGCCCTATAGCACGGGCACTCCTCACTGGTTCCATTAATCCTCTTACGAAGTACGATCCCGAGAATGATAACCGAGATACTTTGCCTCGTTACACACCGGATGCAATCAAAGCTAATTGGCCGTTAATCGAAGCAATTCAAGATTTTGGGAACAAGCGCGGATTAACCGCAGCACAAGTTTCACTGGCATGGTTGCTTGCTCAAAAACCGTGGATTGCACCCATTCCGGGAACAACCAAGCAGGCACACCTGCAGGAAAATCTCTGGGCGATCGACTTTGAGTTTACACCGGACGAACTGAGATCATTTACAGATACTATCTCGAGAATTAAGATCACGGGCGCGCGTAGCTAATCTTAAAGGTTATCATCCATAAAACGACCACGGATGCTCGCGGACGTTTCAATTAATTTGGTCACACGATGATATAATTCGGTGGCTTGATTTTCGGAGATTTCAAAAGATTCATTGTACCGAACGTGGCTATATGCTTGGCTCAACAAACCAAAAGACGCCTTTTCCTCCTCGCTCGAACGCGGAAATATTTCACTTATACTGACAGAAATATTTTCAGTCAAGGAAAGCAGGCGATTGATGTTGTGCGTGGTGACCCGATAACCTAAGAGATCCTGAATGGCAGCACTACAAATGCGTTCCGTTGCCTGGTGTAGCATAAACGCAGTCAAAGAGTATTGGCCAGCCTTAAGATGGAATTGGGCCCCCGCGAGGAATTGACGAGCAAGTGTATGATGGTATTGCCAAATTCTTGACACCTTTTTCATGTCGCTTGTTATGATTGGAATTTCAGACCTTTGAAACGAGGTGCTTTGATAGACTAGCACGCCATTTCCAAAAACGCATCTAAAAAAACGATTGCCGCTTCTCATTGCCTCTTTGACAGCATTTGAGTTGTGAATGAGCGGTACCAGCCTTAATGCAACCGTGTTCAACTGATTCACCATCTCGACAAGTTCATGCTCACGATGTTTGTCAGACGGTTGGATCACGATCAAGACGTCCATGTCTACGGATTCTTCAATGCACTCGTCGTTGAATGCACTCCACCTTTCAGTAGCCCTCCTGCGAATCCCATAACAAAGAATTAGTTCAAGTTTGGCGGTTGATAAAAGTGCTGAAACGCGTTCTTGAATTGCCGGACTGTTGGGATTGACAATATCATATGAGCCTTTGCTCATAAAGTCCGTTCGGTTGCTTCGATTTTTTTCTTCAAGATCAGAATTTCGGTGTAAGCCTTCATCGCTTGCTTCATAACCGAATCGTTATCGCTTTCAATTTTCCGGCTGCGTCTGTCCATGATTTCGTCGTAAGCATTGAATGTTTCGTCCTTTCCGTCGTAGAGGCCAATCGTCCGAGTTATAAGGCTGTCGAGGTGGGGTTGGAAGTAACAATCGTCCAGGCCAGCAATGTGAAGAGCGTGGAAGAGCTTACGACATTTGAGCTCCTCTTTGATCAGGAAAAGTGCCATGTCCACGTTCTTTGGGACCTTAGCTAAAGGAAGTTGGATGTGAGCCGTCATAGTGATGTCATATTATTGTATGACAAATATAATAGACAATTAGAGTTGTCAACCTTTTATATGACACTTTTCTTCCGCCATTGCTGGAAATTTACAGGGTGACCAAGGAACGGCTCAAAAAACTCGTTGGACAAAGGATTGTCGACATCCGGACGAAGAAAGGATGGAGCCAGGCCGATCTTGCTAGGGCATGCGGAAAGGACCGGCAGGCGATTGAAAAGCTTGAAAATGGAAAGGTTAATCCTACGCTGTTCAGCCTTCATGAAATTGCCAATGCTCTTGAAGTGTCGATTTCCAGCATAGTAGATGTTTAACTTGCGAAACAGCACTCAAACATCTCTGGTTAGTGCTTGGCTAGGTGACGAAAGGACGTGCGGCACTTGCCGATTCAAAATATCTAACGGATACTCCGAAAGTTCATCGGATGGAATTCTCTGAATAAATGTTCCTTTAGAGCCATATGGGGATTTGTGGCATTTTCAAGGATGAGGGCCTTGGTTCTACCGACTAAAATAAGGTTCCCGCTTTGACTGAATCGCTTTCCTGGTCGCCAAATCTTTGAAACCACTAACTTGATATGCTCTGGGTCGCAATACATCCGGCTCTTACCAAATGTTAACTCTTTCGATCTTATGAAAATACTTAGAGTTGAAATCCATAACTATAGAAACCTTAACGGACTGACAGTCGACCTTGATGGAGAATGCAACTTTATAGTTGGTGAAAATAACCTTGGCAAATCGAATTTACTTGCGCTCCTGAACCTCCTTTTTACCGCGAAAGGTTTTCATGGTGAGGATTTCACTAATCACCTGTTGCCGATTGAAGTTCACTTTCGATTAGAACTGGCGGAGGAGGAAATCGGCCATTTCCAGGACTTGTTTGACACGGCTGACTATTCCCTTATAAACGTCGTGGCTCGTCAACCGAATGCCACTGAGTCAATTTCATTTTTTCACCATGAATCGGATACTTTTATTCCAATGTCGGTAGTCAGGGCAATTAATTTTATCCATTATGATTCATTGCGCAATCCGATTTCGGAAATAAACTTCGATAAGGGACGGGGAGTTGGAAGGTTTCTAAGAAACATCATTGCTAAACACCTGTTCGACAGTGAACTCAGAGATTCCCAGTTCCTCGATGAGGAAAAGATAACCGAACTTCTTTCTTCAATCAACGATAAAGTCAGAAAGATAAAATCCTTTAAGGATTTCGGTATTTCAGCGTCACAGGACAAAGATGTTGAAAATCTGCTCTCAAAAATTGTCGTCTTAACAGACTCAAGCGGCAAGAATCTGACAAAGGCCGGTTACGGGGTTCAATTCCTAATCCTGATCACCTTATCAATACTTGAGCGACTGCAATCAATACAGCAGTATCGTGGGGACACGGGAGTATTCGAAAAAGAAGATGGTTCAAGGTCAATTTCCTTGGTTCTGGGATTGGATGAGCCAGAGATTCATCTTCACCCATATCAACAGCGGTCACTCATAAAGTACCTAAATTCAATCGTAAGCGGCGGAAATGAAGACTTCAAATCGTTGATCAAAGAATTATTCAATATTGACAAATTCATTGGTCAAGTAATTGTCGCTACACATTCGCCAAACGTTCTGCTAAGTGACTATAAGCAGATTGCCCGGTTGTATTCGGAGGGTGGCATAACAAAAATCGTGTCGGGGAAAAATGTTGTTTTATCTGAACAACTGCGGAAGCACCTGTACATGCAGTTCGTCTTTATCAAGGAAGCTTTCTTTTCGCGATGTGCAATTTTCGTGGAGGGTGAATGTGAACAGTCTTGTTTCCCGTTGTTCGGAAAAAAGATGGGCATCGATTTTGATGATCTCGGCATCTGTGTTATCCAAGCGCGAGGCTCCGCCGTCCAGCAGTTGATCGACATCGCTGGTCAATTCAAGATACCCTGTGTGGGTATTTCAGATAAGGATGACGGAGGCATGACACCATCATCGTCCAATCACCTCCTTACAAATGCCCGGAATTTTGAAGCTGAAATAATACAATTAATCGACGCCGGAAAGGAGAATGTACTTCGAAGCATTTTAACTAAGTATGATGCTGCCGGTGTTAACCGGACCATCCAATCTGGCGCTCTAACAAAGTATGCTCATAAGACGCATGCGATGAGCGCTACCCCATACACCGCCGATCTACAACTCGCCACTATCTCCGCGACGGATACATCCAGCCTGAAGGCCTTCTATGTTTCATGGTGCAGCATAAACAAGTCTTACCCCCTCGGATTCCTGATCGGATCCGATTTGGAGATCAGCGAAATCCCGACAGTGTATCAACAAGTCATTCTAGAGGCAAAAAGACTATCAGAAAATGTCTGACCTAGCCATCGAAATACTTAAGGGCAGGATTGGTGAAAAGCATCAGGGGGACCGGAAGCAGCTTGAAGTGATTTTTTCGCCGAGCCATAGGCTGCTGGTAGAAGCCCCTGCCGGGTACGGCAAGACGAATACAATGGTTAGCAAAATCGCTTATATGATCGCAACCGGTCAAATTCCCAATCCGAAGAGACTGCTCGCACTCACGTTTAGTGTGAACGCAGCTTATAAAATAAAAAAAGATGTCGCACAACAACTTCCAGTTTTGTTAGCAGATACCGGAATCAATATAAGTGTAAAGGATAAAGTTTTTGTTTCGAATTATCACGGCTTTTGCAGAAGCCTCTTGAAAAAATACGGGTCTGTCTTTCATTCAAACTTAAGATCAATAGACACCTTGCAGTCCGTAGACGACACAAATATCGAAGGTGTCCAAAAAGCATTTGGTGGAATCACATTTGACGATGCAAAGTTCCTATCTGATTACAGCGATGCTTTAAGGAAAAACAAGACTGAATTTCTGACTGAGAATTTTGAAGCGTACTGTAACCTTGTCATAACCGAGCTGCTGCCGAACAACCTAATTTCGTATAACGGGATACTCACATTAACGATAAAGCTCCTGAAAGATCACGCTCAAATACTGACGTTTTACAGGAAATATTTCACTGCAGTCCTCGTTGACGAATACCAAGACACAAATTCATTAAGTTACGAGTTACTTAAGTTGTTAATCGTAGACTCGACAAAAGTGATCCTATTGGGGGATTCGCTCCAGCGCATATATGGATTTATTGGCGCGGTTCCCAACCTCTTACCCACTTCTGAGGCATTCTTTCACTTGTTGAAGATCCCACTTGAGAAGAACTACCGATTTGCATCAAATCCCGCAATGCTTCAGTTGGATGCGAACATCCGACGCAATGCGGAAAATCCGCGTAATCCCAACATCAGTACAAATGCGAAAGTTGACCTCTCAATTTTTGAGAATCAGCAAACTGAGGCGGAGTTCATTGTGAAAAAAGCCGTTGAACTCACAATGACTGATGGTTCGGCGAAGGTGGCTATCCTGATCAAACAAAGGACAGAAAACGTAAAGAAGATAATGGAAGTATTTAATAATCAAGGCGTGTCTTTCTTTTATGGCCTGTTCAGTGACGAAGATGCTGAGTATTTAAAATTTCACAAAAAATGCCTTTTTGAGTTTATTGAATTAATCCGCGCCAAGAACCGAATCACAAAGAAATTGGCAAGCGATCACATTGAAAAACTTAAAACAGAATATCCCCCCGGTACGACTGTACTTTCGGATGCCCTTCTCAGTCTTCTAGACATATTTTGGAAAAAAGTACTTGCTGAATTTTCCGCCTTTTCTAATGATGATAAGGTTGTCTTGATAAAAGATACATTTGAATACAATGGCTTAAAACAATATGTCGAGTTTGTTTCTTCCAACATCGTGATCTCGACTGTTCATGGCGCAAAGGGCCTTGAATGGGACTTTGTAATCCTTCCAGATCTTGAACAGGATTCGTTTCCAAGTTTCATGAGCCTGTGCGGTCCATGTACATGCAAGACAAGTTGTCGTCTTATTATCACAGATTCAAACGAAGAGAA
This sequence comes from Cyclobacteriaceae bacterium, assembly GCA_044223825.1. GTDB lineage: Bacteria > Bacteroidota > Bacteroidia > Cytophagales > Cyclobacteriaceae > ELB16-189. The sequence continues at coordinate 255,311 of JBGALO010000007.1, read as the reverse complement.
GTTTCTCGAAGATCTCAGCGTTTTTTATGTCGCTGTGACAAGAGCACGGCGCCAAATTTACTTTTCTGCCAGCAAGAAAAGTCTTGACCGGCAAGGCCGGGAACGGCCCAAAAACCTCAGTTGCCTCCTTGGCCTCAAGGGTATCGAATACTAGGATAAGGTCTGTAATATTTTTACCAACCTTTGAATCTGAAATTGTCTCGTTTGATATCCTTAGTTTTTATCGAACCGTCAATTGTTGAAATTTCACTAAATCCACCTCGAAAAAGTTCGATATTCGTCCGCTCGGGACTACCCGACCGGACAAATCAAAAGTCCTTTGGTTTGTCCGTCGTGACTCAAGTTTAAGTTTGTCATTTCACTCCTCATTGCATAAATTTATAATACAGATTGCCTATACTTGATTCGATTTGGTATGGCGGAAATTCGGTGCACGTATCTTGATTGAAAAGTTTTGTGAATTGATCAACAGAGAATTAAGGTATTAATTCGATTCCCTGCAGCTCCACCTTCGCCCGCCGAAGCCCCTGTCTCAGGGCGAAGGCGGGCTTGACATTGCACCAAGATTTTCTCTTAACTTTCAATCCTAACCAAACCGAAACATCCATGAAACAAATCCTCTATGCTGTCATTGCCATCGCTGCGCTCGCAGCCTGTGGCGATCCTGTACAGAAAGATCTGATCAATTATTACAATACCGAATTGCCAAAAATCACACAGCTTGAAGAAGATGCAATGGCCGCGTACGCAGGCATTGCAGGTCCGAACTATCAAAACGATTCGGTGATGTACACCGTCTTAAAAGAAACTGTTATACCAAAGTATTCCGAATTCTATACCTCCCTGCAAGCCATCAAGCCAGCAACCTCCGAAGTACAAAAAATGCACGGAGAGTACGTAGAAGCCGCAAAAGATCAGCTCGAAGCTTTCAAGCTGATCATCGAAGCGATCGACAAGCAGGATGAAGAGGTCATCAAAGTTGCTAACGGCGATTTCGACAAGGCCAAAATCGCCATGGATGAATGGAAAGCAGAATTCGAGGAAATCCGAAATAAACATGGTCTTGTCATGGAGGGCGAAGGCGACAATAAGTAATTGTTCCGCAGCACAACGAAAAAGGTGATCTGAAGATCACCTTTTTTATCTTCTTGACTATGGATTGTGTTCTAGATACCTCCCTGGCCTCTGACACAGCGCCATATTCTTTCAACCAGGGCGTTGGAATTTTGTTTCCAATCGTCCTTCGCATCTTCCGTATCCAGTTTCCAGGGACCCTTTTTGAAGCTGGTTAGATCGATGGCCTTTTGTATCTGCTCAAGCGTCTTTCCCTCACGGATCATCGCTTCAGTTTGTTGCGTCGCACTTTCTAAAAACTCGCGCATCTGTATGGTGTACGCGTGATCCTTCTGAACCGGACCATGTCCTGGTATAATAAATTTCGCCGGAATCCTTTCAAGCGCTCGCAAGTTAGCCGCCCAGGTGATAGGCCATGATGCGCCCATATAGGGCAAAGGACTTTGCACCAGCATATCTCCGGTGAATAACACTTCATTTTCAGGAATGTAAAATGCTACGTCATGCGGGCTGTTGGAACGTACGTAATCGGTTAGCACGACCGTCTTCTTTCCAAGATCAATCGTCAAAGTCCCGGTGAAAGTCTTATCAGGTGTAACAACCCTAAGGCCGTCCAGCTCGAGTAACTCGTTTTTTCGTTGCGCGATTACTTTGCGCATATCATCCAATTCAGCTGCGGACAACGGCTGTCCCATTGCGTTTACACCTTCGCGTAATGTCTTTTCTTTTTCCGCGAGGGACACACGCTTGGCAGAACCTTCAGCCACGCACATTTTTGACCACCAGATGCCATTGAGTTCGACATACTTCTGAGATTCTTTTTCACTCACAACGGTGATATTTGGGAACGCATCCTTGTAGGCAATGGCTCCATTGTTGTGGTCAAAATGCCAATGGGTAAAAGCGAGATACCGAACGGGCTTGTTGGTAATTGTCTTGATTAGGCGAATATCTTCGCGCGCCATTCCTGGTAAGTAGCAAGCATCAATGACCATGACGTCCTTTTCCCCGATAATGACGCCCGTATTGCCGTGTGGCCATTCATCGGTGGCATTCTCATGAATAATCGCGTAGACTCCGTCAGCAACCTGTTCCATGTAGCAATTGTTGCCTTGTACAACCTTGTGCACCTGTGCGTGTCCACCCACCACAGCGAACAAAGTGATGAACGTCACAAATATTTTTGTTTTCATTTGAACTGGATTTTTTTCGTTAAAAATTTTTGCTCTCGAAAAAATGAACGGCCAAATCTGAAGATTCGCCGACGCAGCGGGTTGTTCAAATGAATTCAACTATATGCAAAGTGTTGAACTGGAAGAAATTGGCCGTAGATGTCCTGAACCAGGTAGTTAACCCCCTGCCGTGGTCAGGTGACTTGGGTGATTTAAATTTCTTTAGATCAGTTGAGGATGCAATCAGTTTCGGGTCAAAGAAATCTACCCTTGAACCTTAAGCCTCGAACTATGCTCTTTTTCCTGCAGACCCACCTCCTCAATCACGAGGTAGTCTTTCTTTGAAATGGATTGCCTTGCGATAAGCTCTGCGATGAATCCCGTAAGGAACAACTGACTGCCCAACAACAACGCGACGAGCGCCAGGTAAAACATCGGCTGATCAGTCACGTCACGTTTAAGGGGAATTTTTGAAATAAAGATGGAATCGATCTTGTCCCACAGGATTTTGGCTGTAAAGAAAAATCCTAACAGAAACGAAATCGTGCCCCAGGTTCCGAAAAAATGCATTGGCCGGCGAGCGAACCTGCCAATGAAGGTCAGCGACAAAAGATCCAGGAAACCTCGCATGAAACGCTCGAGTCCAAACTTGGTATGACCGTATTTTCGCTCACGGTGCTCGACAATTTTTTCACCTATCTTTTTGAAGCCGGCCCATTTCGCAAGAATCGGAATATAGCGATGCATCTCGCCGTATACGGTGATATTTTTTACAACCACATTGCTGTATGCCTTCAATCCGCAGTTAAAATCATGCAGCTTGATGCCTGAAATCTTCTTTGTGATGTAGTTGAAAAATTTTGACGGGATTGTTTTTGACACGGGATCATGGCGTTCCTTTTTCCAGCCTGATACCAACTGATAACCATCCTCCACGATCATCTTGTACAAACCGGGGATCTCATCCGGACTGTCCTGCAGATCTGCGTCCATGGTGATGACCACATCACCCTGTGCAAGCTTGAACGCAGTTTGCAACGCAGCAGACTTCCCGAAATTTCTATTGAAGCGAACGCCTTTGAAAGAGGCGTTCGAAGCGCTTATGCGCTTGATCTGTTCCCAGGTGTTATCCTCGCTCCCGTCGTCGACAAAGATCACCTCGTAGGAAAAGCCGTGTTGGTCCATCACACGGCTTATCCACTGGCTTAGCTCGGGAAGAGATTCCTCTTCATCATAAGCAGGAATGACGACGGATATATTCACTAATTATTGAAGTTGCTGGTTTTCCTTCTTGGTGAAGATGGTGACGATCAGGGGAACGATCAATGAAAAAATAAATCCGAATACAAAAAAGAATACCCAAAACAATTTTTTCGTCCATTCCTGTGCAATGGCAATTTGGTCGTCGGATTGGCCCCTGCCCCGCATCTGCTCGGCCTGCTCCTCATAGAATTGGTCCATGGCTGTAAGGTCGATGAAATTCGCATAGACATAAGAAAAGAGTCCTGCGATGAGCAGACTGATCACGGTAATCCAGAATCCGATTCCAAAACCCTGGCCATAGGTCATAAAGCCATCTCCTTCGTCTTTGAACGCTTTGTGCGCCAATACCAGGATCACAATGGCAATAGCAAAGCGAATGAGCCCAATGCCCCAACCGCCACCGAACGGACTATTGCCGGTCAGTTGCATGCCAATAAAAAAAACGATTCCAATGACGGCTGAAATCAACCCATACTTCATTCCAATCGCTCGTACTGAAGGGGCTTGTGTTTCTGTTGTTTCTTCCATGATAGTTGTATTTAGGTGGTTTATTTCAACAATCGGATGCCATTACGCTTTCGACCGATCATTTCTTTCTAGTTAGTTGCAGGCTGTCGTCTTAAAATTACAGAGATTATTACGCTTATAAAAAAGCCCATGATAAAGCTCTGCCATACGTACAGGCTGGCAAGGTCTCGTATTGTCGTGGTGGGGAGCTTCTCAAGGTTTGTCGCCACAACATCTTTCCCTATCTGGTCGACGGTCTCCTGCGGAAGATTTTGAATCTGTCGCGTGAACTCGGTTATATAATCCGCAAGAAACAAAGGCTGCATCGTACCGAATATCATGATTCCCACAGCAGCAATAACCGAACAGACCACCACGAAAATCAGGCTACCGCCAGTGCCCTGCCAAAAGAATAAGATTCCATCCTGGTGATAATCACGAACCTCTTTCAACGCAAAGAAAGTCAACACAGCGAACAGCGGAACGCGGAAATCGAGAAACGGATTTACGAGAAAGGGGTGCTTTCCCATATAGAAAAGTGAAATCAGGAACAACATGCAGAGTGTCCCCGCAATAGTCCCGTAGCGGGCACAAACTCTTACAAGTGGGGCCCTGAAAAATTTATCGAGCATCTGACCAGTTCCTGGAGTTATTGAAGACCGCAATCGCTTTTCCCTGCACTTTCTTACCAAACCACGGTGAATTCCGCGCTTTCGATAGGTTCGTAGCCTCATCAAGCACCCATTGAGCCGACGGGTCGAATAAAGTGAGATTGGCTTTTTGATCCACGTCAATCATGGGCACCTCCAGGCCAAGCAACGCGCGCGGTGTCGTGGTGACTTTTTCAATCAGGTCTTCCATTGGCACCGCTGCAGACAACGATGCAAGATTGGCAGCAAAAGTCTGCAAGTTGATCATTCCGAAATCAGCAAGATCGAATTCAAGCTTCTTGCTTTCTTCGTCGTGGGGAACGTGGCCGGAACAGATCACATCAATTGTACCATCCTTCAGACCTTTTATGAGGGCATCGCGATCTGGCTTTCCACGCAATGGAGGATTAACCTTGTAGTTTGTATCGAAGTCAGAGAGCAGTGTGTCGTCCAGCAACGCCTGATATGCGGTGATATCACAAGTGACAGCCACACCTTTCTTTTTCGCTGCGCGAACGAGGTCAATACTTTTCGCTGTTGACAACCTCGCAAAGTGTGCCCTTCCACCTGCGTATTGCAGCAACTCGATGTTTCGGGTCAAAGGCAGTTCTTCGGCAATGGCGGGCATACCTTTCAGGCCCAACATTGTACTGTTAAGACCTTCGTGCATCTGTCCCGCGAAATTCATCCACGTATCTTCCGGATGATCGATGAGCAGGCCATCAAATTTCTGTAAGTACTGTAAGGTCTTATGAAAGATGTCAGTGTGCCATATGGGTTTCAATCCATCTGTGAACCCGACCGCACCTGCCTCATGCAGGTCGATCATCTCCGTCATTTCTTCGCCTTTGGTATTCCTCGTAATCGCAGCAAGTGCGTGCAGTTGTACGAGTCTTGAATCATTACCATTGGTGAGGTAGCTTATTTCATTTTTTGTCTGAACCGCGGGCTGGGTATTCGGGAGTAGTGCCAGACCCGTGAATCCACCGGAGGCAGCAGCTTTCATGACGGAGTCGAGGTCCTCCCGGTGCTCGAATCCCGGATCTCCTACGAAGGCACCCAAGTCGAACCACCCGGTGGAAAGGATCATTCCATTGCCATCGATCGTCCTGTCTGCAGAAAACCGCTTATCTCCAATGTCTGTGATCTTTCCGTTGGTAACGAGGACGTTTTCTTTCTTTTTATGAAATGGAGAAGCGGCGTTGAGGATGGTAGCGGATTGGATCAGAATCTTCATTCAGGCCGTTTTTACTTCAAAAAGCGTATCAGAAGCACCTCTGCGAGCAGAAACGCAAGAGCCATAATTAGTGCGTATTTCCACAAAGCAGTCCCCAAATATCTTTCTTTTATTTCGTCGGCAAAAGAACCGGTGGCTGCCGCATCAAATAAAGATATGTTCCTGCCACCTCCCAGCATCGTTTTTACTTCTTCGCCGGTCCATTGTTCGAGCAATGACTCTTTTTTGTCAAGGTCAAAGGCAACAAGCCCGATCGTATCCTGCTGAGTTATTGCGTAGTAGAAACCGGGGTCGATCGAGAACTTTGGTATTTCAAGGACGAGCTTGTCGCTGTTCTTGCGTTGCGCGGGAACAACCTCCTGCTTTCCTGTGAGTCGGACCGGGGTCTCGCTGTCGAGGCTGTCCGCCGTCAGGATGATGGTACTCTCGGATAACATATAGTATGGCTTCTGACTGACGCGGTGGCTCGATGCCGCGATCCGGTACATGACAGGTACAAATATTCCATGGCTTTGGAAATCAGAAAACTTACTGTCGAGTGGCGCTGAAAGCACAAAAGTGTTCTTAACACGTGAAAGGAAAGGCCTGCCGTCCTTGAACTTCAATAATGCCGAACGGTCAGTGCCCCAATCGAGTACAGGCCTTATGTGAGGCATCGCCATGGACGCCGTCTTTTCCTCAAAAACATTTTCAAAAAATGGATTTTGAAAATCAGGCTTATCCAACTCACTCATTTCCAGACTTTCTTTTTTTGTCAACACAAGTCCAGCTGTCAATGTCTGGTAAGAAGTAAGATTACTTTTGGCGGAAGGAATAATCAGAACAGTACCTGTACCCTGCTGGTAGTTCCTCAACGTTTGTACAAGTGACGCATCCGGATTATCAATGTTATTAAGAATCACGAGGTCGGCTTGCGAGAGCACTCCCATGTCGACGTTGCCTGGTTCAAATGAACGGAAGGCAAAGAGAGAAGCATTGCCAAAAACTTTTTCGATGAACGAATTGCCGCTACGCACCTCGACGATCCGGATCTTTTCTGAATAGTTGAGTGTCGCATAGAACTCGTTATCAAAGCTTACTGGAAAATCTGTGAAGCTTACTACGGCGCGGTTCCAGCCCTTCAGACCTTGCGCGAGGTCGAACTTTGCCAGCGCCGATGAATTGGATTCCAGATTCACAGACGCAGTTCCTGACTGGACGTCATTGATAATGAGTTTTACAACGAGGCCTTCGCGTGCTTTTGTGCCCACATTGCGAACGCGTACGTTCAACGTATTTCTTTGTCCACCTACAATAAACGGGTCTTCGAGGTATGCTGAATCGACAAGCACATTGCTTCCGCCCTCAAGAGCGATCGGTACCAGTCGCCACGACTGAAGACTATCGGCTGATGTAGAACTAATTTCTCCTGAAGTTGATTTTTGAAAGTCCGAAATCCAGAATATTTCCTGGTCTGCGCCACCAATGCGTTGACTGATTTCATTGAAAGATCGTGATACCGGCGACAATCTCACCTGCGCGAGCAAGTCGAGAATTTCTGATTTTGTTTTGAATGAGTTCGAGAACGGAGCGAAGTCGTTGGTAATTAATTTATACCGGGTGTCCAAAGGAAAAAGTGAAACCACTTCCTGACTGAATCGAATACCTGCATCGAGCGCCCGCGTTTTTGCAGCGACCTGCGAGAGCATGCTGTAGGAGTTGTCGAGATAGATGGCCACTTCCCTACCCGGAGTCATTTGCTCTTTTGCGGGAAGAAAGGGTTGCGCAAAGGCGAGAACAAGAAAAAGTAGAAACAGCAATCGCGAAGCGAGGACGAGGTATTGCTTAAGTTTTCTTTTTTGCGTGGTCTCCTGCCGGACCTGTTGAAGGAAGCGCGTATTGGAAAAAAGTATTCGTGTAGTCCTTCTGAAATTAAAAAGATGGATGATGATCGGAATCGAAAGCGCCGAGAGGGCCCAGAGAAACTGAGGAAACAGAAAATTCATGAGAGGCAAAGCTAAGAAAATCTGTGCGTGTTGGCGGTCCGAACAATCATCGGATTTTTAATCACCCAAAGGGGCTTACTGCTTAACAACCCGCGCGGCGCCGTACCATTTCCCGCCCCTCGTGACCTTAATCAAATAGATTCCCGCGGCGAGATTCTCATTTTCAATAATAACTTCACCTGATGTAGATTCACCCGTCCAAACTGTGCGTCCATTCGAGTCATACATTGAAATACCAGTTGGCATCGACCCGTCAGAATCAAATTTAACGGTGAGTCTTCGTTCAAAAGGGTTCGGGGATGCAACAACGAAAACGGCATTGGCAACTGTTGCCTCAAGTCCTGTCACGCTGGATCCCGGCGAGACTATGACATTGAAAGTAGTTTGAGTCTGCGCTCCATATGCGTCACGAGCAGCCAATGCTACTGCTGTGCTGCCGAGAGACACGGGTTTGACCACCAAAAAATTATTTGAAATAGACACCTCCGCGATCGCAGGAAACTGTGCGGCAGTAGCCACTGCAAATCGATCACCCTCCGGATCGCTTATACTACTCAGGCTGATTCTTAATGGATCATCTTTAATCCTTACGTTTACATTGCTTTGAAAACTACTGAGATCGGGTGCGCGATTCGGCGACAGTGACGCCGAAAAAGTGAAGGTCGCGTCCTTATTGGTTTCAACGGCTTTGACTCTAAAGGAATTGTAAAAAGTCCCGGCCTGAGGCAATCTATCCAAATAAAAAGTAATCACATCGGTTTGTCCGGGAGCAAGCTTACCACCAGCTTTGGTAGCTGTTATGTCATCGGCAACACTGGTGAAGCGCCACGTAAGATCACTGAGGCCGGTATTCTTGATATTCCACTTCGATGATGTTTTGTGCTGTGCTATCCCAACAAATTCGACGACCTGATCACCTTGTAGAATGGGAGATGTGTCAATGGCATTCATTGTCACCGGTAAAATGAAGTTATTATTGTCAGCGTTCGTCGTAAAGGTGATATTGCCGGAAAAGTTACCCGTGCTGAGGCCTTGCATGTTTAACCCTACTGAGATGTCAGTTTGATCTCCTGGAGCGATCGTGCCTGAAACTGGCGACATGGACATCCAGGTATTTTGATCAGAGTTAAATTGGGGCGAAGCCGACCACGTCAATGGCGCTCCTCCCGTATTTTTCAGCATGATGTGTTTGGTAACGACGTCACCAGAAAAAAGTCCAGCAGTGATTGAAGAGGCGTCAAGGACTGCGTGGGGCCGCGTTACCGCCGTTCCGCTTATTGGAAAAATGAATACGCCATCATCAGGATCATTGCTTGTAATGGTGATTTGGCTATTGAAATCGCCGACGGCTGATGGTTTGAAACTTATCGGAATCACAAAGGACTGGCCTGGCGATACTGTAATGTTGTAGTTACCAACAATCAGCCTGGGGTCGGCGGAATTTACGGCCGAAACGATCAGGTCCTGATCGCCCGCATTCCAAAGAGTAGCGTTAATGGTTTTGTATTCATTTACATAGGTCCAACCAAAATCCGGATACAATAGCCCAGAAATACCAGGTGCGCTGACAACGGTCAAGTTGACGGGTATTGAGGTCTGAAACCTGTCGTAATGATGGCTTACGGCCAGATTATCTGTGTAGGAGCCCGGAGGAAGGTTGGCTCGAATCTGCGCTTGAATCACTCGAGTCGTTCCAGGCGGGACTAACGCCCCCCAATCAGATCCCGAGAGCCAATAGGTAGACGGGGATAAACCATATGCCGCTATTTCGAGATTGCTTCCCCCAGTATTTGAAACCAGAACGTCCGCTTTGACAAAACTGCCAGCAAAAGCTGTGACATTGAGAGACGATGGCGACAATCCGATTACGGGTGGTGTGCCCCCTGAAGCCGATGTGTTGAAAGTCATCAACGGCTGATCAAGGTCGTTGCTCGCAAATGTAAACGTTGCAAGCTGCGTGCCGGATACCAAAGGATTGAAATAGACTGTAAGCGTCCTGCGCTGACCAGGTTGCAAATCAACTGAAGAAATATCAGTTGTAAACGAGGGATTGTCCGAAGTTATGCTCGTGACTTGCAGCAAAGCATTGCCCGTGTTACTCAACTCTATGTATTTGACTCCTTGTTCGTTTAGAAAAGTAAAACCAAACGGATAGCGACTATCGGTGATTATTAAATTAGGAACGCCAGTTACCGTCAGCTTAACCGGCACAAACGCGTTGACATCAGAATTTGATGTGCTGGCGAACTTCAGTGAACCACGATAGACCCCACCCGTGAGTGTCGCGGCGTCGAGCAGTACATTTACTTTTTGTGTTTCGTTAACGGCAAGATTTCCGGCAGATGGGGTCACTGAAATCCATGGCAGCGATGAGGCCGTTTCTATTCGTGTAAAATCACCATACACACGTCCCATATAGACACCACTTGAACCGGGAGAGTTTGTGTATACCCATGAAAGAATACCTCCGAATTGGGTTCCGGTTTCTTTCGACCACGTATCTGTATCGAGATCATAGACGGCGATTTCATTGTTAACGACGGTTGCTGCGTAATATTTCTTTGCTGAAGGGTCGAACGCCATTCCTCCTTTCGAGTTCTCTGTAACCTCAGCAGCCTGCTGCCAGGTGTTTTGATCCACAAAGTATTTTAGCATCCCTGTATTGCTGCTTGAACTGAATCCTCTGTCCATGTGAGCATATATAACGCCTTTATAGTAGGCCATGCCATCTACGCTATAGCGCTGATAGGATGCTAGTTGAGTCCACGTATCGGATGTGTCCCAACGGTATAGCTTCCCTACCCCGTACGTGTACAGAGAAGTTCCATCTGATGTCACATTGGTTACATCGATGTTTACCGGTATAGATTCCCATTTCCCATCTGAAATTCCATACACTACCATGACCTTGGGTGTGTCTGATGAGAACGAGTATATTTTATCGTTCATATAGACACCGTTCATAATGGTCGAACGCGGACTCGCACTTAGTGCCGTCCAGTTGTTCAGCGCCGGCTTGTATAGATATAACATGCCGCCTTGACCCATCGCATATACATATCCGCTATAAGGGTCGGAAGTTAGCCATAACATCTCCACCGGAGAGCGTGCGCGCGCCGTCACCTCACCAACAGCGAATACCTCGTTTTCTGTTTGGGTGTAATTTCCCGGGGCATTAATACTGGCACGCCAGTTCAAATTGGCGTCCCCAATGTTGGAAAGTGTAATGGGTAGTATTGTATGTTCTCCAGGATTAAGTGAAATGTCAATGGAGGCCACGGAAGATGTTGCAGCAGGTGCGGGCATCCCTTTGCCCGAAACTTTAATCACTACGCTGGCATTATCCGGGTCATCACTCAATATCGTAATGATTCCGTTTTGTTGCAAAAGATCAGAAGGCGTGATAGTAATTTTTACTGTGCCGTCCATCCCCGCTGGTATCACGCTTTGCGACGCCGTTGCAGAGAAAATCGGATTCGTGGATGTAATTGCACCAATGTGCAGCGGAAGATTCCCCTTATTATAGAACCGAATGAACGTGTCTTTCGCGTGGAGAACGAAAGTATTCCCGAAGGCAATATTATAAGTGTCCAACTCAAAACTGGAAGCAGGAATCACATTCATCGTAATATCGATTACCGTGGGGGTACTGTAATAATTTGTGGGATCAGATATCACAAGTTGGCCATGGACAGGAGAGACAATATCGCCACCGGCATTAAAATACAATGGAACATTCACCGATGATCCCGGATGCACGGTAACTGTCTTTAGATCAGTTTTCAGCCATTCGTAGTGTAGCGATGGCACCGCACGAATGGTCAGATCGGCAGCTCCTGCAGCCGCGATATTTGCAATACTCAATTGTGCTACTGCCGCGCTGCCGGCATACACATCTTGCGTGATCGAGGAAACGCCTGCCTGAAGAACAGCAGGGTTAACCGGCACGGTAATGTGCAGGATATTTGAAATTGGGCCCGCATTTCCAAAAAAATCAATGGCCTTGATTGCGATAAAGTACTCCGGATACGCCAGCCCAACTCCCGGAAAGACATATGTTTCGGGGTTGCCGGCCGCTGCTGGCGAAATTTCGCCGGCGAACTTGTTCCAGGAAGTAAAGTTCTCTTCAGTGATCGGGTAAATTGAAAGGCGTGCATCATATTTTGATGCAGTGCCTGTCTGACCGTCAGATCCCGGTGCAGTCCATGAAAGTGTGACTGCGTTCTGCGTCAGCGCCTCATAATGCAAGTCAGTGATTGCGCCTGGCGGAGTAACGTCAATAGGAAAAAGGGCACGCGCCGCGTTTAGCCTGCCCGCTCCCAATAAACCAGTTCCGGCGGCAGGCACATGATCGCATGATCGCAAAAGCTGTGTACGAACAAACGAAGGGCGCAGCGAGGTGCCTTTATATTTTGAGACAATTAATGCGGCTGCACCTGATACATGCGGGCATGCCATCGAGGTTCCAGAGATCGCACCATAACTTCCATTGTATTCAGGAAAGGTGCTGAACACGCCACTGCCTGGCGCGCTGATATCAACCCACGATCCATAGTTTGAAAAGGTTGATCTGTCATCCCGGATATCTGTCGACGCCACCGCAATGACTTTATCTAAGGATGCCGGATAACCTGCAGCCGGGTCGTCAGAATTGGAATTCCCGGCCGCGAAGATGACAATGCCCCCCGCCATCGGGCCAGTCTGGACGTTGCGGTCAAAACTTGCATTTGTATTATCCATGCCCGCACGTGCGATAAAATAGTCAATGGCCGCTTCGATTGCCGATGAACCACCGCCCCAGCTGTTCTGCGAAATGACGGCACCGTTATCCGCAGCGTATACCATCGCAGATTCAAATCCACCATCGTTCGTAATACCAAACCCTACACAGTTCATTAATCGCACACCATCAGCGGATCCGGATCCGCCCGCAATTCCGGCAACGCCGATCCCATTATTAGTGATCGCGCCGATTGTTCCCCCGACGTGTGTTGCATGCTTGTTTGCATATATCGTTGAGGTATTATCACCAAAATTATAACCGTGGACATCATCGACATAGCCGTTCTGATCGTCGTCAATTCCGTTTTCTGGTATTTCATTTCTGTTTACCCACATGGCATCATGAAGATCCGGATGTGTGGCATCAATACCACCGTCAATTACAGCAACGATCACATCACGATTACCAGTTTCAATCTTCCAAGCATCTGTCAGGCTAATGTCTGCACCAGGCACAATGCTGTTCTTGAAGTGCCATTGTGAACCAAAGAACGGATCATGCGTTGGCGTCGCCAGGACCATCGGTGAAACTTCAACGAATTCTCCGGCCTTGTATTCCTTACGCTCTTCAACGCTTTCAAAATAGGAGAAGCTCTTGTACTGCAGGATCATGTCTTCAATGGAACGGTCGTTCGGTATCCTGATTTCATACCAAAGGTGTAATCCGAATGCCCGGTGTGCTTGCTCGAATTTGCCGGCATCCGGGAAAAGACGCTTTACTGAGGATGCATTGTTTCGCTGATTAAACTGATCCAATGGCTTCAGACCGAAACGTGCGATCTTATTCGATGTTATAGTTGGCTCAAATGCCTGCTTGAACTTTACATGAATAACATGTTCGTCAGGTCCCCCTATATTTTGCGCGAACACGCATTCACAAATGAAGAGCGCTGCAATAAATGCAATGAGAGAAAACGCTTCTGTAATACGCCTCTTTCTTGAAGGTAGTCGTTTTATCACCAGGTTCGTTTTGGGAATCGCATACAGGGGAGGATATGCGACTTGTTGCGATTCAAAAATAAATAAAATGCCGCACCCAAAAAATGCTTCTCATAAAAATGAAATAGACAAAATTGCCGCAACAATCTGTTTTTAGCCGCTCTTAATGATGTCGAAAAAATCAAGCGTAGTGTTCAGAGTTCAATATCGTGGCGACCTGAACTCTGAACCCAGAACGCTGAACTCTATTTTGGCTTCCCTCCCAACATTACCATGTCATTCACATTGATCTCTGTGTAGATGCGCTTGTCACCTTTGGCCGAATCGTATGATCGATGGATGAGTTTGCCCTCCACACACACCTCTTGCCCTTTCTTTAAATACTTCCCCGCCACGTCAGCGAGCTTTCCCCAAATCACGACGTTATGCCACTGGGTGTCTTCGATCTTTTCGCCCTTCTGATTTTTGTAGGCGTCGGTCGTAGCCAAAGTAAACGACGCTTTTTTTGACTTCTCGAACGCTTTTACTTCGGGATCCTTGCCAAGTCGGCCAATGAGCTGTACACTGTTTCTTAAACTTTTCATAATGGTTTGTTTTAGTTGAACAATGTCCCAAAGGTGATAGCGACGAAAGATGTCATCCGTGCCATAGTCGTTTACTTTCGATTATAGTCGTTTGCAATCAGATAATTAGTCAGGTTTTTCTTACGGGGATTTTTTGATAACAGAACAGCATGCGACTAATTTCAGCCTATGCCGGAAAGAAAATGTATCGAGTGTGGCGCGCCCCTTCATGGCCGGACAGACAAAAAATTCTGCTCCGATCAATGCCGCAGTGCATATAACAATGTATTGAACAGCGATGTAAACAATTATGTGAGAAACGTAAATCACGCTTTACGCAAAAACCGACGGATTCTCGATGAATTGAATCCAGGCGGAAAAGTGAAAGTGAATATTGCCCGTCTGAAAGAACAAGGTTTCGACTTTCGCTACCATACGTCGACTTACCGGACAAGAGATGGTGTGGTATATTATTATTGCTACGAGCAGGGCTACCTCCCAATGGAAAAAAATTATTTGCTTCTGGTGATTAGACAAGACTTCGCAGAATAGTTGACAGTTGACAATAAGCAATTGACAAAGATCCAACCCGCATCGCCGCTTGACGCACCGTGTTAGGAGGCACGTTTGGTCGACTAAATGAATATTTCATCAATTGTTAACTGCATTCACCACGTCAATTTGCATTTGATTAAGGCCCGCATCTTTCCTAACATTAAGGAAGGAAAACGCATCATATGGCGCACTGGACACTGGAAGGTAAAAAAGCCGTCGTTACTGGTGGCACAAAGGGTATCGGCCTGGCAATCGCCCAGGAATTCCTTGACTTGGGAGCCGACGTCCTCGTGATCGCACGCAGTACCAAAGCTATCGAAAATCGATTGCGAGGCAGCGCACGCCTTTTTCGCCTCGATGGAGACATCGCTGATCCCGGCTTTCGAAACCATGTGCTGGAAAAAGTGAATGACAATTGGGGCAAGCTGGACATCCTTGTTAATAACGTAGGAACAAACATTAGAAAAAAATTTACGGAGTATACCGAAGCAGAATACCGGCAAATATTTGAAACCAACATCTTCAGCGCCATGGCCCTGACACAAGGCGCTTTTCATCTTTTGAAACAATCCGGGCATGCAAGTGTCATCAACATCGCTTCTGTAGCCGGATCCACTGATGTCCAATCAGGCCCTCCTTACGGAATGACAAAGGCGTCACTTATCCAGATGACACGCCATCTCGCAGTGGAATGGGCCCAGCACAAAATACGCGTCAACGCAGTATCGCCCTGGTATATTCAAACACCACTCGTGCAACCTGTGCTCTCCAATCCGGAACGTCTGGAAAAAATTCTTGCGCGAACGCCCATGGGACGTGTCGGACAACCTGAAGAAGTTTCGGGAATCGTCACATTCCTCGCGATGGACAAAGCAAGCTACATCACTGGCCAGAATATCTCTGTCGATGGAGGCATGATGGTGAACGGTCTTTAGAAACATCGTTTCGTCTCAACAATGAATCCGAAACAACACTTGCGGAATTGGTTACCCTCGCACGCGAAAATCTTCGTCGTCCTCGTTATCACGATGCTCGTTAATGGCTGTGTCGATAAAAGGAACAACAAGGAAATTGTCGCAGGCACGTCTCTTGAATTGGCTACCGAGCGGCACGCAAAAATCTCAAACGTTCGTTATGACCTGAATCTCGCTATTCCATTGAATAAAAAGGATAGTATCAAAGGCGAGGTTAATATCGATTTTAATCTAAAGGATAATGTCTCTTTACTACAACTGGACTTTAATGCCTCGTCCAATCTGAAAGAAGTAACGGTCAATGAAAATAACGTTGAACCTCATTGGGAAAATGAACACGTGGTCGTTAAATCCGAATTTCTAAGAACGGGCGCTAACACAGTTCGAATTAAATTCATCGCCGGCGAGGCCGCATTGAACAGGAACGACGACTATCTATATGCGCTTTTTGTTCCTGCAAGAGCCTCAACATGCTTTCCCGTTTTTGATCAGCCAGACATAAAAGCGACTTACAAATTAACTCTTGACATTCCACATGATTGGGAGGCTATGTCGAACGGTGCAGTTGCAGCCTCTAGAACTGAAGGTGACAGAAGGCATGTTGTATTTAATGAAACCAAGCCGACCAGCACTTACCAGTTCGCCTTCACCGCAGGGAAATTCAAGGTCGCGTCCGATGCAGAATCCGGCATGAAAATGTTCTATCGGGAAACAGACTCCATTAAAGTTGCCGCAAACGTTAAAAAGATCTTTGGACTTCACAAGCAATCTCTTGCGTGGCTGAAGGAGTACACCGGCATTGACTATCCTTATGAAAAATTTGAGTTCGCGCTCATGCCGGCTTTCCAGTTTGGCGGCATGGAACACCCGGGAAACATCTACTATCGCGAAGGAAGTTTATTCCTGGAGGCAACAGCTTCTGTGAACGATGAATTACGCCGCGCGGCATTAATTGCGCACGAGACCGCGCACATGTGGTTCGGGAATCTCGTAACAATGAAGTGGTTCAATGATGTCTGGCTGAAAGAAGTGTTCGCAAATTTCATGGCTGGCAAGATTGTTAATCCGGGATTCCCTCAGGTTAATCACGACCTGCGGTTCCTCATGTCGCACTATCCTGCAGCATACGACGTCGATCGTACTGCAGGATCTCATCCAGTGCAGCAGGAACTTGATAATTTAAAAAATGCCGGAAGCGTTTACGGTGCCATCATTTACCAAAAGGCTCCCGTCATCATGCGAAACCTGGAATCGCTCATGGGCGAAGAAAATTTCCAGGCGGGCCTGAGGGAATATCTCAAGATGTATTCCTATGGAAACGCAACATGGGATGACCTGATCACGGTTATGAAGAAACACACATCGCAGGATCTTGAAATCTGGAATAAGGCCTGGATAAAGAGCAAGGGCATGCCAGAAATGGTTTACAGTATAAAAAATGTAAACCAGCTTTTTATCACGGTAAGTAATGATACGCTTGCGCGCATTTGGCCACAGTCCTTTCATTACTATGTTGGTTCAAATGATGTCAAAGCGAGGCCACTCATTTCCATCGAAAAAGACAAGCCAGGTGTTGTACCACTACCGGATACCGCAAATCTGATTGTTATTCCAAACATAAGCGGCATTGGCTACGGGTATTTCAAAACCGATCGCCGGAGCAGCGCATACATGCTGTCCCAAGTCAATACATTCGGTGACCCTGTTGATCGTGCTGTTATCTGGATGAATATTTGGGAATACCTTCTTCACGGAGAAATAGCGCCGCAAGCAGTCCTGTCCAGGTTAATTGAAACAATCCCAGAAGAAAAAAATCCATTGTTACTGGAATATCTGACAGATAAAGCAGGAAGAATCTTCTGGCAATTCCTGCTACCACGTCAACGCGCCGAGATCAATACTCGTCTCGACAAGATGCTTTTTAGTCAGATCAGAATGGAAAAAGACGTATCCCTAAAGCGAATATTATTCAATTGTTACAGGAATGTCGGCACGACGCCTGATGCCATCTCGCATCTGAGGGAATTTTGGGAAGCCGAAAATGCTGCGGGGATCAAATTATCTGAAAGAGATCGTATTCAACTCGTGATGGAACTAGCGCTCAGGGAATCGCCCGGTCATGAAGATCTTTTGAAAGTTCAACTGGAACAAACATCCAATCCCGATCGCGCCGCAGAGCTCCGCTTTATCATGCCGGCCGTATCATCAAGTGAAACTGTGCGTGATAATTTTTTTCAGAGCTTGAAAGATAGATCGAACAGAACGCACGAACCCTGGGTACTTGAAGCACAGCGGTATCTGAATCATCCCCTCCGTGCAGAATCTTCTCTTAAATATGTTCAGGAGAGTCTTGAGTTACTCGAAGAAATGCAACAGACTGGTGATATCTTTTTTCCAAAAGGGTGGCTTGATGCGTCGATCGGAGAATATCAATCAAAAGAAGTTGCGGATGTAGTTCGTGCATATCTCAAAACACATCCGGGTCTTCGCAACGATCTGAAGAACAAACTTCTGCAATCGAGTGATATGCTCTTTCGCGCAGAAAGCATAACCAGTGAACAATTTTCCACCCGGAGGTAACCGATTAAAATAAATAATAATATTTTTTTTAATGTAACCTGCAATTGACCGCGCCGTAAGAATGAACGCGATGGCATGGTTATTTGTTAGTCCAGCGTCGCGCGTCTAAATCGTGATAATCAAAACAAATATTCATTGGTTATCATTTGTATTGACAAAATCTTAGAAGCGTATAATCAAGAAACAACCTAGAATATTGGGGAAGGAAGGGAAAATGAGCTGGAAGACTACTTACATTACTGGAAAAGGAGATTTTAGAGAAGAAGTAAAAAGAAAATTGGAGCATTCAGATCAGCGCTATTTGCCTGGTTTCATCGAAAGCGCTCCTGGAGAAATTACTCACGATTTATATTGGATCGATGGTCGCACTGATTTACGCGCATTCAAGCGCGCTATCGGCGGCAAGCTGATCTGGAAATATCGCATGCGTTTTTATTCTTCACTCGAAGAATTCATCGCTTCACAAAAAGTGGACGACAAAGACGAATTCACTGAGAACGAACGTCGCATGATTGAAGAAATGCAGCAATCCGCTGCGTAGGAAATGGTTTAAGTTAGGTTTAGGTCGGCCTTTGAACAGTTGCCGGAGTGGTTACCGGCACACTGTTCATTGGCTATTTTTCGTTTTCGGGCTTTGATAACTCGAAATCGAAACCCATTCAAACACGCTAAAGCCCACGCCATAGCAAAAGCTTTTTCTTACCTTGTACATCCAACCAATCCCTTATGAAAAAGAAAATCTTTATTGGCATCGGTGCATTTGTACTGGTGATCGTAGCTGCGGTGGCCTACATCGCACTAACAACAAAAAACCACAGCCCGGCAGAAACAAAGACGTTCAGTTACAACGGCGCTGACATGAAAGTCGTGTACTGCCGACCCTACAAGAAAGGAAGGGTGATTTTCGGCGATGAAAAGGATGATGCACTTCAACCTTATGGGAAATATTGGAGGCTGGGAGCAAATGAAGCCACTGAGATTTCATTCAGCAAGAATGTCAACTTCGGTGGGCAGCCCGTCAATGCCGGCACGTATGTGATGTATGCAATTCCCGGAGCAACAAACTGGCAAGTTGTGTTAAACAGCGAGTTGGGCAGATGGGGTGCCCGCGAAGCAGATCATTCACTTGATGTGCTAAAAGTTGAAGTTCCCGCTGAGATGGGACCCGAAACCGAACAGTTTACCATCACTTTTGATAGCGATTCAACGGCGGCAAGAATGAACTTCGCATGGGACAAGGCTTTAGTTCGTGTGCCGATAACAGTGCAATAGCGATATCAGTTTAACAGGTGATTTATGATCAACTTGCAACAACGTGTGGCGATCATAGGAAGCCAGCGTATCCCCTTCGTTCGCTCGTTTAAAGAATATAGCCGGACCTCCAATCAGGAGATGTTGACCGCCACTCTTCAGGCGCTGGTTAAAAAATATAGCTTGCAGGGAAAGTTGATCGGTGATGTTGCGCTGGGCGCAGTAATGGCAAACCCCATTCAGTGGAATCTTTCACGTGAAGTCGTTCTTGGGACCGAACTGGATCAAAGAACGCCAGCCTTCAATGTGCAACGGGCTTGTGGTACCAGTCTGGAAACCGTCAATCTCATTTCACTGAAGATTGCCGCAGGACAAATTGATTGCGGAATAGCCGGTGGCGCAGACACCAACAGTGACTTGCCCATACTTGTGAAGCAATCACTCGCATGGAAACTCGTCGATCTTAACAACGCGAAAGGCTTTGGTGAACGTCTCTCTAAAATTCTCAGTATGCGCCCGGGAGATTTCAAGCCCGCCTATCCGGGCATTGTGGAACCTCGAACTGGATTGTCGATGGGACAGCACACCGAGAAAATGGTCAAAGAGTGGAAAATCACGCGGCAAGAACAGGATCAACTGGCATATGAAAGTCACATCAAAGCCGCCAAGGCCTATGACGAAGGATTCTACGACGATCTTGTTGCAGAATACAAAGGAGTGAAACGTGACACGTACGTGCGCGGCGATACGACGATGGAAAAACTCGCAAAGCTCCGAAATGCATTTGATAAGAGTCCACAGGGTACGATGACCGCCGGTAACAGTACAGGATTCACGGATGGAGCCGGTGCAATATTTCTAGCCTCAGAAAATTACGCAAGGCAAAACAACTTGCCCATTCAGGCCTACTTCCGTGATGCGCAGGCCGCCGCCGTTGATCATGTGCATGGCGCCGGTCTACTGCTGGCGCCAACGATGGCAGTGGCACAAATGCTCAAGCGAAATAACCTTACTCTTCAGGATTTTGATTTCTATGAGATCCATGAAGCTTTCGCAGGTCAGGTCCTATGTACGTTGAAAGCCTGGGAGAGCGATGAATACTGCCGGAAAGAGCTTGGCATTGACAAGGCTCTCGGTTCAATCGACAGAAATAAAATGAATGTCAAGGGCGGCAGCCTTGCGTTGGGTCATCCTTTTGGAGCAACCGGCGCGCGTGTAGTGGGCACTCTTGCAAAGCTACTTGAGCAGAAAGGCAAAGGACGTGGGCTCGTATCTGTCTGCACCGGTGGTGGCATGGGGGTCGTCGCCATCCTGGAAAGATGAGAAGTTAAGGAGTTAAGGAGTTAAGGAGTCAAGGAGTTAAGGAGTCAAGGGAGTTAGGGAGATTGCCATCCGACTACTTCTTTCAAGATTCCAATTCACTTCTCATGCAAAAATTTTAACTTGTTTTTCCTAAACCCATGTATTCATGAAAAATCTCCTTTTCATCGCGCTCACATTGCTGACATTAAGTTCGGTCGGCCAGAATTTTACCCCGGGAAAACCGGCCGAGAACGGTATGTCTGCCGAGCGCCTTGGCCGCATTGATGGAATGGTCAATGAGCTGATCACGAAAAAAAGAATTCCTGGCGCCGTCGTCTTTGTTGCGCGCAACGGAAAAGTTGTCTACCACAAAGCCTATGGCTACAGTGATGCGGATAAGCAGGCGGCCATGAAAAAGGATGACATTTTCAGAATAGCATCCCAATCCAAAGCGATTACGAGTCTTGCGGTCATGATGCTGTATGAAGAAGGACTGTTTTCGTTGGATGAACCTATCTCAAAGTATATTCCGGAATTTAAGAACCCCAGGATACTTGTGAATTTCAGCTGGAAAGACACAACATACACAACGGCACCTGCAAAAAGTGAGATCACCATCAGGCAGCTACTTACACATACATCCGGACTTGATTATGCGGGGATCGGCAGTCAGGAGTTCCGTGCCCTGTATGCGAAAGCTGGCATTCCCAGTGGTATTGGAAATGATAACATGATCTTGGCGGATAAAATGAAAGTACTCGGCGGGCTTCCCCTCAAACACAATCCGGGCGAAGCATACACCTACGGACTCAATATTGATGTGCTCGGTTACCTGGTGGAAGTGCTCTCCGGAAAATCACTTGCTGACTTCTTCAAAACACGAATCTTCCAGCCGCTGGGTATGAATGACACGTATTTTTATTTACCCAAGGAAAAGCACTCACGATTGGTTGGCGTTTATCAAAGTTCTCCAACGAGTCCGATGATGCGACTCAAAGCTCCCATCTATGATCACGTAAATCCTGAATATCCGACCCTCGATGGTAAGTATTTCTCAGGAGGAGCTGGCTTAAGCTCAACTATTGAGGATTATGCAAAATTCCTTCAGATGTTCTTAAACAAAGGAGAGCTAAATGGTGCGCGTATTATTGGGCGAAAGACCATTGAAATGATGCTTACAAATCAAACGCAACCACCCATCACTACCCAGATGGGACTGGGCTTTGGCCTCGAGACAGAAAAGAATGATTATACCTCCCCGGCTTCCATCGGATCTTTTTCATGGGGTGGCGCATTCAACACGCAATATTGGGCAGACCCAAAAGAAAAACTGGTAGGTTTAATTTATACCAACATGTATGATTCGCCCGGGCTTAATACCGGAGATCGGTTTAAGGCGTTGGTATATCAGGCGATAGTGGATTAGGAGTTAAGAATTTAAGGAGTTACGAAGTTAAGTAGTCAAGGAGTTAGAGAACTGCTCCTTGATTTCTTTACTCCTTAACTTCTGTATTCCTCATTCTCTAAGTTCTTGCAGATACATCGCGGTGATAGCCATTTGCAAGCTCGTTGAATGGCATATGCACGACCATCGCGTTGCCTTCTTCGGTGGCAGCAATATTCACAATATCGACGAAGTAAGGAATCGCCTTCTTGTAAATCATTCTGGGGTATTTCAGATCCTTCCCCTGTGACCGGAGTGAAATGAAATAATATATAATCAACTCATTATTATTGATCTCAATTTTGATGTTCTCAACGCCTATTCCAGGCACATTCACTGTGATGCGGTGATGTGTTGCGAACTTCTCCTTCAATATCTCAGGCTCACTGGTGCCGCCATTTAAAGTATTGACCACGTCGATTCCTGTGATCAATTCCTGTGGTAAATTAAGTTTAGTGCTCATTTTCATTTTCTCCTTCCTGCCGATCCTGTCAATTCTTGGACCTACAAATATTTCCGCCATTACGGCAGATATCGGCTATTTTAGCCGGGGAAAAATGACGTAATGACGCCCGACTTTTTCAACCTGTCATACCTCAAAGCGGGGTCCGACATCCAGCAAAAGGGCGCGAAAGCCATTCAGGATCTGGAGATCATGGACATATTGAAAGTTTATGATCCTGTTCTTGTGGGCACCCTTCCCCTCGAACTTTTTACAAACAATAGTGACCTAGACATCCTATGCTACAGCTTTCATCTCGAGGACGTCGAAAAAACATGGCGAAAGAATTTTGGCAGGTGTGATGATTTTAAAATAATTTCTGAGCGCATTCAGGGGAAAGAGTGCCTCATTGCAAGATTTCGTTCATCAGGATTTAGATTCGAATTGTTTGCACAGGGTGTACCGACCAACAAGCAAGTTGCCTACATCCATCTTGTGAACGAGTTCAGACTCCTTGAAAAGCACGGCAAGCCGCTGCGCGATGCAATTCTCAGACTGAAACTAGCCGGAATGAAAACTGAACCGGCATTTGCGAAAGCACTCGGATTGCCCGGGGATCCATATGAGGCGCTGCTAATCAGTCCTTCGTGAAACATCGTTGCATTCACTCAAGATACCATGTTGCAACAAGAGTGAATTTTAGAAACTTTTAATAGTCAGGCCGCCCGCGTGGTGGTAACTTTATCCTCCACATGGCGCACGATCACCATCATCATCACCAGCCTGCTGCCCTTACGAAAGTGAATACAGCTTTCATTGTTGGGATCGTTCTAAATTTTGTTTTCGTCGTGGTGGAAGCGGCAACGGGATTTTTGATCAATTCATTATCACTCTTGTCAGATGCAGCCCACAACCTTGCTGATGTTGGAACGTTGGCGTTGTCACTCCTAGCATTCCGGCTTCTGAAAGTGAAGCCCAATGATCAATACACGTACGGATACCGAAAGACATCAATTCTCGTCGCACTATTCAACTCTGTTATTTTGCTCGTTTCCATCGGCGGAATTGCATTTGAAGCTGTTCATAAATCGCTTCGCCCCGAACCGGAACCCTTGCCAGGCATGACCATCGCCATCGTAGCGGGCATTGGTATTCTTATCAATTCGGTTTCCGCGATCTTGTTTTTCAGAGAAAAAGACAAAGACATCAATATTAAGAGCGCTTACCTGCACTTGCTCAGTGATGCGCTTGTATCCGCAGGGATTGTTGTCGGAGGAGTGATCATTTTCTACACACATTGGAATTGGGTGGACAACCTGCTGAGTATCATTATAGCGGGTGTGATTCTGTTCAGCACATGGGAACTCCTTAAAGAAAGTCTACGGTTATCGCTTGACGGCGTACCGGAAAATATTCAGATGGAAAAAATAAAATCAGCGGCATTGCGCATCGATGGAGTCGTCGGGATTCATCACATCCACATCTGGGCGATCAGTTCCACGGAAAATGCGATGACTGCACACTTGGTCTTACGGGAAAATGTTTCTCACGACCGCGAGCAAACGATCAAGCACGATCTCCGGCACGACCTTGAACACAACAACGTCCGGCATGTTACCCTGGAAACAGAACGGGAGAATGAATCGTGCTCGGCAGATGCCTGCGAGTCTTAATTACTCTTTAAAACGGAACTTAAAAAAGACCAGTACGGCAGACAAAGCGAGTGTGAGCGAATTGGCTGTAATTACTGGGATATCATGAATGATGATTCCGTAGGAAAGCCACAGTGCCGTTCCCGAGCAAAAGATGAGGAACATGCCAAGCGAAAGGTCTTTCGCGGATTTGCTTTGATAGGTTTTGACTACCTGTGGAACGAAAGCGATTGTGGTGAGGGCACCGGCCAAAAGACCCAAATATTGAATTGGTTGCATACTTGCGCATGAAATATTGCGCAAAGGTACCAGAAAATTGATCGGCTCCCGCGAGCCATCTCAGATGTCCGACTTCTTAAGCTTTAAGTAAGAGAAGTAATTGAACAAAAACGCCCAAACCAGTGCTATTGCAATAGAACCGAAAGTCAGAAAGTCCCTGATCTCCTGGAATGCATATCGCGCAAAAGGAAGCGGAACCAGGTTCATGATTGATTCAAGCGGAAAGAAGGGAATGAGTCCGGGTACAACGTCATCGATATTCTTTTTGATGATAAGTTCGATGAGATAAGAATTAAGTAAAACCACGATTGTAAGTCCTGAGCGTTGTAACAGTACGCCAAGCATTAAGGAAAAAGACAGGAACGAAAACACTTCCAGAAAATACGCGAGAAAGAATTCAACACCCGTCAATCCATAAGGAAAATCGTATACCGGCGAATATATAAGACCGGTCACGGCGGCAATCAGGAACACTACAATCGTGCTTAGGCCTGCGAGCAGCACATTGGTCAATACCTTCGACAATAAGAATTGTTCCCTGCTCAATCCATCAATAATATTCTGGCGAATAGTGCGATACGTGTATTCGTTTGTAATCGAGATTACCACCATGATTGCAATTCCCATCTTCAGCAAGCCCGCAGACCACGCAAGATTTTGCCAAATGTCAGGGAAGTGATAGAGCGGTATCCGGTCGATATTGATCTCCTGTCCGAACTGTTCGAAGGTCCGGCCGATCCACTTCAGAAACTCCATTCCACTGGCGGTCCCGGTGATCAGCGTGAAGAAATACAGACCCGCAATGATCCAAAAAGTGCGGTAATCGATAAGTTTCTTTAGATCAATTTTTAACAAGTGCAGCATGTTCCGCTTCGGCTAAGATTTCCAAAAATTGTTTTTCCAGGCTCTTCTTCTGTGTTACAAGATGGGTAGCAACAATACCTTTTTCGAACAGGTAGCGGTTGAGATCCTGGCTGTGAAAGTTCTCCTTCATTTTCACAACGAACTGCTGATTGTCCTTTTTCACGGACACGCAACCGACGAAATTCCCGAGAATCACGCCCAGGTCATCATGAAATGCAACCACTTCCACGGTCTCCTCTCCTTTCCCAACTTCGTCGACTGCCCCCGAATGAACAAGGTTGCCTTTTCTCAAGACGGCAAAATGTGAACACACCTTTTGTACTTCATCCAACAAATGACTTGCGAGAATAATTGTCTTCCCATCGTTCGCAATCCTTTTGATGATCTCCCGAATCTCAGCAATACCCATGGGGTCGAGTCCATTGGTAGGCTCATCCAAAATAAGTACGATCGGATCATTCAACAGCGCAGACGCAATGGCGAGACGCTGTTTCATGCCCAGGGAATATGTTTTGTATTTATCGTTTCTCCTCGAATCAAGTTCAACCAGTTCAAGTACTTTCGGAATATTGGACGTGGGCGCCTCTTTTATCATCGCCATCAACTCCAAATTTTTTTGCCCACTCAGGTAGGGATAAAAAATGGGGTGCTCGAGCACTGCGCCGATCTTTTTGCGCATGAGGTGCGTCGGAGGCTGATTAAACCAGGAAAAATTTCCGGCGGAAGGGTTTATTACCCCCATCAGCATCCCAAGCGTAGTAGTCTTGCCGCTGCCATTCGGTCCGAGCATGCCAAATACCTCGCCCCTGTTTACTTCGAGATTGAGGCTATTGACGGCGCAGAGCTTGCCGAAATTCTTTGTCAGACCGTGTATTGAAAGTACGTTTTCCAACTGTTGAAAAATTAGTGATCGGATTTCTTCGAGTTATCATCTTCGTCATCGTCGTCCTCATCAAATCCATGACGACGACCCTTGCTCCCGATAAAATCCTTAACCCTTCGACCGATATCGGAGCTTTCATCCAGGGAAGAGAACAGTGATCCAACCTTGGATACATCCACCGTTCCAACGATGTCAAGTACAAACAAACTGCTCGAATCATTCACCAACACAACGGTTCCAGGCGTAGATCCATGTTTATCATTATAGAACACGTCAAAATTTTTCCCTTGATAGCGGCTTGTCATCACGGCTTCAAAATGCTCCGCCTGATAGTCTTGTTTAAGTTTCTTGTATTCAGCGGGGCCGAATTGCTTCGAACCTTTGTCCAACATCAGGAATTTGAGCTTTTCAATGTTCTTGATCATTTCATCAAACTCCTTGTTCTCCGTTTGATTCAACATCCTTAGCGTATTCTTATAAAAATACAAAGCAAGCGACTTGTCAAAGTTCGCTTGCAATGCTTCTGTCGTCTTTGACTGCGCGTCCACCTGAAGGGTTGTCGCTGCCAATGCTAACAGAAAAAGTATCTTTTTCATGAAAGGGGATTATTCGTCGTTCTTTTTATCCTTGGCGTTGTCCTTGCTGTTTTCCTTGCCGCCGTCTTTGTGATCTTTGTCCAGCTTACGGAGGTGGTTCAATCCATCGATATCCATCTTGCTTCCGATTTTGCTGATCTGCTTGAGGTCGATCTCCCCGAAGAGCGTGAGCATAGCAAAGTCATCAGTGCCGCCGGCAACCATGATCAACTCGCTGATGGTACCAGGTTTTACCTCCTTGATATAAAACTTCATGTCTTTGTCCTTGTCGCGTACGGACATGAGTTCTTCGTATTCCTTCACAGGCAGAATACCCATGGCTTCTTTATACAGCCCCCTGGCATCGCTCGTGTTTTCCTTTGCCAATATGCGAAGGCCTTTCAATTTGCTGATCGCATTGAGCACTTCCTGATCTTCCGGGCTCTTCACCTCCATGTTGGTGAACAGGCTGAACATCTTGCTGCTCACGGTGACCTGCGTGAACGATTCATCATCCTGGTATTTATTAAAGAACTTGGCAATTGCATCGCCCTGGGCTTGTGCCGCAAAAGACATTACCATCACCACAACTCCAATCATTAACTTTTTCATATTCATTTGATTAATGTTTTTGTAATCCCGTCCCGATAGCCATTGAAATCGGATAGGGATCTGTTACTTAAATATTTGATTTCTCTGTTGACTTAGTTTGAATTTTCTTTTCCGCTTCATTAAACATCTTGATCTTTTCCGTCTCATGTTTCGCCTTGCCAAAACTATTCGAGATCATCATGAGCGCCTTTTTCGTTTCCTCGAACGCCATTTGAGGATCAGAATACGTATCCTGGAGCTCCTGCGGATACGATTTCCTGATTTCATTGCGTATGAAGTAAGTCGCCGCCACTACAACAACAATTCCTGCTGCTATGCGTGACACGTTTCTGAAACTTACCATACTGATAATCTTTCCTTCACGACGCTTGCGCAACTCCTTTGTTACAGTTGTTTCAAAATTTTCTCCTAATGATTTATTTTTTTCACCGTCAAGAAACCGAAACAAGGCTGCAGCAGACTGCATGCTGTCAGGGACGTTCGCGCCGGAAAAATATTCTTTCAGCTGCTTCTCTTCTTCAAGTGTTGTCTCAGCGTTCCAGTATTTTTCCAGCAGCGCTTCTATGGTTTTAGAGTCCATACGCGTTTAATTTTTGTAGTTTCTCACGCACCGCATTCCGTGCGCGGAATAAATTCACTTTCACCTGGCTCATGTCAAGCTCGAGGATTTCACATATTTCATTGTAGCTGTACCCTTCCACATCGCGGAGATGCATTACATGCCGTTGTTTTTCCGGCAGCGAGTTCATCAATTCACCAATGCGAGTCATATTCTCTTTCATTTCAGTGGAGTCGTGCGGCGACAATGCTCCGTGATGAACATAGGAACCTTTCTCGAGATCATCGGTGGGCCGGCGTTGCTGCTGGCGAAGTCTGTCAAGCGACAGGTTTTTCGTAATCCGCATACACCAGGCTTCCATGTTCTGAATTCCTTCCAGCTGGTCGCGCCCATTCCAGAGTTTAATGAACACCTCCTGAACGACATCCTTTGCCTCTTCGCTGCTCCCCAACATGCGGAAAGCAAACCGGAAAAGTTTGTTTTTTACGGGAAAAACGCGGGTCTGGAATGTTTCCAAGTCCATCAATTACAGGGGGAAGACGATGAGGTTGGTTGTTTGTTACATTGGACTACACCAAAATTCGCTATTCTTCCTCAATTCGCTAATCTTCCCCAGAATTTGAGTGCGAGCATCTAAAAAAAGAAGAATTAGTAGGACGCCTATTTGTGCGGACCTGTACACGCTTGCACAAAGTTGCAATTGCAACGGAGCCTGATTCAATCGATGAACCGAACAAGAAGTTTTTGTCAAATCCCCTACCCGGCAATGAACGGATCAATGTACGCCGGAACTATCTCGTTGAAAACCTTGTGATCGTAGTGGTCTTGTATTCTTCGCCAGGATTTAACGTTGTTGAAGGAAACTCAGGTCTGTTAGGAGAATCAGGATAGTGTTCCGTCTCAAGACACAATGCCGATCGGAATCCGTAAGGCGTATTGCTCTTTCCGATGTGCGTTCCGTTCAGGAAATTCCCAGTATAGAATTGGATCGCGGGCTCCGAGGTATACACCTCCATTTGTCTTCCGCTTTTGGGTTCGTACAGCACTGCGGCAAGCTTTAACGAATCTTTTCCTTCATTGAGTATCCAGCAATGGTCATAGCCGCCGGCGTTCACGATGTCCCTGCCAACGGGTTTCGATGTCGTGAAATCGAATGGCGTGCCGGCTACATCTGCAATAGCGAGTGGAATGAGTGTAGTGTCAACCGGTAGATATTTCGAAGCATTGATTTGCAACTCATGGTTAAGAATATCCTCTTTCATCGCTGTGAGGTTGTAATACGTGTGGTTCGTGAGATTAACGATGGTCTTTTTGTCTGTTTTAGCCCGGTACTCGAATTTCAATGAGTTGTCATTAAATAAAATGTAATCCACCACTACGTCCAGTTTTCCCGGATACCCTTCCTCCATATCTGCAGACGTGTATGTCAGTCTTACGCCAGCACCATTGTCAACATTGATTGGTTCGCCTTTCCACACAACCTTATCAAAACCTTTCACACCGCCATGCAGGTGATTAGGTCCATTGTTAGTCGCTAATGTGTACTCCTGGTCGTCAAGTTTGAATTTTCCTTTCGCAATCCGGTTTCCATAACGTCCGATGGTTGCTCCGAAATAAGGGTGGCCGTTCAAATAGCCTTCGAGATTATCAAAACCGAGAACAACATCTTCAAGCTTTCCATTTCTGTCTGGCACGCTCAGAAAAGTAATAATGCCACCATAGGTAATTACCTTCATCTCAACTTTGTTTTTGTTCGCAATGGTGAACTGCTCGATCTCGGTATTGTCGGGCATTTTTCCGTAGGACGCGCGCGTGACTGTAACTTTCTGAGAATTGTCAGAAGTTGAACACGCCGCCAACGTCAACAAAATGATTGCTGCAAATTGATTTGATGGCTTATTAAATAACATAATGAGTTTAGATTAAGTGGATTAATATTCAATGATGGATTCCTACGCGATATCAATTCTCCTTATAACTGGTTCTGAAACAACTGGTAATATACTTCATTCCAGCGAAGTTGATTTTTAAAATCCCTGATTTGCGTGTTCTTATCGATCACTACAAGCTCGATTCCGGCCATTTCAGCGAGGTCCTCTATGTATTCAGTTGTAATCGCTTTGCTGAACACAGTATGATGGGCGCCACCACTCAATATCCACGCCTCAGCGCCAACCGCGAGATCCGGCATTGGATTCCACAGCACGCGTGCGACGGGCAGCTTTGGCAAATCCTGTTCCGGCTTCACCGCGTTCACCTCGTTGACCAGCAATCGGAATCTATTCCCCATGTCGATGAGCGATACATTGATGGCCGGCCCTGCATCAACATTGAATACAAGTCGTGCCGGATCCTCCTTGCCACCGATGCTAAGGGGATGTACTTCGCACCGCGGTTTTCCGGCAGCGATCGACGGACAAATCTCCAGCATATGTGAACCAAGAACGCTTGATCCATCTTTTTTAAAGTCATACGTGTAATCTTCCATAAACGAGCTTCCACCGGCCAGGCCGCGGTCCATGACCTTGATCGCGCGAAGCAACGCAGCTGTCTTCCAGTCACCTTCCGCACCAAAGCCATAACCGTCTGCCATCAATCGTTGCGCAGAAATGCCAGGCAATTGTTTCAGGCCATGCAGGTTTTCAAATGTGTCTGTGAAAGCAGAAAGATCTTTATCCTGTAAGAATGCTCTCAACCCGACTTCGATCTTCGCCGCCTCGCGGAGTGAACTACTTTTCCGCACTGCCGCGGAAATTTCATAGGCGCTTTCATACTCTTTCAGGAGGAGATCAATATTCCTGTCACTCGCAGCGTCGACATATTTCACAACGTCGCCGACTCCATATCCATTCACAGAAAATCCAAACCGTATCTGTGCTTCAACTTTATCTCCTTCCGTCACCGCAACTTCGCGCATGTTGTCTCCTATTCTTCCCACCTTCGTTTGCCGGAATGCATGCCATCCTGCTGCGGCGCGTGCCCAAATGTTGAGTCTGTTGATCACACCCTGATCTTTCCAGTGGCCTACAATAACTTTTCGGTTCTTTCTGAGACGTGTGTTGATGAAGCCGAATTCGCGATCTCCATGCGCCGACTGATTTTCGTTCATGAAATTCATGTCGATATCCTTCCAGGGAATCTCGGCGTTGTATTGTGTGTGCAGATGAACAAGGGGCTTTGAAAGGATTCTCAAACCGCTGATCCACATTTTTGCTGGTGAAAATGTATGCATCCATGCAATCACGCCGATACATTTACCATCGGCGTTGGCTTTCTGAGCAAGCTCCGTGAATTGATCGGAATTTGTAACAGTAGATTGATATACAATCTTATAGGGAAGATTGACTCCATTGAAAGAAGATGCGATCTCCTTTGCATGACTCGCGACATTTTTCAGGATTTCGTCTCCATATAAGTGTTGGCTTCCGGCGATGAACCAGATTTCATAGTTGCCTTGATTGATCATAGACAGGTTATTATTTAAAAAATAGAATCAGAAAGTAATTAATGAGAATTGGTTGCTGTTTCAACGAAATGACCCAGGGCCTTGTACTGTTGATATAATTTATCATACACTTTCGCGCGCGCTGCATCCGGAAGATAAGTTTTCTCGAAGCCGTTGCCCATAGCATTGGCTGCGAAAGATACATTCTTGTAAAGTCCTGCTGCAGTCGCCGCGTACATGGCACTGCCAAGCGCCGGAGCTTGTTCAGATGTAGCAACGCGTATAGGCATGTTGAGCACATCAGCAAGGCGTTGCATCACAAAGGTTGATTTTTTTGCAACTCCGCCAATGCCAACTACCGACCTTATCTCGACGCCTTCTTCCTGAAAGCGCTCGACAATGCTTCGTGATCCGAAGCAGATCGACTCAACGATTGCCTTGAATATCTCAGGGGACTTGGTTCCAAGGTTTAAATTAAAGATGGCTGCCTTCAATGCCTGGTTTGCGTCGGGTGTCCTCCTCCCGTTGATCCAATCAAGCGCAACGGGCGATGACTCACTCATAGGAAGTTTCTCCGCCTCGGCCGACAGTTTCACGATGATCTCATCTTTAACTTTTTCCTTTTCTTCTTCGGAAAGCTTTAAGCTGTTTAAATTCTCGATGGGCCACGCAATTACATCTCTAAACCAGGCAAGCGCATCGCCAAAGGCTGATTGCCCCGCTTCAAGTCCAATCATTCCCGGGATGACGGAACCGTCTACCTGACCGCAGATTCCTTTCACAGTGTTCTCTCCTACCACCTCCGATTTTGACACTACGATATCGCATGTTGAAGTGCCCATTACTCGAACCAGCGTATATTCTTCAACCTGTGCACCAACGGCGCCCGCATGTGCATCGAATGTTCCGACTGCAATGACGGTATTTTCGGTCAATCCCAATTTCTTTGCCCACTGTGGTGAAAGGCGCCCTGCTGATTGGTCGGAGGTAAACGTTTCACGATAGAGGTTCTTTTTGATCTTCGGTAGATCGGGATCAAGCTTTGAAAGAAAGTCATCGTCGGGAAGGCCATTCCATCGTTCATGCCACATCGCCTTATGCCCTGCAGCACACCTGCTCCGCTTAAATTTCGACAGGTCCGTAGCACCTGTAAGAATGTAGGTCATCAGATCACAATGCTCCATCCATGATGTTGCTGCCTTTCGCACACCCGGATCTTCTCTTATAATATGGAGTATTTTGGCCCAGAACCATTCTGATGAATAAATACCTCCTTCGAACATCGTGTAGTCCAATCCACCCCATGTCCTTGCAACGCGATTGATTTCCTCGGCTTCCTTGATCGATGTGTGATCTTTCCACAGCACCATCATCGCATTGGGGTTGGATTCAAATCCCGGAAGCATGCACAAAGCTGTTCCATTGGCATCAACCGGGACCGGCGATGAACCGGTTGTATCAACGCATATTCCCTTAACATCCGCTGGGTTGACTTTTGACTGCGTTACAACTGTGCGGATCGTCTCTTCCATGCCCGCGATGTGATCACTTACATGTTGCCTGAAGCGTGAAGTTGATGCATCACAATACAATTGCTGTTTCCACAGCTTGTACCAATGCACATGCGTAGCTATGGTCTTCCCATTTGCTGCGTCTACCAAAACAGATCTTACTGAGTCCGTTCCAAAATCTAAACCAATAACATGGTCAGCCATGGTTCTTATTATCAATTATATTCAACAAAACTAGTCATCCTGCGGCCTCCTCTTTGCATAACGGCCTTTACTTGATTTTTCCTTTAATTAAGGTCAGGGAATGAGGGGGAAAGCTGTATGTGACTTTCTGACCCTTGGCAGCAATGGCGGGCTTTTCCTTTGTAGTTACTTTTTCTACCGCAAAATCGTTTTCTGATTTGATGTCAGGACCATTGACCTCGAAGACCTTCAAGCTTCCATCAAAATTTCCTTCCTGCAACAGGATGTCCGTTGTATATGCCTTGTCCTTGTTGCGATTCACTACAGCGACGACAAGTTCTCCATTATTTATAGAAGCAGAAACGTCCAAATAGGGTACTCCTTTCTGTCGGGTTGTCTGCTCTCCCAGGCCGATGAAAAAATCTTCCGTGTCATATTTGTCGCAATCGACGAAGACGTCGAGCGACTTTCCGTTCATGTTCTGGGCGAACAACTGAAGCGGGTAATAGATCGTTTGCTTGAACATTCCTTTCTCATTGGTAAACATCGGCCCGATAACATTGACCAGTTGTGCCATGTTAGCCATCTTGATGATATCGGCATTGCGCACAAATCCATTCAGGAAACCTGCAATAACAAGTGCATCTTCCAGATTGTAGTGTTCTTCAAGGGCGCGCGTACCGCGCAATGATTCATCGGCGCGGGCGCGGTACCATACGTTGTACTCATCCCACGCGATGTAAACAGGTTCGCGTTTGCCGCGATCAGCTGTCGCCATCTCGCGGGCAATGATTCCCCTGACAAGATTAGTACGTTGCTCCATGACGAGTGGTGTCGCCATAAAATTGTAATAGTTATTGTTTGGATTGCCCACATACATGTGAAGTGCGATGTAGTCGACTACTTCTTTCAATCCATTGAGAACTGTGCCATTCCACGCGTTCGGATCAACGCCAGGATTATAGTTAGATGAGCCGGCAGCGATCAGTTTGATGTTGGGATCTGTGAGACGCATCAATTTTCCTGCTTCGCGCGCCTTCTTCACATAATCATCGGCATTGAGGTGGCCCATCTGCCAGGAACCGTCCATTTCATTTCCAAGGCCCCAGTATTTTATACGATATGGATCGGCAAAGCCGTGTTTCTTTCGAAGCTCGGCATAGTATGGCCCTTCCTTGACATTGCAGTATTCCACCCACCGTTGCGCCTCTTCAATCGTGCCAGTTCCCATGTTAACAGCGAAGTAAGGTTCCGTGCCGAGCTTCCGTGCAAACTTGACGAACTCGTTTGTGCCGAATTGATTTGTTTCGAGTCTGTCCCACGCAAGTTCCATGCGCGGGATTCTGTTGGGTCCCACACCATCTTCCCAATGATAGTTGGAAACAAAATTTCCTCCGGGGTACCGAGTCACACCGACTTTGAGGTCTTGAGAGGCCTTCAGCACATCTTTTCGAAATCCATCCTCATCGGACAGCGGTGAGCCAGGCTCGTATAT
The DNA here is from genome assembly GCA_044223825.1 of Cyclobacteriaceae bacterium. Classification (GTDB taxonomy): domain Bacteria; phylum Bacteroidota; class Bacteroidia; order Cytophagales; family Cyclobacteriaceae; genus ELB16-189. The sequence continues at coordinate 220,533 of JBGALO010000007.1, read as the reverse complement.
TCCACCATAAACACATCTTCCAAGGTGTTCAACAAAGTTCCCGTACAGGAGCGGACTTATGTCGCCGACCACCCGGTCTTTGTCAATTTTTATCCTGGCGTTTTGTGCATTGCTATGGACGGCCATCACCATCCAGCTCAGGAAGAGAATTTTTGATATGCGCTTCATAGCTTGGTTTTAACAGATGTTTTAAATGTACACAATACATTTATCTTTAAAAAAGGCTGTCCCAACGAGCTGCGAGGCATTCCACAAACTTTGAACGTGCTTCATCAGCGCTTACTTTTAGGGTTGTTGCCAGGAAGGCAGGTTGTAATATATTTAAGGACAGCCATGGTGCACAAGTATAAGAATGAGGACAAGTTATTAGCCGCAGTTGATTGCATCATCTTTGGATTTGACCCAAAGGCCGAGGAATTGAAGCTCCTGCTGATAAAGCGCGACTTCGACCCTGAAAAAGGAAAGTGGTCACTCATGGGCGGATTTTTGCGGAACGATGAAAAGATCGAAGACGCCGCAAGCCGTGTGCTTTTTACATTGACGGGGCTCGAGAACATTTACATGGAGCAGCTCAATGTATTCAGCGATGTCAACCGCGACCCCGTCGAACGTACCATTTCTGTTGCCTATTACGCCTTGATACAGATTGAGCAGCACGATGAAGAGCTCACCAGGAAATATGGTGCTTCCTGGTTTGAGCTGTCGAAAGTTCCCAAACTGATCTTTGATCACAATATTATGGTCGATCAGGCAATTGCACGCTTGCGCCATCGCGCATCGGTTCAGCCTGTAGGATTTGAGCTGTTGCCACAAAAATTTACGATGCGACAACTACAAATGCTGTATGAAGAGATTTTCAATCAGCAGCTGGACAAAAGAAATTTCATTAAGAAAATCAACGCGCTGGACATTCTCGAGAAGCTCTCGGAAAAAGACAAGAACTCTTCACGCAAAGGATCTTTCCTTTACAGGTTCAATGAGGAGAAATACAGGAAGAAGAGTAAGAATGGGTTTGTGTTTAAGGTTTGATGTCGCTACGCTCCCCTGAATGCACCTAACGCAAAGGCGCAATGCTCGCAAAGAAAATGCATAAGCGGGATGAACCAATGCCTGACTAACAAAGATTGCCAGTAATCCTTAAGGCTCGCGCGTTTGTGGTGATGATCAAGTTCAATCAATACTTTTCTCACTCATAACGCAATGCCTTTTTTGGGTTTACAATTTAGGGTCGCTACGCTTCCTGAATACATCTCACGCAAAGGCGCAAAGCTCGCAAAGAAAATGAATAAGCGATGAAACAATGCTTGACTAACAAAGATTGCCAGTGCTCCTTGATGCTTCGCGCGTTTGTGGTGATGATTAATTTCAACCAACACTTTCTCACTCGTAACGCAATGCCTTTACAGGATTAATCAACGCAGCTTTCAGAGATTGATAGCTGACTGTCAGGAATGAAATAAAGACTGTGATGACAGTTGACAAAACAAATATCCATAGCGTGACTTCGATCCTGAAGGCAAAGGTATCAAGCCACGCATTCATTGAAAACCAGACGAGCGGAACGGCAATGACGTTTGACACTATGACGAGCTTTAAGAAATCTTTCGATAACAAAACAAAGATCGAAGGCACCGATGATCCAAGTACTTTGCGGATCCCAATCTCCTTTGTACGCTTCGCAGTAGTGAAAGACGCAAGTCCAAACAATCCGAGCGACGCGACGAATATTGCAAGAAGGGAAAACGAGCCGAAGATCTTCCCGAACTGTCGATCATTCTTGTATTGTTGCTGGATGAACGTGTCGAGAACAAAATAATTGAAAGGGTTTCCCGGGAACAGTGCATCATACCTGGTTTTTACAAACTCGATGGTCTCATCGATGGTTCGCTCATCGACTTTTACACTGAAATACTGTTGCGGTGCAGCCACCAGATCAAACGCCATTGGCCTAAAATCGACCTTCAATCCTTCCTGATGATAATTTTCAATCACGCCGATCACAGTGAGCGTGTCGCGCCCTATGTTTACAAGGCCCCCTACCGCATCCTCGGCTGAAGCAAATCCCAGGTCGGCAATCGCCTTCCGGTTTAATACGACATTTCTCCCGTCGTTAAACTCACGTTTAAAGCCGCGCCCATGGATCAATTCATTTTCATACACATCAAAAAAGTCATGGTCAACATGGATACGATACATCACCACTGTTGACGGCTCCTGATCCAATCCTATACGTTTGGCGCTACGTGTCGAGAAAACAAGGGCGCCCGGCACCTGGCTCGAACCCGCCATTTTTCTTATCGACGAACGCTGCAGCAGGTCCTGCTTGAAAGTCGTGTATAGCGAAGTATAAATCGAATCACTTGGTACGATGTCTGGCCCATTAATCACAAGCGTCTGACCAACATCGATACCCATATCGCGATGTTGCATGAATTGGATCTGGCGATATACAATTAGTGTACCTGCAATTAGGGCCGTAGAGGCGCCAAACTGCAGGATGACTAATCCTTTGCGAAGCTTCATGCCCACAGGGCTTGCGCCTGAACCGCCTTTCAGCACCGAAGATGGATGATAGGAAGAAAGGACAAATCCAGGATATATTCCTGAAATGAAGGCGCCAAAAATAAATAGTGCCATCATCTGATATATGAATGTTGAATCGAGGACGAGTGCCGCGCTAAGATTTTTGTCGGATAATTCATTGAATGCTGGAATCAACAGAATCACCAGGAACAGCGCTGCAACAACTGCGAGCAGGTTAATAATACAAGCTTCGATCATGAATTGGGTCGCAAGATTCCATCGCGTAGCTCCAATGGATTTCCTGACGCCAACTTCCTTTGCCCGCTCCGAGGCACGTGCCGTCGCGAGATTAACATAGTTTACCCATGCTATTACGAGAATAAAAAATGCAATGATCAACAGGAAATGAACCGAGTTGCCATTCCCGTTGATGCGAGCTTCTTGAATGAGATCTGAATAAAGGTGGATACTGGTAATCGGCTGAAGTGAAAAGACGGTATTTTTTTCATCCCCTTCGCGACCATATTTCTTAGTGAATGCGGGGAACCTTGCCTCGAGCGCCGCGACGTCAGTACCAGGACGGAGTTGCACATAATTATAGAAATCATACCAACCCCATGCGACGTCCCATTGATTCCGCCTCGGACCGTCAGTGAGACCAGGAAATTCCGGATAGGTCAGATACGAAAAAAGAAACGAAAACTTCAGGTGTGAATTTTCGGGTGATTGGATCACACCCGTGATCTCGTAGTCTTGATCATTACCGAACCGGATTCGTTTACCAACGGGGCTCTCTTCACCGAAATACTTCCGTGCAGTCTTTGCTTCAATAATGGCGGTGCCTGGCTGTACGAGTGCAGTCTTCCTGTCGCCATGGATCAGGGGATAAGAAAACATTTCAAGAAAACTTTGATCTGCGAGGAATACATTGCTTTCCTTGTGGCTGATGTCATGATAGCGTACTACGCCACCGCCATACAACATATACAGCCTACATGAATTCTCTACCTCCTGGAATTCAGACTTGAACGTTGGGGCGATCATCGGGAAGGTCGTGGCACTTTTGAAAACCAGCTGCCCATCGCGGTAACGATCATATCGGACTCTGTAAATATTTTCCTTGTTCTCGATGAAATTGTCGTAGCTCAGCTCATCCCTGACGTATTCCAGGATCAGCAGACTGGCGGTTAACCCGATGGAAAGGCCCAGCACATTGAAAAGTGTAAATCCCTTTCGCCTTAAGGCTGCCCGAAACGTAATAGCGATGAAATTCCTGATCATAAAATCGCGCGTTATTTCTCTTCTAATTCCGAATTGCTGCGCAAAATGACATCACAACAAATTGTTAATGTCCCGAAAGGACCTTTGGATGGCTATCGTATTTTTTGGTAAGTGACTTTTTGTGGCGGGTTCAATGAGCACATTGACAGGAAGAAAGTGAGAATGCACTTTTGGTGAAAGTGAGGGGTCGCTACACTCCTTGGGCCCACCCACGCAAAGACGCCAAGCCCGCAAAGATTTGTATCGTTGGTGATATTGCGTTCAATTTCCTGGTTTGTTTTTGCATTTTCTTAGCGAGCTTTGCGCCTTTGCGGGAATGTATTGCATAAGTTTATCCCATGGATCTCGGCCTAAAAAATAAAACCGCCTTCATCTCCGCATCCAGTCAGGGATTGGGAAAAGCGGTTGCGATTGAGCTCGCAAAAGAAGGTGCAAACATTATTATCTGCGGACGTAATCAGACACTGCTGAAGCAGACTTGTGATGAAATCCGTGCACTTGGCACCAAAGTACTTTCTCTTGAAGGCGATCTTTCAAGTGGGGACGACTGCAAGCGATTTATAACGGCATCATTAACAGAATTTGGCCATGTCGACATCCTGGTAACAAACACAGGTGGGCCTCCAACGGGAAAATTTGAATCTTTCGAACAAGCTGACTGGGACAAAGCGTTTCAGCAATTGCTCTCTAGTGTGGTGGCCTTGATCAAAGGATTCACTCCGGGCATGAAGGAAAAAAAATGGGGTCGCATCATTTCGATCACCTCGCAGGCGGTTAAACAACCCGTGAACAATTTGGTGTTGTCAAATGCAGTGCGGTCATCAATCGTAGGTTTGATAAAAACACTTTCGAACGAACTTGGCGAATACAACATCACCGTAAATAATGTGATGCCAGGCTATACACAAACTCAGCGTTTAATCAATCTGATTGAAAATAATCCGGCAGTAGCGAAAGTAACTTCCGAAATCCCGTTGGGACGATTTGGTAAACCTGACGAGTTCGGCGCTGCCGTTGCATTCCTTGCCAGTGAGCGGGCGAGCTATATCACCGGGGTGAGCCTGGCTGTGGATGGAGGGTGGATTAGAGGAGTGTGAACTGGGTGCTGGGTTCTAGGTACTGGCATGCCTCACTGAAGAAATTTCTGCGCAATCAGTGAAGCGATGCGTTCAATCCAAACATCACCACGGATAACTGATAACTGATTACTTTTTATGGGTTACAGCCGGACCGGCTTCAACAGGAATTCCTTTACATAAGCTTCGCGGTCCCTCCACTGCACACGAACCCACACATCCTTCTTTCCTTTGATTTCAAGCTGATGGCCCTCGCCAATGATGGCGACAAGAGAAGATCCGGCAGATGGACCGCTCATTAAATATGCATGTTGCGATGCAACAATACCGCGATTCGGAATTGGACTGAAGTTGATGTGAACCAACAGCAGGGCCAGGATACAGGCAAGCAAAATCCCCGAAAAAGCCGGGCGAATGTTTCTTCGCGTCTTCATATAATACATGATGGCCAGCATCAACATTGCGGCTGAGACGAGCAACACAGTAATTTTTGTAAAATGCTCCTGGAGGAAAGCCTGCAATTTTCTGGAATCATTGTTTTGATACCCCTCAAGCTTGTTTTTTTCCGCCAGCTCCTCCATTTTTTTAAGTGCTTGCGTATCGTTGCTGGCAAGGAAATACAGGTTGATATAATATAATGACTCGCCGAGGTGCCCAAGTCCTTCCTGTATATAAGCCATCCTAAGCAACATTGCAGGCGAATAGCGTCCACCGGCAAAGATTACCTCATAGCGCTCGAACGCCTGCGTGTATTGTTTAGCCGCATATAGCGAATCTGCCTTGGTGAGAAGAGACGGTGAATCTGCTCCAAAGGACAGGATCGTGATGAAGAGAAAGAGGAGAATATTGTAAACCCGTTTTTGCATTTTTTTCCTATCCTGCTACCTTTGCGTTCCCAATTACGGAAAAGGCCTCAAAAAGGCCAAACTGAGTTAGCTAAATGGCGAAATCGGTGAACAAAACGGCAGCAAACGGCGGTCGGAAAGTGGTTGGAGGAACGGTTTCGTAGCTCAGTTGGTAGAGCAATACACTTTTAATGTATGGGTCCTGGGTTCGAGTCCCAGCGGAGCCACGAGAGATTAATCATCTCCAAGCAAACAAGCTCAAATCGTATGATTTGGGCTTTTTTGTTTTTGGAGCAAACCAAAAAGTAACATCCAAAACCATGTTTCAGGTGACCAATTCGGTCCCATGGGTTGAAGAATGCATAAAGACATTTTCAAGTTTTCTCGTCCGCTTCAAGTCAACAAGAATGAGTTCGGTCAGCAAGCCGGCTACACATGAACTTAAAGTAAAAATTCTCAGTCCTGTTAATGAAGATGGACTCGCCCCCGTGTGGGCAAGGATCACTGTCGATGGTCGTCGCACCGAACTCTCAGCGAAGCGTTATGTATTGCTTAAATACTGCATCACTGAGTTCGTGGGGCATCGGCAAGAAATGCGCCGATTGACAGGAAATCATAATCACTTGAGTTCCGTCCAGTGAAATAACCAGGCATTTCAATCGTCTTTTAACCATCCAGGATTATGTCACAACCGAATACATCAAACGCAGCTTCTCTGGCATCAAGGATCAGTGTTAAGGGCTGTTCGAGGTGTTTGACATGTATGTGGAAACGCTAAATGAGCGAGTCAAAAGGGAAGAATTCTCAATGGAGCGTTACGAACGTTTCAAAGTGGTTCGTCGCAAGATCGGCGACTTTATCAAGACAAAGCTCAAAAAGATGGATGTGCCGCATCGAGCTCAATGATAGTTTTGTGATTACCTGGCATTCACACAACAATGAGCTGTTCAAACTGCGTGATCTGCTTGTGGCTCAATGACAATGATCATGATTTTTTTGACATTGGCCCCGGAGAGTCAAACGTATCCCAGCAACCTGTTCCCATAAAGCACTTATGCTTTCAGACGTTACAATCATCGACACGTTTTCTCAACCGTAGGGAGATTGGCTGGACGGTCAGATAGTTATCTCAGAAAATGAATTTGACTAACGACGAGCGGTGAAACTGGGTCTATAGCAAACATATTATGCTCAATTTTTCAGGACGATGATCCGTGAGCAACCGCCAAATATGAATCTTTCAGAAAAAATCGGAGCTTCGGAGCGAATGAATTGATCAGGGAAGCCTTTTCCTTATTTAGATCGAGTCGATAGCATAGATACCATTTTCGATATACCCCCTTAGCTGTAAGACGAAAGAACTTTAGGCGATGGTCTTTTATGTAAGGCAAAATAGCCCACTTTGACAGAATTGCGACTCCCATATCCGCTTTCACAAGTTGAATTATCGCCTCCGTCAATTCGATTTTTGTTGTCCATTTTGGATAAATCGATTCGATATCAAAAAACAATTTGTAGGCATCCAGGTTCTTCCGTTCGGTGTTATATTCAAAAAGATTCTCACCGGCGAAATCGTTGGGGGATAACTCTTTCAATGAGCGCCATCGATGTTTAGAGGAACTAATTGCCACAAGTTCGTCGTCGAAAAGAGTAGCATAGTTAAGGCCAGGCACGTTTTTGCCCGTGACGACAGCAAAATCCAACTGACCGGATAATAAGGATGGGATAGGATTACGTGTACAATGGGATAAGACAATGGGCTCGAAGCGCTGCCGCGTTGATTCATCCAGAGAACCTATAAAATCCGACAACCAATGGTAAGACGTATAACACTCAGTGCTGAAAGTCAGAGTTTCGCGATAATTTTTCTTGGACAGATTAATTTCCCACTCAAGTCTTTTAATCTGAGCCTCAATGATCTCGGTTGTTTCCAAAACTTTCCTGCCAGTTGGAGTAAGCGTCATTGCCTTGTGGTCACGCGAAAAGAGAGTCAATCCTAGCCTGGATTCGATCATTTTGAGCCTTTGACTTACGGCCGATTGGGTGAGTGAGAGATTGTGCGCCGCTTTAGTCAGGTTTCCTACGTCTGCAATTTCACGCACCATAAGCAAGTCTCTGATCTCGATCATCATTAAATACTTTAATTAATCCACAAACATAATTAATTATTCTTATGTATAGTTTTGACCGAACCCAAAAGCAAACCGACTTGCCCCAGGTAAAACTTTTAAATCATGAACGAAAGCAATATGAAATTCACTGTTCAAAATGGGATCATTGTTGACGGTGACAAAGTTGAGTTTGCCCTTATGACCAACCTTGCGGGTGCCGAAATGATCACCGTAAGACATAAGAGCAATTTCGACGTGGCATTAGGAGGAGTCCGATTCGTCAATCAGGGCTCACTTGTTGAGACCTATCGACTTGCAAGAGGTATGGGGGAAAAGTGCCTTGCTTGTTTTGTGCCTGCCGACGGGGCGAAGACATTAGTCATAACACCCGCCGGGATTCCTGATGAGAAAACGCGAGCCTCTCTCCTGGCAGTACATATACGCAACTGTACCAAAATAGATCCCACCCTAATTTTTGGACCTGATATGGGGAGCCCCGAAGAAGTAATGGCATTAACCCTTGAGGCATCAGACAAAATGTATCGAAATGTTACAGGCTTGCCCAAACGCCTCGGAGGACTGGACATTGATGCCAATGGCTTTACCGCGCATGGCGTAAGTGAGTCAATTCAGGCAGCCCGCAGAAACTTCAACATAGGAAATCGAGTCATCATTCAGGGTTACGGAGCCGTTGGGACAATAACTTCAAAACTTCTAAATGAACTGGGATTTAAGGTCGTCGGTGTGAGCAACATCAACGGATCGCTGTACGATCCCAAAGGTCTGGATGTCGTGCAGTTGCTGGGGCATTATCATGCACACGGCGATCAATGCTTGAATCACTACCAATCTGATGCCAAATGCGTATTCTCGAGGCAGTCGTCCGATCTCCTTGGGGTACCGGCCGACATATTTGTGCCGGCTGCGAGGACTTCAATCCTTTCATTGAGATCCGAGATTGAAGAAATCAGTTGCGAGAACCCTGACGTACTTGCAATCGAAACATTTCTATCATCAACCGGTGTAAAGCTGATTGTGCAAGCCGCGAATCATCCCTTAACATATAGAGCAGAGGAGTTTGCCGCTCAACAAGGGGTTATTTGCCTTCCGGACTTTATCGTCAATTGTGGCGGCATGATTGGATGCTTTGTGGAGTGGAAATACCGCAATGATCTTTTGAAGGGTATCAAGTCTTATAACGAAGTGGTTACTCGTTGCAACTTGCTTATTGAAAAAATTATCAAAAAGAATATGAATACACTGCTTTCCAAGAATGATTTGAATATGAGAGCGATTGCAAATAGTTTGATCGATATCAACCTGTCCAATGTAAAAATGGGTTATGAAACACTGAACTTGAATTAAACGAAATATTAATCCTTATAGAATATGGAAGACCAAATTCGCTATTATAAGAACAAACTTGAATTTGAGATCGACTCTTTTGATCTCGCGGAAGGAATTAATAAGGGCGAGCGTTTCCTCGTCGTGGATACCCGCGCAAAGGGCAGTTTCGATAGAGAGCATATAGCCGGAGCGTTAAGTCTACCTTGGCGGAGCATGAACGAAGCAACGGCACAAGCACTCGACAGGACTTCTGTCATTGTAACTTATTGCAATGGAATAGGGTGCAATGCATCCACAAAAGGCGCTCTAATTCTGGCGCAACTGGGCTTCAAAGTGAAAGAGCTTACAGGTGGAATTTCCTGGTGGAAGCGCGGCGGTTATTCGACGGAAGGCGTTTCCGCGACAACTGCTACATCAGCAGTCGAGTGTGATTGTTAGAAACGAATCCGTCAAGAATTTTCGAATCCGAATATTGTTGGATATACTTCTATCTAAGCATAATAGTCACTTTCACCAATTAACTCGATCTCGAATTCTGAGCTTTTGAATTAGTCAAAATAAGGCTAAGCAACCCGCGCTAACTCACAAATAACTGCTCGATCATGTTTTTTGAATCAACTGTTCGCGAAGCGCGTGAGCAAATTATTGAAAGTCCAAATCTCAGATCACTCATTAAATGAAATGTCTTTTCTACTCTCGCCTAGCACGGTTGGTGGAATAAAAAGCTGGTCTTTTCAAACCAGCGTGAAGGCAACTCGTAGCCATTCGACACTTCGCGGAGACGGATCCAATTAATTTAATTAGTTTGGCAATTATGAAAAACTCAACCATTACCAGTTGCCTCCCCTTTTTTGTAATGATCAGTCTGATGGGTTGCTCGTCACCCGCACCGGTTAAAACAGAAAAATCAAACTCCTATCAACAATTGGTTGAGTTATTTAAAGCCTGGCGTGAGTTTCAGAAACCACCGGTGAAGGAGAACGTCCCGGACTATTCAGTTGCCGCGATGAAGAAGCAACATGAGGAGCTTAAAAGTTGGCAACAAAAGCTTCTGAATTTTGACACCGCCGGTTGGCCCGTTCAACACCAAGTAGACTGGTACTTGATTTATGCGGAGATGAATGGGATGGATTTTGACCATCGGGTATTGCGTTCATGGGAACGTGACCCCGCATTCTATAGAACACTATTTATGGAACGAAGTGATGTGCCAGCCCATGAAGGCCCCACACATCATCACATAATCGACATTTGGAAGTATCAATTCCCATTAACAGCCGAAAGCAAAGATAAACTCGTCAACGAGCTTCGCGTGATTTCGCCACTGAATGAACAGGCGATGGTCAACCTCACTGGTAATGCGAGAGATTTGTGGATCGCTGGAATTCGGGATATCAAAGCACAAAGCCGTGACCTCGCGAGTATTCAGAACCTTGCCGGAGTCAGTGATCATGCAGATTTAGTCGCGGTGTTAAAGGATGCTATTGAATCCACTAATCATTTTGCTGGCTGGCTGGAGAAAGAATCATCTTCAAAAACTGGACCTTCAGGTATAGGTAAAGAAAATTACACATGGTACCAGCAAAACGTACACCTTGTTCCGCTCACCTGGGAGGACGAAGTCATTCTGTTAAAGCGTGAGCTGGCTCGTGCATGGACTGCATTAAAACTGGAAGAACATCGAAATCGAAATCTGCCTGAACTGAAAGCAGCTGATACTCCAGAGGCGTTTGATGCAATGGCTGAGCGCTCGGCTAAAAGTTTGTTGAATTTTCTGGAAAAAGATGAGATTGTCACTGTGAAAGAATATTTCGAACCCGCTTTGCGAGAGCACCTCGGTAGTTTTGTGCCTTCAGACAAAAGAAATTTTTTCATTATTACATTACATAACGACCCTCGGCCGCTTTACTCTCACTTCTATCATTGGTTTGAACTTGCGCGCATGGACAAGGAGCCGCATTCCAGCGAAGTGCGAAGGGATCCTCTTCTATACAACATTTTCGATTCGCGTAATGAGGGCACGGCCACAGCCGTAGAAGAAATGTTTATGCAAGCTGGCTTGTACGACGATGATCCACGCGTACGGGAAATTGTGTACATCATGATTGCCCAACGTGCTGCCCGCGGCCTCGGGTCTTTGTATGCCCATGCTAATGAGATGACCATGGAGGAAGCTGGTAAAATTCATTCGGAGTATACGCCACGAGGTTGGATGAAAACCGAGAAAAACCTGCTGTTATTTGAACAACACCTGTACCTGCGTCAGCCGGGGTATGGCACCAGTTATATTACGGGAAAATACTTGTTGGAGAGTGCCTTGGCCGCCTTTGCAAAAAGGAAAGAGTCTAAGCAAGAGACATTCTTCGTTAAAGACTTTTTCGACCAACTTAATGCTATCGGTTCCGTACCGACCTCGCTTGGACAATGGGAGATGACGGGTGACAAAAGTATATTGAATGAAGCCGTTGGTAAATAGAAAAGGGTTTCCACGACATTGAAATCTATTGGCTTGATTTTTCTACCGGCATAATAAATGCCCGGATCGGAAACTTCAATTTTGTTGTCGAATTGTAGTCGTTGATGACCTGCAATGCTTTCTCAGCTTTATCATCTTCCGTGAAGCTGAAAATGAAAATTGAATCGAATTCTTCCACACCACTACTAAACCAACTGTCGAGAAGATTTGGCTTTGGTGCGTCTTTATGACCAATTACTTTGCTCGCACTGTACACAGGAATGCCTGATTGGTGCAAAATATCATTCACGGTCCTTTGGTACTCCATTAAACTTGTTACTGCAAGAAATTTCATTAGATAGATTTTTAGTTCTTGTATTTGCTTCTCATCATACGGTAGTAAATCAACGGAACGACCAGCAGCGTCAGGAAAGTGGAAGTAATTGTTCCACCCATAAGGGAAATAGCAAGTCCTTGAAAAATCGGATCAAATAAAATGATCACTGCCCCCAACACCACTGCTCCGGCAGTTAATAAGATGGGTGTCGTACGCACGGCGCCGGCTTCGATAATGGATTGCTTCAACGGGATACCTTCTTCAAGTCGGATGTTGATGAAATCAATCAGCAGCACCGAATTACGCACCATCACACCGGCTAGCGCAATGAAGCCAATCATGGAAGTGGCTGTGAAGTACGCACCTAATATCCAGTGGCCAATCACAATGCCAATCAACGAAAGCGGAATTGCCGCTAGCATTACCACGGGTACTTTGAAATCCTGGAACCATCCCACGATGAGCATGTAGATGATAATGATCACTACCACGAAAGCAATCCCCAGATCACGGAACACTTCAAAAGTGATCTGCCACTCACCATCCCATTTCAAGGTATAATGGTCTTCCAATTCAGGTTGATGATTATATTCCTCTTTCAGCTCGTAGTCTTTCGGTACTTGAATAGAATTTAGCTTTTCGGAAATATCCATCATCGCGTAGGCCGGACTTTCCAAATCACCCGCCAGGTCGGCCAATACAAATACCACCCGCTTTTGATTTTTGCGATAGATGTTTTTTTCTTTCACCACTTTTGTGATGTTGACAACATCGCCCACCGGAACAGGGTTGCCCGTCTGCCCGATAACATTTAAACTTCTGAGATCATTAAGACTTGATTTGTCTGCATCCGGGAGTTGCAACACGATGTTGATCGGATCGAACGAAACAGGATTATGCAAAATTCCCACCGGCATATTGGAAAGTGCAGCATTTACAGTCGCCACCGCCACAGCGGGTGCAATGCCATATTTCATGGCTTTCTCCTTATCTACTTCCAATTTGTATTCTGTTTGATCTGATTCCGTCATCCAATCGACATCGACGATGCCTTCGGTTTTTGAAATCAGATTCTTTACCTGAGCGGCAATTTTGATTTGCTCATTATAGTCAGGCCCATAGATTTCAGCAACGATAGTAGAAAGCACGGGCGGACCAGGTGGAACCTCTACAAGCTTTACATTCGCGTTATACTTCGCGGCTATTTTTTGAATGGCGGGCCGAAGTTCTTTGGCAATCGCATGACTTTGGATGCTGCGATCTTTTTTGTCAACAAGGTTTACCTGAATGTCGGCAACATTTTCCCCGCCTCGCAAATCATAGTGACGCACCAATCCATTGAAGCTAATCGGTCCAGCCGTGCCCACGTATCCTTGGTAATTTCTTATCAACTTCTGATCGGCCAGGTATTGTGCAATCTCCTGTGTCACGACCGCTGTGCGTTCGAGGGTAGTTCCCTCGGGCATATCAATCACCACCTGGAATTCATTCTTGTTATCGAACGGGAGCATCTTTACTGCCACCCACTTGGTGTAGAAAAACATCATCGAACCCAACAGTATCACTACTGTTCCAAGGATGAAAGCCCAGCGTTTCCAGCGTTTCTCCAGCATCGGGTGGATGAAGGATTTGTAGATCTTATAAATCTTAGCGCTTTCCAGTGAATGACCTGCATGCTCTTCACCTTCCTTTGCTTTTTCACGAAGAAAAAGATAACCGAGATAAGGCGTGAGTGTTAGCGCCACTACCAATGAAAGCATCATGGCGATGGAAGCGCCGATCGGCATCGGGCTCATGTATGGCCCCATCATCCCGGAAACAAATGCCATAGGCAATACCGCAGCAATCACTGTGAATGTCGCGAGTATAGTAGGATTACCAACTTCATTAATTGAGAAGATCGCTGCTTGCAAAAAAGGCAAACGTTTCATCTTGAAGTGGCGATGCATGTTCTCCGCGATAATGATCGAGTCATCCACAACAATGCCGGTGATGAACACCAGAGCAAAAAGAGTGATGCGGTTCAGTGTATAATCAAGAAAATAATAGCTGAATAAAGTCAACGCAAAAGTCACAGGAACCGACAAGAACACCACCAATCCACCGCGCCAGCCCATTGCCAGCATAACGAAAACCGTGACGGCTATAATCGCTACGAAAAGGTGCAGTAATAATTCAGATACCTTTTCAGAAGCGGTTTCGCCATAGTTTCTGGTTTCAGTAACATTCACTTCAGACGGCACCAACTCCTTTTTGAGATGCTCTACCTTCTCAACAATTCGCTTCGACAGATCCATTGCATCAGCCCCCTGCTTCTTCGCGATGGAGAGCGTTACCGCCGGATAGTTCGATTTGTATTTTGAAGCTGCGTCTAAATCATGTTGTCCATAGCCGAAGAATGCGTACTGCGAGGGCTTCTCTGCACCTTCACTGACTGTGGCCACTTGTTTTAAGTAAACAGGGCTGCCATGATTGGAGCCAATCACGAGATCACCAACTTCTGCTGCGCTGCGCACAAAATTTCCTGCGTCAATCGAGAAAACTGAATCGCGCCTAACCATGTTACCACCATGCATCTGCGCATTGTTGCCTTGAATCATTTTGCTGACGGAAAGAAAATCTACATGCAGTTGCGCCATCTTGTCTTTGTCTAACAATACGCTTACTTCACGATTGCGTCCACCAATAATATTGATCGCAGCTACATCAGGTATTTTCTTGATTTCGCTCGTTAGCGCTTGACCAAGTTGCTTTAGTTCATAATCGTTGTATTTTTCGCTCCACAGCGTGATTCCCAGCACTGGTACGTCGTCAATCGCACGTGTTTTAACCAAAGGCATCATCACACCCTGTGGCATGTGATCCATATTCTTCATCAACTCGTTGTAGAGTTTTACAAGTGAGCGTTCAATATCTTCACCCACATAAAACTGAACAATAATCATGGCCTGCCCCTTCATCGATGTCGAGTACACATATTCAACACCTTTCACATTGGAGATAATTTTTTCCAATGGCTGTGATACCCGTGCTTCTATTTCTTTAGGTGACGCACCTGGATAGCGAAGAAAAATATCTGCCATCGGCACATCGATCTGCGGTTCTTCTTCGCGTGGTATAAGCATCGTGCTATAACCGCCTATCAAAAGAAAGGCAATCATCAGCAGGATCGTCAATTTTGATTGGATAAATGCCTTTGCAATATTTCCGGATAAACCCTCTTTCATTTTATAATTTTGAAAAATGCGTGATGACTATTTTACCTGAACCGGTACGCCGTTGTACAACTTGCCTTCGCTCTGGATGATGAATTTTTCATTCGCATTCAAACCGGAAAGCACTTCGAAATAATTACCAACACGCTTTCCTAATGTCACCCAGTGCAGCAGCGCTTGTTGATTGTCGCTTACCGTATAAATTCCGGTTAACTGATCCTTCTTTACAATCGCAGCCGAAGGAACCAGAACACTGCTTCCTTCCGTTCCAATTTTATCAACACCGATCGAAAGTGTCGCGTACATTCCGGAGTACAAACCTTGTTTTTCATTTTCAGGAATAGATACTTTAATCAAATACTGACCGCCATTGAATTGCGACGAGGGACTTACCTCGATGATCTTGCCGTCAAACGTTCTTCCAATCGACTTGATAGCGATTTGTGCTGTCACTCCTACTTTCAAATTTGAAATTTCTGATTCGGTTACAGACGCTGTGACCTGAAAACCTCCTGCCTGTTCCACCATCATGATTGGCATCCCCGGATTTGCCATACTCCCTTCATCTACCGCCCGTTGGATAACCGTGCCTGCGAAAGGAGCCGTGAGTTTGGTGTAGACAAGCATTGCATCGGCTTCATTCTTCATCTGACGGGCAGCTTCGGCTTTAGCTTTGATAGAGTTGTATTTCAGCGTAATGTTTTCCAGCTCTTTGGCAGAGGCACTTTGCTTTTTAAATAAATCCTGAAAACGCTCATAATCCCTTTGGGCATCCGCAAGAGCTGCATCTGCTTCTGTAACCATAGCTTGAGCTTGCGCACGCTTCGCAAGGATGTCGGCATTGCTGATGGTGGCAAGCAGTTGTCCCTTCTGTACGTGATCGCCCGCCTTCACTTCAATGCCGGTGACAAAACCCATCACGCGCGTGCTAATGACGGCAGTTCCTTTTGCTTCCACGCGGCCACTGGCAGTCATCATGCTACCATGCTGCTGTTCAGCCGAACCTACCGAAACCAGAATTGGGTTATCCTTTTTTACTTCCTCGTGATTCTTTCCAGCGCATGCAGCAAACAGCGCAGTTCCGGAGAAAAAAAGAATCGTCTTCGTATGAGAAAAAATAGTCATCGCTTTCATTTTATTTGTCGGATGTAGTAGTTAAAAATTGGAGATAGGCACTGGTCACGTTGTATTGCATGATGGCGTGCAACTGAAATAATTTTTGTTGCGACAGTAAGGTCTGAGCTTGCAGCAAGTCGTTGGTGGAAACCAAGCCTTGTTCGTGGCGATCCTTCAAAATGCGCAGTGACTCTGCAGCCTGGGATACGGCCGTATCCGACTGTCGGATGTTGAACTCAGCATCCTGCAACTGGCGATGGGTTTTATTCAGCTCCACCTGCGCCTGCTCTTTTTGATAGGCAAGCTGCATCTCCAGTCTGGTACGTTCCGATTCGTATTCGGAAATTCTGTTTCGGGTGGCCAGTCCCCCAAAGAGATTCCAGGAAAGTTGGGCACCGGCCAGGTAGGAATTGGACTTGAATCCAAAAGCCGTGTTATCATTGAACAAATAATTCGCAAAAGCATTCAGCTTTGGCAGATAGGAAAACTTTCCTGAATTCACCATTTGCGTCTGGGCTTCTGCAGCCGATTGGACGGCCATGAAATCAGCGCGATTGGACGGAAGTTGCAGTTCAGCAGTAACGCTGCTGTTTTCCTTTTCAAGAACAGGCATCGTATAGATAACGCCACCTTCTGCGCCCATAAGCAGACCCAGGTAATCGGAAGCATTTTTTACATTACTCCTCGCCTCTTCCAATTTGCTTTCGGTGGTGACTAATTGCACCTGTACCTGAAGCAAATCCGATTTTTGCAAAAGTCCTTTTTCAACATAGTCATTTGTGGATTTGTAAATGGCTTTGACGGTTTGAGAAGCCTCGGAAAAAACGACTACCGTCTGGTGCGCCACTTGCAATTGAGCATATGCCCTTTGCACTTCAAATATCAGGTATTCCTTTGTACGCTTGGTTTTGTAGGCATACATCTCCACTTGCTTGTGTGCCGCTTTGCGCATCGCGATCATATCCATGTTGATGATGGGTTGATTCCACTCTGCTTTCGTCATGAAGTTCTGGGTCGTCGACGGATAGTTTAATGTGTTGGGATTAAAATCACTGGCTGTGATTGATTGCTGCTGCAGTTTGAACCCGAAAGCATTTAATGGATTGTTGCTGGT
Source organism: Cyclobacteriaceae bacterium (assembly GCA_044223825.1). Lineage (GTDB taxonomy): Bacteria > Bacteroidota > Bacteroidia > Cytophagales > Cyclobacteriaceae > ELB16-189. The sequence continues at coordinate 203,113 of JBGALO010000007.1, read as the reverse complement.
GAAAGCAGCATAGGTCAAGTTGATCTGAGGCAAAAAAACTGTGTTCGTCTGGCTATACTTCGAAGCTGATATTTCTTGATCTAACCTGGCAATAGTGATATCATGATTATTCTTCAGTGTTTCTTCCGTAGCCAGTGCGAGGGTGAGGCGCGTGGTATCCTGGGCCTCAACGGTAAGGGAAGAAGTTATGATTAGAATTAAAAGACTTATGATCTCCTTCATCTGGTACTTTTGTTTTAAAGCTGTGCAAAAGTATCAGCGGCATCTGGCCATCACTGTGACTTGGGTCACAGTGAAACATTTTCTCAGTTTTTTCTTATTTAGGATTGCAATACCAGGTGGTACAAAATGACTTCGCCGAATAAATTCGTCAGAATTTCAGGCGGGTTATCTCATTTCGGGAAATAGAAATTCTCTTTCGTTCTTCGAGTTTCTTGAGCAATCGCGAGATTACTTCGCGTGATGAATTGAGATCATCGGCAATAGCTTGATGGGTAATCATAATTTTATCCCCAAACGAATCAAATTGCCGCTTCAGGTAAAATTCCAATTTTTCATCCATCGAATGAAACACCACATGGTCAATTACTTCAAGCAGTTCACTGAACCGTGAGCGATAAGTTTCCAATACAAAATAGTACCATGCACGGTGATCCTTCATAAGACCGTCCATGTATTGAATAGGTATCGCCAACGCAGTAACGTCCGTCATCGCCCGCGCTTTAATGGCACTCGCCTCGTTTTTAGTAGCGCAAATCATAGAAAGTGCGCAGGCGTTGCCTTTTTCCAAGTAGTAAAGAAAGAATTCCTCACCGTTTGCACCTTCACGATACAGCTTCACCCTTCCATCCAGGATTAGCAAAGAGTTTTTGAAGTACTGACCGGAACGCATCAGCATTTCATTTTCTTTGAAATGGACCAGTTGACCGATTTCATTCAGGTGCTTAACCAAGTCCTGATCAAATTGTGGAAAAATCTGTTGGAGTTCCATGACCGCTTGTTATTAAAAGAATCAATGTGTCCTTCGTTTATACCCGTATAGCCACGCTACACAGCGTTATGCAATTTAATTTCTTCGAAGTAAGATCCAATCCAAAAGTACAAGGTAAGACCCATGCAGAATGCAATCAATTCGGGTCATCACTGGTCTAGTTCAGATAAGATCGATAACCTGGAAGATTGGTTATGAGAGGAAAAAATTGATTAGCGAGATCGTGCCCAATAGAATCAATACCACGCTAGGGGTATAGCGAACCAGTGGCAAGTGTTGTATTCGTTCTGACAACTTGTGAGAGAGTACCGCAACAATTGCAAGCAATAAAAGAGCGCCCACTGCTGTGCCTAGCAAGTAACTGTGCAGCAGTAATGGCTCATCCAGTGACACCCATCCCTGAAGTTTAAGGTACGCGGTCATGGCGATCCACCATGGTATAGCTTGGGGATTCAATACGCTCAGCAACAGGCCCTTGCGGAATCCGCTATGTTGAAATGATCTTGGGGTTGAGGATGGTTTGCGCGCAGACCACAGCCCAAACAATCCAAGCGCCATCATCACTACTGCACCGGTCAATGTGAAATTCTGCTGAACAAGAGTGGATTGGGTGATCCACTGCTCAAAGGCCACCGCGATCCACGCGTAGGGATACTCTACAATTGCAACCGCTATTGAAAATCTCAACGCTGCTTTTATTCTCTTCTCAAGCCCAAGCTGAAGGACTATGAGGTTCAGTGTCCCCGGGGGCACCGAACCAAGAAAGCTAACGACTGTGGCAACTATAAATACCTGGAGGACCAACATCACTTTGTGACCGGCTTTTTACTAGCTAACCATGATCGGTATCCTCCTTCGAGATTGTAAATTTCCTTGAACCCTAGTTCGCTCATTATGCTTACAGCTGAACTGCTTCGTCCTCCAGCAAGGCAATACACAAAGATCGGCTTGGTTTTGTCCAGTTTGCTAACCTTGTCGCGAAAGTCGCTCTTGTAATAATCCACCTGGACCGCGTTAGCAAGGTGTCCTTGCAAAAACTCCTCGGCTGTGCGCACGTCCAAAATTGTCTTTGCTGGCGCGGACGCCATCTTTTTTTCGAATGCATTTTCGTCAAGCGTTTTTACCGACTGAGCAAACAATATGACACTACCGGCAAGCAGCGTTAACAATGTTGACAAAAGCTTTTTCATTGGCGTTCTGATTTTAAGTTGCCATTCAAAGTTCGGTATTTACAGAATGAAATTCAGTGTGCTTCAACGGTGTATTCCGCAAAGCTTTGTAGCCGCCGCGAATATTAACCAGGTTATGGTAACCACGTGCTTTCAGAATAGAGCACATGATCACTGAACGGTAACCACCGGCACAATGGATGAAATACTTTTTCTCAGGGTCGATCGATGCCATGTTTCTGTTGACAAAATCGAGCGGAAAATTGTCTGCACCAGCAAGGTGCTCCGTTTCATACTCGCTTTGTCTCCGTGCGTCGAGCAACTTTAGTTGGGGATTCCTCGAGTAGAGCTCAGCTAATTCCTCCGCCGAAATTTCGTTTATCGAATCGACTTCCTTGCCATCCTTTATCCAGGATTTCACCCCTCCTTTCAAGTAGCCGATGGTTTGATCGTAGCCGACCCTTGCCAGGCGGGTAATTACCTCTTCTTCCCTGCCTTCTTCAGTAATGAGCAGGATCGGCTGTGCAAGCTCCGTGATTAGCGTACCAACCCATGGTGCAAACGAATCGTCAATTCCGATGAAGATGGAGCCTGGGACAAATGCCTTTACAAAATCCTCCTTTGGGCGAGTATCAATAACAATCGCGTGAGCATATTCCCACGCCGCCTCAAATTGATCGACCGACAAAGGTTTCATGCCTCGCCGTATGATTTCATCAATTCCTTCCATTTTACCTGTCAAATTCATGATCACGTTAGCCGGGAAATATTGTGGTGGCTCAACCAACCCGTCTGTTACGGCCTCGATGAATTCCTGCTTAGTCATGTCAGAACGCAATGCGTAGTTGAATTGCTTCTGTTTGCCAAGGGTGGAAACCGTCTCCTTGTCCATTTTTTTTCCACATGCGCTTCCCGCTCCATGTCCCGGATAAACAATTACCGAATCAGGCAAGGGCATGATCTTATTTCGCAGCGAATCATAAAGCAGCCCCGCCAAATATTGTGGGGTGATCTCTGCTTTCACTTTCTGCACCAAGTCAGGGCGGCCCACATCGCCAATGAATAGTGTATCGCCGGTAAAGATCGAATGCTCCTTTCCTTCCTCATTCAGCAATAAGTAGGTAGTTGACTCCATGGTGTGGCCGGGTGTGTGCAGAACTTTAATTTTTACATTTCCAACGGTCAATATCTCACCATCTTTCGCAACATACACTTCGTAACTTGGCTTTGCAGTCGGTCCATACACGATCTGCGCATTTGCTTTCCTCGCCAGGTCAATGTGCCCGCTTACAAAGTCAGCATGAAAATGTGTTTCAAGCACATATTTGATTTTCGCATTGTCGTTCTTAGCACGCTCCAGATACGGGGCGGTTTCACGAAGAGGATCTATAATGGCAGCCTCACCATTACTTTCAATATAGTAAGCCGCTTCGGCAAGGCAGCCTGTGTAAATCTGTTCTACTTTCATAAAATTATTTCTTCATTTTACGTTCTCAAATTGCTAAACAAATATCGGCTTGATAAAGTGACAATGTCTGTGACCGCGGTTACACTCTTCTGCCATTAGAATTTTTTTTAGTGATAGTGCTTTAATTATGGGAGTCATATGCCTTGAATTTCATATGCCTTGAATTATTACACCAGGTCCCTTCCAAAATATTTCGCAGTTATAATAAATACAGTGACTCCTGGCACGCGGTTTTTACGGCAGAAAGGCCAATCCATGTTTGAATTTGAACATGAAGTATTTCTCAATTAATATTTTCGTCCAGTCGTTGAATATATTAGGAATCATCACCGCAAATTTCCTGGGCTTGAACAAGTGGTCGCCTAAAATAATCACCTCTTTGTGCCCGGCATCCATTACGCAAACAGCAGGTATCTTACCCCAGTCCCGTTTTACAAGGTCCTTGCTCCCCTTAATGCTGTTAATGATATTTTTGACTGCAATTTTTGCAGAAACCTCTGTAGGAAAGCCAGTCTTTGGCACGCCAAACGGTACTACGCATTTGAATGGCGCGTTCACTTCCACGGCAAGCCCTACGCCATATACATTCTTGTACGTAATATGCTGATATCCTTCGTTGCACACAACGAAGCCTTTCTCGTCAACCAATTCAAAAGAATGCTTCATGGCCTCCGTGCCAATAAACGGCGGCATAATCATCGCCATTTTGTAAGAGAGCTCCGTGCCGTCTTTGAGGGTGATCTTTTCCTTCTCTATCTTGCCGATCGATGCATTGGTGTGCCATTTAATGTTGTACATTTTCATGAATGCCTCCAGCATGGCCTGCCCCCCGGTAATGCCACCTATTCCGAAGTGGCCCAGATACGGCTCGGGTGTAAACCAAACAAGATCGACTTTGTCACGGACGTTCCTCTTCCTCAACTCTTTGTCCATATTGAACAAATATTCATAAGCCGCGCCCATGCAACTTGCACCCTGCGTTGCGCCAACTACCACTGGCCCTGGATTGTTTACTAACTCATTAAAGCGCTGATAAGCCCGATCACCGTATTTAGGAATTACAATATTTTCAATCATACCGATCGATGGATCAAGGTTGTCTACGATGTCGAAGTCCATTTGAACACCTGTAGAAATCACCAGGTAATCATACGGCAGTGCGCCATTATTTTCTGTTTGAACTTCGTTCTTATCCGGATTTACGCGCATTGCTTTGTCCTGCAAAAAGATGACCCCTTGTTTCTCAAGCAATGGACGTATAGGGAAACTGATGTCGGTCAATTTTCTCCGACCAAACGGCACCCATATCATTGAAGGAATGAATGTGAAACTCGGATTTGGAGAAACCACGGTGACCTGAGCCTTATCTTTCAATTTCCTTTTTAGTTCGAAAGCAGCGGTAGCACCACCAAAGTTGCTACCCAACACAAGAATTTGGTTTATTTTCATAAAGCTTGCAATCAAGCTTAGATTTTCTCAATTGCAATTCAAAACTCACTCACGAACAGTCAAGACAATGTGACTAAAGTTACACGGAGTGATTTTTTGCAGATGACTTAAATCATCATAGTAGCTGACCAAAGAATGGGTATTACCGAGAAACGAGCTTTTCAGTCCATTTTTCCAGTCCGTTTCCTTAAATGAAGGATCCGCCGGCCAATCTGGAATTGGGGGCTGGCTTTTTAGCAGCCTGAGTCGTGCTGGTTGAAACAGCAAACGGAACCATAAAAAAAGGAGGTAGCGTCTTGTTTTTGACTTTGCCCTACCCACGATCGCATGAAGTCTAACCTCGTGTGGCCGTTTTGAAAGTTTCTATAATATTCCAGGAGTATGAATACCAAATCGCCGAAGTTCTTCGGACATTACAAAAGAGTCGCGATTTGAAAGCATTTCATGGCCCTTTGTCATCGTGAGATTAGGGCTCAGAATGATCATTCTTTGAAACAGATATATCTACGAAGGAATTTTCTCAATCAAAACAGCGCTGGTTGACTTGTTGTAGTAGATACAAGTCATTTCATCGATCGATACGATCCATTTCTCGATGCCCGTCTCAGCGCAATGCCTACAGAAAGTAAAGTAGTCGGTGCCGCCCTGCTGATGCAGCCTCAAATAATTTTCAAACTTGACCTTGTTACAGGTAATATCAATAGACAAGTTATCATACATGGGCATGGAAGATATTCTGTAGCTGGAAGCTCCAAAGTAGTCCGTGTGACTGTCCTTTACCCATGTTTCATATGACCTTACGCCCAACGACTTCAGTTGGCGGATATACCCCGGAAAATCTGCTCCGGACTTTACTTTGCTGTGCGCTGCTTTGATTTGCTCTACTGTAAACATAATTCTGGTTTTTTATCGTATAAATAATGTGCCTGCATTTGCGTGACACAAAATTGCGACAGTCGAAAACCGATTGATTGTAAAAAATCGTTTTTCTACTTCTGAGAGAAGAATTTTTCCGGGGTGTCGCCGGTAAAGGATTTGAACTCTTTAATGAAGTGGGCCTGATCATAGAATCCCGCTTCGTAGCCCAGGTCCGTGAGGTCGGTTTCAGCATTGTATTGCCGAAGGACATTTTTTAACCGAACAATTGATGCAAATTTCTTAGGCGTTGCCCCAACGACTTGTCGAAATCTTTTCTCCAGAGGGCTTTGACTAGTGTGCAATTCTGCTGCAAGTTCCTTTATCCTAAGACTCCCTTTGGTTTTATGGATAAGTGCAATGGCCGCCAAAACCAACTTATCAGGTTCGGCATTTGTCATCCTTTTGATTAAGAAATTCTCAATCGCTGTAATTCTTGAGTCGTTGGCTTTTGCCCCTGCTAATTGCTCTTCCAGGCACAGCAGCTCGGAATGGAGCATGAAATTATCCAGCGACACACTTTCTCTAAAAAGTTCATGTAACGGCTGCTTAAAAAATGGCGTTGCTCCGGCATCACCAAAAAAATCAAAATAGTCCCAACGTTCGGCGAGTTTTTAAAGAGTCTACTGTGGTCAGATAAACCCGAAATTCCAGAACGCGAAAGTGAAACTTCATTGTGATTATCAATTCGGGATAATCTTCCCTTGAATTGAAAACCAATGACTAAACCTGTATCCGGCAGCACCTTATAGGTTGTTTCATCTGCATTCTCATGAATGGCAAATGACTTGACATACGGCTTGAGTTGGTCGCACGGTATGTACACTTCTGATTTCATCTGAATTGGCAAGATTGTCCTCCTTGCAGACAACTCATAGCACTTTTTTATGGCTTAACTAAGGATTAAATAATTGGGAAACCCGACGTACCTCGTTAAAAAGCTCGTCATTTGATTTTTACTTGTTACTTGATGTCATTGTAAAACTCTTGATCATCCGATAACCAATTGTTTTTCAAAACGAATTTCTTCCAATTGGGATTAAGAAGGATTTTAAAATTGTATTTAACTCGGTTGTAGAAATAGAATATATGCGCGACGGCAAATCGCAGATATTGAATATCCTTCATCTTGATAGTCTTCCAAAAGATGCTCAAGAATTTGACAGGTGCATCAAAAATGAGCAGACGTATATTCTGCAGAATCAATCCGGTGGTCGAGGGTTTTTTTTCTCTATAGGCACTATAGGCGTGGCAATATGCCGAATTACTGATTCGCTTGTTTAAATAGGACTGGGTTAACCGCGAGGGAGGAATGATATGGTGGATAATCGACCGGCCATTGAAGCCGAACTTATATCCCATTCGCTTTATTTTTAGGTTCAATCCGGTCTCTCCGTCGCCAATCCATACCCCCTTCGTGTTTTCTGGATTAAATCCTTCTGTCTGGAAAAATACGTCTCTGCGTATTGCCTGGTGGCAACTGTAGAGACAATCAATATCTCGGGTAATCAGAAAATCTGTGGGAGGATCAAGTAAACTTAGATATGAATTATGACATAGCCGCTCGACCCAGGCCGGCGGCGATACCTCCCACTTAGGCAAAACACGACCAGTGCCCGTACCAACTTGATCATCAAAAAGAAATAGTTTAACAATTTCATTCAATAACTGAGGATCCGCAATCATGTCATCATCTGTAAAGTATAATAATTCATACTTAGATTTCTTAGCGGCTGTGTTTCTTGCGTAATGAACACCTTGCTTTGTTTCCTTGAGGTAATAAATGTGGTGCTCGGGATACTGACGAATCTTCGCTTCGATGATATCCTTCGTATTATCCGTGGAGTTATTGTCAGATATAATTATTTCGAAATCGGGGGCGGGATACTTTTGATTAACAAAAGAATCTATCGTTTGGCTTATGTAAGGTCCTCGATTATAGGTCGGTATTATTATCGATATTCGCACGATCAGTACAATTCAAATTGATAACTGCTTTCTGTGAATATCATAGTGTTAACCGTTTTGGCAAAAAGGTAATATCCATTCCCGGTCAGGAAAGAGTATATTGGGTCGGTGAGTATATCATCCATTCGTCTTGAATAGGATTCTGCCAATACAACTGTCGGCCGGTATTTTTGCCAATTATTTGATTTTAGCACATCCAAATCAAGCCCCTCAACATCAACCGTTAGAAAGTCAATGGACTGGTTCTTTGGTAACGATGAACCAAGTATGCTTTCCAGCGTCCGAGTTTGAATGTTCGCTTTCATCGTCAGTTTATATTTGGGCAATTTTAACCGCTCCTCCGCCAGTTCGGTAGAAAAAGTGTTAAGGGCGGGTTCATTGAACGCATAAAACGTCAGGCTTGAAGATTTACTCGCAACCGCCTCCTCAAGGTTAATATCTCTTTTCCGGATCCTTTCAAACCTTTGCATGCTTCCGGGCATCGCATCGATGTTAATTCCACGCCAACCGAGTCGATAGAAAAAACATGTGTTTGAAAAAAGAAACGGGTCGTGCGCCCCAACATCAACGTAAAATCCGCTTTGTCGAAGGTTAATCTTTTTTGCAAAGAGATTACGCAAAATCATATCCTCACCCTCTTGTGAAAAGGACTTTATCCAAATGCCGCGTGTATCTTTAATATACGTTACAACAGCCGGTGGGAGAATTTTTTTGAGTATCGTTTTAATCATACTAAGGTTTCGAACATATGACGCAACTGGCGTGTGCAAAAATCAAAGAAAAAAGAATTCGCGCCAAAATTAGGAAGAAAGATGCAAAGATTGAGCTTTGAAGTTTTGAAGGCTGGCCGAGCAGGAAAAATAGTGAGCCGCTAAGTCACAGCACCCCCAGCATCCGTGAAAATGAGATCTTAACAACTTCGAAAAACAGGCGCTTCGCCAGAAGCCGGAAGGTATTCGGTAGTAGACCAGAGCGATAAAATTACGCTAAAGCAAGACCAACTGTGCCCGAAATTGAGAACCCATATCGTTTTTCCATTCATAGCTGAAAACCAGAGGATTAAGGCTCATATTCATTAGCAGTGATCGTTGCACCCACGCATTGTAGCTGATTGCCGATGGATAAAAGTTTATGGTTAATATTCAATAAAAGTGATTCGTGTCGTCTTCCGGCCTCCCTATTAACTATTAACTAATAAGCATTAACTCTCTTGCAAGAAGATAACGGCTAATCGTTGTCCTTCTTCTTTCCCCCACTCTCCGGCTTTCCTTTTTCCTTAGTCTTTCCGAGCGCCTTTCCGTTCTGCTTTCCCTTTTCTTTTTCCTTCTTTTTTTCCTTTTCTTTTTCCTTGTCACGATCGTGATCATCATCGTCTTCCTTATTCATTTCTTTATGATGATCCTTGTTGTCGCCATCTTTATCACTTGAAACTTCATCCCTGTCGTTGTCTTTTTCGGCTTTTGCCTTTTTTTCCTCAGCCGTTTTTTCCTTTTTCTCTTTTTCTTTTTCAGTAGACTTTTTGGCTTGCGCATTTGCTGCAACAGTGACGCTGAAAACAAAAACCAGCATCAACAACATTTTAATGGTCGTTTTCATGGTGTAGTTGATTTAATTCAAATGAAAATACAAGAAATTAAAGACTGTTGCCATGGAGAGCCGAGCGCTCCGTCAAATAGTTGATGTCCTTATTTCCTAATCTGACCCTCAAGCCATGACATAAAGATTGGCGTAGCCCCGGCGTCTACAACGCGGTTCGTTCCATTAAAAGCATCCTGAAGTGAAGGGTATTTGTCGAGACTATGCCCCACTCCTTTCATAACCTCCAACCTGGCAAGCCCCGGCTTGTTTGAATTGACAATCTCGGCAATCCGGGAATGATCCCTTTCACTCATTATCCAGTCGAAGGTTCCAAAGACGATCAACACCGGCACGTTGACTTTCTCCCACGCACCTTCGAAATCGAGAGCTTGAACCTCCTGAAAGAACCTGGCTGGTCGCTGATACTGGTGAGCAGGATCGTCTTGCCACAGACCCGCCAGTTCAGGATTGGATTTAACGACTTCAGCTGGAGTCATCTTTTCAATATAGTAGCGTTCATAAAACTTTGTAAATTTCTTAATGGCTGCATTCTCTTCCGATGGCGAAGCACCTGATAGCTTAAGCTGGCGGCGCTCGATATCGAGCATGTGCTCAAACCAGGTCTGAGTACAGGCGCCACTGACCATGTAACCCGCGATGTTTTGTCCAGCTCCAACAACAGGAGCAAGTGATCCACCAAGGCTTAATCCCAGAATAAATATTTTGTTCGGGTCAACATCAGGTCTGTTTCGCAATGATTCCAATGCACGACGGTAGGCATCAAGTTCTTCGGTCAGTCCACAGTCTACGCATGGCCCACCCTCGCTGTCTCCACTGCCTGGCCGATCTACACGCATAAAGACTACCGACGTTGAATTGGCAAATGAACGAACCAGGGAATCAACGCCATTTCGTGCACGTGATTGATATTCAATGCTACCACAGGAAAGCCATTGGATAAAAAGCACCGCTGGCAACTTAACATTCGCTGATCTTGCAGGCACCGTTGTGATCGTTCTAAGTCTGTATGAGCCTGCATCGACAACTCCGTACTCGGTCTTGTTTATATTTTTCTCTAATGGGGCCGCCGCAATGACAAATGAAATGTCCTCCACGCGGCCATCCCGATTCACCTTTACCTGCAGGCGCTGCCCACCTTTCACCACGGAGATTTTTCTTTCAAATTCAATCGCATCAGTCATTTGTTTCTCGCCGAAAGACACGATCACGTCATCCTTTTTCAGGCCTGCTTTGTCAGCGGGCGAACCTTGAATTACACTCGTCACTTTGGCGCCCCTCGGGTCAGTGGACTGGAATTGCGCTCTGAAGCCCGGGACACCCTTTCGCGCAAGGTCCTGGGAGATCAAATCACCTACCTGGAAAAAGAGTAGGGCAAAAAGAACGGATCTAAGAATAATGAATGGCTTACGCATGGCAAATGTTTTTCGGTCAAAATTGCCGGGTCAGGCATTCAAATTCTGTCTAAAAAAAAATACTGGAGATGAAATTTCCGAAATGCTCATCCCTGAACAACCGCGAGAGCCCTCGTCCGGTATTCGAGCGGCGTCATGCGGTATGCTTTCTTGAAATGAGCGTAGAAACTGGACGGAGAAGGGAAACCAGCATCACGGGCAATGGCCTCAATTTTGTCAACGTTTTCATTGTCGCGCAGCCTGTGAACGACATAATCCAGGCGCAGCCGATTTATAGTTTCGGGAAAAGTCGCATTGAATTCCTTTTGGAAACAGGCCGACATTCGCGCCTGAGAAAACCCCAGCATTTTTGCCAATCTGAGCATCGAGATCTCTGCATCTAAGTATCCTTGCTGTTCAATAATAATTTGTCTGATAGCCGCGCAAGCACGCACATCTTCAGGAGAATTCAGATTATCTGCCGGTCGGTGTAGTTTCTTTAGCAGGTCGTATTTCAGGAGGCAGAGGTACGTTAAAGCCATGAGCGAGACGCTCGATACGGTTGTCGCAACCACATAAGCAAGCTCCCCAAGCCCGGTCCACTGAAGAAAATAAATAAGCTCGATTATTACGAACGCGGTAGTAAGTGCAATTAACCAATTCCTCGTTTGGATCTGACTCAACGAATTTACCTTCATCGCAGCAGCCACAATATAAATCGCACTAGCAACTATGATAACCAAGTAAGCAATTCTTACATATAAATCATTGACGACATACATTGTCGTCGCTGCATACGCAAAACATGCGACAGGGACTACGATATTCCGTATCGAAATATTTTCTTGTGTGAGCCGCTTCACGTAGAAAAGCATAAGAGGACCGTTGACACTCATACTCATGAGTCCAAGTGAAGGTAGCCAGGCAGGAATAGAGCCATTCAGCGCATAAAATGTTGACTTGAATATTCGGATCGCAAAAGAGGCGAGCAGTGCAGCGAGCAGGACATTGGTTATGCGATCGCCACGCTTTGAATTTATCAGGAACAGCGCAAACAAAAGCGCGTGAATAAGACCAATGCTACTTGTGATCCCGAGAAGGACATCCCACTTCATACACAAAATTGAAAGCTACAGACGTTGAACAAAACTACAACAAACGGCGGCCGAAAAGAGATTTGAGGAACGGATTCCAGACTGCGTTGTTAGAGCAACACTTTTAATGTTGGGCCCTGGATTCAAGCCCTGGCGGAGCCACAGAATAGATAACGAAATGCCATGCAGGCAAAGCATGGCATAATGTCGCCCATAAATAAGCCCCGAAGCGTTTTGCTCCAGGGCTTATTTATTTAAGCCTGTTTACATCATATCCTATTGGAATACCGGCAGTTTTGCGAACTGGTTCGGTACAGGATTAGGTGTGTTCGGATTCGTGTTGATCTCGTTCTGAGGATAGATGAAACGAGCAGGATATTGCGTTCCGGCGTTGATCGGAATACCAAGGCTGATTGCCGGCGTGGCGACAGCAAGCCTTCTCAGCTCATTGAACGCTTCATACTGCATGATCAAGATTACGAACTTTTGCGAGGCAATTTCCTTCAGCAGAGCCGTTTGAGCCGAAGTAGTCGCAGCGTTTGTTGCAGCACCGGTGCCCGGCAGGAAATCAGCAGCTGTATAAGGAACATAGTTGTTTGGAGCGAGGGAATATGTCTTTCCAAACAACTTTCCAGACTGGAGGCCAGCACGGACTGTATTCAGTTTTGTGATCGCAGTCGGATCAGCAACGCCGCCGGCTGCCTGACGAGCCAACGCTTCAGCCCAAATCAGCTGATTCTCATAATATGTTATGATAGGACTATTCGAAGTCATTTGGAAAATGCCCGTTCTCACGTTCGGATCCCAGGACTCAGTTTGCACTGCCTGATACCTGAACATGGCTGCGAATGTCCCGGATTCATCCGTCAGGGCGTTGCGGACGGCTTTTCCAATCGGACCCATAACACCAGTTTTGATATCCGTACACATAAACCCTGGAAGGAATGCTTTCAAACCTGCGCCGAGTGTCGGATCAAACGCTGTATCGCCGGGACGCGAGTTAACAAAGAAGTCATAATTCTGATTTTGGTCAACTGTCTGTGACGTGCCGTGTGGAATGAGCATGTCATCGGAGGCACTCGCAATTCCCTGGCTTGCCGCTGTAGCAGCAGCGGAATAGTTCTTCAAATGAAGGTACAATCTCGCTTGCAACGTCCGGGCAGCAGCAGCCCACTTGGTGGCATCACCACCGTAGATGAAATCACCTTGAATGCCACCGCCAGCCTGAAGATTTGTTACCGCTTTGTCCAGTAAAGAAATCAGTGCGGCATAAACCGATGCCTGGCCATCATACTTGGGCTTTGGATGATTTACAACGTCCATAGCTTCACTGTACGGAACGTCGCCATACAAGGAAGTCAACTTTGCAAACGTAAACGCCTCAGCCACCTGCGCTAGTCCGATCTGTGCTTTCGAGATCGACTGTGCCTGCAGGTTACGCAAGTTGATTCCGATATTGAAATATGCCCCACTCCCGAATCCCCATGTAAATGAACTGGAACTTACATTATAAGCCTGGAACGTAAGGTGCTGACGGCTTGTGCCCGCCAACTGTCCACCCCAAATTGAGGCAATTCGGTTATCTGTATCCTCAGAGAGCATTGCCAAACCTACCAATGAGTAGGTCGTCAACTGTGCGATCCCGACCTGTGAAGGCAAAGGACTATTTGGATTGTTTTTGATATCAGCCTTATCAAACAAGTCAGTGCATGATGAAAGTACCACGATCACGGCCAGTGCGATCGCAAATTTTTTATATATATATGTTTTCATAATCGTTTCGTCTTTAAAGATTAGTAAGTGATCTTGATCGTGAACAGAACGGAACGAGTAGCAGGGCTGATAAACCAGTCAGAACCGCGGGCCAGTGAAGCACCCGTAATGTTACCTTCAGGGTCAATACCTCTGTAGTTGGTCCACAAGAGGAGGTTTCTTCCAGTTAAGCTAAAATCGATTGATGAAAGCTTTGTCGCATTTCTGAAACCCTGGCCGCGAATGCTGTATGCGAGGGTAACCTCACGCAAGCGCGTTGATCCACCATCTTCTTTGAAAAGGTTTACGTTACCGCTACCGAATGACGTTCCTAATGTTTGATACCACGACTGCGTGAGGGCCACAGGTCCCGCTCCGAAGTCCTGAATGTTGCCACGGAAACGAGTGCCTGCGGGAATAACACCACCATCTATAGTCTTCAGGGCAGTGGTCGCCACAGACAAATTGCCTGTTTCCTGAGTCACGCCAAAGCTGTTGAGCGCACCGCGCGTACCGTTCCAGAAGTCGTTGCCATATACTTTGTCGAACAATACATATAATGACAGGCCCTTAAATGCGATAGTTGTTCCAAGACCTGCTCTCCACGCTGGGTTCGGATTACCATACACCTCGCTTTGGGTGCCGCCTTGAGGAAATCCATTCGCATCAAGTATCAGCTTGCCTTTTTCATCGTGTAACAGTGTTTGTCCATAAAACACGCCGAAGGGTTGGCCTTCGATCAATGATTGCCCTCCGTAAGTACCAACTCCGGGAACAACCTGCGCGTCAGAACCGGCGAGAGAAACAACTTTGTTTCTATTGGCCGCCCAATTGCCTGTGACGCTCCAGCTGAAGTTACCTTTCTTGATTATGTCATATCCCATCTCAATTTCCAAACCCTTGTTTTCGATCTTGGCAGCGTTGCGATTCTGCTGGTCCACACCGGTACCCGAAGGAAGGTTAAGCGTAAGGATTACATCGTCTGTTTGGTTGCTGTAGGCAGTCACGGCGAGTGAAAGTCTGTTACTCAGGAACCGGAGATCGGCTCCAACTTCAAACTCCGTCTTTCTCTCAGGTTTGAGGTTCGGGTTTCCCGCAATGTTGTTCTGTCCAAAACCACCGGTTGAGCCGTACACTGCGCTCGAAGACTGTACTCCGGCTGCAAATGCGTCAAGGAATTGACCCGGCACGGCGATCGTCTGGCCGAGATACGGCTGAGGCTGGATACCCACTTGACCCCACGTAACCCTCAACTTACCAAAGCTTAGGACTGAATTGTCTTTCAACGACTCCAGTTTGGTAAACTGCCATGCAACAGCGGCTGAAGGGAAGAAGAAGCTGTTAGCAAAAGTTGACGCACTTTCTGAGCGACCTGTCAAAGTCACGAACACCTGGTTGAATGCCTGCAGATCTGCTTGTGCATAATATGCAAAAGTCCGAATGCGGGTTTTATACGTGAATGCCTGGAGATTTGAGGTCAATCCATTGTTCAGGTTAGTAGGTGCGTCAGGAACCGTAAAGGCCGTGATCTGAGTGTGATCAGTCTCTCTGAAACGATCGTTGTAGTTCACACCTCCCAACAAGGTACCAGTGAAATTCTCATTGAAAGTTTTTGAAGCTTTTGCAAAGAAATCCATGTTAATCTGCTTCTCCGTGGTGTTGTTCAGCTGGAAAAATCCAGTAGGGAACGTTGCTGAGTGCACCGGGAACAATTCATTGTTCTTATCAGTGAAGTAGTCAACTCCCATACGGCCAGTCATATTCAACCAGGAAACAGGGTCAGCAGACAATTCCATATTTCCAATGAAACGATCTACTTGTGTGGTGTTCTTGTTGTTGTTAATGTTCCACAACGGGTTTGAATACACTGGGTGGTCGCTGGCGCCAAGTTGATCGCGGTACGCTACGTGCTGGTTTGGAGTTGCAACTCCCGCAGCATCATGATAAGTACCGACGTAATACGCGTTGTTGAAATCCGGAGGAGTTCTGAGACCACCGAGCATCAAACCATCGAGGTTATCACCAGTCTGAGCACGCGTCGAGAATGTGCCCATGTAAGACGCAGATGCTGAAGCTCGGAGCCAATCGGTAAACTGGCTGGAAACGTTAATCCTTGCAGAGTTTCTCATATAGTCCGAGAAATTTTTAATAACCCCCTGCTGAGTAAGGTTTGAATAGCTCATCAGGAAATTTGTGCGTGCGTTACCACCACTAATTGTCAGGTTGTTATCAACAAAGTGACCAGTTTGGAACACATCTTTTTGGTGATCATAGGTTGAACGATCGTTCTTGCCGCCGTGTGCATCAACCGGGCCTCCATTGGGCGTAGCATTTGTACCATCCCATGAAACGCCCGAACCGCTAGGTACTTCATACCGCTTAGTTCCGTCAGCGAATTGTACATATGCAGATCCGGTCGGGGTATCAGATCCGCCTTTTCTGTCGGCGATCAAATCGCCCCAGCTATTCCGGTTGTTGAATGCATAGTGACCGTTTGTGCCGTTTCCAAATACCGTTTGCAATGGGTGCATCTTATTCACTTCGTCAAACGATACCGTCGACTTGAATGACACATTCACCTTGCCTTTGGAGTCCTGACCTTTCTTCGTAGTGATGACGATCACACCGTTTGCAGCTCTTGTTCCCCAGAGGGCCGCTGCAGATGCACCTTTCAACACTTCCATTGAAGCAATGTCTTCAGGGTTAATGTCGTTGATACGAGACTGCGTAACGATCGAGTTTCCAGCACCTGAAAGCTGACCGCCTGCAAAAGGGTTGGTGTATTCGTTTGAGTTGTTAACAGGAATACCGTCAACAATGAACAGAGGCTGTGCGTTACCGTTAATCGTGTTTTGTCCGCGGATCTGGATATAAGCACCAGCACCTGGGTCACCACCGTTACGGGTGATAAGCACACCTGCCGTCTTGCCCGTTAATCCCTGCAACACACCAGTCTCACCAGACTTGGCCACGTTCCCACCTTGCACAGTTGAAATTGATGAAGCGAATTTATCGCGGTCTACCTTTTCACCGATAGCCGTTACAACCACTTCGTTCAACTGCTGGACGTCCGACTTCAATCCGAGGTCAATTACTGACCTTTCGCCGATAACTTCCTCTTGCGTCTGCATACCAATGAAGGAGAACACAAGTGTTCCTCCAGAGGGTACAGTAAGTCTGTAAGTTCCATCCGCGCCCGTGACCGTTCCGTTAGATGTGCCTTTCAGCACCACGTTCGCGCCGGGAATTACCGACCCGTCTTCACTACTAGTTACTTTTCCGGTAATCACCCGATCCTGGGCTTGAACCGCAAACGTAACCAGTACTACCAAGTACGTTAGTAAAAATCTTTTCATAGAATTTTGGTTTTGATGAAAGACATAATCTGATTTTTTCTGATGGTCAAAAAAATATTTTCACAAAAAAAAATTTAGGAAGTCCGAACAGACACGGAAATCAAGTAGTGTTGATCACCAAATTCATTCCTTCCGACATATGGAAAATGTTCTTCGAACAAATCCGTTGCTTCCTCTCATCATTAGTACCTAATAAAAGGTTACTCAATTAGTAGTTAACCCGTATTGGTTAGTATTACTTATTGAGTGAATCACTTTGCTAACGTAATTATTGAGGTGGGTGAAAGAAACTTTCATGGCTTAATGAAAAACAAAAAACCATTACTCATTTTTGAGCGTTGGTAATCAAAACTAGTTAAGCATGAATGCACTTAATAAGCATCCAGTTTTCATTGTCGATGAGGACGAAATCATACGGGAGAGTTACTCCTACATCATTAGTGGTTCTGAAAAATTCATGGTCGCGGGCTCTTACGGAACAGCAGAAGATGCAATTGCTCAGATAAGCAAGAAGAGAGCGGAAATTATTGTAATGGACATCGAGTTGCCAGGGATGAGTGGCATTGAAGCGGTTCAGAGAATCAAGAGGAAATTTCCATTAATTGATATCATCATCATGTCCGCTCATGACGATCAGGACCGGGTATTTGGTGCGCTCCGGGCGGGGGTGTCCGGGTACATCGCAAAAAGTTCGAACTACCTCGAGATTATTTCTGCTCTGGACGAGATCAAACGTGCTGGTACTCCAATCAGCGGTAAAATTGCGACGATGTTGGTACGAAGCTTCCATTTGAACCTTCATTCACCGTTGACCACAAGAGAAAGGCAAGTTTTAAAACTTATATCCGAGGGAAAGACACATTCGCAAATATCCGATCAGCTGTTCATCTCTAAGGAGACAACGAAATGCCATACCAGGAATATTTATCGAAAGTTGCGGGTGAAGAGAAAATCCGAAGCGATAGGGCAGGCGCGTTTGAAAAGGCTAATTTGAAAGCTCGGTAAGGCTTTCTAATGTGCGAGTCGTTGTGAGATTCTCAGGTAAATTCCAGGTTTCTGAGCTTGGAGCGCGAATGCTGATAGCCCAATTGGCCTCATAAACAAAAAGTAGTGTTGTATGTGGAGCCGCTCCCTTTCCGGGGGGCGGCTTTTTTTACTGCCAATTCTTAAGATCGCAGCGACCAAGGCAAATTTTTATCAAACCAATAGGTAGAACATTCACTTCGCAAGTTTTCATTCCCTGAAATCATCTTGAATCCACCTGCTGGGTTGATAGATTTCGTTTCTTCACTGCCTACATTTAATGTCTTAATTCCCACTCGCTGGAAACGCTTCGAGTAGTCCATTTGATTTTATGAACTTCCTGTTCTTTCGATTCCTTAAAAGAAGTTGGTCGACTGCCATCATTAATGTTGCAGGCCTAACCATGGGCTTGTCGCTGTTCGTGCTGCTGGCACAATGGATTCAGCATGAGTTGAGCTACGACGAGTTTCATGTCAACGGTGCGCATATCTATCGGCCGTCCATGAACATAAATTTCGGTGGACAAAAGAAGAATGTCTCCAGGGCACAAGCACAATTGCTCCCTTGGTTGCAGAAAAACTTTCCGGAGATAGAAAAGGGCACGCGGTTTTATAATCCATCAAGGTCCAGCCCATTTGTTGTTCGAAACGGTGACAAGCTTTATGAGGAACGAAAATTCTATTATGCAGACAGTACATTCTTCGACGTATTCTCCTTTCCACTCTTAAAAGGAAATCCACAAACCGCTTTACGAGAACCGAGGTCTGTTGTGCTTACAAAAAAGATGGCATTGAAATACTTCGGTGATATTGATCCTTTGGGAAAAGGAATTGAAGTCAACGATGAGGGCGAATACGTTGTCAAAGGGATCGCGGAAGACATTCCTTCCAACTCCTTTCTACAACCAGAATTTCTCGCCTCTTTTTCTTCATTGCCGGTCTCGCGTGATCCTTCGTGGGGTCCGGCATTCTATGAAACCTATGTTGTCATCGAAGATCCAGGGCACCTTGAAACCATTCAATTGAAAACAAACGAGATGGTGGCCCAACTTTTTAGAGATGAAACCAGCTCACCCGGGGATTATGTCAAATATGATTTCATGCCGTTCAGGGGATTATATCTTGCCTCGCATGTTCTCGAAGGTGAGACAACAGGAAGCCTGCAAGCCGTATATCTTTTCGGTTGTGTCGCATTGGTGGTATTGTTAGTCGCTGGAGTCAACTACATCAATTTGTCGACCGCGCTTGCGGCAAGCCGTGCCAAAGAAATGACTGTAAAGAAAATTGCCGGAGCTAGCCGTTCACTTTTAGTGAGGCAGATACTGACCGAAACTGCCTTCATCACTTTGGTAGTTTTTGTTTTGGTATTTATGACAGTGCACTTGTCACTACCTGCATTCAACGAAATAACTGGAAAACAACTTACCCTGAGCGATTTCTATGATGAAAAATTTCTGATCGCCATCGGCGTATTGTACTTCTCCCTCACGTTGCTAATAGGTGCTTACCCGGCTTTTATTATGACTTCCTTCCAACCCGTCATGGTGCTGAAAGGAAATTTCAAGTCGTCGGAAAAAGGAGTTACACTCAGAAAGTGGCTTCTCACCTTTCAGTTCTCTGTTTCGATCGCCTTGATTGCCTTTTCAATCGTTATTGTGAAACAAATGCATCTTTTACACCACCAGGGTGTGGGTTATGACAAAGAGCACACAGTCATTCTCCCATTTGATTCGAAGACTGAAAGCGTCTACTCTTCACTGCGTAAAGAAATGATCCGGGGCGCTGGTGTAACGAACGTTGCGAGGTCTACCGAGACGCCCATAAAAATTTCATCTGCCGTGTCCATCAACATCGAAGGAGAAAGTGCCGTGCGCCAGGTCCTTGTAAATGTGATGGCGATCGACACAGCATTCCTGGAATGTCTGCGGATACCGCTCATGCAAGGAAGAAATTTTACCGACGCTGATATTCAGTCAACAAAACATGACACTACTTTCTTCTTTATTTTCAATGAGTCAGCGGTAAAGGCAGTTTTGCCTGGAGAAACAAACGTAATCGGAAAACGCATCGACATGGACGGGCTTGTAGGTGAAGTCGTCGGGGTAATGAAAGACTTCAACTTTGGGCCCTTACACCAACCCATCACGCCATTGGTATTTTATCCGGACGACAGCAATTTCAGGTGGATGTATCTCCGGTTGAAACCGGAAGGGATGACGGACGCAATCGACAATATGAGGAAAGTGTATCAGACGCAGGTTCCCCATCGACCGTTTGAGTTTCATTTCCTTGATGAGCAATACAATGCTCAATACGCGAAAGAGGAACGCACTGCTGTCATTTGCAATTTCTTTTCTGCGTTGACGATTGGCATCTCGTTCGTCGGATTAATTGGCCTAATCGCTTACACTGTGAGTGCGCGAAACAAAGAACTAGCCATGCGCAAAGTACTGGGCGCTTCAACGTGGAACATGATCGATCACCTTTTCTCTGAATTCAAGACGATATTGATTGTTTCTATACTTACCGGTAGTGCGCTCGCCTTCTGGATAGGTACCGATTGGCTCGACCAATTCGCTTATAAAGTAGGCATGGATGCGATTCCAATATTGGTTTCAGTGGGGATTTGTCTGAGTTTAGTTTTGGTGGTGATCTTATTTCAGGTATTCAGCGTTATGCGTCGAAATGCTGCAATGGTGCTCGCAGAATAGCAACGGTCGACCATTATCTGATGCCTTGAATTGCGCATCACCCGGCTGCCGATCCACAAGTGAAACAAATCGGTCTTGCTGATGTTATTTGAACGTGGATGCAACACTGATATTCCCCCATCAACTTTTTAGGGATCACCCTGCGATCAGAAAAGATCGGACCGTAATCCTTTTCGAATGCGACCTGTTCTTTTCGCAATACAGGTTCCACAAGCATAAGCTAATCCTGCACCGCGCATCTATGAAATGCTATCAGCACGGCCTGGAACAAAGGGGCTATCAGGTGCAATACATTTCGTTCGAAAACGCATCGATTGAAACCGTTTTGAAACATTGTAGTCTCAAGGGATTTGCCTCGATACACTATGTCGATCCCATAGATTACCTGGCAGACCGACGGCTCAAAAGATACGCCCGGTTATACTCGATATCTCTTAAGTCTTATGAGTCGCCGAACTTTTTCTGTTCGACAACCTACCTCGAAGAATATTTTGGAACAACAACCCGCTATCGACTCACCGATTTCTATATAGCACAACGGAAAAGATTCGGGATCCTCATCGAAAATGGATTGCCGGCAGGCAGCAAATGGACTTTTGATACTGAAAACCGGAAGCGAATTCCTTCTGATCACGTTCTTCCGGCAAAAGATCCATTTATAAATAACTTGTTTATTCGTGAAGCGCAGGAATACGTGCAGTTGCACTTCAGCGAAAATCCCGGCGATGTACAAACCTTTCGCTATGCAATCACTCCAGCGGATGCACAGGCAAGCATTCTATCATTTCTTCATACACGATTCTCAAATTTTGGCACCTATCAAGATTCCATCAAGAAAGATGATGCCGAACTATACCATTCACTACTCACTCCCGCGCTGAACATCGGACTGCTATCGCCGCACGAAATCATCGACAGCACGGTGACCTATGCCAGGCAGGAAAATATCCCATTGAATTCAGTAGAAGGATTTATCCGCCAAATTATTGGCTGGAGAGAATTCATTCGTGCCATCTACCATCGCGAAGGTGGGAAGCAACGTACTTCGAATTTTTTTGAACACAAACGAATGATGCCTGTTGCCTTCTGGCAAGGATCGTCCGGAATCGAACCCGTCGACGATTCTATACACAAAGTATTGACGGGCGCCTACACACATCATATTGAACGCCTGATGATATTGGGCAATTTCATGCTGCTTTGTGAAATACATCCCGATGAAGTTTACAGGTGGTTTATGGAATTGTTTATCGATGCATACGACTGGGTAATGGTTCCAAATGTATACGGCATGAGCCAGTTCGCGGACGGCGGCATGATGAGCACCAAACCTTATATCTCGGGTTCGAACTATGTGCTGAAGATGAGTGACTATAAGAAAGGCAAATGGAGCGAAAGCTGGGACGCATTATTCTGGACCTTCATCGACAAACACCGCTCTTTCTTTCTGTCTAATCCAAGGTTATCCATGATGGTGAAACAGATTGAACGGTTTGGAGAGGAACGCCTGTCACAGCACAAGCGAAGAAGTACTGAATTTTTAAATGCACTGATTTGAGCGCGAATCAAACTATTTAAACTGCCGTTCATAGTCTTCGATGGCCGTTATCGCGTTCACATCATCCTTAAATTTCCTGCGCAGTGGCTGAAAGATTTCTTCACTTTTTGGATGACCCAGGATCGACAGCAGCAGCACATTGTTAAAAATCCCGAACGTATCATCCTCCTCCACGGATCTGTCAAGGCGCTTTCGGACAACCCCGAAACCATCGCTTCCTTTTCCCAACGCAGCCAATGTTTGCGCTGCAACTACCCGCACGTCCCACACGGGCGGTGTCGGTAAATACCACCGTGACAACGTGTCTTCGGACAACACCCGCAAGGCAAGTTCTGCGCCGCGCGGGTCGCCCAGTTCTTTCAGTCCACTAAGCGCTGCCATTGTGCTTTGGTTTTTCCATGATGGTCTATGTGTCAACTTCAATAATGAAGAATAGGCTTTTGTGCTTTTGCTACGCCCCAAAGAAACAGCCGCTGAGTTTACAACGCGATCACTCTCGTCTGTTAATGCCTCCACATAAACCCGCCCGAACTTCGCATCGCGGGTCTGACCAAGGAATGTGATTGCGGAAGCCCGCAGCCAGGATTTCTCGTCCCTTATTAATTTCAGCAACATGCCTATTGTTGCTTTGTCGGGCTTTGTTGCCCATGCCGGCAGCAAGATCCCTTGCAATTGCGACAATGCGGCAATGCGCAATCGCCAGTACACTTTGCTTTGCGCGAGTGTTCTTAATGCATCAACAACCCGTTCCCTGTCAGTTGGTTTAACATTTTTTTCTTTTGCAATACGTCCCACCTCGCCGATAGCCCAGCTCCTGCCCAGTACGTCGCGATCGTTGAGAAGCTGGTATAAGATCTCATCAAGCGTTTTTTCAAACTTGATTTCCTTAATCCAACCGCTTTCAAAATCGAATTGCACCAGTTTAGGTGCACGCAAAGCCGGTATTCGCAGCGTGTTTTCCATCGTAGGTTTAATCCATACTTCTTCAAGGCGATCATCAACTTCGACTATCATCTTTCCACCGAAGTACTTTGATTGATGGTAGCTGGTGTCGGATACCTGTAACTGTTTCACCGACAAAACGAGTTCTCGCTTAATATCATCGTATGATTTCTTCACCTCGAATACAGGATGCCCCATGCCATACACCCATTGATCGAAGAACCAATCCATGGGTCTTCCACTCGCCTCTTCAATAGCCAAGCGGAAAATTTCTGTGGAGACCAATGCATTTTCATTGTCCTGGACAAATCTTCTTACAGCACGTCTGAACGCTGCGTCGCCCAATTGTCTGTGTAGTGAACGTAACACGACAGACCCTTTGAAATACGGATAATTGCCCGCCGCAAATGACGTTGCGTCGTCGTAGTCTCTGTTTACCAGCGGCTGGCGCTTTTCCCCACCGTTCCATGCCCACAGGTAGCTGGCCTGATCTGCGCTGTGCTGCCATAGCAGGAATTCGTCCTTACCATTCTTGTACTCATTATAAAGTCCGGAAGCGTAACGCGCCAAACCCTTTGCAAGCCAATAATGACTCCAGTCGCGCGGTGTGATGCAACTTCCAAACCATTGCTGAGCAAGAGACTCACCTTCAAGACCATCCCAGAGATACAGAAAATCCTTATGCGTCCCATGGTCGTCAATCATATTCTCGCTTTGAATTGACATCCCCAGACCTGCAACGCCCCACGGAATATCCTGCACGGTCACCTGTGAGTAGACTGGATATGGATATTTATGTCCCGTCAGTTCCTGAAAATATTTTGCCATATCACCAAGTCGTTCGGTGCTGGCAATTACAGCTTCGTGTTCATCGGGATATCCATAGGTATGCAACTGCGCGTCGCCCGTGCTTGCGTCGACACGTTTGAAATTTGCGACTGCGATAGCGGTAAGATGGTTGGCATATGGAATATCCGCTCGCCAATGGAATGTGTGGGTGGCGTCACCATTGTCTTTTATTTCCTTGAGGACTCCGTTGGACACAACCGTGAGATCATTATCCACAGTGGCTTTGAGTTCGGTCGTTCGCAGGTCGTTCGGGGCATCATACCCTGGAAACCAGTAACGATTGCCGTCGACTTCACTCATCGACCAGATTTGCCTGCGCTTTCTGGGATCTGTAAACGTAGGTTCAAAAAAACGCAAACCTTTTCCATTGCTGCCACTGAGGTTATTAGGGTCAATATCATTGATGTGATTCGTATAGTAGTCAATACTTAGGGTTAGAGATTCTCCGGGCTCATATACGCGATCTAACGAAATGGCGAGATTGTCATCTTCATAACCACCTTTATAGTTGTATTTGAGTGCCTCCCCACTTTGGAGCTTGATCGAATTGATTGTGAGCATCGCACCATCGAGCGATATGCGCTCGGTTGCGGTCAGGATTGAAAGTGATATCCGGGCAACGCCCAGAGCACGTTTTTTTTTAAAATCAAATCGTAAATCCAGCGCGATATGCTGCACGTCAAATTGTCGTTCGCGTGCCCAGCGTGTCGTGTCAGGGGTAGCCCCGGCAGTCCCAAAAATACCAAGGGCAATAAGGTAGCCGAGCATAAGGATTTTCATCTGCATTTTTGATGGACTTGTTGTCAGCGACGGTTTGAGGAGTGAAGAATTTCTGTGTGCATCCGCATGATTAATGCATTCATTTCGTCGCGCATCTTCGATGATGTATCTGCCTCAACGATTTTTCTTTTTTCGAGAAAGTCAGCTTTGTCTTTATAATGCGAGATCACAAGAAGCATATCTGTTTTTTGGTACACATGCTGCCATGGGTAATCATTGTATGCTGTTTCGGCAATCCACAGGGTGGGCACAATACCTGCGCTCGCAAGGGTTTTCAAATGGTCTTTGGCAAAAAGCGTGATCAACTCATCGCGCTTGTCACGGGTGTAGAAAAATTCAGCAACGACAAACCCTTTCCATTTCTCGAATTCGGATGTTTCAACACCTCCTACCTGATCGACCTGGCCATCATGGATTACAACAGGCCGCAACAAATGGACATTATAACTGTCCATGAGCATGCTGTTGGTCCTTGCGCGTTGGCTTTTCCAGTACTCACTTGAATAAAAGTCCTTCAGGCATTTGCTCCTGGCGTTGATATCTTGAAATCCACGCAGCCACACAAAGTTGTCCGCCGAATCTTCGAGATTAAACTCATTCAAAATAAATCCGCCCAAGGCTTCCTGTTGCGGCACTATGTTCTGATTAAAGTAGTCGATGAATGCATCGCGTTGTCCAGGCTGTAGAATGTAGTTTCTGAATTCGAGGACACGGATGGTAGCGGGTTTCGGGACATTCCTTTTTTGGCTGAATGCCGCCGTAGAAACCATCATCCACACGAGTAAGAGTTTCATGCAATTTCCTTCATAAGCCTGAGCACCTGTCTTTCGCTTGTCAAACCACATTGCCTTGCCATCTGCTTCCGGGTCATATCAGGGTTGCGCGAGAGTTCACGCAACAGTGTTTTCCGGATCAGGTTGGTGTATTCATTGACAGTGATCCCCGTTTCTTTCTTAAATATTCTGGTCAAGGACCGCGTACTCATGCAGGCCTCGTCTGCTAACTGTGAAAGAGAGACTTTCTTCGAAATATTACCGATCATGTAGTCCTGGATCTTATGGATACCGGTATTGATATGATTGCGGTATTCCAATAAAGGGCTGAGCTGCGGATCAGACGATGCGCGGCGTGAGAATACCACCATCTCCCTGGCGACCTTGAAAGACAAGCTGTCATCGGTGAGCCTGGCGAGAATTGCAAGTGACATGTCAATACCTGCCGTCACTCCGGCACTTGTATAGACACCATCATCTTCAACAAACAACACGTTCTCGATAAGATCAATGGATGGAAAACGCCGCTTCAACTCAGCGGTTCGCTTCCAATGCGTGGTACACTTCAACCCATCGAGCACTCCCGCAACGGCAAGAAAGAAGGCGCCACTGCAAACTGAACAAATATTAACACGATTCTCTCGAGCGTTGCGCACCCATTCGAGCAAATCTTTCTGCGACGTGATTGCCTTTGAGATCGTGTATTCCACTTCCGCTCCCGGGATGAAGAGAAAGTCGCCGGGAGTCAGCAAAACCTCTTTAAAGCTTTTAAGTTTGCCCAGCGGAAACTCCGTCGATGTCTCCACATCCCGGCCAACCCCGCAATACTCCATGGAGAGGTTGGCGCCATATCCAGCCGCCTCTGAGAATACTTGCATCGGGCCTGCAAAGTCAATCAAATGCACCCGAGGCAGCACTAAAAACACTATTCTGACAGGTTTCAAGAGTTTTTTAGTAAACCTAGCATTAAACAAAAAAACCTGTCAGACAGAAGGCAGACATTTTGGGACAACCAAAAGCCGCCGTACAATGGGCAAGGCACTGGCTGTCCAATAATCAATACCGACTATGTCAATTTTCGGACGGAAAAGAAGTTTGTGCCATGGGTGGCTATCGAAACGCCTGCACGTAGCCTAAAGAAATGCCGCAACTACAATTGATCACCGTAATTTCTTCATGAGCTTTTTCCAGCGATCATCACTCTTCAGACCAACCAGATCTGTGTCATTTTCATATTGACGCGCATCGACAAATCCTTTGTCAGCCGCACGATTCAGATATGCGAATGCTTTTTCTTTGTCTCCGGACTTAGCATAATATGCCCCGCGATTATAGATGTGTGCAGGGTTGATGTTAAAGTCTGCGGCCAGTCTTTCGAAATATTTATCCGCAACATCATTCAGGCCCATCTCATGTACACCATTGATGATGAGCCAATATTTAATCTCCGTCTCTGGTGCTTTCACAAGCAGTGGCTCAATGAGGGTTTCTGCTTCCTCATTTTTCCCAAGGCCGAATTTAGTAAGGGCCACTTCTATTCTAAACGCAATGCTGTTTATCCAGTCGTGGGGAGCCTTTGATATCAATTCTTGCGCAGCATCGAAATCCTTTTGGACGCGCAATGTCTTGGCGTAAACCCTCGCCCCCTCCATGTCCTGAGGATATTTAGAAGTCCATTGCTTTAATAACGTTACAGATTTATCGGTATCGCCTGAAGCCAACGCACTTATAAGGTCGTCACCAAGCGGTTGCTCTATCGGAGTCTTCGCCAGCGGATGATTCCGGAGCTCGTTGATAATAGCGGCATCGATCCAGTACAGATCAAATCCCCATGATGGTGGCGGCCTTCTGTTGCTGCCGAAAAACAAATACTTGCCATCTGGGGAAACCCGGGCAAGTCGTTCCGTATTCGCAGTATTTATTGTAGAGCCCATGTTAACGGGAAGTGACCACCCTTGTCCAATTCTGAAAGAGATATAGAGATCGATACTTCCGTCTATCCCTTCGGCGCGTTGCGACTCAAAAATGAGATAGCTCTCATCTGGAGACACGAACGGGCCATCTTCGTAATTAATACTATTGATGCCAAACGGTAATGTAACAATTCCTGTGTAGCGACCTTCCCGGGATTGTGATGCATGTATATCCCAGCTTGTCGGGCCCCGATCCTGGGAGGAGAAGTATAGCGTGTTGTTTGTCGTGATCGAATGAGCATACTCTTTACCTTTTGAAATCACGGAATCGAAAGGAACGGGATTACCCCAGATAGTGTCTGTGCGATCAACAGACCACAACCGCATGTTGTTACCCTTATAGCCCGGTGGATTCTCTCTACGCGATGCGAAGTATAGCGTCTTGCCGTCGGGGGAAAACGACGGATAATAATCGTCTGCTGCCTTGTCGCCGAACGATGGCCTGTGGGGAGCAGACCATTTCCCATTATCATAAACCATTTCGAGCATGTAGTCCGGGTTCAACCTGCTCACGATATTCCATAAAACCACCCGACCATCGGGCGAGAACACCGGCGAGCTGTGCTCGAACGAGTCTGTGCTCACAATGCCCGGCGCAAATAGAGCTGCAGTTTTCCCGGGAGGAATTTGGTCGAGATAATTGATTGGATTCCTCTTCTCCATCAATCCACAGGCGAACAAAAACAGAAATGGTAAAATGGGCAGGTATGCTTTCATATATAGCTGAAAATCACAATTTTCTTCCCGGAATATTTCACCCAAACGGAATGAATTTTTAAAGCTCTACTCCTCACTGACCTCTGCGTGCGGTACGAATTGATTTGAGTTTCAAAGGCACATAAACGTGTCGTCGTAAACTACCTGGTTTTTCTAAAAACTCTTCAAATGAAAACGTATCTGAAATCATGTACTTTGATTTGTCAAGCCACTGCAGTTTAAACTGCATGAAGATACTCCTTAGTTCTTCATGAGGAGAATCAGTGAAGAACCTTGCGTAGGTTCCGTGCGGAATCACGAATACGTTGCCAGATCTTTCAAGAACAGTTTTTGAAAACGTGATCTCCACGCCCGCATAGTAGTTGAGATGACTGCCATGCGCGTGAAAAGCAAGGTGAGTCATCACGCCGAACTTTCTGCCGGTTATCTTCACTCCTTTTTTCCTGCCTACAGTCTGGGCTTTGTGGAAATCCTGGAGAAGGGTTCCTCGCATCATGGACGTATGTTCATACAGTATCAGCGCGCCGGCAAATGTGACAACCTCCACCTCAAGCGATGCATCTGACCGGCCTTGCAAGTGACTGCGCAACTTCAGGCTATACTGTGTTGCCGCTTGTCCGAAGTGTTTTGAAAAGGCCCTGCTGAATGCAGACAATGAAGAGAACCCGCAGTCAGCGGCAACCCTCAAAAGCGGAATGGTCGCGTCGATAATCATCAGGTGTCGCGCCCTTTCAAGACGAATTCGAGTGATGCTTTCCGCTGGCGACTCATGCATTTGCTGTTTATACAGTCTCTGAAAATGGAACGGTGAAATACCTATTTCCCTCGCGAGTGTTTTAAGCGAGAGTCTTTCGCGGAAATTGCGTTTAATAAAGTCGTATGCCTTTTTAATTCTTTGATCCATCGCCTTGCTACCCAAGGTAGTTTAAAAGAGCGATCGATGTTCGCCGGATACGAGAACGACTGTGCAAGAAAATTAATGACGCCTGAAGTACCAGCAACAGGATCGTGGTCATGAAAATCACAAAATAATTATTTAATGGTGGAATCGCTTGCCCTCTCACCATCTCACCGTAAAGCCGGCATAGAAAGCCGGTTGTTCCCGTGGATAGTAGAAATCCAATGCCGAGCGCCACACAACTTATCCCCGCGAATTCCACGGCAAAGAGCCATCCCATATCAGCGCTTGTACCACCAAGTGCTTTCACTATACCAATCTCCATCGTGCGCTCTTGAATCGTAAGGTTCAATACGATGATAATGCCGAAAAAGGAAAGCACGATGGTAAACAAACCCATCCCCTCCACAATGAGATACGTGGGAAGAAAATGATTATACGCACCCTCCAGTGATGTCTCCACGTCACTGATTGTGTTGTATTTGATATCGTGCTTCTTCAGCGCAGCCTCCAATTCAATGAGCGCCTGGTTCATGCGCACACCGGATTTCAAATCAACTGCGACAATACTAAACCAAGGATTTTTGACGGTTGAGAAGAATGTCATCGAACCGCCCCCATGTACGCCACCCACATCTTTTAATACACCGGAATAAATTGCCTTAAACTCCCCTGTGTTGCCTGTCAAAACCAAAGTGTCGCCAAAGTTCACACTACTGAAACCTGATCCCACCATACTGGGATGGACATATACACAATTTTCGCAGGTGCGATCTACCTTTCCCACAACAATCAAATCTTGATTAAGGTCATAGCCCGGCTCATAGATACGCACTGAGGCTGTTTCAATTTTATTCAAATCGGGAACTTCATAGGACAGTCGCTGAGCCCGGATATAGCTTACCGATTTGACGGTCGTGAGACTTTCCAAAAAAGTCAATCGCTGCCGTGTCGTGTCGGAAAGAAAGATTGTGGCCTCGTAGTTGGATCCGCGATAGAAGTTCTCGAAATCTGAGCGAAAGGAATAGGACAAATTGAAGCCAGTGAAAAATAAGCCGGTGCCAATGGCCATCAATGCCATCAAAAATAACGCTCGATAGCGGCTGCGCAAAAGGTTTCCAAAGGCATACCGCGACCTCGCGTGGCCCATCATGGTACGAAGAAAGCGAAGTAACCCGACGCTTTGAATTTCAAAAGTTGTAGTCAGCGTGTGCTGAACTTTAGTACGAGACACCTGGTTGATAGGCGCCATACCAAAGAGGAAAGGAATGATTGATGAAACCAGCAACACCTCAATATGAACGTACCAGGGGAAAGGCTCGTCGACTACGTCAAAATTCTGGAGCAGCGCGATAAACTTATTAAATAAGATGGCGGAACGAAATCCTAAGGGTAGTCCAATCACCAATCCAAAAGAAATAATGATTAGCAATGCGCTAAGAAAACCAAATTGTATTTGTCGGGTCGAGGCCCCGACTGCTTTCATGATTGCAATTTGAACGAGTTGCGGAAAAAGCCATGTTAGTAAGATCAAAGACAACAGTGTAATTCCGAGAACGATCAAGACGGCTCCAAAACTCATCTGAAGGAAAGATATGCCGTCGATAATCGGTTGATGAACGTGTTTGCCGGGCGTGGGGATTTGGATCGCAGCTACTTTACCTCCACTCGCGGCTGCAGTCACTTTAAGCCGATCAGCAATTACCTGAAGGGACTGCATCGAATGATCATGACCCTTGACGCCAACTAGCAATCTGATGCGTTGTGGCTGCAGCAATGAATCGATGGTTTTGTTCAAGGTGTAACCATAAACGACCCGTTCCATTTGCGCAGGAGCCTGCCCCGCATCATGAACAATGCCCGCTTTAAAAAATGCAACTCGCTTTTTTTCTTTCCCAAGCTCGACTATTGCGGTGTCAGAGTAGTAATCAAGAAAATCGTTGGCATTCCTTTCGATAAAAATAAAGTTGTCAGATTTTATGGAGCCATCCGTAATTTCAAAACGATCCATTCGCGGTTTTGAGATATCCTCGCATCCGAACAACAAAAGTGTCATCCATACGCCTTTGCTATTCTTAATCCTGGATGAGACCATTTCTCGTCGTTCCACATCAAGAACTGCATCGTCGTCAAGTAATTTTTCCCCGATCGCAGCACTGTATTGGTCGATTGTTATGACGATGTCCGCACGGCGCGTTTCTCCGAAGTTCACTTTGAAATCCCGTTCGGCCATCAGATACCCATAGAAGACGGACGAGATTCCCCAAGCCGACACAGCTGTTGCTAAGATGCAAAGCAGGAGTTTACCTTTCATTTGCCTGAATTCCCCAAGAAGCTTTTTCAAAACAGGTGTCATCGGCTTTTCGGATTTTCAATCTGTTCGACCGTGCCGTCAGTAATGCGAAACAACCTGTTGAAAACAAGGTGATCCACACTTTCATGGGTAACTTTCACAACCGTTTTACCTTGCGCGTTCAATCTGTTAAAAAGTTGATGGATGTCAGCACTGGTTTTACTGTCCAAATTGCCCGTAGGCTCATCAGCAACAATCAACGGAGGATCGTTCGCGAGTGCGCGGGCGATTGCGACCCGTTGTTTCTCTCCACCCGACAACTCGTTTGGATATTTCTTCTCCTTTCCGGAAAGCCCAACGAGCTCAAGAAGCTCATGGGCACGCCGTTTTCGAGCCGCAGCAGGAATTGCACTTACCAGTTCCATCGGAAAAATCAGATTGTCTGTCGTGGTTAGCGTAGGAAGCAATTGATAAAATTGGAAGACGATCCCGATGTTCCTGCCGCGCCAGGCTGACAGCGGACCCTCTTTCATCCTGTTAAGGGCAGTACCATTCACAACAATCTCACCGGACTCGCTTCGGTCTATGCCCGTAATTAAATTCAACAAGGTAGACTTGCCACTTCCTGACTTTCCAACGATAACGACGTTGTCTCCATTTGCAATCAGGAGGTTAGCATTCGTTAGCGCATTAACCGGTCCACTCAGGCTTCGGTACGTTTTCGTGACGTTTAACAACTGAATCATTTACCCTTTTGCTTATAGTTGTCGATACGCTTCATAAAGTCATCGAACTTGTTACCATAATCCACGAAGTCGGTGACCTTCTTCTTTCTCATCGAGATGTTGATAACGGAATGACCCTTCACTCCGAGCGCTTTTGCAACTGCACTTGAGGGGTCCAGCAGGATCGATGGGAATTTTTTGCCATACTTGGTCACGAATCCATCGCGCAAATGGTCGATCGGCATCATACCTCCATGACCACCAGGGTTTCCGAAGCCACCGACGAGAACAACGTTGGGTTTGAATTTTACCTCTTTAAACTGATCGTAAACGCGGAAAGGCTGATCTGTTGTGGGAATGTAAATGATAGTAACATCGCTTCCCTTTGACTTCAGGTCGAGATGTTTACCATATTGATCACTTAAGTCTTCAAGAATCTCAACGGCCTGGCTTAAGTCTTGTGACCATACCGACAGGGTGGCAGCGACAAATGCTGTTGTAAGCAGTTTTCTCATAAGGATGCGGGTTTGATTTGGTGATTGGTAACGAATGCCTTGGGGCCGCGACTTGACACATCTTGCGAAATTGATTTACCGTCGTCCAGACGAGCGATTTGGGGGTCGATTAGAAAGATTTCTTCCTAATCGATAAACTTTAAACATTAAGCCACGAGAGCTGTTTCTCTTACCAGCAACTGGATTTTAAATAAAATGAACCTAATAATAATCGGTGCCGGGAAAGGCATCAGTCAGGCAACGGCAAAAATATTTGGCGCGCAGGGGTTTCGTGTTGGATTGATCTCACGGTCGGAAGAAAAACTAAACTCTCTTGCCGATGAGCTTGCTGCGCTGGGAGTTGACACGGCAGTATCAGCCGCGGACGTTGCACACGCGGGCGCACTGGAAGCTGCGGTGGAACAGATTATCTCACTCCACGGCACGCCAGATGTAGTACTCTTTAATGCCTACACCTATCGTGCAAAAGCCATTCAAGACGAGACCTGGGATGCTATCAAACAGCAAATGGATATAAATGCAGGTGGCGCTTTCCATGTACTAAAAAAATTCCTTCCGCTATTTCTGTCCCGTGGTCAGGGGAAACTGTTCTTTACCGGTGGCGGACTTGCATTAAAGCCAATGCCTCGTATGCTGGGGCTCAGCATGGGAAAAGCTGCGATGAGAAACCTTGTACTGGCTGCTTCGTCCGTGGCCTCCGGTAGCAATGTGCACGTAGCCACGATCACCGTAAATGGAATTGTGCGGGAAGGTGACGCCCGTTATACGCCACACGCGATCGCGGAACTTTACTGGAGCTTGTACCAACAACAACGCGGAGAATATCAACCCGAAATCGTTTATTAAAGTAAGGACACTCGTAGCTGCACCTTTATCAACCGACAACAACTACCTGGTTCCGGGTTCTTCAGAATAATTTTTTCAGCCTGCGTTTATTGATTTCTTCCTGAAGTTTTTGATTCACAGGCATGATTGCGCCTTTCAAAGCAAAAACCTGCGTCCCTTGCTCGCGCGCAAATGGATTTTCAATCTGACCCTCCTGGGTTACCGACTGGAATAAGCGCCTTTGATCTTCCGTTACAGGCTGGTTATCCTTTTCCGTTACCCGAATCACATTCGTGATTTCGTGATCCAAAGGAAACCAATCGATATAATCGGCATTCATTGAAACAGCGTGGATGCCTTTGTTCCTGGAGTAATAGTTGATTGCCCCCGCCTCACCGTAGTTATCGCAAAGGACAATTACTGAGTTCTTGTCAGGAATAGTTTCATAAACCTGATCTACTTTGGCGGCCAACTCCTTCCATCCAAGCATATCGGCAAAATCCTGGGGCAACATATGATCTTTTCCATCCTCCCACCGCAACAATCCAAGTTTTTTAAATCGTTCACCATTTTCTCTAATGATTTCAGGGTCCTCAATTGGGAACGCGATCTTAATAACCGGCAAAAACAAAAGTACTGGTAATATGATCGCAGCAGGTTTTAAGAATCGGGGCCAGCCTGTTGCAAGCAAGCGTTCGAGGTAAACAGATCCAAATGCAATGAACACAGGATAAAGGCCAACCGCATAGTACCCCTTCGCATGCAGGTAAATGTAGATCGAAATTGTAAAAACATAGCTCCAAAAAAAGACCCTGTACTTTCTGAATGGTTCATAGGTAAAGAAGCCAATAAACGCGACAATCAAAATAAAAACCGAGTTATAGAAGAATAGGATCTGTTCCTTGATGAATCCGGTACGCTCGACATTTACCAACTGTGTCTTTGTCAGTAACTCCAGATGACTCACAGCTGGAAATGAGTGCTGATATTGCCAAACAAGATTCGGTGAAATGACAAGCAAGGCAAAACCAATGGCGAGGTAAAAGCCTCGCCTTAAGAATAGTACCCGATGTTCTGTGATCACTAACGCAGGCAGCAAGCCCAAAAGGAAAAATGTAATGTTGTATTTGTTGAGAAATCCAAAACCAAAAATGCACGCAGCTATCCAAAGCCATTTATTGTTGCCATCGGAACGGATGTACTTAATGATAGCGTAATAAAGCAACGACCAGCATAAAATATCGAGGGAGTTTGGCTGAAACAAAATATTGATACGCAGAATCGCGGAGAAGATCACGGCAACCGCACTGAGAATCCGCGCAAAGTAACCACCATCCAGTTCTTCAACCGATTTCCAAACGACAATCACCGTAAGGGCGCCAAAGAGTGCTGGAAAGAATTTTACCCAGAATACAGAATTGCCAAGTTGAAAAACGACCCAGGCTATCCACGATGTAAAAGGCGGTAACGACAAATAACCCCAAGCCAAATGCCTGCCCTGATCGAGGTGAAGAAATTCGTCCCGGTGAAGTTCATATCCGTCACCGATCAGTTGGAACTGAAGCACAAACTTGAGCAGAACGAAAAACAAGAGCACGGGAAATTTTCTAAGCATACATGCA
The DNA here is from genome assembly GCA_044223825.1 of Cyclobacteriaceae bacterium. Classification (GTDB taxonomy): domain Bacteria; phylum Bacteroidota; class Bacteroidia; order Cytophagales; family Cyclobacteriaceae; genus ELB16-189. The sequence goes on along the minus strand of JBGALO010000007.1, from coordinate 167,758 downwards.
AATCTCAAATTTGATAGCCTCAAATGGCATTCACATTCGACTTTTAAAGCTATCCAAATGCATTGTTAATTGTTTTGCACGCAAGCAGAAAACCACCTGCAGAATCAAAAATTTCCCCAAATGTTCTCAAAAACCCACTGCTGACTGCTCATTATTATTAATCGATGCGGTCGGTTTGGTCGACAGACAACGTCGTCTGATATTCATATTCTGGCCAGAACAAAATTTTTCGCGGATTTGTCGTTACTTATGCAAATGGAGGAAGCATTGACACTGAGCAAAATCAGGATTTATGTTTAAGATCGTTGTAAGCATTGCGTGTCGCTTTGTCATCGTGACGATTCTTGCATTCGGCGCTGCCGCGTGCGTTAACGATAATCTCGAAACACTGGCGAAAAAAACGACATCAGCTACACAATCAAGCGCAACCACTGATCCTACAGGTTCGGGTTCTTCATCAGCGGCATCCTCTTCGTCGTCATCCTCATCTTCGTCGTCGTCTTCATCTTCTTCGTCCGGAAACTCTTCGGGCGGCACAGCAACGGTGTCATTTACCACGGACATAAGGCCCATATTATTAAAGTATCAGTGTGCCAATTGCCATGGCTCATTTTACACCTCCTACACAGGAGTCAGCAGCCTGGCGCGAAGCGGTCAATTGTACGGAACCATGAGTTGGGCCAGCGGATATCGGAGAATGCCGCCGGGACAAAAACCAACAGTGTCTGAGTTGTCCCTGATTGCTACATGGATCAGTGCCGGAGAACCCAACAATTAAATTGAATACTCATCGATCGGGGTCACAATAGATCTTGATTCTAGCAGACCTCTTCCCGGCGAGGCACCACACTTCAGGTACTGATTCACAGAAGAAACATCGCTCGCCGTGATAGCAATGCTGACAAGAGAAAATCACGAGGGCTTGACAATCCTCGGTGCCGGTGCTTTTTTCCGTGCCATTGTTTTGAAATCCAGGACATTCCCTAACAGTAAAATTTCTATAAGAGAATTGTGTTTCAGCGTTGGGTTGCATAGGGTTATTTAATAAGTCTTTTCATTTCTATTTCTTCGGTGCCGTCAGGCACATCCGTGTAAATCCGTGTCATCAGTGGCTCAAAAAACACGATTTTGCAAATCCCATTTGAAGCGCCATCATTTAAAATGACTCGTTCTTATCAGGTTAACAGGATGATAAAATGCTATCACGGCATAACGTTCGAAATACTTCTCCTGCAGGTGAGAGAGAATTTTCTCGCATACAGATTCAGTAACTATACTTTCAATCCGCACATTCATGCCATCCCAATGATTGTTCCGCAATCCGCTTGAGCCCTTACCGGACACACTCGTTGAAGTAAATCCTTTGGCTCCGAGCACAATGATTTCTTCTTCGATCAGGCCGGACAATGACTCCTCCGTGACAATTGTGAGCAGGAGCGTGTTAGAGTTGGTGTTCATATTTATGATGGTATCAGCCATACTGCTATTTCATGATACAAGGGCAACCCAATCAGAATATTGAAAGGAAACGTGATGGCCAGTGCGGCCGTCAGGTAGTATGATGGATTTGCTTCGGGTAACGCTACCCGGCACGCAGCGGGGGCAGCGATGTAGGACGCGCTTGCGGCAAGAGCGCCAAGAATCGTTGATCCACCAACACTGAGCCCTGCGATGTGACCAAGAAAAATTCCAAGGAAAGCATGTATGATTGGAAATACGATTCCGAATCCAAACAAAAACACTCCACCTTGTTTGAGGTCGGAAAGTTTTTTTCCAGCAATGAGACCCGCTTCCAGCAAGAAGATGGTGAGCACGCCTTTGAACGGTATGTCAAAAAGTGGCGCAACTTGCTCCCACCCGGTCTTTCCACCCAGGAATCCGATGAGCATGAAACCTATCAGCAGCAAACTACTCTTACCTGTGAGCAACTCGCGCCCAATGTCCTTGATCGGAACCCGCGCCTTCTCATCTGATGAGTTCAATCTCGCAAGAGAAATTCCGATCATGATTGCCGGGATTTCCATCATCGCCAACAGGCTCGGCATAAAACCTTCATAGCTGAGACCGAGATTTTCGTGATATGCCAACGCTGCGCTGAACGTCACTGCCGATACGGAACCGTAATGCGCCGCCATTGCCGCTGAGTCAAAAACATTAAACTTCCCGGCCTTCCGCATAAGGAAGTAAGTCCAGAAGGGAATTGTACAGCACAAACAGATTGCTACCAGCGCAGGCTGAAGCACGTCAGAGAATGACGCTGCTGACAATTTGTAACCTCCCTTCATTCCAATCGCGACAAGCAAGTAGATGGTAAGCGATTGATAGAATGAGTCCGGAAATTTCAAGTCGCTCTTCAGTCGCGAGGCGATAACGCCCAGCAAGAAAGCCAGGACCATGGGGGAAAGAATGTTTGATAGCATGGTGTTATTCAAAAAATTCAATTTTTCCAGTGTGCAGATCGTAGACTGCCCCGACAATTCTTATCGTTCCTTCGCGCACGCGTTTTGCGAGCACGGGTTCCAGCGACTTCAATTGCTCAACCTGCATGAGTACATTTTCCCGGATCGCAGCATCTGCGAGATTCGGTGGATTCTTCAGTTTCGCACGATCCACTGCGGGTTTGATCGCGTTGATGAGGGTGATGATATGTCCGGGAACCTCAGGCAGGTTGATGGCCGCGTTTACCGCACCACATCCCGAATGTCCCAACACCACGATCAGCCTCGACTTGAGAATTTCTTCCGCGAACTCTATGCTGCCCCACGACGCGTAGGTGGAGACCTGCCCTGCGGTTCTTACGATAAAAAGATCACCAAGCCCCTGGTCGAAAATGATTTCATTCGGCACCCGTGAGTCGGAACATCCGACAATTGTTGCGAAAGGACTCTGCGTTGTTGAGACCTCTTTCACCCGCGCGATATCCTGTCGGGGACGTATCGGCTTGCCATTGACAAAGCGTTCATTGCCTTCTTTGAGACGCTTTAACGCTTCATCCGGCGACATCGACTGCTGACCTGATGCCACCAGGCATTGTAATACCATCAATAGCAGGTAAATAAAAGCGCTGAAGGCTTTTGTTTGAAGTCTGAGAACGGGCAAACAATCATTCATATGTCCATTGAGGTTTTATTGATTCGTTCGATTTGGCGTTGCAAAAGTGTAGTGTGGACTTGATTAATTTTTATTTATGTTTTTTTACATTTACATAAATATTTTTTATGCATTACACGCTTCACCAATTGCAGGTATTTCTGAAGATCGCGCAGACCCGCAGTGTAACGCGGGCGGCGGAAGAGCTGCACCTCACGCAGCCCGCTGTTTCAATTCAGTTGAGAAACTTTCAACTACAATTCGACATTCCGCTCTTTGAGGTCGTCGGCCGCAAGGTTCACGTCACGGACTTCGGAAAGGAAATTGCCGCACTGGCAGAGAACATCCTCGACCAGGCGTATGCCATCAATCGCAAAACGCACGAATACAAAGGCCAGCTGACGGGCCGGTTGAAAATATCAGTCGTGTCGACGGGGAAATACGTAATGCCTTACTACCTCTCGGATTTCGTCACCCAGCACGCAGGCGTTGAATTGCTCATGGACGTTACCAATAAGTCGCGCGTGATTGAAAGTCTTGAAAACAATGAAGTAGACTTTTCTTTAGTATCTATTCTGCCCGCCAAGCTCAGGGTCGATCGGCTGGATCTCCTTGAAAACAAACTCTTTCTCATTGGCAATTCAACGCATAAAATTTCCGGAAAAATTCAATCCAAGGAAATATTCAAGTCGCTGCCATTGATTTACCGCGAACGGGGTTCGGGTACACGCCAGGTAATGGAGCGATTCATCGAGAGGAACCGGATACCAGCCGTAAAGAAGATGGAACTCACCTCGAACGAGGCGGTGAAACAGGCGGTGCTGGCGGGTCTTGGGTTTTCCATCATGCCCCTCATTGGCATCAGGAATGAAATTCAATTAAAGCAACTTCAGATCGTACCTGTGAAAGGTCTTCCTATTACAACGACATGGAGCCTGATCTATCTCAAAGGCAAAAAGCTGTCACCGGTCGCCGAAGCGTTCCTGGAGTTCCTGAAAAAAGAAAAAGAGAAAGTCGCCAAAAGCAACTTTGGATGGTGCGACAAGTTATAGAATGCATGAAACCGCTGAGAACGCAAAGAGCCGCAAAGGTAATTTTCCATACGCATCATCCACGACTACCGCGGCTTATTACATCTCGAAGTGTTTATTGCTACTGCATTGTGCCCACCTGCCTAACTGAAGCTAACGTATCGCCCTCGCGCTATTACCCGCTTCCCAGAACAGCATCGCCTTTTGTTTCTGAAGTTCCGCATGACTCTTGATGAGCTTCACGTGCGCCTGAATCAGTTTCTCCTGCTGGAGATTTATTTTAAACAGATCGCTTTCGCCGTTTTCAAGATTTATCAGTTCTGCAGAAACGAGTTTCGAATATAAGTCCGCAACCTCACTCTGTTGGCTGATCACTGCTCGCATATTGGTATACTGGTGATATTGCATCCGAATGCGACTCACAATCTCACGCTGCAACTGCGTCTTTTGAAGCCTTGCAGACGTGATCTTGGCTTCGGCCAACGCTACTTTAGATCTTTCTTTTCTCAGGAACAACGGGATTGAAAAGTCAACACCCAACTTATAATCGTTTCTCAAGTCAAATGTTTGCGAGGCAGTAGGCTGGCTAAGCGCGTAATAACTCAAATCAAGTTGGGGCTTAAGCATTTCACGGGCCATCGATTTTTCGAGTTCCATCTGCTTGATCTTCGCCGTGAGGCTGTTGAGCTCAGGGTGATTTTCGGGTGCGTAAGAAAGCAGACTGTCAAGCTGTACAGAATTAACAATGCCTGAATCCAACCTGGTCATCACGGGGTTTGCACGATCGAGAAACACGGGCTCTTTCTCATCACTCCACAGGTAGTTCGAAAGTTGAATCTCCGCATTCAATCGTGTAACCGCCGCCTCCTGCAGTTCAATCTGTCTTGACTTCAAGTTAATACGCGCCTGTATCGTATCGATGCCGGCCGCCTCGCCTTGCAGTGCGTTGAGCCTTGTCCGCTCCATGATCTCCTGCGCAATCGCGACATTTTGATTCATGAGCTTATACTGATAGAATGAGAAGAACCAATGCCAGTAGTCTTTCGCTGCCTCCAACAGTATCTTATTGATGACCTTCACCTGATCAGCAGCAGCCATCGACTTCAATTGTTCAGCCTGAAGAACAGCGGTCCTTCGTTCATCCGTGAAGAGCCCTTTTCCGATCGGGATGGATATGCCCGCATACATCTGCTGCTGCCCAGGTATTCTTTCTTCGGAATTGAGCAAAGCGCCGCTGTGATCCTGATATCCAACTTTTGGATTAACCGGCAGCCACGTCGGAATGCTTAGAGCAGCGTCGACCTTAGTATAGTAGACTTTGTCGTCAAATTGCTTGTGATCGGCGCTGGCCGCAAGTTTAGGATCGAAACTACCCCGGGCATAGCGAAGTTCCTGCCGGGCCATCTCGTTCATCAATTCCGCCTGGCTTACAACTGGGTGGTTCTTCAAAATTTGATCATAAAATTTATCCAGGCTAAAAGGTTTCAGCGAGTCCTCTTTCGAAAACAACTTGTCAAGAGTTTGACCAACTGTTGCCGATACGTAAAACACACTCGCAAAAAGCATCAATAGTCTAACCGCGCTCATACCTTACTTTTTTTGGCATCTTCATAGAGCACCGTTTTTGTTTTCTCATCCTCATGCGGGTTCGAGTACAGGCTTGGCGGGAAGCCGTTCAACTGACGCCACAACTCATACCAGACCGGGACGTCGTCAAGCATAACCCAACCTTTGGTTCCTGATCCGTTGCGCAGCTGAGGCGGCCAGCGCTCCTGGGATTCGTCCGGCACAACCAGTATTCTAAACTCTCCCGGCTTTGTGTTTACATAATCGATCACCTTCACCTTTCCACCGAATGTCCCTACCGATACACTCGGCCAGCCCGAAAACTGAAGCGCCGGCCATCCATCGAACTGGATTCTGACTTTTCGGTCTTTGCCGATCAGGGGAACGTCCATCGCCTTGACATACATCTCAACTGCGAGATCCCCTGACTGCGGCATAATGGTTACGATCGCCTCGCCTTCTTTAACGGTTTCGGCTATCCCCGCCTTGACTGCTTTAACAACATAACCTGATTGCGGCGCAAGAATGGTGTACCTGCCATTTCTGATTTGGTTATTGGCATATTCATTACGAGCCTTTGTCAACTCAGCTTCTCCTTCAAAAATTTCTGCCTGTGTACCACTTAGTTCGGATTCACTCTTACTTATTTTATCGAAATATTCAGCCTCCGTGCGATCGAGCTCGAGTTTTACTGCTGCGTAGTCTGATTGGCTCAACTGGTATTTATATTCAAAATCCTGGAATTTCGTGAGCGGAATGTTTGCCGCTTCATAGAGTTTCTTATTCCGGATGTATTGATTCTCGGCGTTTTGAAATCGGATTTTTTCAGCGCTGACTTTTGCTTTAAGCTGCTCTAGCTTTAGATTCATCGCAGACTTGAGGGCTATCACCTGCCGCTTAAGGGCTTCAGATTTCTTTCGTTTCGCTTCAAGGCTGTTTTCTTTTGACTCGATCTGTTGTCCCAGACGTGTTAAGAAAAGGGGATCGAAATACTTTTCCTTAACTTCAGTTATAGTTGCGATCGTATCTCCCTTATTGACATAGTCGCCTTCTTTCACATACCATCGGCGGATCTGACCTCCGATCACCGATTCAACCGCCTGCGGTCTGTTCATCGGATCCAACGCCGTTACTGCACCGTTGCCTCTAATGTTCTGTTGCCAGGGAAGAAAAAGCATTACTAAAAAAATAAACAGCAGCACCAGTAATATTCTCGCAAGTATTCTGCCGCCACGCGGTGTCTGCAGAGACCGGAGTGTGTACAGATTTGAATGCGGAATCTGATTACGGATTGATTCTTTCGAAAGGTTCAGCATAGTCAGATAAAATATTTGTTAATGACGCCTTGCTTTAATAGCGCACTGTAAGTGTCTTCGGCTTCCACGCGGCCCCGGTCCAAAATGATTACGCGGTCACAGGCCGCCATCACAAGCGGATCGTTGGAAACGGCGACTAACGTCCACTGGAATCCCGGACTGATAACACATTTCAGGAGATCAAGCTTATCCGCCTTTGCCAAGCCTGAGAAGAAATCATTCAGAATAATGAGTTCAGGCTTTTTGGCAAGACATCTTGCAAGAATGAGTTTATGAACGAACGACCCAGGAAGCCCGGCACCACCGCTGACAATATGGGTATTGACTCCTTCGGGCAAAGAATCGACTTCATCCTTGAGACCAACTTTTTCCAACGAATAGATGACGTCTTCAATGGTCGTCGTTGGTTTACCAAGTCCAACGTTATCATAGATCGTTCCGTCGAAGAGATCCTCTGGGGAAATATTTTGAGCCACCTTGTCCCGCAACTGTGTGAGGTCGAGGTCGCGCAATGAGTAGTTATTGATGGAGACACTCCCCGAGAAATCCGTGTACAGCCCAGATAAAATATTTGTGAGCGTAGATTTCCCACTGCTGCCGGGCCCAGAAATACAAACCTTCTCTCCTGCTTCGATGCGGAGATTGATTCCTGTCAATGCTGGTGCAGAAGATGATTCGTACTGGTAACCAAGCTCAGATGCTTTGATACTATAACCCTTTGCAACGCGATTTTGAGGAAAATCAAATCCACCGGTTTTTTCGATGGGCAGATCTGTCACGTGTGCGAGCTTATCCACCGCCGTCAGCATATCATACACTACGTCGATGTAAAGCATTATTTTTTCCATCGCGTTTAGAACAAGAATGATAATGACTTCAGACGCGACGAATTGACCAAGGGTTATTTCTCTCCCCACGACCAGGATTGTACCCATGATGAGTAAGCCTCCCGTTACGGCCACCTTGAAGAATACGAAGAACGAATATTGCGTGAGGAGAATCGTAAAATGGGCTTTCCGGTATTTCAAATAGTTGCTGGTCGCCAGATCCGTTCGCTGAAACGGAAGATCGGTGTTGCCTGCAAGTTTGAATGACTTGATAGTACGCGCCAACTCTTCAAGCCATTGCACAACTTTATACTTATACTTTGACTCATTGATCGAGGATTGAAGTCCGCGGCTGCCCGTCAGGTAAAAGATTACGACAACCGATGTTATCAGGAACAGGCTGAACAAAACAAAGAAAGGGTGATAGAGGGAAAGCAGTAGCAAACCAAAGAAAACCTGAATGGCGCTTGAAGAAAGGTCGAGAAGAATTTTCGGCAGGCCTTTTTGAATTGTAATAACATCAAAGAACCTGTTGATAAGCTCAGGTGCGTAGCTACGCGACAACGCCTCCAGTTTTATTCTGGGTATTCGAAACGCGAATTCAAGGGCAGCTTTCGTAAATATCCTTCGTTGGAGATATTCAACCAGGCTGATTTGCACGATCTGCAAAACGCCGGTGACCAACACCCCTATGATCACCAATCCTATCAGCAAGTAGACAGAGCTGAAGAAGACGCCACCCGAGACCAGTTCCACGGTTGTTTGCAAACCCAATGGCAGAACAAGGCTTAGCAAACCGATAAAAAGTGCATAGATAAGGATGAAGCCTATTTCCTTTTTTTCCGTCCCGAACAAGCGAAACAACCGCTTGACGGGTGGCATCGGCTCGCGTTCGTTTCCGTCCGATTGAAAGTCACTCACGACACCCTGATAGGGCAGGATGCTTAACGCGACGATATTCCCGTCAGTGTTCTGCAGCCATCTTTCAGTGATATTGAATGGTTGAGTTGAAAAAAGAGAAACAACCACGCCTTGCACATTGGCAAACAGCTCAGTCGCAATATCTCCTTTGTTGTCTGACCGAAAAAGCACCACGGGTTCAGGTGAATCGGAAAGAAACTCCAACAGCTGTGAAGCAGGCAGCGACTGCTCGAGTACCAGGAAGTTTATCCGACGCGCGGCTTCCGTCAGATCGCGCTTGTATTCGGACAAATCAATTGCTTTATAGCCACGCTTGTTATTCTCTGTCTTAATCAGCTCAGCGCGATCGAAGTCTGTTTTAAGGAAGATTGAAGCTTCCCGAAGCGTACGTAAGATATCCAGGTTTGTCATGGCTTCGCTCCGATTGTATTAAAGACAAAGCCCTCGATAAATTTCGAGAACTGTTTATAATGGGTTGCCGGATTAAATTTTATATCCGAAAGCGAGGGAAGGTGCTCAGCATAAAAAAGCTGATGGTTGATTGTCAGCAACACCGTACTTACAAGCGAATGTGGAAATTTATACGACGGACTTACTTCCGACACAACCGTCGCCACCTTTTTGCAGAGAGATTTATAGGGCAGGAAAAGCCCGATCTTGTTGTCTGCATCAACCTGCTTGGTTAAATATGTTTTTTCAAATTCCGCCGTTACGATGCGCTGAAGCGCAGCTTCGTCGACATAGGCTACTTGTGGGTCCTTCTCTTTTTGTTCGGCCAGTTTTGATAGGCAGATTCGTAGTCTCGTATGAGGGTCTTTCACATTATTAATATGAAAGTCGATCTGGTACTCAAGCCAGGTCCAATACCAGTCGATAAGATATATCAGCAACTTATGCTTGTTGTCAAAATAGCGATAGACCGACGCCTCCGTGGAATTGATTTCTCCAGCAAGTTTTTTGAAAGTAAAATCCTCAAATCCCTTTTTTTCTATCATTCTGATTGCGTGCTTGATGATATTACGCCCCAACTCGGTTTCCTGAGGATCCCGGATGAACAGGTTTTTAGAAAGTTTGAAAGTCAAAGTAGCCATACGCTTAAAAATGATAGTATTACTATTATAACTGAGCGTCCCGAGGAATGTTTCGATCCTAATGGTTTTCTAATGAGCTTTGGGATATTCTAATGAAGTCCTGAAAAGTTTTTAATACTTTTCTAATACGGCTTGGGAAGTATGTACGAAAAGGTCAGGCCAATGGACGGCCACTTTAAATGATTGACTTTTGCTATAGCGCTTAGGCGGAAGTCCGGGAAAGAGGATTTGTGAAAGGAAAAAATCGTAATTGCGGATCAATCGAGTCGCAACCGGGTAATTTCATTCCGTGACAAGGAGATTTTCTTGTCTGCTTCCATCTTCTTCAGCAGCCTGGTAACTACCTCCCGGGAAGAGTTGAGGTCATCGGCAATCTCCTGATGGGTAGTATAGATCGTGTTGGATCTCATCGAATCGAACTGTCGCTTGAGATAAAACTCGAGCTTTTCATCCATTGAGTGAAATGCCACCTGATCGACAACCGACATAAGCTCCTCAAAGCGCGAACGATAGGTTTCCAGCACAAAGTAATACCAGCTCGTGTGACTCTTCATCAACACATCCATGAACTCGATTGGAATCATAAGCGCCTTCACGTCGGAAACCGCTTTCGCCTTGATTGCGCTTGCTTCATTTTTGGTAGCGCAGATCATCGAGAGCGCACAGGCATTCCCCTTTTCCAGGTAATAAAGGAAAAACTCTTCGCCATCGTCTCCGTCTCTGAAAAGCTTGACACGACCATCAAGGATCAGCATCGAATATTTGAAGTATTGCCCCGGGCGCATCAACATTGACCCGGTTTTGAATTCGACTACCTGCCCGATTTGCTCCAGGTAATGCACCAGTTCCTGACTGAACATGGGGAATAGCTTATGGAGCGTGCCTGCGTCGCCTTGATAGATCATTGAAATCGATTGGTACCTATAATAAAGGGAAATCCCCCGAATTTGATTCCGGAATCGGTAAAAATAATGCCTAAAAAAATATCAGCTGGGTGACTTTTGTCACCGATGTTCAGAACTCCGTCCATGATCTTTGCAGTATCAAATCAGTCGAAAACAAATGAAAATCGAACAGATTTATACCGGATGTCTTGCACAAGGTGCGTACTACATCCGCTCCGGCAATGAGGCCGCCATCATAGACCCCTTGCGTGAAGTCGACCCCTATATCGCAAGAGCAAAGGCAGAGAATGCGGCGATTAAATATGTTTTTGAAACGCATTTTCATGCGGATTTCGTGTCGGGGCATCTCGAACTCGCCAAAAAGACGGGCGCAGAAATTGTCTACGGACCTACCGCAAAGCCAAAGTTCCATGCCCACATCGCCGAAGACGGCGAAGAGTTCAAAGTTGGGAAAGCGACTGTAAAAGTTCTACACACACCCGGTCACACCATGGAATCGGTCACGTACCTTTTAAAGGATGAGCAAGGAAAAGAAAATGCGATTTTCAGTGGCGACACGTTGTTTCTGGGGGATGTGGGCCGACCGGACCTCGCGCAAAAAGCTGCCAACCTAAGCAAAGAAGAACTCGCAGGACTTCTCTACGATTCGCTGCGATCAAAGATCATGACCTTGCCTGACGATATCGTTGTTTACCCTGCTCACGGCGCCGGATCAGCGTGTGGCAAGAACATGATGAAAGAAACTACAGATACACTTGGCCATCAGCGGGTGGTCAACTACGCGTTGCGGGCGAACATGACTCGCACAGAATTCATTAATGAAGTGCTCAAAGGCCTTGACACACCACCTGCTTACTTTCCGGAAAATGTAAGATTGAATAAAGAAGGTGCTGCTAACGTCGATACTGTCCTTGCCGCGGCGAGCAAAGCCCTTAAACCCGAAGAGTTCGAGTTAGTGGCCAACAACGAAAACGCGTTGGTGCTGGACACCCGCGCCGCACAGATCTTCCGCAAGGCTTTCATACCAAACTCAATTAACATTGGCATCGATGGAAGTTTTGCTCCCTGGGTCGGTGCGTTGATCACCGGCGTCAGTCACCCGTTGCTTATCGTGGCCGACCCCGGGCGTGAAGCCGAGGTTGTCACGAGGCTCGCGCGCGTAGGATATGACCACGTCTTAGGTTACCTGGAAGGGGGCATATCCGCTTGGATCAAGAGTGGCCGCGAGATTGATACCATTCAGTCGATTTCAGCATCGGCGTTTGCCGAGCTTGCTTCCACTACGAAGCCCAACGTCATAGACGTGCGCAAACCCGGAGAATACAGTGCAGAACATCTTGATGGATCCGTGAACATTCCATTGGAATATCTCAACGACCATCTCGCAGAAATCGATCAGGATAGTCCCGCTTACATACACTGTGCAACCGGTTACCGTTCCATGCTTGCATGCTCAATACTTAAGGCTCGCGGATGGCAACACATTTTCGATATCGAAGGTGGGTTTAAGGCACTCTCTGCCACCTCCGTCCCAAGAACCCATTTCGTCTGCCAAACAACTCAAAAGGAAAACTGAAAATGAAGAATTGGATCATCACAGCAGGTGGCGTCTTAGCCGGTGCCGGGTTAGGTTTTGCTTACTGGCATTATATCGGATGCATGTCAGGGACCTGTCCAATCACATCATCGCCGGTTAACAGCACGGTGTACGGAGCGGTTCTCGGCTTCCTTACGACCAACCTCTTTTCCAAGCCAACAAAATGACATTCATTAAGCAAGGAACACGGCTACACAGCATCCTTTTTCAGAAATGCCCACGGTGCCAGCAATCAAACCTGTTCACCTCACCTGCATACGACCTGAAACATTGCAGCGATATGCCGGACCATTGCCCCTCCTGCGGACAGCGATTTGAACTTGAACCGTCTTTCTATTCAGGAGCGATGTATGTGAGCCATGCGTTGCAAGTCGCGCTGTTCACTACCGTTTATGTTGCCTTGCGGGTATTGGTTAATCCTCCGATTGACGTCTATATCTACGCAACCATCGGAACTGCCGTGGTACTTTTCCCGCTCACGATTCGATTATCACGCAGTATTTACCTTAATTTTTTCGTGCATTACGACCCATCAGCGACACATGTGACTTTAGTCACAGACTCGGTAAAAATTCATCAATAATTTTAAAACAAAAAAACATATGAAAGCGAACATGGGTAACGTCGACCGCATTTTGAGAAGCCTCATTGCGGTTGTCTTGATTGTATTGTACCTGACCGATGTAGTCACAGGCACGCTCGGAATTGTCTTAATTGCTGCAGCAGCAGTATTTCTCGCTACAAGCTTCATTCGTGTTTGTCCACTCTATCTGCCTTTTGGCATATCCACGATTCAAAAAAAATTGAACAAATAAAATTGAGACCAAATGATTGACTTACTAAAAAACTTAATAGGTGCAGGCCCTTCAGTAGATTATAAAGAACTCGTTAAGAATGGAGCAGTGATCCTCGATGTCCGCAGCAAAGGAGAATATGCGGCAGGGCACATTAAAGGTTCTATGAACATTGCCGTAGACCAACTGGCACAAAATCTCAATCGAATCCCAGACAAACAAAAAGCAATCATCACCGTGTGCGCTTCAGGGATGCGTAGCGGAACTGCTAAGAGCTTTCTTAAATCAAAGGGTTACACCTCTGTCCACAATGGTGGAAGCTGGAACGGGTTGTTGAGCAAAATATAGAATACCCTTAGTTACTTGTTCAGGTCCCTCACCCAGATGTTTCTGAAACTGATGGGTTCACTGGGATCACCGTGCGCTTGCAGCTTGATTGGCGCTGAGTCGTATTTCTTATAGGATGGCTTCCCAATAAACACGGTTTCGCCGGTTAGTTCGACATTGTTCTGCACAAGAACATTGTTAAAAAACACAGTGACACGCGCGGGTGTCTTCACCGTTCCGTCTTCATTAAAGGTTGGAGCCACCCACGCGATGTCATAGCTGTTCCATTCGCCCAATGGCCTCGCTGGATTGGCAAGCGGCGCAAATTGCTTATACAAACTGCCTGCCGATCCATTTACATAGGTCTTGTTCACATTATTATATGTGTCGACAATCTGGACTTCATACCCGGCATCACCGCCGCCGGTCGAAGCAAGAAACAATCCGCTGTTGCCGCGCGCCTGCCCTTCTCCCGATATGTTGGCAGGGATACGCCATTCCAGGTGCAGCTGGTAATCTTTGAAAGCGCGCTTCGTCTCGATGTTATTGCCGCGAATTGATTTGTTGACGGTGAGCGCGCCATTTTCATTAGTCCAATTAATCGGCGTTTTATCCTTTGTCGAAACCCATTGATCAAGATTCGATCCATCAAAAAGCACCAACGCATCTGACGGTGGCGAGCCAGCGTCCTTACCTGGTGTAACTACTGGCGGAATCGGCGTCCAGACTTCTGTCTCAGCGGCTTTTTTCATCCAGTCCCCTTCGTTTTTTGACGCAGGATTAGTTTGTTGCGCGTATATCGAATTGGCTCCCAAAATCAAACAGGTTGAAAGTGCCACGTAGTGTTTCATAACGTCATGATTTGACAGCACACAATTTACTAAATACAGGCGCGAGGCACTGTCATAATTCCACCAATGACGCATCAGGCGATACGAATGGAATATATACGAACATCAGTTGGTCACAGGAATTTGAATAATACGCGAATTTTTAACCGACTTCTAATTCCAGTCGCTGTTGACTGGGTCAAAATATAAGTTTGCTCATCCTATCTTGGGAGCGTCCAACTGAGAGCATTTTCAGTAAGCATGACCATTCGATTCACATGTCTGATCTTTATCCTTGCCTCGGCAAGCTGCTTCGCAACGCCGGTGGATGGAAATTACGCGAAGACTGGCGCGCTTCAATTTGTCAGCACCGATAATTCTTCGGGGCTGCAGCTTATGCCTTCAAGGGCCTTCACCATCAACAACCTGCATGGCGACCACGCGCCGTTGCAAGAAAGTGACAATGATACGCATCTGGATACTGCATCTGATGTGACAGTAAATCTAACTGTACAAGGATCAAGCGCGCTGCTTTGTTTTTTCGGCGTGATGAATGCTCCACCGATAGAAGATCGTGTATTATTTGGGTACGCGCCCTACCTGAAAATTCTATTCAGGACAACAATCGTTTCTAACGCGCCATAGGCCGCATTCCTCTTTTTCACTTTACCGGCATACAACCGGTTCAACATTCCTATTCATTCTATTATAAAAACTTATGGAGTCGCTTGCCATTTTCATATTCATTATTGGTTACCTGCTTATTGCCCTCGAACATCCGATCAAAATCAACAAAGCGCCTGTAGCGTTGATCACCGGCGTGCTCTGTTGGACGATTGCCGCCATTGCTCAACCTGAATCCACACTTACGGCGAGTTCTCATTATGCTGACTTCTCCGCCACATTGAGAAACGCCGACAACCTGAGCGTCGCTGAGATCTATTCTGCATTTATCAACTCTGAAATTGCAGACCACCTGGGACAAATCGCCTCTATCCTTTTCTTTTTGATGGGTGCGATGACGATCGTTGAGCTCATCGATGCACACCATGGGTTCCGATTTATTACGGACCGAATCACAACCACGGACATCCGCCAATTACTCTGGATCATCTGTTGGGTAACGTTTTTCCTTTCGGCCGTGCTTGATAATCTGACAACCGCGATCGTGATGGTGTCGTTGACAAAAAAGCTGGTACGGGATGACAAAAAGCGAACCTTCTTCGCCGGAATGATCATCATCGCAGCAAATGCCGGCGGAGCATGGTCGCCTATAGGTGACGTAACCACTACTATGCTTTGGATCGGAGGACAAATCTCAGCACTTGCCATTATGAAGTTACTTTTTGTTCCTAGTGTAGTTTGCCTGTTGGTACCGTTGATCTATTTGAGCTTCACGATAAAAGGCCGGCTTGAACCGAGAGTTACCATCAGTGAAGACAATCCCGATCATGAATACGTGGCAGGCGGGAAGCTCATGCTTTTTGTGGGTATTGGCGCGCTTGTCTTCGTCCCTATCTTCAAAACAATCACGCATTTACCCCCCTACATGGGCATTCTACTCGGGCTCGGTGTTCTTTGGGTTGTGTCCGAGCTCATCAATCCGGAGCTCGATGAATTCGAAAAGAAAAGGTATTCTGCAGCAACAGCCTTGTCGCGAATCGATGTACCCAGCGTCTTGTTTTTTATGGGTATCCTGCTCGCAGTTGGGGCGCTCGAGTCGATGCAAATGTTACACCATTTCGCAGAATACCTAACGACCCTGCTGGGCGACAATCGCTTTATCATTACACTCATCGGAATGGTATCTGCTATTGTGGATAACGTGCCGCTGGTAGCCGCGTGCATGGGTATGTATTCAATCGATAGCTATCCAACGGATCATATGATATGGGAATACCTGGCGTACTGCGCCGGAACCGGGGGCAGCTTACTCGTAATCGGATCAGCCGCGGGCGTCGCCGTCATGGGCATGGAAAAAATCGACTTTATCTGGTATCTGAAAAAAATAAGTTTCCTTGCTTTGATCGGATATCTTGGGGGTGCCGCGGTGTATCTGTTGATGTAGTTAACGCCGAATTTGGCTTCGAAACTTATGTATGGAAAGGTTGCAATAAAATAGGCGACCATCCCGGGATTCCATTGGGCCAATGGATTTTATTTGCTTGTGTATGACCTGTGGCCGATGCTAAGGTCAGGACTCCTATTCATCATTGCGCGGATGAAAGAATCAATTCATTCACGAGGCATTTGTCATGAGCGATCTCGGCAAGCAAGCGATGGTCTTTGACTGCATAAATTTTTTTCTTGGCTACCGAAGTTAGGGGCGCATACTTCGCGAGATTTTTTCTTGTAAGACGGTACTTGCCCGAGTTGAGCGACAAACTGAAAAATGCTGCCTGCACATAGTGATATTGGACGTGAGGAACGCGCTTGTTGTAAATGAAAAGTGGTCCCTCATCGAGAATCTCATAATAACCATACAGCCTGAACATGCGCCTGGAGCCGAAAGCAAAGAATTTGTGCCCGCGGTCGCGATATCCATAAACAGCACCAAAGCGAAAAGCTAACTTTTTGCCACTTCTGATCAGATATATATCTCCAGCAGATGCTTCGATCAGTGAGTCGACATTTGAATTTGACGCGTACGACAGTACGTCGTTTAGGAAATCATCTTCAGTTATATAAATCCCATTCAATCTCCTATCCAGGCCTTTTGACAAAGTACTGATGCCTGCGAACAATGTTACGACGAGCCCTACCTTCCTTAAATTCATTTGATGCAACCTACCATCATCGCATAAAGGCCTGCTTAACGTAGAATTAATTTGGGCTTAAAATCGTTGCACCAAGCAGCCATGTGTACTGAGTGCATAAGAATTGGCCTACTTTTGGAATGAAGGAATGGCGCTGCACTGCATTTCAATTATATAATCAACGCAATTCAATATTCAAATGCGAATTCTTGTTGTCGAAGATGAACAAAAAGTGGCCGCCTTTATCAGGAAAGGCCTTGAGCAGCACAATTATGAAGTTGAGCTCGCTTATGATGGTTTTATTGGCGAGAAGCTTGCTCTTTCCCGCAGCTTCGACATCATGCTCCTGGATATAATCATTCCCGGGAGGAACGGCATTGAACTTTGCAAAAAGATCAAGACGGCAAAACCAGGGCTGCCGATCATGATGCTTACGGCTCTTGGAACGACCGCTGATAAAGTCTCCGGTTTGGATTCGGGCGCAGACGATTACCTGGTAAAGCCATTTGAGTTCGACGAACTACTGGCGCGTATACGCTCATTGACAAAGCGGTTTGATTTCTCGGGCCAACACCGCAGTGAGTCCCTACAGGTGGAAGATCTCGTTCTCGATCTTCAGAAGAAGGTTGCATTGCGCGGTGGAAAAACGATTTCCCTCACGGCTAAAGAATTCGATTTGCTTGAATACTTTATGAGGCATCCCGGTCGAGTGATCTCCAAGGCAGAATTATCCGATAAGATCTGGGGTATCAACTTTGACACCGGTACCAATGTGGTGGAAGTCTACATCAACATCCTCAGGAAAAAGGTCGACAAGGATTTTCCATCCAAACTACTTCACACACGTATCGGGCTCGGCTATTTGATGACCCCGTCTTTATGAACATCCGTAACCGGCTGATCGTTCTGTTCGTGTCGATCGTTGCCCTTATTTTGTTGGCCACGTCAATCGCGGTCTACTATTTCTCGGCCAACAATCGAAAAGAAGAATTTTATAAAAGGCTGGCCAACAAAGCGACTATCAATGCCCGCCTTCTGATCGAAGTTGATGAAGTTACGGTCGACGTTCTCAAGCGAATAGAAAAAGACAATCCGATGAATCTTCCAAATGAAGAACTGAAAATTTATGACTATCAGAATAAAATTCTTTTCAGTTCGGACGCGGAGAACTTCGTTAAAGTGGACACGGCATTGCTGGACCATGTCAGGTTGGAAAAGGATGTCAGATTTAACCGTGGGCCGTACGAGTGCCTTGGAATATTGTATTCAGACCGATACGGACACTTTGTAGTTATCGTGGGTGCGATCGATATCAATGGAAATCAAAAGCTCGCCAATTTGAGAACGATTCTTTTCATCGTTTTTGGTGTCGCCATTTTAATTATAATGCTTGCAGGTTACTTATATGTGGGCCGGGCATTGGACCCGATTTCGGACGTGATTCGGGAGGTGGATGAAATCTCAGCAACCAATTTGCATCGCCGCCTTGACGACGGTAACGGCAAGGACGAATTCGCAAAACTTGCTGGCACTTTTAATAATATGCTTGGCAGGCTTGATCAGGCATTCCGCACCCAGAAGACCTTTATCGCCAATGCGTCACATGAAATTCGCAATCCACTTGCTTCTATCTTGGGTCAGATTGAGGTCACCTTAATGAACGACCGGTCTAAGGCGGAGTACCGCGACGTCCTGATATCACTTAGGGAAGATATTACCAGTCTAAATGGAGTTTCGAACCGACTGTTGCTGCTTGCGCAGGCAAGCAGTGAAGACGTAGCGACAAAATTCACGCGCATTCGCGTAGATGAGTTGCTTTGGGACTGTAAGGCGGAGTTGCAGCGTGCCCATCCGGATTGTACAGTCACGATTATTATGGATGCTTCTATAGACGACGACCTTAAACTCAACATGCTGGGCGATGAGCAATTGCTTAAGGGGGCAATTTCTAACATTTTGGATAATGCATGCAAGTATTCCAACGACCATGCGGTAACCGTGAAGCTACAAAGCAGCGCCGCTACGCTTGTACTTGAGTTCCAGGACAAAGGTATCGGCATTCCTGCAGATGAGATCGCCAACCTTTTCGATCCATTTTACCGTGGCCGAAATACAACTACTTTCAAAGGAAGCGGTATCGGGCTTTCGCTGGCATACCATGTAATCAAAAGCCATCGTGGTGAAATCTCGATTAGTTCCCATCTTAACGCGGGTACCGTTGTCAAAGTGGTATTACCCACCGTCGATCTATCTTAAGGGAGATTTAATTCGGGATTAAGCCGGGCTTTATGCGGCCACCTTTTATTGCACGAAAATTCATTCCATGGCAAACAAATCCATTCGTGCAGTCTTATTTGTCGCAATCGCCCTGCTGATAGCTTCCTTGATCTGGGGATTCGTAGAAAACGAGTCAAAGAACCTTTACAAAGTCCAACTTAACACAGAGAAGCTCAAGTACGAAAGTCTTGTCTCAGAAAAACTCTCCGACGAAAAAGAACGCGACAAAGCCTTGAGAACGGTCAGCGAGAGTGAGCAACGCTCAAAACAACTTTCAGCCGAAATCGAATCTCTAACGAAAAAGCTACAGGAGAATTCATCTTCCCTTCGCAACGCATGGAACAAAAATTCGTCGTCGAAAAAGAGATATGCCGAGTTGATGAAGTCACTGGGTTCGCTGCAGGACGAACTTTCTGCCCTGACAAACGAGCGTGACAATTTAAGAAATCAAGCAGCACAGATCGCTGATGATCTGATAAAACTAAAGATTCAAAATGAAAACCTTGAAGAAGAACTACGCGTAGCTCGCGTTTCCCGTTTTGATAAACCACGCATTGAAGCGTCGCGAGGTTCTTCAAACAAGCTTGTTTCGAAAGCATCGCGGGTACAAAGGCTGAAAGCTACGCTGTCTGTTAGCGCAACAGCTGAAGATTTGAAATTTGTGGTTATTGATCCAAAGGGGGTAACCCTTACAGAAAACGATGGCACGGTGAGCAGTCGCATTCTTGCGTCTACGTCCGGATCAAAACAGGTTGAAATGACCTTTTCACCGAAGAAGAGACTTCAAAGTGGTATGTATCAAATTGAGGTGGTCAGCGGAGCAATTCATATCGCAAGTTTACAGGTTAGTCTTCGATAACTCCGCGGTTAGGGTTGGGCCGGCTCGTAGGGGGCCGGTCCTCTTTAAACTATTGTATCAAACGAAAAATCAAATCGTTCATTTACGGCGCTTCCAAACCGATGCTGAGACTTCAAACAATAGCATCCGCACTTTGCCTGATATTAAACATCACGGGAACCCAGGCGTATGACACCCTATCATTGACCATCCTGCAGGCTGACAACATGTTTCTAAAAGAAAACCTACTGCTGTTGTCTCAAACATATTCAATCAACGAAAAGGAGGCCCTTATCCTTCAGGCAAAAGCGTATCCCAACCCGGTCATTTCTGCAGACTTCAATGTGATCGACCCGCAGGATGAAAAATATTTCAACGTGGGAAGGGATGGTCAAAAGCAATTCGGTATCGAACAACTACTTGTTCTTGGTGGCAAACGAAAAAGCGGTATTGCTATCGCTCGCCAGACAAAATCGATCGCAGAAAAAGACTTTGCCGACTTGCTTCGCAATCTCCGCCTCCAGGTTCACACAAGTTTCTATTTGCTTTTGAAGTATAGCACTATCCTCTCCAGTTATCATCATCAACTCAATCTTCTTGACGAACTCATCGCGTCTTACGAACTGCAGGCACGCCGTGGTAACCTTCCGGTCAAGGATGTGATAAGGCTAAAGAGTGTCTATCTCCGGATTAGCAACAATCGCATGGAAACACAATCTTCGTATCTGGATGAAGTGCGTAAGCTGCAAGTATTGCTTCGCACGGATTTTCAGATTAAACCTGAAGCTGACGAAGTCATATTCTCTTCATTCCGGGATCAATATTCATTCGATCAGCTTTTTGATCTCGCTATAGCAAACCGGCCGGACCTGGAGGTCGTCCGTGCGGGTCGTGATCTGGCAGCAGCCAATTTGAAATTGCAACATCAAATGGCCATTCCTGATGTGATCCTGAATTCAGGTTACGATCAACAGGGCGGCGCATTCAAAAACCAGGTTCAGTTTGGCATAGCAGTGCCTCTCCCTCTCTGGAACAGGAATAAGGGTAACATCAAGGCCGCTTCTTACAACGAACTCAATGCAGAAATCCTCTTTCAGCAAAAGAGAACTGAAATAAAAGCAGAAGTCCGGAACGCCTTGCACGAAATGACTGCGGACCTTCTTGCTTACGAAAAGGCGAAGCAATTATACACTCACGATTTCGAAGAGGTGTTCCGCGGAATAAACGAGAATTTCAGCAGACGCAATATCTCCATTCTCGAGTTCGTCGACTTCTTTGAGGCATACAACGAATCGCTTGCAGATTTTCAACGCATCAGGACCCAACTCGCGCTCTCGGCAGAAAAGATCAATTACGTCACCGCATCACACATCTATTAAATTATGAGAAATATTGCTCTGATCGTGATCTTGGTAATGGCCGTTTGCTGCCGCGACCGAAAGGAGGAGGCGAAGATCTCGTTCATCTTGAGCGATGAGATGCTCAGGCGTTGCAAGTTTGCTGCGGCCCGCACGGAAGACGTCAAGGACGAACTAAAATTGTTTGGAAAAATCTCTGCCGACAACAACAAACTATCGCAGATCTATCCGATTGCGGGCGGGAACGTAATAAAGATCAACGTGGAGCTCGGCGACTACGTGAGGCAGGGACAAGTTCTTGCAACTGTGCGCAGTAGCGAGATTGCCGATTTCCAACGTCAGCGTCTCGACGCACAGGTGGATGTCGCGCTCTCGGAAAAAAACCTTGAGGTCGCGAGGGAGCTTTATAAAGGGAAACTGAATTCAGAGCGTGATGTGATCGCTGTGGAAAAAGAGCTTGAAAAAGCGAACGCTGAACTCAAGCGCATCAATGAGGTGTACTCAATCTACCAGCTGGGCAGCGAGTCGACCTATAATATTGTTGCACCAATCAGTGGATTCGTAGTCTTCAAGGATATCAATCAAAACGAGCAGCTCCGCAATGATAAGTCAGATGTGGTATTCTCAATTGCCCAAATAGACGAGATATGGGTGTTAGCGAATGTCAACGAATCAAATATCTCCCGTGTGGCTATTGGTTATCAGGCAGATGTACAAACGATCAGTTACCCCGACAGGATTTTCAGGGGCAGGATCGACCGCATCTTTAATGCCATTGACCCAGCCACCAAGGCAATGAAAGTGCTAATCAAGATTCCAAACAAGGATCTGCTCCTTAAGCCTGACATGAACGCCACCGTCAGCATCCATTTCTCAGAAAGAAAAGATATGGTCGCGATCCCCTCTTCATCAATCATTTTCGACAAGAGTAAAAACTGGGTGATGGTTTTCAGAAATCGCGAGGAGATTGAGGCGCGCGAGGTTGACGTGTACAGGCAACTTGGAAGTGTGACTTACATTTCACGGGGTCTGAAAGAGGGTGAGTACGTGATCTCATCCAACGGGCTGCTGGTATATGATGCGCTAAATGACTAAACATCATGCTGACAATCATTAAAGCCATCATAACTTTTTCATTAAAGAACAGGCTATTCACATTTATCTGGGTTGGGTTGCTCGTTGGCGCAGGCTGGTTCAGCTACCGCAGCATTCCCATCGAGGCCTTTCCGGATGTGACGAACACGCAGATCATTATAGTGACCGAGTGGAAAGGGCGGAGCGCTGAGGAAGTTGAAAGGTTTGTTACCACGCCGTTAGAGATCGCAATGAATCCCGTACAAGGAAAATCAGAGGTGCGGAGCGTGACAATGTTCGGATTGTCGGTGATCAAGATAATCTTTAATGACGATGTGGATGACTTCTTTGCCCGGCAACAGGTTAATAATCAATTAAGGAACATTTCACTTCCGGAGAATGTCGAGCCAGATGTGCAGCCCCCTTATGGACCGACCGGTGAGATTTATCGCTATGTCCTCAAGGGAGAGCAGTACAACAGCCGTGAGCTACTCACAATACAAAACTGGACGATCGACCGCCAGATCAGGGCGATACCTGGCGTCGCAGACCTCGTGGCCTTCGGTGGGCAGGAAAAAATTTATGAAATATCAGTTGATCCGGTAAAGCTTCAGAAGCATGATCTCACGCCACTCCAAGTTTTTGAGGCCGTCTCCAAGGCCAATCTCAACGTGGGCGGAGACGTGATCGAAAAAAACGGCCAGGCGTACGTGGTGCGCGGACTTGGGCTGCTCAATTCAATCCATGACATCGAAAACACGATCATCGATAATTTCAACGGCAATCCGATACTGGTAAAAAACATCGCCAACGTGATCGAAACCAGTGTGCCGCGTGTGGGCCAGGCCGGGATCAACGATACTGACGATGTCGTCGAAGGAATTGTTGTAATGCGTAAGGGAGAAAACCCGAACGCGGTGCTACAACGGCTGAAAGACAAAATTGCAGAACTCAACGAAAGTGGCCTGCCGCCCGGAGTAAAGATGGAAGCGTTTTACGATCGCGACACGTTGATGGAATATTGCACGCGAACGGTAACGCACAATGTAATTGAAGGTATACTGCTTGTGACCGCAATCGTGCTGCTCTTCATGGCAGACTGGCGAACGACAGTCACGGTGGCGGTAATTATTCCGCTCTCGTTGCTTTTTGCTTTCGTGTGTCTGAAGCTTAAGGGTATGAGCGCAAACCTCCTGAGCCTTGGCGCAGTCGATTTCGGAATCATCATTGATGGAGCCGTGGTGATGGTAGAGGGCCTCTTTGTCGCTCTCGACGGCATGGCAAAATCCAACGGCATGGAGAAATTCAACAAACTCACCAAGTTTGGTCTCATCCGCAAGACAGGTTCAGAGATGGGCAAAGCCGTATTCTTCTCCAAGCTTATCATTATTTCCGCATTACTTCCGATTTTCTCCTTTCAGAAAGTCGAAGGCAAAATGTTTTCACCTCTTGCATACACATTAGGCTTTGCACTGCTGGGCGCGCTGTTATTCACGCTGACGCTTGTACCCGTATTGGTATCGCTGCTGCTGAAGAAAAACGTCGTTGAAAAGCATAACCTCGTAGTCAATTTTTTCAATCGAAACGTCGACAAGGCTTTCCAGTGGACCTTTTCGCACCGGCGACTGAGTGTTACAGTTTCAGTCCTGATTCTATGCATGGCAGTGCTGTCCTTCCGTTGGGTGGGCACTGAGTTTCTGCCACAACTTAATGAAGGCGCTTTGTGGGTGACCGCAGAACTGCCGATGTCAATGTCATTGCAAGGGAGTGTCGATATTGCGAAGGACATACGCCAGGCATTGCGTTCGTTTCCACAAGTGCGCGATGTACTCTCGCAGGTAGGAAGGAGCAACGACGGGACTGACCCCAATGGCTTTTACTTTGCTCAATTCCAGGTCAATCTTAAACCCAGTGAACAATGGGAGGAACGCATTCCGGTAGATGAATTGATATCCAGAATGGACGCTCGGCTTACAGACTACCAGGGCGTTCTATACAATTATTCACAGCCCATCATAGACAACGTAGCAGAAGCAGCAGCCGGCATCAAGGCATCCAACGCCATAAAAATATATGGCACTGATCTCAACAAGCTCGACGAACTCGCCGGCCAGGTACTGACGCAGATGAAGAAAGTGGACGGCGTAAAAGATCTTGGAATTCTACGAAACATCGGTCAGCCGGAAATCAGCGTCTCACTCGACGAAGAGAAAATGGCAATTTATGGTGTGATGAAGTCTGATGCTCAGAGCATTCTTGAAATGGCAGTTGGCGGAAAGACTGCAACGATCAAGTATGAGGACGAACGGAAATTCGACATTCGCATCCGTTATCAGCCGGATTACCGTAAAGATGAGCGCGATATTATGAATCTGATGGTACCGACGCTACGTGGTGAGAAAATTCCATTGAAGGAGATTGCCTCAGTACGAACCACTACGGGGCCGGCATTCATCTATCGGGACAACTCGCGCCGCTTTATCGGAGTAAAATTTTCAGTGCGCGAGCGAGACTTGGGAAGTACAATAAATGAAGCACAGCAGCGCGTCTCCTCAAACATCTCTCTCCCGAAGGGATATCGCATCGGGTGGACAGGAGAGTTTGAGAACCAAGTGCGTGCCACGCGCCGGCTTGGACAAGTTGTACCTGTCAGTCTGCTGCTGATTTTCCTTCTGTTATTTATGACCTTCGGAAACGTCAGGGATGCCGCCCTCGTGCTGGCCAATGTTCCTTTCGCCCTCGTCGGTGGAATAGCAGCCATCCATATCGCTGGGATCAATTTCGGGATTTCGGCTGGCGTAGGATTCATTGCCTTATTCGGGATCTGTATCCAAAATGGCGTTATTCTACTCTCACAATTTTATAATAATCTAAGTGCACACCTGACGTTATCGGATGCAATCGCGGCAGGGGTGCATGCCAGAACACGACCTGTTGTGATGACGGCTCTCATGGCCGCCTTTGGCTTGCTTCCTGCGGCCATCTCCACAGGAATCGGATCAGAATCTCAGAAACCTCTCGCTATAGTAATTATTGGTGGGCTAGTCGCCGCCACATTATTTACACTGCTTGTATTCCCGGTTTTTTTCTATTGGTCTGTACGCAAAATATCGGACAAAGCAAATGACTTTACTTCAACTTAACACCCGATCCAAACCAGGCCGCAAGCTCGCAAACGGGTTTGTCAGTGAACCGCTCAACAATCAATTGCTCCAGCTTTTTTGCAATCGCATCGTATGCCCTGGGATCACGATTATAAACTTCCTCACCAATGGCGTGGGTAATGAAAAAGCCCTTAACCAGATCTTGCGC
The DNA here is from genome assembly GCA_044223825.1 of Cyclobacteriaceae bacterium. Taxonomy (GTDB): domain Bacteria; phylum Bacteroidota; class Bacteroidia; order Cytophagales; family Cyclobacteriaceae; genus ELB16-189. The sequence continues at coordinate 141,848 of JBGALO010000007.1, read as the reverse complement.
CGATTCACTCACGCCGTTGAGTACGACGCGTTCTACTTGCGCGTCCCCGAACTTCGCCGACTGCAAGAGATTTTTCAGAACCGTTGTGTCATACATTGAAAATGGAACGAGAAAACGGTTTGTATCTTCACCGGCAAAGAAGGGAAGTATAAGGTCATTGTAGAAAAGTTTAAAGAACGGCACACGATCAGTTCGTTCCCATGTGCTAAACAGGAATTTACCGCCCGGTTTCAGTACCCGAAAGGCCTCCGAAAATGCTTTCGGCTTGTCAGGCGGGAACATCACTCCAAACTGACACACGACCACATCGAATTTGTTATCGTCGAAGGGCAGCTTTTGCATATCCGCAACAAGAAACTCAACGTCGTGAGTTTTGGCTTTAGCGACTTCGAGCATGTCAGGGCTGAGGTCTGTGGCAGTAAGTTTCACATTCGTTGGCAATCTCTCCCTGAGGTGACGTGTAACGCGACCGGTACCGCTTGCCAATTCCAAAACCGAATTGACCCCATTTATAGGGACACGATCCGCCATCGCTTTGCCGTACGGCTCGAATAGAAAAGGGCCGAGGTAGTTGTCGTAGTGCGCGGAACGGGCGCCCGTGAATTTGAAAACTTCTGATGCCATAATTAATTCAGGTGAAGGGGCAATGACTGAAACCTTTTCCTTACCCAAATGTAAGGACTTGTAATGTGTAGGATCCAGTAGGAATTCAAGATCAAAGCAAGATATACCATTGACGACTTGTCCTGAACAATCGCTGTACTGAAAATCAGCGCAACAGCGCTTCATCTGCAGGCGTCTCCCGTTTGATACGCACTTTCGCCGTGGGACCAACATAGATTGGAACCTTTTCAACCTCCACGTTGGCCGTCTCAAGACCATATTTACCTTCAGTTGATAGGCTCCATCGTTTGATCAGTTCATAACCCGTCATCACAATGCGGTCAAAGTTTGAAACGTCACTGTCGGTAGATGCGAGGCCATGCAGAATCATGAACTTAAAGTCGGCACCCAAGTCATGTTTTCTCAGCGCCTCATACGGACTGATCAGGTCGATCTCCTCGTTTTCATTCATATCGGCAAGGATTTTATTAAAAATCAGGTTAACGCGGTGCGGAGACTTGAAACCAAGCTTGATCGAAACGAAGAAGCATTTTCGAGGAATGATTGTATCGACAGAGTATTTACTTGTATAAGGACTGTCGACGGTAGCTACGTGTACAAACCAGTACACATCGGCGCGTTTGGGTCTTTTCCGAAATATCGAGTAAATGATGTTTGAGTCAATAAAACGTCTTCCATCGGCAACAGCCAGATAGACCAGGTGCGTTGCTTCTTTCTGAACAGACTCGTCCTGTTGCAGGTCCATCAGCGCTCCTTCGTAGTGCTTGAGATTGACGAACTCCGTATGAAGATTTCGTAGTTCCCTTGCCTTGAGCAATACGAACATCATCACAAAAAACAGAATGGCAATTGAGAACGTGAACCATCCACCATGTTCAAATTTGCTAAGATTCGAGGCGAGGAACACGCCTTCGAGTGTCAAGAAGACCAGGGCAATAGCGATTGATCCGATGCTGGATCGCTTGACAACATGAAAATAGTATATGAGCAATGACGTCGTCATCAGCATATTCACCGTAATGGCGAGACCGTAGGCGCCTTCCATGGCGGATGATTCTTTGAAAATCGCCACCACAAAAATGCTTCCCGCCATCAATATCCAGTTCATCGCCGGAATGTACATTTGCCCGCTTGATTCACTCGGATAACGCACCCTTGACGCAGGCCAGAATTTTAGTTTCATCGCCTCGTTCACCAGTGAAAATGTACCTGAGATCAATGCCTGACTCGCAATCACCGTGGCGAGTGTCGCTATTACGACACCGATGAAAAGCATCCATTCAGGAATGATGGAATAAAATGGTATCTCCTCTCCCAATGTCGTGCCCTGCCGGCTCAGCATCCACGCACCCTGGCCAAAATAATTGAGCAACAAGCTCACCTTTACAACACCCCAGCTTACGCGGACGTTGATCTTCCCGCAATGACCAAGATCTGAATACAAAGCTTCCGCTCCCGTCGTACACAAGAAGACAGCCGACAATAACCAAAAACCTTCAGGGTAATTAAAGATGAGATCAATTGCATAGACGGGATTGATCGCCTTCAATATGGATGGATTGCCGGCAAGGTTTATTATCCCTACAACAGCCAGCATTAAAAACCAAACGGACATGATCGGGCCGAATGTGCGACCGACAATGTGTGTACCAAATTGCTGAAAAAGAAATAGCAAAACGAGGATGACAATGACAATGGACGTTGTGGGTATCGATGGATAAATCAGGCGCAGCCCTTCAATTGCCGAAGAAACGCTGATTGCAGGTGTGATGAAGCCGTCTGCAATCAACGTACAACATCCGATGATAGCCGGATAAACAACCCAATGTGCTTTGTATTTTCTGACGAGAGCATATAGTGCAAAAATTCCACCTTCACCTTTGTTATCAGCACTCAAAGCGAGGTAGATGTACTTGATCGAAGTGATTAATGTGAGCGTCCAGAATATGCACGATACACCGCCGAGGATGAGCGCTTCTGTGATGGGTCTTTCGCCGACGATAAACTTAAAAGTATAAATGGGCGATGTTCCGATGTCGCCGTAAATAATGCCGAGGGCTACAAGAACTCCAGCGATTGAAAGTTGATGGTGTTTATTGGAAGACTCCATTATCTAAAAAGTAAGAATGATTCAAAATTTCAAGGAAATTTCAGCGAACATGCAACTGTAATCCTTATGGGTCTCTATTTGCATCTTCGATCGCACACCTAAGCGTTTTTTAATGTGAATGAAAACTCACTTCCTTTTCCCCACTCGCTCGCAACGGTGATACTCCCTCCCTGTGCTTCAATGAATTCCTTCGAAATGGCAAGACCCAGTCCGCTTCCTGAGGGGGAACCTGGGATTTGATAGTATTTGTCAAACAATTTGTCCAGATACCGTGTCTCAATGCCTGGTCCAAAATCCTTTACGGAAAATATTGTGAACGGATCTGCGCGCCTCACTTTCAAAATAACGCGGTCATTTTCCAGACTGTAACGAATGGCATTGGTGAGTAGGTTGACAAGGACCCACGTTGTCTTGTCACCGTCTGCCTGCACATTCATTTGTTCATCTTCCATATCAAGGTCGATTCTGACATGTTTGCGTTCAGCATGAAATTTTACTGCCTCCAGCGCATGATTGACAATAGTTCTGGGGTCGGATGATTGGATGGTAAGCTTAAGATTGCCAGTCTCAGCCTGAGACAAATCCAGCAATTCATGTGTAATGCGGCCGAGTCTGTCTACTTCGGCCGTTAGTGTCGTCAGGATGTTTTCCTGTTCGGTATTTAATACCCCAACACGCTTGTCTTTTAAGAGGCGAATACACATTTGCATCGAGGCGATCGGAGTCTTTAGCTCATGCGAAATCGTTGCAATGAAGTTGGTCTTGGCGAGATCACGCTCTTTATAAGTTGTAATGTTTTTCAGTAAGATGACCTGGCCAATATTTTTCTCGCGGACCTCACCTATCGGGCGATATTTGATAGGAATTTTTTCCTTTGAAAAATAGTTTTCGCGCCCTCCGACGGCAATCTTGATCACGCGTGAACCAGTGCCATTCACAATTTCATCATTTTGAATCAGTGCGCGTAGCAAATCATTTTCCACTGCCATGTCTGGGGCATAATGGCCGACTAGTCGGGTGGCTGGGACATTGAGCAGAGACGCAGCTTGCTCATTAATAAAAATGACGCGCTTACTCTCATCTAATCCGATGACAGGATCAGTCATGCGGTTGATGATGGTTTCAATACGCTCCTTTTCAAAGATGAGTTTAGCGAGGTTGCTGTGCTCATATTCATCAAGCTTTTCAGCCATCTGATTAAATGCCTCGGCCAATTCGCCAAACTCGTCGGTTCGGTCGAATTGCAGCCGCTCTTCATATTTCTTGTCAGCGATTGACTTAATGCTGCGCGTAAGTTGCGTAATAGGTCCGGCGATGTATTGTGGAAAATTAAAAATGAAAGTGAATGCGATTAGCCCAAACACCGAGACGATCACAACGACGTATGTTGAGGCATTCCGCGATGTTTCCTGCGCGGTTATGTTCTTCTGGATGATGGCCTGCATATTCAGTTGCTGAATCTCCAGCGCCGTTTGTCGTAATTGCAAAACAATTCCCTCGTCGCCGCTAGCCTTCCACTGATCAAATAACATCCGAAGGGAATCAGTCTTTTTCCGCTCACCAGGTTCGGTGACATTGCGATCCTGCAGCCTGATATTTTTTTCAACGCTATCCAATGCCGCACTGCCGCGTTGGTTGAGAAAATGGAGTATACTGCGGGTATATTCAAGTGATTCGTAGTTGTCCTTTATTATGTTATCTGCGGAGACCGACAATCGGCTTATGTAATAAAGACTTATTGTGCTGATCACGATGATCGTTGCAAACAAATAAACGACACCCCAGGTAATTTTCGCTTTTATCTTCATGACAATATGATGAGGTCAATGTCCGACCGGGAGAGTTTGGTCAAAAGCTGGCTAAATGTATTTGTTTTCAGAATCACCTGCCACAAACGCAAATGAGGCTTTCCAATGCACACGGTTGTGATGCCACGATCACCGGCCACTTTCACAATCGAGGCAGGAATTTGATTGCTCTTCACCTGGATCACCTCAGCCCCCATTTCAGTCGCCATTTTGAAATTATTAATTAAATGACGTTGTACTGCCAGGTTTATCCGGTCTGCACGTTCAGCACCAACCTGAACATACAGCACAAACCATTTTGAATTGTAGTAACTGGCGAGCCTCGCTGTCTTTCTGATGATTTTTTTTGCGTTTTCTGAGTTACTGCTGACGCAGGCCAGAAAACGTTCGTGACGCAGACGGGTATCTGTCGTCACTTCTGTGTCGACCTTTCGTTCAACTTGCGATGCAACTTCTTTTAACGCTAGCTCGCGAAGCTGAAGAATCTTTTCCGGCTGAAAGAAATTCCTAAGGGATGTTTGAATCTTTGAAGGGTGGTATATTTTTCCTTCCTTCAGTCGCGTAATCAGTTCGTCAGCGGTCAAGTCAATGTTGACCACCTCGTCCGCGCGCTGGATCACGTGATCAGGAACACGCTCATTTATAACAATCCCGGTAATTTTTTGAATATCGGCATTTAGACTCTCAATGTGCTGAATGTTGACGGCGCTGATAACGTTAATACCCGCATCGAGAATTTCCATAACATCCTGCCACCGACGTTCATTTTTGCTCCCTTCAATATTAGAATGAGCAAGCTCATCGATCACCACCACTTCAGGACGCTCATCAAGAATGGCTTGCAAGTCCATCTCTTCCAGCTCTTTCCCTTTGTAGAATATTTTTTTTCGCGGAATGACTGGCAAACCACCAAGCAATGATTGTGTCTCTGCGCGATTGTGCGTTTCGATGTATCCGATTCTGATATTAACTCCACTCGCCAAAAGATTATGCGATTCCTGCAGCATCCTGAAAGTCTTCCCAACACCGGCGCTCATGCCGATGTAAATCTTAAACTTTCCACGCTTCGCCTTTCGTATTAAAGAAAGGAAATGCTGCACCGATTCTTCTTTTGATTCCATCATTGAAATACCACCTCGATCCAAAGCTTTATAGCCTAAACAACACTGCCGCGATGACTTTACTTTCGCTTTTCACCAGATCGGGCCTCCACGTTGGGTCCAAAGCGGTTGTTGAATAACCGGTTTGAGAAGTGACGCCGCCATGCCCGGCAAAATACGGAACACTTGCTTCACGGTGTACGAACTCAAGTCTGAACGTCATGTTTTGCAAGGGCATGAGATCAATATTTGTTGAACAATCCCATGCTTGAAATTGATCGCCGGGATTTGCGCTGAAGGGAAAGGCGCCGGCCGTTTGTGTTGGATTGTAAGGATCGGGTAACGGACTTGCCTGCCCGGTTGGATAAAGCACAAGGTAGCGGCCTGGATTCTTCATCGCACCTCCTCCAATCGTCCACGCGATTTTCTCACCAAACCAAATGCGGTGATAAATCATGCCACTGACGAAATACTGAGCGGGGTTGGCAGGATCGCTGTCGTTAAATCCGTTCACACCGCCACCTTTCTCCCAACCAATGTCACCTGTCACAGAAAACGCCATGCGGGTTATCCCCTTTTTACCAGGCTTGTTATAATACCGAAGCAGAAAGCTGTTATCAGAGTGAAAACGCTTGCGTTCCGGAATGCCGGCCGCGTCGGTGCCATAATAGTTGTTGGTAATTACTTTTACGTTACTGTTGTTTGACATCCACGTAAAGCTGCCGCCAAAACCTGGCATGCTGTTGAACTTGCCGTAACTCTGCCAGCCATTGATGATCCAGGGCTCGATCTTAATGTTCTTCGTAGGAAAGATTTGAATCCTGATTCCGTTGAAAAAGAAAGGTGTATTGTCAGAGGTATAGGATGGTTGATAAATCCAATTCTCAACCTGGTAATAGGAATTAAGCCCAATGTAAGACACAAACAAGCCCGCATCGACATTAATGCCATACCACTTATTGAAATGATAACCCGCGTAGGCTTCGCTGATGTTGTGATACACTTCAGCGAGATTGTATTGCCCCCGGTAAGGGCTGTAATCATTTCTTGGAATGCTCTGCGCACGGGTTCCAAACTGCGTCATAAACCTTCCTCGGGCATTGTTATAACTGAAATCGCCGCCAATCACAACATCATTGATCTGCACTTCATTGTGCCGGGCGAGCACCGTGGAACCTACCACCGTATTGTCGATCGGATTATTGAATGAATAGTTATAATTCAGGTCGATCAGAACCGATGGCGTGAAATATTTCATGTTTTTAAAAACGGAAGAGTCACGCCGGTCGGCACCGTTCTGCCACGTTTGATCAATCCCCTCAAATGGAACCTTATCCTGTCCGAAAGCAGGCCATGAAAGACTCGCAAGAAAAGCCAGGAGCGATTGCAATGTTCTTTTAAAAAAAATCATATGATTAGTGTTAAACCGACGACCGGGAGATCCCATCTATATTTTTATCCTATCAAGGGCGAGATTAAGTTCAAGTACGTTTACGCGCGACGGGCCGAGAAATCCCAACAGGGGGCCTTCAATGTGCATTGAGACAAGTTTGCTTAGCTGTTCCTCCGGAATATTTCTCACGCGGGCAATGCGTTTTATTTGAATTTTTGCCGCTTGAACAGAAATATGCGGATCAAGCCCGCTGCCCGACGCTGTGATGATATCTACCGGAATCTCCGACTTATTAATATCGGGGTTCTGGCGCAAAAAGTTCTCTACGCGCTGGTCCAGTTCTTTAAGGTATTCCGGGTTTCCGTTCGACTTATTTGAACCCCCGGTTGCCGCAGCATTATAGCTAACAGCCGATGGCCTGGTATTAAAATATCTATCAGAGACGAATGACTGTCCGATTACCTTAAATCCAACAACACGATTCTCAATTTGAGTCCGTTCTCCGCCGCCACCTCCCGGAGCGATCAGTTTCGCAACTGCGGTAACAAACAGAGGATAGCCAAATCCAAAAATCACCATTGACAAAGCGGTAAGTTTGACCGCAATAGCAAAATGTTTTTTCATATTTCTTTCATTAAAACAAAGCAACCACCAGATCGATCAACTTTATGCCTATAAAAGGGACGATGATCCCGCCGAGTCCATACACAAACAGATTACTGGCAAGCAATGCAGAACCACCGACCGGCTTGTAACGGACGCCACGCAGCGCCAGTGGAATGAGCGCGGGTATGATGATTGCGTTGAATATCACGGCTGAGAGTACTGCACTCTCGGGACTGGAGAGGCGCATAATATTCAAAGACTGAAGGCCCGGTATTGAATTGAGAAATAAAGCCGGCACAATGGCAAAGTATTTCGCCACATCATTTGCAATTGAAAATGTTGTTAGCGTTCCCCTGGTGATCAGCAATTGCTTTCCAATTTCAACGACTTCAATAAGTTTGGTCGGATCGTTGTCAAGATCTACCATATTGCCTGCCTCTTTTGCTGCCTGTGTGCCACTGTTCATGGCAACACCTACATCAGCTTGAGCCAACGCGGGTGCATCATTCGTACCATCACCCATCATTGCCACCAACTTGCCGCTGTTTTGCTCCTTGCGGATGTATTCCAGTTTATCCTCAGGCTTCGCTTCCGCGATGTAGTCATCCACTCCTGCTTTCTCTGCGATGTAGGCGGCCGTGAGAATATTATCACCTGTCACCATTACCGTCTTCACGCCCATCTTGCGCAAGCGTTCGAAACGTTCTGTTATTCCTGGTTTTATAATGTCCTGCAGCTCAATGACGCCCAGTGCCTTCTCGTTCTCTGTTACGACCAGTGGCGTTCCGCCATTTGCAGATATCTGCGTGACTTTATCATCAACAAATTTTGGAACGGCGTTACCGGCCTTCAATGTGATGGCTTTGATGGCGTCGTATGCTCCCTTTCTGATCCGGATTCCATCGTGCGTATTAACACCGGACGTCCGTGTTTCAGCAGAAAACTTGATCACAGTCGCGCCGGGTAGAATGTTCCTCGCATCTATTCGTTCTACGAGAGTAGCCGGGTGCTTGTATCCTTTCGACGCTGCCAGTTCAACGATTGATTTGCCTTCGGGTGTGTCGTCGGCAAGCGACGATACTGTTGCCAGTTCAATAAATCTTTCCGGGTCGACTGCCGGATCAGGGTAAAAATTTGTGGCCTTGCGATTACCGATCGTGATGGTGCCCGTTTTATCGAGCAGTAACACGTCGATGTCGCCTGCGGTCTCAACTGCCCGTCCCGACTTTGCAATGACATTTGCGCGCAATGCGCGGTCCATACCGGCGATGCCGATTGCCGAAAGAAGTCCGCCGATTGTAGTTGGTATAAGGCAAACAAAAAGCGATATCAGCGCAGCGATGGTGATTGGCGTATTTGCAAAATCACCAAGGGGTTTAAGGGTGACAGTGACAAGTAAAAAAACCAATGTGAACCCAGAGAGCAGGATAGTGAGAGCCACTTCGTTCGGCGTCTTCTGCCGGCTGGCCCCTTCCACCAAAGCAATCATTTTGTCGAGAAAGCTTTCACCTGGCTGCGTCGTAACCAACACTTTGATCCGATCGGAAAGAACCTTGGTGCCACCGGTCACACTCGATTTGTCGCCGCCGGATTCACGCAATACGGGAGCCGATTCACCTGTAATCGCGCTCTCATCCACGATCGCGATACCTTCAATAATTTCTCCATCGGAAGGGATTGTGTCGCCCGCTTCACACAGGAATACGTCACCTTTCTTGAGTTTGGATGAGCTTCGAACTTCAACCCGGTTCGCCACCAACACTTTAGCAGGCGTGTCTTCGCGTGTTTTGCGGAGTGAATCTGCTTGTGCCTTTCCGCGTGCTTCCGCCAATGCTTCGGCAAAATTTGCGAACAGGAGCGTTGCAAACAGAATCAGAAACACAGCAATGTTATAAACGGGGCTACCCTGGTCGGCATACAAAAAGGAATATGCACACACACCCAGCATAATGAATGTTCCAACCTCCACACAAAACATGACCGGGTTCTTGATCATTACCACGGGGTTGAGCTTCACAAAGGATTCCCGAACCGCTGCGCGAACAAGTACCGGCTGAAAAAGTTTTATAGTTTGATTCTTCATAGATCAGTTGGAGAAATATTCTGCGAGTGGACCCAAACTCAACGCGGGAAAGAATGATAGAGCAGCGATGATGATGATCACACAAACAAGCACGACGTTAAATGCTGCACTTTCGATTTTCAAAGTTCCCTGGCTTTCAGGGATGTACTTTTTTGCAGACAACGACCCTGCAATGGCGAGAGGTCCAAGGATGGGAATGAAACGGCCGAAGAGCATGATCACACCACACATGATATTCCAAAATGGAGTTGCATCACCAAGACCCTCAAAGCCGGAGCCGTTGTTTGCAGCCGATGAAGTGAATTCATACAACATCTCTGAAAAGCCATGATAGGATGGATTGTTTAACCAACCGATCTCACGATTGGACACCTGTATGTAGCTGGCGATCGCCGTCCCGACGAGTATAAAAAATGGATGCGCAATGGCGACAAGCGCTGCTATTTTGACTTCCTTCGATTCAACCTTTTTGCCGAGCAATTCCGGAGTCCTTCCCACCATGAGTCCTGAGATAAAAACTGCGATCACGACAAATACAAAAAAGTTGATAAAACCCACGCCAACGCCGCCATAAATGGCATTGATCATCATGTCCAGCAGAAATGCGCCACCGGAAAGTGCGGTATGACTGTCATGCATCGAGTTGACAGATCCATTTGATGTGGAGGTTGTTGAAACGCCCCAGAACGAACTCGCGGCCACACCGACACGAACCTCTTTACCCTCCATGTTTCCCGGGGAGTTGTCTATGCCTATACTCGTAATATGGGGATTGCCATTTTGTTCAGAATAGACCGACACGCAAACCAGCAGCACGAACAATAGTGTCATCGAGCTAAAGAATGCATAGCCGATCCGTGGCTTGCCAGTATAAAATCCGAAAGCAAGGACGAGGGATATTGGGATGAAAAGAATTGCAAAGTTTTCGATGAGATTGGACAGATAGGTTGGATTTTCAAACGGATGGGTTGAGTTGGGACCGAAATATCCACCGCCGTTAGTTCCAACTTGCTTGATCGCAACCATGGGTGCTACCGGTCCGCGCGCCACTTTAACTGTATCACTCTCTAATGTGATCAACGTCTCAGCACCCTCAAATGTGGAAGGTATTCCTTCGATGACCAGGACAATAGCCACCACGATAGATATAGGCAGCAAGATTCTTGTGCAACTTTTAAGAAAGTAGTTATAAAAGTTGCCGATATCAGTTTTTTGTTTGCGTTGGAGGGCATTGAACAAGAGTGCCATCGCAGCAATTCCGGTACCTGCACTGACAAACTGCAGAAAACAGAAGACGAGCAATTGTACCAGATAAGAGGCGCCGGTCTCACCGCTGTAATGCTGGAGATTTGTATTGGTCATGAAGCTGATGGCGGTATTGAATGCCGTGGTCGGCTCCATAGAAGGAATAGCGTCCGGATTCCAAAAGGGAATAATGCCTTGTGTAAGTAAAAGGATCATTGCAACCATAAAGAAGACAGCATTGAGGAGCAGCATCGCTTTAGCATTTTCGCGCCATCCCATGCTTTTCGATCCGTCAGCTCCTGCAAAAGCAAGAATCAACTTCTCATACGGCACCATGAAATCGGTCCAGGTTTTTTCGCCACGGAATATGCGCGCGCAGTAGCGAGCAAACGGAATTGCGAGGGCTACCGTCACAATGAAAAGAAGGATCACAGCAAGTATTTCCGTGTTCATAATTTCTTGTTCAAAATTTTTCGGCCTTCAGCAATGCGAACAACAGGTACGCGAAAAGGCAAACACAAACAATCAAAAGGAGTATCATCAGATGTTTTCAAAAAAGTCAATACACTTATAGAGAATCCAGAACCCGGCCAGGCCGGCGAGCATCATCGTTATGATAAGAAGGACATGCATATTCCTGCGTGTTTAGACACCTCGCTTAAGAGATGCACGCACCCTGTTTCAATACAGGTGCCGGAAAATGGCTTACATCAGACTTAGTTGACTTTCAGTCATTTGTATTTTGTGGGTCGGCACAAAAAAAATCCAGGCCTACCGAAACGGAAAACTCATTTCGGATTCTGAATGGTCAGAGCTTGTAGTCCTTTATTTTTTGATAGAGTGTGGTGAGGCCAATATCCAGGATCTTCGCGGCTTGCGTCTTGTTGCCGCCGGTGTGCAGCAGAACACGATGGATGTGGTTTTTCTCCACTGTGGCAAGGTCCATTCCATCATTTTGGACGCCCGCATTAAAATCTGCAGGGAGTAGCGAGGGAACGAGGTCATCGTCGGCAAGGATCACCGCCCGTTCAATGACGTTTTTAAGTTCTCTGATATTTCCGGACCATCGGTGCTGCTGAAGCGCGTGAACAAAATCAGGTTTCATCACAGGCGCCTGCCGGTTCGTTTTTAGAGAGAACTCACGCACATAATGATTCGCCAGTGCAGGTATATCCTCTTTGCGATCACGGAGGGCGGGCAGCTTTATCGTAAAAACATTGAGTCTGTAATAAAGGTCCTGTCTGAATGTACCCTTCTCTGATTCCGATTCGATGTTCCGGTTTGTCGCTGCGATGAACCGAACATTGACTTTCTTCGGTTTACTCTCTCCCACGCGATAGAATTCTCCGGTTTCGAGTACACGAAGGAGTTTTGCCTGAAGGTCTACATTCATTTCGCCAATCTCATCGAGGAACAAGGTCCCTTCATTCGCTTCCTCGAGGTACCCGCGTTTTGCTTGCGTTGCGCCGGTGAAAGCACCCGCGGCATGTCCAAACAATTCGCTTTCGAGCAAGTCTTTTGCGAATGCACTGCAGTTCAATGCCACAAAGGGTTTTGCTCTTCGCAAACTCGAATAATGGATCGCCTGGGCAAACACTTCTTTGCCGGTTCCCGTCTCACCAAGCAAGAGAACAGTCGAATCGGTAGCAGAAACCTTTTGAGCAAGCCGAATGCTCTCCTTTAATAATGGTGATTGCCCGATGACAGCGGAGAACCCAAATTTATTTTCAAGCTGTGATTCCAGGTGTTGTATTTTTTGCTGCAGCCTTGACTTTTCCGCTGCCTTCGCAATAAGCGGTAGTATTTTTTCCTGATGGTCGCCTTTCGTGAGATAATCGAATGCGCCGTTCTTTATAGCGCTCACACCATCCTGGATTGTTCCAAAGGCAGTGATCACAATGACCTCTACGGTTGGATAAAGCTGTTTGACCTTCTCCGTGAGCTGAACTCCATTTCCATCAGGGAGCTTAACATCTGTTACGACTACCTGAATGCGCTCACGACCTAACATCGCCAAGCCTTCCCTTGCATTGCAGGCTTGTAAGACATTATACCCTTCCAGTTCGATTACACGCGAAAGTAATTTCCGGAGATTCTCTTCATCGTCGATGATAAGGACTGAATCCATGTCTCAAAGATGCAACATATTTAGTATCTTGAACATGGGTAAAAAACATCTGACATGCCCGTTTCAACGCACAACATCTGGGTCCGGGTTTCGCATTGGCTGATCACCCTCAGCTTTCTATTGCTGGCATTCACTGGATTTGAAATATTGATGGTTCATCCGCGACTCTATTGGGGCGAGGTAGGGAACGACCTCACCGGCGCTTTACTGGAATTTCCGATAAGCAGAAATTATCATCATAATGGGTTCAGCGAAGCGACTCCGTTCTTTGATAACAGCGGATCACCCGTGAGCGCAAGCCGAACGTATGATATCTTCAATCAAAACGGCTGGGGAAGAAGTCTACACTTCCTTTCAGCATGGCTCCTCGTCGTCGTGGGTATGGTGTATCTGGTGATGGGCATTTTTACCGGGCATTTCAGCAAACGTATGATGCCACTTAAAACACAACGCGGGATAAGACTTCTTTGGGAGGATTTTAAAAAGCACCTGCGCCGGCAAGTGGCAACCGATGCGGCAGGCAATTACAATGTGCTCCAAAAGTACACGTACATGGTTGTAATCTTCCTGTTATTGCCGCTCGCAGTACTGACGGGTTTGTCGATGGCGCCAGCAGTTGTCGCGGCTTTTCCATTTCTGTTGGATCTGTTCGGCGGCACCCAATCGGCACGCACAATTCATTTTTTCACTTCATTCGCTTTGGAATTGTTTCTGATTATTCACGTGCTAATGTTGATCGCTACGGGATTTAAAGAGCAGATCCGCGCAATGACCATTGGCAAATAAAAATGATATGAGAGAACGTTCCCTAACCAGAAGACAAGCGATTGCGACCGGACTCGCATCGATGACGGCCCTGTTGCTGCCAGGATGTTCACGACCGACGCCCCCCAACTACGGGAATATTCTCAGGATGGGCGACAACTTCACCTATTTAGCGCAACGTGCATTGTTACCGGGCCAATCATTGGCTAAAGAATACAACTTTAGTGACATCTCATCAATGCCGGCTACAGGAACGACGAATCCGGCGAAAGTCAATGAAGAATACGATCGTCATTTACATGAAGCTTTCGTCAACTGGACAATGGAAGTGGAGGGAGAAGTTTCGTTGCCTGGAAAATTCTCACTTTCTGACCTTCAAAAATTTCCGGCAAGGACACAGATCACCAAGCATCACTGCGAAGAAGGCTGGACAGCGATTGCGCAATGGACAGGCGTGCCTTTAGGAACGGTGCTACAAAGTGCAGGCATCAAAGCCAATGCGCGGTTCGTAAACTTTCACACGTTTGACAATTTTGTGGACAGCATCGATCTGCTTGATGCCTTCCACCCTCAAACGATACTTGCGTACGGAATGAATGGCAAGAACCTTCCCATCGCGCATGGTGCGCCCATCAGAGTACGTGTCGAGAAACAGATAGGGTATAAAAGCGTGAAGTATATCAAAAAGATCTCCGTCACGGAAGATTTTCCCGATCAAGGAGACAGTGGCTGGTCGTGGTATAATGGCATCTAGCGACTGGCATGTGCAGCCTTCGCTGTTCAATCAAATATTGTTATGATGAATGGCACATAATAGTTGCTGCCAATGATCAACGCGACGGATATAAGGAAAGTCAATGTCATTGACCAGGGAATTGGTTTTGCAACAATTGTGGCGTCCGGTTTCCGGAACGCATTGCGCACGGGTCCGATGATGTATAATATATTGACAATCGAGCCCACTACAAGAAAAAATGCCGACGAATAGTAATGGGCATTCCACTCTTCAATCAACATCATGTCTTTGCTATAGAAGCCCGCGAGGAATGGAAATCCGGTAATCGATAGCCCGCAAATGGCAATCACGACGGCCACGAATCGGGTCTGCGGCATGTATTTAGCAATTTCGCGCACCGAAGTTGAGTGATAGACACTATTATAAAATCCGGCTACATAAAAAAGGCAGGACTTGGCAATGGCATGGGTGATGATATGAAGAACGGCAGCCAGTATGCTCAGCTTCGTTCCAACGAGGATCGCAAGAATGATGTAGGAAAGTTGGCCGACCGTTGAAAATCCAAAACGCGTTTTAAGATCATCACTGTTCAAAGCTCGATAGGCAGTGTAAACAGCGGTCGCGCCGCACAGGTAGGTGATCCATCCTCCAGTTTGGAATTGTGATGTAAGCTGGTGAATATAGTCGAGGCCAAAAATATACGTGGCAATCTTGATGAGTGCGATAGACCCCGTCTTGACCGTTGCGACACTATGGATAAGTCCACTCACGGGCGCCGGTGCGGGACTGGCCGAAGGAAGCCAGGTATGAAATGGAAAGACGGAATTTTTCGAGATACCGATGACGAATAATGCCAACACCAGTCCACCGATTGACAAATTCACCTCATTACTGGCAAACGTGGAGGTGCTATTGAAAGAATCGTGTCCGATCAGGGAATTGGTTATCAAAATAGCAGGCAGAAAAATCAACAAGGCCGGCAACATCGTTTGAATGAAAAACTTTTTTCCCGACGCTATTGCTTCCTGGTTTTCGCGGATAGTCAACAGCGGGTAAGTAAGGGGTATCCCTATTATGTAAAAAATAAACAAGGTCGACAGACTTCCGGCACTTGCGTTCAGGCAGGCTACCGTAAGAAGTGTATTGAGAAAAAAGAAAAACTTAATACGCTTTTCCTGAAAATGATATTTGGTAAACTCAAAGCTGTATATGATTGATATGAACCACGTGCAACAGATGAGCACAAGGAACACCCGCGCGTAACTATCAACGATAAAGCTCAATCCAAGCGCAGTAACCTTGTATTCAGCATTGACGAGGTGAAGAGCAGACCAGATCGAAAATGAAGCGACCGTCAGTGAGAGGACATAAAATAACCCGCGGTGCCTGAACTTCACCGGCAAGAACATGAGGGCCAGCACTGGAGAAAGGACAACTATCCAAAAGTTCACTACGATGCAACGTCTTTAATTGACAATTTACGAAAATAAACCCTGGTCAGGGAATGGAATGAGCGGTGTCAAGGCAAACTTCAGTTGTACTTTGGATCTCCAAATCTCTAAAATCTTTTCCCCACCGTCACGTCAATCATCAGGTTCGTTGACGTAATGAACGTAGGATCCAAAAGCTCATATCTGCCATAACCAAGTATCATGAGGCGCAGGTAATGCTGGCTGCCGGAATATCCTCCGCTCAACATGATATTTCCTGCCGCTTCGAGGTTGTTACGGGTGTCCGAACCCTTGTCCGCGCGATATCGATTGAAAGCAACGCCCGCCCCCGCAGATAATAATCCTGATAAGAAATATCTCCCTTCGTGCCATACTTTAGTATAAGCGTAGCCCGGTAAAACCAATATTCCTGGCGCTTTTAGCGTCTTCAAGCCGGCTTGATCCCCATACCGCGCTGACACATCGTATGCAGAATTTGTAAGGCCATCATTTGCCGAAAGGCTCCTGTAAAACACCTCCGCTCCCAGAAGGAACGAACCAGCTGACCGGAGCTGCACTTCATTTTGATACAACGCCGAACGGTAAGAGTACCGCGTTGCGTTAAAAAAATAGAAAGCCTGTAGGCCGGTGCGGGATTCATGAACGGATGCGGGTGAGCCATATTGATCATTCGAAGAGCTATACACGGCACCGTTGGCATCGGTGATGTAGCCGCGGAATGAAAGGTGCCGCATGGTCACCCGGGCTGAAAGGAAAACCTGCTGAAGCGTTGATCGTTCCTCTCTCAGGTAAGTCGTTCCAGGCAGCGCTACCGACAGGTCGAAGTCTACCCACTTTTTCCACGTGAGACCGAAGCCGACGTAATCGCCGATGTTACGATAAAGGTTCCCCTGGACATTAGGGGTAGCGCCTTTCAAACTTTCATAGGTAAGACTATTGCCGCGCACTCCGTAAAAGAAGCGCACATCGTTATGACGCGGATATTTTCCTATATAAAGCGAGTCTGTTCCCTCGATTGGAGTCGGAGTCTCGGCGCGGTGTTGGGCATATACCGAATGGCAGGCAATGACAAAAAGGATCAGAGCAAATCGCATCTTTCAATAAAGGAAAAGAAAGATATCGCTATGCAAACTGCGTGTATTCATTTTTGAACTTGTGTCACCGGCGCTATTTCTGATACTCAATTTTTGTTATGCGCCACACAAAAGTACCTGCACCCGTCTTCACGGTTGCCTCGTCTCCCACCTGCTTGTTCAACAGTGCAACTGCCATCGGCGAGTCCATTGAAATATAATCCTTGGCGCCTATAATTTCCTCAGAGCCGACAATTCGAAAACGTATTTTCTTACCCTTGTCACTTGCTATTTCCACCCATGCGCCGAACATAACTTTCCCTTCCTGAAACGGCGAATAGTTGACGACCTTCAAGTCATCGACACACTTGCGCAAATACAGTATCCGGCGGTCGATTTCCCGCAGCCGCTTCTTATTATAATGGTAGTCGGCGTTTTCAGAACGATCTCCAAGACTTGCCGCCCAGGAAACCTTTTGTGTGGTGTCCGGTCGTTCAACCCGCCAGAGATGGTCCAGCTCTGCTTTTAATTTTTCCAATCCCTCAGGAGTAATGAGCATCGACTTCATCGTGTCTTCAGATTCACTTCTTTTTTGACATCAGATAATCCAGCGAAATAATATCCCATTCCTTCGGAAGAAGCAGCAGCGCCACCAAGAGAATTGCCCGCGGCATGACATGCGACAAATTCCAAATGGGTTCCGCGAGGCCATGCCCAAACGTAACAATTACCAATACCGACGCAAGTGCATACAACGCATAGTCCCTCTTGAACCCGATAACCACAAGAAAGCCTCCGATTAATTCAATATACGATGTGTAATAGACCGTGAGCACGATAACGGGGTCCGGCAATAAGTCTTTGTAGGTATCGTAAAAGAACTTCATGTGATAAACCCCATCGATACCCCAGGTAAATACTTTACCAAAACCCTGCATCAGGAATATGAAACCGAGCAAAAGGCGCACGGTTGTGACAGCAACTATCTTGTTCGCATTCATATTGAGGCACAAGTTAACAGGTGTTTTACATTATGTGAAAGTGTTGCATAAAGCAGTCCGGATTTCAGGCACCTTGTTTTCAGGAATCCTGCCATGATAAGGATCAAGTCTAATACTGATATTAATCAGTTTATGCCGGGGGATTCATTGTCACCTTTCCTGCAAAGTGATTTATGAAACGGATATTGGTTCCTTGCGACTTTCGTTACTCAGCCGGCGAAGCCTACCGCTTTGCGCTCGACATTGCTCGCAAATCTCAAAGTGAAATACTAGTACTTCACGTTATCGACCTTCGATTCCTTCATGAAATAGAAGGAACAAAGGCACCCAGCTTTATCACTCCAGAGATATGGAATAAGCTTGAAAAAAGTTCAACGCATCAGTTTGAGGCCATGAGAAGCACGTATGGGCAGGACGTACCCGTGCAGTTTCAGGTAAAAAAGGCCCCTATCACAAGAGGCATTCTCGAAGTAATCGAAGAAGGAAATTTCGACCTCGTCGTCATGGGCTCCAATGGCACCACCGCCCTTAACAAGTATCTGATCGGCACAAACACGGAAAAGATTGCCCGATTTTCGAGGGTTCCCGTTTTCACGATCAGAAAATATGTGCCGATTCAATCCATTAAAAATATTGTTCTCCCTACCGGCTTAGAGCTTAATCAGGTTGAATTCATGAAGCATGTTCGCGATTTGCAAAATATGTTCGGAGCCAAATTATGGTTGCTCACCGTTGACAAACCGGGCAAAGCAAGCATCCATCAGGCACCGAAGCTGCTGGAAGACTTCGCAAAACATTATCATCTTGAAAACTATGAATTAACTGTTCGTGAAGACATGCACGTCGAAAACGCGATCATGGACTTTACAGAAGAAATAAAGGCTGACATGATTGCCATGAGCACACACAGTCGCAAAGGTCTTCGCTATCTTGTCTCAGGAAGCATCGCCGAAAGTATCGTCGGCCACGCCGCTTGTCCAATCTGGACGAGTACGTTGGGCCACGATTCAAAGTAAGTGTTTACGCAGCGAATGACTGACAAAAATCAGCAACTAAGCCGCGGTTGACCTGCGCCAGATCATAGCCCAGGAGAAACGCATACCGTAAATTTCATATAAACAAAAACGGTATGAAAAATCTCCGCCCCTCTCAGGATGTAACGCTGGCTCAGGTGGCCCTACGTTTTCCCCAATCGCTTGCAGTACTTCAGCGGTATCATTTGGACTTTTGCTGCGGTGGTAATCAATCGCTCCTCACAGCTTGCGCAGTCATTGGCCTCGACCCGGACAAACTATGGAATGAGCTGAGCAAGCATGCAGAAGAAAAGAATAATGTTGTTAACGCAGACGCTCTTGATACCGATCAGGTGATTCAACTGATAGAAGAAAAGCATCACGATTATGTACGAAAGGCTGTTCCTGAAATTCTCGCCTTGCTTGATAAGATATGTTTAGCCCATGGAGAGACCAACACCTCGTTAATTGTATTGCGATCCGATTTTGAGCGGTTGAGCAGTTCCCTCCTTTCTCATATCACTATTGAAGAGAGCGTGGTCTTTCCCGCCGTACGTGCTCAGCTGCAGCAAGATGGTGGATACTACCATGTGTTCACCCATAGGCCGCATGTGCAATTAAAAGACTTGGAATCAGACCACGACCTGGCAGGACTATTGATCAAGAAAATCAGGCAGCTCACCTCCGACTATTCACCCCCCCATCATGCTTGTGCCTCATGGCAATCAGCATTCTCAAAACTCCGGGAGTTTGACGAAGACCTGATGGCGCATATCCACCTTGAAAATAACGTTCTGTTTGAACGTGTACGAGGAACGATGGAGGAGCCATCTTAACCTTTTCGCGTCATGCCGGTTCCTGCGGAATTGATTAATTTCCTGTCGAAAAGGAAATTAACGATGATTCCTGAGCCGTTGCTTCAGAAGTATAACGCCAGGCTGGTAAACATTTTAAAAGACCAGTTGCTATTCGATGTTGGCGATAAGGCCAGCAATTTCTATCAGGTGGAGTCCGGGCAGGTGAAAATGTTTGTTATCGGATTGGATGGACAAGAATTCACGCAAGGGATATTCAACCCTGGCGAAAGCTTTGGAGAGCCCGCGCTACTGGGAAAGTTTGAATACCCTGCTGCAGCAAAAGTAACGGAGAAGGGAAAGGTCTGGAAGTTGCCGGCTGCCGAATTTCTGAATCTACTGCGCGAAAATTTTTCTGTTCACATTAAGCTGGACGAAGTTCTTTGCAAGCGCCTGCAATACAAGTCAATGATCCTCACGGAAGTTTCTTCACACGGGCCTGAACACCGGATCATGACTCTTTTAAATTATTTCAAAGCAAAGCATTCGAACAACAAATCCGAGTCGGTTATTATTCCTTTTACCCGTCAGCAACTTGCAGATATGGCGGGCCTGCGTGTTGAAACGGTGATCAGGACAGTGAAGAAACTTGAGAAAAATGGTCACTTATCGCTGGAAGGCCATAAGATCAGGTTCTAGTCAACCTCCAGTCCCATTTTGAACTGCCACACACGCGCTATTGTCCTTGCACGTTCCTTAATCTGATCAGCCTGGTAGCCTGCAAAATTCTGATCGACAGTTTCATCAAATAGCTTGAGCCATTCTGAAAAATGTTCCCGTGTGAGCGATAGTTTAAGATGTTTCTCAAATGGATTTCCCCGGTACGTCTGTTCGCCAAGCATCATTGACGCCCAAAACGAATACATAATCGGCTTATGCTTTTGCCAATCCACATCCAGAAAATGCCCTTGCAGCACAGTATTAGATTCCACCCGACGGTAAAACAAATCGACAAGGCGTTCAATATCGGTTCTTGACAAAATATCCTGAAGGGCTAACGCCATGCACAAGTGGTTAAAGATCCTTTTTTGAAAAAATACGGACACCGATTAACATCGGGACTACAATCCATAGAAAAAGCGCAAGCATGGAAAGCGTTGTTCCAAGACTCGTACCAAATATTTCTTTATAGAATGCTCCCGTATAACCCATCAACGCAGAAATATCGAGTTGAAGTAACATAATTATGCGCGCAAGGTCCACCGGATTAAGGGCGATCAGCCCAAGCGTAATTTTCTCAAGTGGATAGTCGTTGAATCCATAAACGACCCAAAGCAAAATACCATCATAGATAAGTGAAAAATAAAACCAAAAAAGAAGAGCAATGCCTATTGCTTTTGCTTTGTCTCGCGTAAATGAAGAGGCACAAAAAGCTAGAGAAACAAAGACAGTAGTAAGGAACAGCGCTACCAGCAAGAGTGTAACAATCGACTTATCCGTGCCGAAAAGTAATGACGGCACTCCGATTCCAACACAGCATGCCAGGTTCAGGGACACCGCGACCGCCAGAAATTCACTTAGGAAGATAAACGTACGGTTCACTGGTTGCACCAGCATGAGCTCAATGAACTCATGTGAGTTGTAGAAGTGAATGGTTGTAAAAACGATACTGACCAATGGCACCACCATGAGCACGATGTTGAGAAGACTTAATGTCACTTTCGACGAATCTGTATCCAACTGGAATAGTATCGCCGTTGTCAAGGTCAGAAAGACGGTATAAGCGACAACGAAACGCGTTCGGAGAAGGTCATAAAAAATATATCTGACAAGCTGATTCATTTGCTAGGCAATTACTGTTGAAACAAGTTCTTTCTGTTTGATCATCGTGGCTATTGCTTTGCCTAATCGCTGCTCGCCGGTTTCTTCTTTCAGGCCGTGGATGGTATTCAAATACTGAACTTTCCCATCGAGAATATAAACAATGTCCGAAGCCAATTCATCAAGATCGGCGAGTATGTGCGACGTGATCAATATCAACTTTCCTTTTGCTCGTTCGCTCATGATTTTTTCCTTGAACAACTCAACGGCGACCGGATCAAGTCCGGCAGTCGGTTCATCCAGGACCAGGACGGCCGGTGAAAACAAAAAAGCAAGCACTGCGCTCACTTTCTGCCGCGTGCCACCAGACAACGTGTGCATTCTTTTTCCAAGAATCTTGTGTAAGCCGAACATTTCAACCAGATCCTCATCGAGTCGGGGAACGTCACCCCGAACATTCTTCATCATTTCAATGAGTTGACCGATAGTAAAATTATCGGGGTACCGTCCGATTTGCGGCATGTAACCGATGTCATGACGATATTTCCATTGGCCCCGGATGGATTGGTCATTGAACACGATCTCACCACTTTGTGGTAACACAAGTCCCAACAAGCTTTTGATCAAGGTCGTTTTACCCGATCCATTGGGACCCACCAGCGCATACGTCTTTCCGCCTTGCAACTGCAGGCTCACGTGGTCCAGCGCCTTAACTTTCCCAAAAGTTTTAGTTACGTCAACGAAGGAGATCATAGGGTCGCATCTTCGGTTGTGTGTCTAAAAGATTCTCCGGCGTAATGGCCGGTATTGCTTTTTCAGCACGGTCAATCATGTAGACCAAAAAGCTTCGCCAAAGTAAAACTGCCGGCGGTACTTGTTCGATGATAGTGCCGTAAAGACTAATCGGCCGATAAGGCACATCTCCGATCGCATTTCGATCAAGGTCATATCCCTCATATTTGTCCCAATAATTTCCATCGACTGTATTAAGCACCAGCGAACCATTGGTGACCAAATCAAAAGTGTTTGCCTGAAAATTATTTCCAGTAATTTGGTTTCCATCACAACTTGCCTGCAGTCGCAATGCATATCCGTTCTGAAAAAATTCATTCGACGCAAATACGATCCTGCTGCTTCCTTCCATGAAAACTCCCACTGAATTTCTCTTGAATTCGTTAGAGGTCACGTAGCTGTCGCGAATGTCTTTGAGTAGCAATCCATATGCAGCCGATCCCCAGTTGTCGAGAAAAATATTTTCTATCATCCTGACCTCGTGTGAATACATGACCGCGACCCCTGCACCGTTAGCGACAAACTTATTGCGGCGATATTCATCGTTATGCGAAAACATAAAGTGGAGGCCATAGCGGAGATTGCGTTCGCTGGTATTGTCCAGGATTTTGGAATCAGTTACAAACTCAAAATAAATCCCATCACGATGCCCCATAACTTTGTTTGCTGCGATTTTTACATCGTGGCACTTCCATAAGTGAATACCATTCGCCTTTCTGAATTCGTTTTCCACGCTGGAATTGATATCGTTATTCTCAATGCTGGAAAATGAAGAGTTTGCCATAAAAATTCCAAAAAATGTATCACGAAGCTCATTGCCAACAATTGAGACATTTTTGGAATCGAGTATTTTAATCGCAGCGATGTCAGTTATGCTTGCGACTCCTGTGTTGATAAGCCTCAGTCCTTCGACTGTTACGTTATTGGCGTGGATGGTGAGTATTTCAAACTTGTTCTCGCCGTCCAGCGTGGGCATGTTTTCGCCAAAAATTTTGATCGACTTCTCGACGACGATATTTCCCTCACGGTAAATGCCCTGAGCGATCACGACTGTATCTCCGTCATGTGAAGCCGCGATCGCAGCCTGAATCGACGTGCCTCCCTTGGGTGTTACCCGAAATGTTTTACCATTTGCCGCGACAGCTGCCATCACCATGAGAGCGAGAAGACGCAGGCACCGCATTAGAATTTACCTTTTGTTGCGTCCCAGTCTTCGACTTCACCAGGAAAGTCGGCATTCCTTTGCTGGGCTTGCTCTGTCGATACGAATACTCCTACTCCGCTTCCCATCGGAGTATTAAGTTGCTCACTGTGCAAAAAATATGCGCGTCGTGCATCAATCAATGTTCCCTCGACTTCAAAGTCCGCCGCAAGAATCAATTCAATATTTTCATCAGGTTCAAAACCGGATTTTAAGAATCCGACCATGCAATTCACATCATCAAACTTGTACACTTTACCTTTTCGCGTAACTACCTCCGATCCGAATCTCCTGTCGACCAACGTCATCTTACAGGAGTAGCAGGCGTCCTTGCCATAGACCAGAGGGTCAGACTTCACCTGGCACGAAGAGACAATTAAAAGAATTAAGCCTGAAAAGAGTAAAGAGAAAGAGATGCCTTTCATGTCAATTACTTTTTCACAAAACGCGCCTCGTAGACAACACATCCAATGACGATGATGGCAGCAGCGATAAAAATCCATCCACCAACATCTGGTCCTGAAAACGCAGTAAAATTCAGAAGTTGCTTCGTCCCGATCAAAGGCGGCTGATAGGACATACCTGGCACAATGATGGGCGCTTCAGGATTCAAATTGTGCCCATAATCATATCCCCACAAGTAAAAGTCGACAAGCGCCCCAATGCCTGCGGCCAAAATTGATGCTGCAAACAACCAGAGCAGTGCGCGACTCCTAAACATAGCCGCCAATAGGCCGATGGCAATCAGACCCATCACGAGATAGCGCATGTATCCGAATTCAGGAAACATCGTCACCTCAATGGGACGCATTCCGATATAATGATTCAGGGCACTGATCAACTTCACATTTCCGGTAAGATTGTCAATCCATATCTTCATTTCCAGTCCCTCAGGGTATTGCGGCGCCCACATCAATATCTGCCAAAGGGGGAGAAAAAACGCTGAAAGCATCAGCAAGGCACTGATGGTGACGACGATTCTTGTTGGATTGGTCAGGGTTTTCATGTGTTTAACGAAAGGCCCGCCCCCAGTTAAGGGAGCAGACCAAATCGACCTATAAACTAAAACTATTTACCAGCGGGACTTTCTTCTTCGATCTTTCCAGTCGAAAACTTGATAGGTGTATTACTTCCCGGAGGTGAGATACGGATATAACCTTGCATCTCCTGATGCAGCGCGGAGCAAAAGTCAGTGCAATAGAAAGGATACACCCCTGTTGACGGCGGCGTCCATTTCAGCGTCTGGGTTTCACCCGGCATGATAAGTATCTCAGCATTTAAAGCTCCCTTTACTGCGAAGCCATGGGGGATATCCCAATCTTGCTCCAGGTTGGTGACATGGAAATAAACATCATCACCGACTTTCACACCCTCGATGTTATCAGGTGTCAGGTGCGAACGAATAGCAGTCATGTAGACGTGCACTTCCTTGCCTTTCCGTTCCACGCGGGTTTTGGCTTCTCCTTTGGCAGCGTTGGGGTTTTCGTTCTCTTCGATCTTAAAGATTTTCGTAGAGTTGGGCGCTACCAGGCTTGCTGGAATCGATTCAGCGTAGTGCGGTTCACCGACAGTCGGGAAGTCGAGCAAGAGCTGCATCTTATCCCCTGAGATATCATAAAGCTGAGCCGACTGCGACAGTTCAGGGCCTGTCGGGAGATAGCGATCTTTAGTGATTTTGTTATAAGCAATAACATATTTTCCATGGGGCTTGGCAGTGGGACCACCGGGTACACTGAGGTGACCAATTGAATAGTACGTTGGAACCCTATCGAGTACCTGCAGGGATTTAACGTTCCATTTAACAATTTCAGAAGACACAAACATAGAAGTGTATGCATTGCCCTTGGTATCAAACTCCGTGTGCAAAGGTCCGAGGCCTGGCTTGGTTACTTCACCATGCAGCGCAGACTCATATTTAATCACAGGAATACCTGAGAAATCTCCTTCAAAGTCTTTGTTTGCAATTGCTGTTTGAATTTTCGTAAAGGAGAACACAGGAATGACAGCAGCGAGCTTTCCACTTGCAACGATGTATTCACCTGAAGGATCGACATCACAGCCGTGGGGCGACTTCGGGCAGGGAATAAAGTACACAACACCCGGAAGCTCCATGACGTCCAAGACAGCAACTTCATTTTCCATTGTTGACGTCGCCGAATGTGTCTTCTCATCATAGACATTGTGAGCATATTTCACCTTTTCGATTTTTCCCTTGCCTTGGGCAATGTATTCTTCTGCTTTCTTCCAGTTTACTGCCATAATAAAGTCTTTGTCCTTCTGTGAGGCATTTACTTCAAGCAGTGTGTAAGCTTGTTCAGTATTATAACAGGAGAAGAAGAACCAGTCGTGCGACGGCCCTTTTCCACCGCGGCTGAGATCATAGTTGAATCCAGGTGTACGCAGCTGAAATGCGATATTCATCCGGCCCGATTGCGGATCTACTTTGATGAAGCTAATGGAACCTTTGAAGTTCTTTTTGTAAGAGCTGATAGGAACATCTGCGTTTCCCATTGGAACACTAAAGCGGGTTCCTGCAACAAGGTATTCAGTGTTTTCAGTAATAAAAGGCGATGAGTGGTTACCGCCACTATTGGGGATCTCGAGAATTTCCTGAGTTCGAAATGAATTCAGACTTACGCGTGCAACGCGCGGTGTGTTGTTGCCGTTGGCAAAGGCCCAACGGCCATCGTGTTCACCTTTAGTGGTAGACAACGCGATGTGGTGAAGGTCGTCCCAGGGCACAAAACCGTTGGAAGTCGAAAGCATCGGCTTGGTTTCTTCGCTATAGCCATAGCCGTTTTCCGGAAAGACAGAAAATACCGGTACGATCCTCAACAGGCGTCCCGATGGAATTCCGTAAACACCGATTTGTCCGTTGAATCCACCGGACACAAAGTTGTAAAACTCGTCATGCTTGCCGGGCGCGACATAAACCTTCGACGCAGCGTCACCAACCACGACTTCGGCAGGTCCTTTAGGTTTACATCCATAGAGCAGGCTGAGCAACGTGATAAAGCTCAACGCCTGGATTGCGAAAATACTTCGTTTCATATTCCTTGGGTTTTGGTAGTCCTATTTTTCTCCGTCGTTCTTCCTCATGTATTCGAGAATATCACGGGCGTCGCCGATAGAAATATTTTGATTAGGCATCCGGACCAGGCATAGCTCAAGAAGCTTTTGTGCTTCAGGATCTTTCTCCAGCATGATATCGGTGTTATTAACCATATTCATAATCCACTCCGGTTGACGGCGTTTCGTAATACCCTGCCAACCGGGGCCCACCACGCGCTGTTCATCGAGTTTATGGCAGGCAGAGCATTTCATTTCATAAATCGATTGCCCGCGACCTACCCTGTCTTGTTCCAATGGCGTTTTCAACGTGACAGTCTTGATAGCGCCGATTCCCTTGGTGGGATCTGTCATGGCTTGCGTAACGGCATTTTTCCCTGCATCAGGGTCCGATGTATCCGCGTATTCCTCGGTATTCTGCGGCTTGTCAGGTGCACAGGCTACTAAGCAGCCGCCTACAAGCAAAAAGATGAGTTTCTTCATAATCTATAGCATTGAGTTTCGTGGGTCTTTCAGCGTGCGTCAAACCATAAATGTTTCTGCCAAGTAACTCGAATGCAATGGATGAGGCGTATGATTGCGATCATATCGACATTATGATTAATGTCAGTTTGCCCAATAAAGAAGGCGATCCCAGGCATTTGATAAAGGTCTGGTCTGCCACTGACGTTTATCAGAACTGATGTAAACTATTGAAGCTAACTAGAGGTGATTTCAAGACACTAAATCAAAAATTTTATGATAAAGAATATGTCAATCGTCGATCGCGCCTTCAGGGTTATTGTAGCCGCGATTGTTGTCGCCTTGTATCTCAGCAACGTAATCACCGGAACAACTGCCACCGTATTGATTGCCGTTGCCGTTGTTTTCCTGGCAACGTCCTTTATTAATTATTGCCCGCTGTATTCAATATTCGGCATACGGAAATGGGAAAGGCCGGCATTGAAAAGAAAGTAGGAGTTAAGGAGTTAAGGAGTTAAGGAGGAAGAAGGAAGAAAAAGTAAATAAATAAGGCGCTGTGAAGCGCCTTATCTATTACTATCGCCCACGGGTCGTTCGTGGTTACATGCTGTAACCAGCAGGCAGTGCGGATGTTTTATGCGAGCTCAGCTTGAAATGATAGGTAAGCACGGGAATACGTGTATGATTCACAACATCCTCCGCGATACTACTACTTAGCAAGTGACCAAGCCCAGTCCGCGTATGCGTCCCCATAACGATAAGATTTGCGTTGACTGTTTCTGCAAAGCGGCCTATCCCCGTTTCTTCAGTCAGGTCATTGAAAGTGTTTAATGTAAAATTCTTCAACTTCATTTTTTTGGCAAACTCGGCCATCCTCTTCATGACCCGATAATCCGGCTCAAACAACATCGGCGTGTTAATTCTGACGATGTGGACTTCAGAACCAAATTTCTGCTGGGTATTCTTTAGTACATCGATAACGCTCTCCTCTTCATCACGTAACATAGTCGGGTACACGATAGTCTTGAAGTCATTATTTTTCTGCTGTGACGGCACGGCCAACACAGGGCAATGGGAGCGGCGCACAACTCTTTCTGTGTTCGACCCGATTGCTAACTCACGAAAGCCCGAGCTTCCCGTGGTACCCATGACTATCAGGTCTGCACCCTGCTCATCAATCACCGTTTGAATCCCGTGATAAGGATCACCCAGGCGAAGGATTGGATTCACCGAAATGCCTTTTGCTTTGAGTTGATCTACCACCTTATACAATTTTGTCCGGGAAGTTTCAATCAGCTTCATTTCGAAGAGCTTGTTTTCCCAGTTGATACCCCCAATTTGCCCCTCAACATTGAATGAATCGCCGCGCGCTCCCTCGATGACATGCAGCAGATTTACCTTACCATCAAACTTTGATGCAATAGAAACCGCAACGTCAACCGCGGCATTCGCCGTGCGGGAGAAATCGGTGGGAACCAGAATGGCTTTCATAACATTGATGTTTTAGGGTACGATAACAAGAGGAACCGGAATAATGTCAAGCAAATCGTTCAATCCTTCCGGATTTGCCGAAGCGATCTTCTTGCTCATCACAATCATTTTGATTTCATTTTTGCTTGAATACGATGAAACGCGATCACTCACAAACCCGACTTCGGCGCGAAAATCGTATGTGACACCGTCATCTTTCACTATAGGCTCGGCCAAATCCTTAAAGGACTGGACCGCTTCCCGGTCCATGTTCTTTTTCACAACCGACACATCCTCCATTCTGCCTAGTTGATTGAGCCGATACGGGTAAAGAATAGTTAAGTGACTCTTGAGGGAACCCGCTGCCTGAGAGGCCCATTTTAAGGCTAGCATTGACGCCGGTGAAAAATCGATAATGCTCAAAACCGATCCCTTCCCCTTCCCCAAATGATTTGACAGTTCTTTCATAACCACAAACCTACCTTTCGCCGTTCAGCGTCAGGAAAGCATTAATCAGGGAAGGGACTGATTTTTGTCAGTTTTTTAGGCTTAAATTGAAGTCATGATCAATCCCTTCGACCTTTCCATTGTCTCTAGCGATGCATTCCGGGAGATATTCCAGAGCATGACAGAAGGGATCATCGTGGTGGACCGCGACGGAAAGGTGCTGGTAGCCAACCCCGTAGCCGAAGAAATGTTCGGATATGGCAATAATGAGCTTACGGGCATGCTGCTCGAAGAATTGCTTCCGGTCAGGTATCGGGGTCGCCATTTATCGTTTCGCTCCCAGTTCAATGATCATCCCGTGCCGAGAAGGATGGGCATGGGTCGGGATCTAGCGGCATTGAAAAAAGATGGATTTGAATTTCCGGTGGAGATCAGTCTTAGCTATTCGCAAGCGGCGGGAAACTTTATTGCCATTGCCTTCATCACGGACATCACGCAACGGAAGAAAGCCGAAGAGGCACTTAAACAAGGCGAAGAGCAGCTCATCATGTATGCTGCCGAATTAGAAAAAAAAGTCAAGACGCGGACCGAAGACCTCAATCGTTCGGTGGAAAGACTGGAGCAGGAGGTCATCGAGCGAAAGCGTGCAGAAGATGAAACCAGAAAGTCATTGGAGAAAGAACGCGAGCTCAATGAACTGAAATCAAAATTCGTTTCCATTGCATCGCACGAATTTCGCACACCGCTGTCGACAATTCTGAGCTCTGTTTCATTAATCGATCAATATACTGACCGGGGCGACAAGGAGAAGGTCAGGAAACATACGGCACGAACGAAGGCATCAGTCAATCATCTGACGGCAATTCTGAATGATTTCTTGTCGCTGGGGAAGCTGGAAGAAGGCAAGGTGGACGTAAACCACGAGGCTGTCGCCCTCGACGATCTGTTTGTCGAAATCCGGGAAGACATTAAACTGCAGCTCAAAGATGGGCAGCAGATTCAAATCGAAAATACCCAGCCAGCCAGCATTCAGTCTGATAGCCGAATACTCCGCAATATTCTTTTCAACCTATTGTCCAATGCGAGTAAGTATTCTGAACCTGGCAAAAATATCTTTCTCTCTCATGCATGCCAGGACAATGCAATTACCATAAGCGTCCGCGATGAAGGCATTGGCATTCCAACCGAAGATCAAAAGCACATGTTCGATCGCTTCTTCCGGGCAAGCAATGCCGGCAACATTCCCGGTACGGGCCTGGGTCTTAACATCGTCAAGAGATATGTCGACTTGCTTGGCGGTACCGTCAACTTTGTCAGCGAACATCGAAAGGGAACGACGTTCTTCATCACCATTCCTACGACAAACCCATGAAGCAAATCCTCATCATCGAAGACAATCCGGAGATCCGCGACAATACGCAGGAAATCCTGTCACTTGCGGGTTACAACGTTCTCACCGCGCAAAATGGAAAAATTGGTGTTGAGATCGCGCTGAAAGAAAAAACCGATCTGATACTGTGCGACATCATGATGCCGGAGCTCGACGGCTACGGCGTGCTTCACATTCTCTCAAAAAAACCCGAAACGGCAGGCATTCCCTTCATATTCCTTACCGCAAAAACCGAAAAGACGGATGTGAGAAAAGGAATGGAACTTGGCGCCGACGATTATCTTACAAAGCCCTTTGGAGATACAGAGTTGCTCAATGCCGTCGAAACGCGCCTTCGTAAGTATGAAATCCGTGGCAAGCACTATGCGGAGTCATCTGAAGGATTCAATTCGTTCCTGGAAGATGCAAGTAAAGTGTTGCCGACAAAAGATCTTTGCAGAGATAAAAAGGTCCGGAACTACGCCAAAAAAGCAACCATCTATACTGAAGGCGATAAGCCTTCATCAGTTTTCTTTGTCGAGTCGGGTGAAGTAAAAGCTTTCAAATTTCATCCCGACGGAAAGGAGCTGATCACTGACCTTTATAAGAAAGGTGATTTCTTCGGTTTCGAACCCATTCTTGAAAATGCAGACTATAAAGACAGCACTGTCGCGTTGCAGGATTGCAGTCTTGTGGTGATCCCAAAGAATGATTTTCTCACGCTGATCCACAGTCAACGTGATGTGGCTGCCAGTTTCATCTCGCTCCTTTCACGGAAGATTGCAGACAAAGAATCTCAACTCCTGAATTTGGCCTATAGTTCGGTGCGACAACGCACAGCAGAGGCGTTGCTTAAGACAAAGATGCTACGGGAAGGCGAAGATAAAATCTATATCTCGCGTGAGGATCTATCTAAAATTGTTGGAACCGCAACCGAATCAGTGATCAGGGTATTGTCTGAATTTAAGGATGAGGGACTGATAGAAATTGAAAGCGGAAAAATCAGGATCCTCGACCCAGCCAGACTGGAAAAAGTGGTGCGCTGGAACGTTGCGCGATAGTTACACTTCCTCCTAGCGACAAACGGAAATTTGATCATCCCGCGTATCGTGGTGCAACACGATACCACGGGCGACCAGCATAGAACCGATAATAATAACGGTCACGGTGGTGATCGTTCTTGCAGTGACATTGAACTTCCCGATGATCCATTGCAATCCTCCGGCCGCACCGAGCATTACCGGCAGGGTGCCAAGTCCAAAAAACGTCATAAAAAGGAAACCATCAGATGGCTTAGGAAGCGTGACGCAATAGGCGAGCGCGATGTAGGTAAGACCACATGGCAAAATTCCGTTCAGACTTCCAAGTATAACAGTCGAACTCATTGTACGCGCAGCCAGAAATTTGCTAAACATCATTTTTAGCCATCCCGTGAACCGGATAAGTCCTCCAGAAACAAATGGAAGGCGAAATGATGTGATCCCAAGAATACCTGCAAGAATAAGCAATGCGCCAAGCGTTAGAGACACCCACTGCTGAACGCCCGCAAATTCAAACGCTAAGCCCACTGAGCTCACCAGCGCTCCTTGTAGCGCGTAGACCATGATCCTTCCACCATTGTAGTAGATTCTCCGTGTGAAAGTCTGGCTATTCCCTCTTGTTGACGCGACAATCAACGGCGAACACATACCCAGGCAGTGAAAGCTGCCTGCCAGTCCGATCATGATTGCCGTGTACCACATCTGAATCAGAGTTGAAAACTATCCTCAATGAAATATTCTTTGTTGTTCGCGGACCATTTCATCCGAACCTTGTAAAATCCCGCGGTAAAGTCCCCAACATCGATCCGAAGAATGTCGCCAGCTTCGCGATGGAGTCCGTAGACGGCGTCCTGGCGGGCATCGGATGGTCTGAAAATTTCAACGCTCCCGGAGTCAAGCTTTTGCAATCCGGAAAAATGAATCACCAGTGTTTGCCCTTCAACGTCAAAAGCTGGTCTGTCTGAAAGTCCTTTCGCGTTATTGATCCTGTCAATCTGATGCTGATACTGTAACTCATCCCTGTAATACGATTGAGAGACAAGGCTCATGTCCTGCCTCATGCAAACGGCGACGAGACTAATAATAAAAACAGCGAAGAGAATAAAAGCCGTAATAATCCATTTACCCCAGTTCATAGCTATTTCTTTGTTTTGATTGGTCCAACAAACTTCACTTTGAGCTTTTCAAGCAACTTACCCTGATGATAAACACCGACATACACTGTCGTTCTAACTTCGTTCACTGCCTCTTCCGGCAGTTGAATAAAATAAACCGTTTTGAGAAGATCGCCGGCTTTTACGGTCTCTGTCCGCTGATCAGGGCGATGGATCGACGCGTTCTCAGGCGAAATCACCTTGAGCTCCAATTGCATGTCAGTAAACGTCTTATTGACAAACTCGACATTATACAGGTTGGTGATATTGGTCCCGGACTTTTGATACAATGTTCCGGGCACTTTCAGAATTGTGGTCTCAACATCTGATCTGGTCAAAAGCATAAATCCAAACAATCCAAGCAACAAAAAGAGCACTGCCGTGTATCCTGCCACGCGCGGCGTGAATACTTTCTGACTTCCCTTTTCTATTCCCTTGAAAGATGCGTACCGAATCAAGCCTTTCGGCTTGTTTATTTTGAGCATTACATCATCGCACGCATCGATGCATGCGGTACAATTTACACACTCGAGTTGTGTCCCATTTCGAATGTCTATGCCAGTCGGGCACACGTGTACGCACAACTTGCAGTCGATACAATCTCCGCGCTTTTCTTCGTTAACCTGATTCTTACGGATTTTCGACCTGGGCTCTCCCCGCAACCAGTCATACGCCACGACAATGGAATCTTTTACCAGCAAAACACTCTGGAGGCGTCCATAAGGGCAAACCACTACACATGCTTGCTCCCGAAACCACGCGAAGACCAAATAGAATATGGCTGTAAATGCTAACAATCCAATAAATCCTGCCGGATGTTCCGACGGTGAGCTGGATACAATTCTTTGAGTCTCTTCAATTCCTATCAAATAGGCCATCACCGTGTGTGAGATCACCAAAGCAATCAACAGAAATAAAAATTGCTTGAATCCTTTCTTGAATATCTTTTTGATGTTCCAGGGCTGATTGCTCAATCGTCTTTGTTCATTCGCATCACCTTCGATGAAGTATTCGATTTTTCTGAAGACCATCTCCATGAACAGCGTTTGAGGACACATCCATCCGCACCATATACGTCCATAAACAACGGTAAACAGGATGATGAAAACGAAAAACGTGATGAGCAGTATTGCCAGCAATACAAAATCCTGTGGCCAAAAAATCTGACCGAGGATGACAAATTTCCTTTCAAAAATGTTGATCATCAGCAGCGGCTGACCGCCGATCTTGATGAAGGGCCCTGATAATAATAATGTCAACAACACAGTCGAAACCGCAATCCTCCACCGGTGGTGGGCGCCTGTGGGTTTTTTTGGATAAACCCACACGCGCTTTCCACGTTCATCTACAGTCGCAATCGAATTGCGGAATTCCTCTTCGTATTCGTAGAGATTAAGGTCCTGTATAATCTCCTTCGTTCCAGTCTCGTTCATTTAGTATTTACGGAGTCAGCAGCAACCGTCTTTTCAGCCTCAAATATCACACCTTGCGGTGACTTCCCATCAGGAGGGTTACTACCCTGCAGGCTCATGACATAAAATGTAACGTTGCGCACATCGGCAGCGCTCATCACTTTGCCCCAGGCCGGCATACCCTTCTCTACTACACCGGTCTTAATCGTTGTGAATACATTCTTCACATCGCCACCATGGATCCAATATTTATCTGTGAGGTTTGGAAAACAAGGGTTGACTCATCAATTGTCTCCTGCGGCATCGACGCTTTCAACACACGCGCCTGCTCCTCGGCGGCAGTGAGTTCATTTTTGTACTCGTCACGCGACAATGGGAACGTTGGCACCACGTGATAGAAAAACAGGTAGATCGCTCCCCACACAATGCTACCGTAAAACAACCCTTTCCACCACGGGGGCAGGTGATTGTCGAGTTCGCGGATGCCATCGTAACTATGACCCAGGTCTATATCCTGTTCGCGCGCAACGGGCACCGCAGCATTCAGGCTGTCCCATGTTCTCTGCCACCACGTTTGTGGTGCGACATAAGGAATTCCTTCTTTCAAAGCTTTCGCTCTCTGCATTTCTGCATTCATCAGGTCGAAGACTTGCTTTATCTTGACAGCTACTACCAACACCAGAATAATCGTAATCGCCACGAAAAACATTACGATGTACAATGGCAGCATTGGGCTATTGAAGGGATCATCCCAGAACGTGCGTGGCGCACTTTGCGCCGAAGCAATACCTGAAATGAAAAGCAGCAGGCTCGCAACCGGAACAATTTTTTTCAATTGAGCGAGTTTCTTTTCTTCCTCCTTGCGTTTGCAATTCGGGCATGGGTTCTGGCAAGGAATTTTTTCTCCTTGTTTGTCGTGCTTGATTTGATCGAGGTCTTTATCGTTACAGCATTTCATAGAGCCTGGGTATTTGATGTTGAAGGGTCTTGTTTAGGTTCATCGACCGGAAGTGCTTTCATCCTGTCAATAAATTTCTTGTCGACCGAGAACGTCCACCATAAAAGGCAGAGGAAGAAGACAAAAAATATCACGAATGAAATCACCGGCCAGATGGCGATGTTATCGATGCTTTGTAATACGTTCTTGTACATGGCGGTTTACGTTTATTATTTTGTCTCGGCGACTTTTTCACCTTTAATGTCTTTACCAAGTCGCTGCAGGTAGGCGATCAACGCGACAATCTCCGCTTCAGGCATTGTTTCGATTCCATCTGCTTTCAGATTGGCAGTGATCTGGTTTGCCTGCTTATCAAGGTCCTCGTTCGCCAAGTCTTCATATCCTTTCTCATAGGGTACGCCGACAGTTCGGAGTGCACGGATCTTCCCGGCAGTCAGGCTCTTGTCGATGACTTGCTGGAACAACCACGGATAGGGAGGCATGATCGATCCGGTTGAAACCGCATCGGGGGCCAGCATGTGGTTATAATGCCATGTGTCGGAATACTTTCCATTTGTGCGATGAAGGTCCGGACCGGTTCGCTTGGAACCCCACAGGAACGGATGGTCATAGACATATTCGCCGGCCTTAGAGTATTCTCCGTAGCGTTCTGTCTCCGAACGGAATGGTCTGACCATTTGAGAGTGACAGTTGGAACAACCCTCTCTTATATAAATGTCTCTACCGTGCAGTTCCAGGGGTGTGTAAGGTTTGACACTGGAGATAGTGGGTATGTTCGACTTGATGAGGAATGTCGGTACCATCTCAATAATACCACCGATGAGAATTGACACAAGTGCGAGTACAGTAAACAATATTGGTTTGTGCTCGAGCACCCTGTGGTGCCATCCTCCGCTGGAAGCGGTGTACTCTTTGGTCAGTGGCATTGCTTCTGCCGGCTCATTCGCAACGAACATTCCTGCATACGCTGTCTTAATGAGATTGTATGTCATGATGATCGCTCCGATGAGATACAGTCCGCCCCCTATGGCACGGAGCATATGAAGGGGAAGGATCTGTACCGTTGTTTCCAGAAAGTTCTTATAGACAAGAAACCCTTCGGGATTGAATTCTTTCCACATCAGGCTTTGTACAACACCTGATACGTACATCGGCAGCGCGTAGAAAATAATTCCGAGCGTTCCCAGCCAGAAATGGACGTTAGCAAGTTGCGTTGAGTGCAACTTGGTATTCCACATCCGTGGGATCAGCCAGTATAACATTCCGAATATCAGAAAGCCATTCCATCCGAGGCCACCAACGTGAACGTGTGCCACGATCCAATCCGTAAAGTGCGCAATGGCATTCACGTTCTTCAGTGACAACAGAGGTCCTTCCAGGGTTGCCATACCGTAAGCCGTGACGGCCACCACCATAAATTTCAAAACCGGATCTTCGCGAACACGGTCCCACGCCCCTCTCAACGTCATAAGTCCGTTCAGCATTCCACCCCATGACGGCGCTATGAGCATAATGGAAAACACTACGCCGAGTGACTGCGCCCAGTCAGGCAAGGCAGTGTACAGCAGGTGGTGCGGTCCGGCCCAGATGTATATAAATATGAGTGACCAGAAGTGGATAATCGAAAGACGGTATGAATAAACCGGTCTGTTTGCGGCTTTAGGCAGAAAATAATACATCAAGCCAAGGAATGGCGTTGTAAGGAAGAACGCCACAGCGTTGTGTCCGTACCACCACTGAACCAGCGCGTCCTGGACACCTGCATACCAGGAGTAACTCTTAAAGAATGTTACCGGTATTTCAAATGAGTTGACGACGTGAAGAACAGCAACCGTTACGAACGTTGCGATATAGAACCAAATAGCGACATACATGTGCCGCTCTCTGCGCTTGATGATCGTTCCGATCATATTTGAACCAAAAATGATCCAGACAACAGCAATCGCGATGTCGATGGGCCATTCAAGTTCTGCATATTCCTTTGCTGTAGTAAGTCCAAGGGGCAGCGTGATGGCAGCGGCTAAAATGATAAGCTGCCATCCCCAAAAATGGATCCAACTGAGGGTATCGTTGAACATGCGTGTCTTCAACAATCGCTGCATGGAATAGTACACGCCGGCAAACATCGCATTCCCCACAAATGCAAATATTATAGCATTTGTATGCAGCGGGCGAATGCGGCCGAAAGTGACATACTGCGTATCAAAATTGAAGATTGGGTAAAAGAGCTGAATTGCCGCTGTGAGGCCGACTAACATGCCAACCAGTCCAAAAATGACGGTAGCAATTGCAAAGGCCTTGACGATGCGGTTGTCGTAACTGAATTTCTCGATTTCCATGATTGCCGGACGGATTTAGGTTTGAATGCCTAAAAGTAAAAGTCACATCCAAGGCACAGCCTGACGGATAACAGAGAAAAACCTGATTTATGTCAGTTCGTTTTGAGACCTTAGAATCTTGTTTTGTAGGCTTAAATAAGGGGGCATGGAGACTTTCATCAGCGACCTTTCGAAGAAGGAATTCCCGATCCAGGATAAAGTGCCTGCTGCAACGGTACGCAAGCAGATTCTCAAAATGATATGCAATGATCATCCTTCCTTTGATCCCGAGGGCTGCCTGTCGCTGACGGAGCTCAATTACTATCGCCAAAAATATATTGCCGATTTCTTCGCGAAGGAAGTAGACGAGATGACCGAACTGGAAGAAACCGTGGTATCAGCGCTTCAAAGCGACAGGAGTCTCGTGGGAAAGATAGAAGGAACAGATGAATCTCTGACTTTCGGTCAACGCCTGGCCGATAAAGTGGCCTCGTTTGGTGGCAGCTGGAATTTCATTGTTCTGTTCATGTTGTTCATGCTGGGATGGATTATGTTAAATGTTTACACGCTGACCAACAAGGGTTTCGACCCATACCCTTTTACTCTTCTTAATTTGATTTTGTCCTGTTTAGCCGCACTTCAGGCGCCCATTATTATGATGAGCCAGAACCGGCAAGAAGAAAAAGATCGGTTGCGTGCAAAAAATGATTATATGATTAACCTCAAATCGGAGCTTGAAATCCGTCTATTGCACGAAAAAATTGATCACCTGATCATGCATCAACAGCAAGACCTTATCGAAATACAGAAAGTACAGGTTGAAATGATGGACGATATCCTGAAACGGATCAAACAGCCATGAAGCTCCATTATCTTGTTATACAGAATATCCTCATCATTCTTTCAGGTGTCATCGTACTCTACCTGGACTATATCGAATTTGCCGGCTTTGACAGTCGAATTCTGTTAGTAGCATTCTCGATGATCAAATCCGGCTACTTTGTCATCACGGGATTTCGAAAGATACTCGCTTTCTCAAAGAGCGATCTGAAGTATCACTATTTCCTGCTCTTCATCGGCTTAAGCATTACGTTGATGGTGATTTCCTTTGCTGCGGATTACACGTGTTTATTCATTATCGACCCGCAATCATTCTCGGGCGTGGTTACTGACATCCCGTGGTATGAAACGTGCATACGCTTTTGGTTTTTCTCTGTATTCGTCTTCGCAAACATTGGTGTGGTGACCATCGCGCCGACGTCGTTAGCATCTGAGTTTTTGATGATGACGGAAGCTATCCTGTCGTTCATCACCATCATACTTGTCCTCTCTGATTTTATCAGCCTCAAGGAATCTTTGATGGGTCGTAAAAACAAGAGTTAAAGTGACAGCGCGCCGACGAGCGTCACGATCCCCATCAGCAGAATAAGCACCAGTACAAGTGATCTGAAATTGGTCTGCGTCAACTTACCAAGTGCCCTCTTACCCAGGTAGCTTCCAACAAACGAGCTAACAAGCAATAACGGTATGTAAATCCAGAAGGACGCATTCATGTAGTCATGCTGCAGATAGATTGCTGTCCGGCTCAAATCAACACCCATGTCGACGGCTGCGGAAGTGCCGACAAAAATATTCTTCTCAAGATTGAATGACGTGAGCACAAGCCCCCTCACGGCACCGCCGGTACCCACAAATCCCGCTAAAAAACCGGCCACGCCTCCTCCGGAAATTGAGTTGAGAAGGCTCTGCGTGATAGAAAATCGAGGATTCAATAATAGAAACCCGGCGAATAGAATCAGAAAGACCCCGAGTATGATTCGGGCATATTCGAAATCAATTAGCGCCGAAAGATAAGCGCCTGCGATCGCAAGGATTATACTTGAGATACCAACTGTTAATACCAGGTTCCAATGGATCGATTGTCTGAAAAGAAAAATCTTCGACGCATTGCTGAAAATGTGAAGGAGGCCTGTCAGCGCGAGCACCGTTCGGAAATCAAAGAAGAATTGCGATAATGAAACGAAAAACAGTGACGAGCCGAATCCTCCGATCGTACCAAGGATTTCTGCGAGCAGCGTGAGAATAAAAAACAGGAACAGTGACGTGTACTCAGTCATGAGCTTCAGGATGACCTCTTGTCTCCTAAATCTGTCGACGGATCGAAATGATTTTTTATATCATCACGACTTGGGGTATCAACCTCGGGCGTGTTATCCGATTTTTTCCTGTCATCGAAAAGCATCCTCACTGAAGGCGTATAAACGTCATCATATTGTCCGCTTCTTACACTCCATAAGAAAAGGAGGAGAAACCCAACTGCGATCGACAGACTCACACCTATCAGAATGATAATTATTTTCATAACGCAGTGCAGACTTTAGTTTGATTTGGATTGATCATCTTGTGTTTTCATTGAAAATTGCCTGCGTGTTACAACCCGCACAGCCAGAGATGAGAAACTTACCACACTGACACTGCTCACTGGCATCAGGATGGCTGCTACGAGTGGTGAGAGGTGCCCGGTGACAGCAAATCCCAATGCGATCGCATTATAGAAAAATGAAATACCAAAAGACCATTTCAAAATCCGGGAAGCGGACCTCGAAAGCGCAATAAATTTATCGAGGTGCTGGAGTTGATCTCCTGTGATGATCGCATCGCACGCCGGCGTGAATAATCCCGTGTCATCGGTCACAGCAATACCGACGTCAGCTTGTTTGAGTGCTCCTGCATCATTAAGGCCATCGCCTACCATAAGAACACGTTTCCCCAATGACTGCAGTTCCTTAATAAACGACATCTTATCAGACGGCTGCTGACTGAACAGCAACG
Organism: Cyclobacteriaceae bacterium; assembly: GCA_044223825.1. Classification (GTDB taxonomy): domain Bacteria; phylum Bacteroidota; class Bacteroidia; order Cytophagales; family Cyclobacteriaceae; genus ELB16-189. The sequence goes on along the minus strand of JBGALO010000007.1, from coordinate 101,573 downwards.
GCACAGATGGGGCAAAAAGTCTCCGCATCTGACCTCGATCACTCACATTGTCGCCTGAAAGCAGACCTGCACACAGATTGCCCAGTCTGGCAAGCATCTCCTTCATATTCAGGCGAATCGAAATTTTTACAAGGAAATAGCCTTTTAACGTTTCGTCAACGGAGACAAATACAGGGGTAGAAGCACCAATCACACTGCCTGTGAAATTTGTGAAATTCGCAGACCCAATGCGGTAATGGCGACCGGCCACGTTACCCTCAATTCCTTTTCCCACATTCTCCCGGTAGTTCGATACCGTAGCATTTGCAACGGGGAGATCAATTGATTTCCCAATTAAAGCACTGAGCGGATGGGTAGAGTAACCCGTAAGGAGCTTGATAGCGGTGCGCTCCTCATCTGACAGCACGCCTTCAAACCGAATTTCGGGGGATTTGCCGTGTGTCACCGTTCCGGTTTTATCAAACACAACAGCGTCAATGTCACCGATTCGCTCGATCACATCAGCATTCTTTAGATAAAAATTGTGACGACCAAAGACACGCAGCATGCTGCCATAGGTGAAAGGTGCTGCCAGCGCCAATGCACAGGGGCATGCAACCATCAGTACTGATGTAAAGACCAGCCACATTTCCTGCGGCTGAATAATGTACCACACGATGCCAGTGACCAAGGCTATGACCATAACAATCCACGTGAAGGCACGGGCAAAGCGGTCGATTACTTTTCGATAATTGCTTTCTTCATTCTTTCGAAAAACATCGTCATTCCACAGCGAAGTGAGATGACTTTGCGAAACAGGCTTGTCAACTACCAACTCTACAGGACTTCCCACTATACGCCCACCTGCGAACACGGTGCTGCCGCGTACTGCCTTCACAGGACGCGCCTCGCCTGACACAAAACTATAGTCAATCTGAGCTTCCGTATTTGCCAATATGCAGTCGGAGGGTACAATTTCCTGATTGCGGATGCGTATTCTGTCGCCACGCTTCAGATCATAGACCACAATGGCTTTCCATCCATCCTCAGTATGCTTCTGAACAGCGAGCGGAAAGTATGATTTATAATCACGCTCAAATGAAAGGCTCTCATACGTTTTCTCCTGGAACCATTTACCGATGAGGAGAAAAAACACGAGACCCGTAAACGAGTCGAGGTAGCCCGGGCCGGTAGCCGTGATAATATCCCAGGAGCTACGAAAGAAAAGAGCAAACAAACCGAACGTGATCGGCACATCAATATTCAGTTGCCGTTGCCGAAGGCTCTTGAAAGTCGAAACAATGTAGCCAGACGCGCTGTAGACAAGTACCGGCACCGCCAATACAAGATTCAGCCATGAAAACATCTCCCGCAAGGACGCATCGTCGTTCAATCCAAGGTATTCTGGAAAACTGAACAACATGACATTGCCGAAAACGAAGCCCGCGACGGCCAATCGCAACACAAGTGCCTGATTACTATTTCTTCGATGCGCTTCCTTTCCTTCCAGATTTATTACCGGGCTATATCCAAGCGAATTGAGCGTGCCCGCGAGCGCCGACAGTTTGACTTTTGCCGGATCAAAATCGATTGTTACCGTCCGTGCACCGAAATCAACCTGCGATTTGAGGATTCCAGGGCGAACCCTTTCAAGATGTTCAAGCAGCCAGATGCAGGAAGAGCAATGAATGGCTGGAACAAAAAACTTTACCCTGCCGAATTCCGTCGAGTCAAATTCCAACAGTCTCTTGCGGACAGCAGTCTCATCCAAGTAAGAGAATATATTACTACCGTTACCGGAATCTGACACCTTTGTGGATCCGGGATGATCAGACATTTCATAATACTCGCAGAGATCATTTTCATTGATAATCTCATAGATCACCTTGCAACCATAGCAACAAAATGCTTTCTCACCGGCGCGAAATTCTTCACTTGGGCATGGCTGTCCGCAGTGGTAACATTTTATTTTTTCGAGAATATGCATCTTACTTGATCCGGAAAGTGGCGACAGGACACTCAATATGATTCACAACATCCTCCGCGACGCTGCCACTGCCAAAATGTGCAAGGCCTTTTCGGCCGTGCGTCCGCATTACCACCATGTCTGCATTGACTGATTTTGCAAAGTTTACAATGCCCGCCTGTTCACTCATTTCATTGTAAGTGTGAAATTCGTAGTTCTTCAACATGAATCGTTTTGCAAAGCGACTGAACATACTCTCAATAGCCGGAGATGTCACGAAGTTTGCCGGGGTATTGACATATAAGACATGAAGCTTCGCTCCGAAAAAATCCTGCATGGATTTTACGCGCATCGTGAGGTCTTCCTGTTCCATATCGGGTAATGTTGGAAACACGATGTTCTTGATTGCCTTGGGAGCTTTTCGCACTACGATAACCGGCACTTCGGCGTTCCGGACGAACTTCTCAGCGTTAGATCCGATAGTTAGTTCCCGCAGGCCCTTCGCGCCGTGTGTTCCTGCTATGACCAAGTCGATTTTTGCGGATTCGACCAGCCGGTTAATGTTTGTCTGAAGTTTCCCAAATTGGATGTGATACTTTACCCGGCCAAAACCTCCGGCCCATTTCTCGACAATTTTTTGCATCCGTTTCTCCGATTTCACGCGCATTTCTGTCATGTACGCTTCTTCAAACGCCAGAACAGCTTTCGAATCAAATAGCACGGGCAACTCCACGGTGTGGAGCAGATGTACTTCCCCCTGGGCCTCCCTGGCGATCTGAATGGCGAATTGAAGGGCCTGAATTGAAGTCTCAGAGAAATCTGTGGGTACAAGGATCTTTTTCATGGCAGGTTTTTTTATGATCCAAAAGTATCCGCGCTCCCCTCCGACCGGCTTGAGATTGATCAACGAAAAACCTGATTTTCATCAGGTTTCCAAGGCTGACAATTCTCAGATGCTGCCGCTGATGAAAATCAACACAAACCGTGTATCACCAGCGGAGATTTGCTTCATGAAGAAAATCTCCGCTCACCGGACTTCCGATCCGAAACAAGCGCTCGCTTTATCAATTGTGGTATTTCTCCTGGTTGGAGCAGTGAGTATCACCGGATTGGTCAATCCTGACATGTACAGTGCCGCGACGCCAAACTGGCTTGCGCAGACCGTTGGCCAGGATGCGTTTGATCTTTTCTTTGTTGCTCCCCTGCTGCTCATCGCAGGTCTTTATGCCTACACTCATAACCGGCTCGCCTGGATGATCTGGGGAGGAACCATCGCCTATCTCGTTTACACATTCTTGATATACTGTTTCTGCGTCAGCTTCAATCCACTTTTTGGAGTGTATTGTGCAATCCTGGGACTATCCTTGTTTTCGTTCATCTGGTTCGTTCAATCCAGCAAACCCGGAACACTTAATGTCAAGAATGAAACATTCAAGACAGTCACAGGATATTATTTCGTAGCGATTGCAGTTTTGTTCTCTCTGCTTTGGCTGCTGGAAATCATTCCCGCTTCCATTTCAGGTCAGGTTCCACAAAGCGTGGTGGCTGCGGGATTGCCGACAAATCCAGTCCATGTCATTGACCTTTCCATGTTCCTGCCATCTGTTTTTATTTTGGGAGTTGGACTGGTAAGGGGTAAAAAGATGGCGATTTATTTCGCACCCGTGGCTCTTGTGTTTTTTATACTGATGGATCTAACGATAGCAGTACTCTCGGGCATCCTTCTGCAGCAAGGTCAGGACGGAAGCATCGGCATCATCATTGCCATGAGCAGCCTCGCACTCCTAAGCCTTTTGCTTCTTATCTGGTTTCTTCGCACATGTACTGAAGATATTTCCCACAGCTGATAATCGAATAGGAGAAATTATGAGCGCCGCACCGCAGATCGATGAATCAAACGCAAAAAAAATCCCATGAAAAGCCTGGCCAAATTCATAACCCTCTTGTTACTGCTGTTTAATGCAGCGGGTGCCTTCTATGGAGGGTTCTTCCTGATGATGGATCCAAGCGGAAAGCTATTGCATATTTCAACTTACCGACTGATGCACTCACCTTTTATCGATTACTTCTATCCGGGACTCATCCTCTTTTTATTCAACGGTGTATTAAGTCTTACTGCCGCAATTGCTGTCTGGAAACGGGCCCGCTCAGGCAACTACCTGGTGATGGCGCAAGGAATTACACTAGTCGGCTGGATTGTGATCCAGGCATCGATGCTTGAAACTTTTAATGAATTGCACCTTGTAATGGGTGGCGTTGGTGTCGCGTTGACGGCACTTGCAGCGCGCGCAATTATCTGGCCCAAACAAGCCTGAGTAAGAATTCAGGAGAAGGCGAACTCGCGAATAACAAGGTAGACACCACCGGAAAAAATAATTGCCGAAAGTCCGGCAGCCACATACTTACGCAAAGCGTGGCTGCCCCTCATCGCGGAAATTCCAATCTTGACAATCGTATTACTAATCATTGCAATGACAATTACCTCTACGGGCAAACTGCTATGGGTTTTCGCCGCCAGCTTTGACATCGCGATGGAAATAGCGTCAACATCAGCAAAACCGGATACAAATCCTGAAAGTACCAGCCCGCGCGCACCGAAATATTCATTCGCATAGAATACCATCACGACAATGGTGGTGTACAACAAACCGAACCCGAGGGCATTAAGAATATTCAATGGATTGCCCAGCTCCACTTGCTGAGCATCTTCCTGCACGTCGATTCTTCTTACCAGGACGAAGGCCACAAATAATCCCACTCCCGCCATGATGAGGCACGGAATGATGAGTTCTCCGAAAACAGTGCGACTAAAAATAAATGTTAGGACAGATACGCGCAGAAACATGATGGAGGAAGCGAGGATAATACCGCCCGCATACAATGCAGGTGATGCCGGATTCTTTGCCTGGCTGCGCGAAGAGAACAGCCATGTCACTGCCGTGCTGGAGAATAGCCCACCCAAAAACGAAGAGATGAGTATGCCCCTGTCGGGCCCCTTGATTTTACTGAGAATGTAGCTTACAAAACTCATTGAAGACACGACAACGACAACGGTTCCGATGTCGCGCGGATTCAGAATGCCGGACGGGCCATAGGTTGCGTCCGGGAGAAAAGGCAACACCAACATTGTCAGGATCACAAACTTGATAAAGGCAAACACTTCATCCTCGGTGATGCGAGCGGCAAACGAACGAAAAGTATCTTTTAGCGAAAGAATGGTTGTGGTAACAACAGCCGCTGCAAGCGCTTCCTTTTCACGTCCAAAAGCCGTCATCATTCCCAACACAAAAGTGATGATCAGCGAAACTTGCGTTGTAATGCCAGGGTGGCCAGCATTCGAGCGAACGTAGTAGGTGACCATCATAAAAAGGATAAAACCGAACGTTGCTACAACCGCCAGCAGAGATTCAAATTCATGTCCCGCATAGGCGATCATCGATCCCAGGATTCCGACCAACGGAAAAGTGCGCAACCCGGCAAAGTGATCCTTTTCAGAGACAAGGCGGAACTCCCGCTCCAATCCAATAATAAATCCGATGCCTGCACTGACGAGCAGCGAGATCATGTATGGACTCAGAATGTCGCTTGCAACGTTCATTTTGGCGAAACGGAAAAGAGTTTTTCTTCCTGATCCTGCTGCGGCACAACCACATTCCACTTAAGATCAGTTTCAATTTTAACCCTGAAATTCTCACGCGGAGCATTTTCACCGTGCACAAGAAATATCTTTTCAGGCGCACGGGACACGGTGCTCAGCCACGAGAGCATTTCTTGCTGATCGGCGTGACCTGACATTGAACCGATCGACCGGACCTGCGCACGGGAAGAATAGTATTTCCCATGAATCTTGATTTCATGTCCGCCGTCCAACAGTGTTCTGCCGCGTGTACCTTCCGACTGATAGCCGGTGAATAAAATCGTATTGGTCTCATCTTCAAGCCACTTTTCAAGGTAGAACAATGCACGCCCACCGGTCAACATGCCACTCGCGGCGATGACTATTTTGGAAGACTTCATGGCAACGACCTTCAACGTATCCTCAAATTTCCTGACGATTCCGATGTTGTTGAAGATAGAATTGCATTGTTCGGTTGTAAGCTTGTGCCACTCAGGATGAGCGCGAAGTACTTCGGTTGCAACCGCACCCATCGGGCTATCCATGAATACCGGAACATTTGGAATTCTGTTCGTCACCTTCAGTGTATTGATAAGGTGCATCAACTCCTGCGCGCGGCCAACGGCAAAACTCGGGATCAGGACATTACCTTTTCGCAAAAGGGTATCGACTATCGTATGCGCAAGTTCATCCTCAGGCGGCTCCTGCGGATGCAACCGGTCACCGTATGTACTTTCCATCACAATAAAATCCGAGTCTTCGATCGGCGTTGGTGCGGGAAGCAGGGCAGACGTCGGACGACCCAAATCGCCTGAAAATAAGATCGATTTTCCGAAGCAACGAACATGGATAAATGTCGACCCCAATATGTGCGCGTTACTCCTGAAGACGGCTTTAATGTTGGGTGTGAGAATCAGCTCTTGATCTTCCTTTACCACCTCAAATAATGGCAGCGCCTTTTCAACATCTTTTTCCGTGTATAAAGGCAGTGCGGGCCGATGTTTAGAATAACCACCGCGATTCTCCATTTCGGAATCCTCTTCCTGGATCCTGGCACTGTCGCGCAGAATTATTCCAGTCAGTTCTCTTGTTGGCTCCGAACAATATATTTTACCTGAATAGCCGTTCTTTACCAGCAAGGGTAAGTAGCCACAGTGGTCGAGGTGCGCATGTGTAAGCAAAACTGCTTTGATGTCACGCAAGTCGGCGTGCAATGGCTCACGATTTTTCAATCGGAGCGATTTCAAACCCTGGAACAATCCGCAGTCTACCAAAATATTTCCATCGGGTGTTTTGAGTAAATGCTTCGACCCGGTAACAGTACCAGCCGCCCCGAGAAACTGCAGTGAGATGTCGTTCATGCCAATGTCTAATTCTTCTCAAAACGACCTGAAACGTCGTCAATGCTAATCTGAAAATAAATCGCGCGTCGTTTCTTTTCAACAACTTCAGGTGCATTTACTGCAGCTGGCATATGTGTCACCTGCTCCCCAGTCGCGAGTGGAAAAAATTTTGCGTCCAGCACGGTCGCAGCTTTTTTTATAGAAACGACACTTTTCAATTCCTTAAACCGACCGCGAATAACCACGCTTCTCCAGTTAGACAAGTTATCAATGGCATCGATCTGCACACAGGCATGCGGATTTTCTCTGAGGATATTGAGCTTAAGGCCTTCACGGGATTGACAATAGATACTGCCTTCTGCATAGGCGTAGAACACGGGCACCACATAGGGTCTCCCTTTCGCGGCGCATCCAATTCGCGCAACCACTTGCTGCCGCAAAAGTGCATCAATCTGCGCCGCATTCATGCTTGCCATCATGACGGTTTCGTTTTTTGTAGCGCATTGAGTGCCGTCACCTGTGCCTGTTTTAAAGATTGAGTCGCCTCACGTTCCCAATTGATGATTTCTGTAATAAGCTCGGCAACCTCGTCTAAATCAAGTCGTGCAGCAATATCTCCGGCACTCTGGTATGCGGAAAACTTGTATTGTGCCAATGAAGAGATCGCATTCACCACCAAAAGATCGCGTAACGCTGCGGGTCCATAAACTTCGGCAATTTCCTCCAGTTCCGCTAAAGCGCCCTTTGTCACACGGCTCTTCCTTTTATAGGGACCCGACAAGAGGTAGCTAAAGATACGCTTGAGCTTGGTTCGCTTGTCTGTAGAGGATTCGAGATACGTTGTCACCACCTTTCTGATGGTCGGTGATGCAGACTTCGCAAGGGCTGGCAGATCTGACTGAATTCTCTTTTCGGCGTCATACATAGCCTCAAGCAGATAGGTAAGCGTTGAATTGAGGTTCTTGAGTTTGGTTTTCATAGCCGTTACGATTTAGATTAAATACTTACTCCGTACCTGCCTCACGTTTCGCTGACTCCGGGAATTGCTGAAAAATCTTTTGTACTGCCTCTCGTATTCTGGTTTCAGAAACCTCATCGTCCTGGAGAATTGAGCTTGCCCATCCGCGCCAGATCAATTCACGATTGCGGGCATCCATAAAGTCGATAATCAGAGTTCCTTCGCGATAACGAAAAACGTCCGTACGTCGCATCGTCCAGTAATTGTTGTAGTAATAACCATAAGGGTCGGTGTAAATGGCCGTCTTGTCCTCAACAACAATGTGATAATGAACGATGAGCTCAGATTCAGTGGGCTTCAACGAATAACCTTTCAGTGCAAGCTGTTCATCAACGGCCTGCTTCACGCGTTTGTCATTGAGCTCATTATAAAACAATGGACTATTTCTGTCCTCAATTTGTTTTTTGTCGAGCCATGAATAGGTGCTGCTGCGATGAATTTCAATCGAGCGATCGAAATCCCGACGCACGACCATCTTCTCGCTGCACGAAAAGCAAATCAATATTACCAGCAGTCGTTTCATAAATCACAGGACCTCTCGTATCGTGTAGCGTACACCTGACTGCGTGAAATCATCTCCAATGTGTTTACCTCGCATGGCCTGGAAGATCGGGCTGTGTGTGGAGATTCCGGAAATTGTCTGGCCCTGAACCAAGAAATCTTCGATGCTGGTCGATACAAAAAACGTACGCTTGTCGGTCTTCACCACATCCCCGAAACCGACCGCACCTTGATGATCAACCGGTCGATCTACGATCCTTTGCAGGTCAGCAAGTTCCCGCTCGGCGATCTTCAATTGATCCGTGAGAAGCGTCACTTCATCGTGCACCTGCGCTTCAAACGCCTGCTTCTGGTTATCGTATTCTTCCTCATTGACATTACCGTCGTTTACGGTTGCATCTTTGATTCTCTGCATGAAATCGTTGACGACACCACGCTGCCGCTCAATAGCCGCCCTGATCACATTTTCCTTTAAGGAAGTCATAATTTCTCCGTTTATAGAAGCGAAGCTACCGTGAGGCTCTACCGTTGGGCCTGACAAAACACAGCGGGAAAGATGATTTTGATCAGGATCAGCGACGTTCGAACAGCCAGCGAACTGGTCGCTTTTTATTCGCAGGTCGAAGTCCATATTTGACAATGCTATGTTCACGGATGAAATCAACAGCCTTTTCGATTGAATCCGTTACTAAGATCAGATTGAGATCCTCAGGCGAAATGGTTTGCCTAACCTTCATTAATTCTATGTGCGCCAGTAGTTCCTGGTGAAATTCTTTGTCGAGGACGATGATGGGGAATTGATTAATCTTTTTTGTTTGAATCAGCGTAAGGGCTTCGAAAAACTCATCCATTGTGCCGAAACCACCCGGCATAACAATAAATGCAAAGGAATATTTTATGAGCAGCGTTTTACGGATGAAGAAATAACGGATGTTTACCCACTTGTCCAGGTAGACATTGGGCCGTTGTTCCCGGGGCAATACAATGTTGCATCCGACAGACTTTCCGCCGACATCCCGGGCGCCCCGGTTAGCAGCCTCCATTAGTCCTTGTCCTCCACCCGTCATGATAGTGAAGCCTAATCTTGCAATCTCTGCAGCAGTCTTTCTTGTAAGTGAATAATATGGATGGTCTTCTCCGAATCGCGCAGAACCAAAAAAGGTAACACATGGTCCGACGAAATGCAGTGCCCTGAAGCCGCGGACGAATTCGATCAAAACTTTAATCGTGAACCAAAATTCTTCCCAGCGTGATTGCGGTCCCCGAAGGAATTTGATTTCAGATTTGTGGTCGCCGGAAGATTGCGCCATGGGCTCAGGGAAACACCGGCGTCGCGATATCAATCTTGTTATCCACCGCCATCACACCGGGATAGGACCAGGCAATCTCCTCCGCAGCCATTTTCTCCGGAAGTGATTTGACCATTCCATGTAGCGTGACCTTGTCCTTATCAACGTCAATACTGATGGTTGAAGAATCAACCGACGCACTCCTGTGGAATGCTGCGCTGATCTTCTTCAACATATCCTTTGTATCGACGGTCTTGGACTTAACGACTACATTATTGACTACACCCATAATAAAGGGAAGCCGCTCAATACATTTTTGCGCAGCAAGCTTTTGGTACGCCCAGTCCACAGTTCCCTCCAGTGATACCCATTCATTTTCCACTTTCACCTCGATCTGATCTTCGTTGACAGAAGTGTCATCACGCAGTGCGTCACGGACCGCTTCGGCGATTTGTATGTCATTTTTCTTGCCCATTTTATTGAGCAAAACTTTAAGCGCCGAAGCCACCACCTTTACGCCACCCACCCGCTGCGCGGCATGTTCAGCTGCTGTCTTTTGCGGATAACTGTTCACATTACCGGAAAGAGAGATCACGCCACCCGTGGCGGCTACGCCGATCTGAGCCGCGATATCCCGCACTTTCGGATCCCAGTGTAACTCGTCCTCGACTTCACGACGAAGTACTTCATCTGTTTTCATAGCGCTAATTATTTACCATGATTTGAATACGGTTCACGATCATATTTGCAATCCAGTTGACGTCATCCATACGCGACGCAGAGGAAATTCCATCCACGGTATCGAGTTTTTGCTCTCCACTTCCTGAGGTGGTGACAACGATAAGATTTCTTCCTGGGGCGCGGTCAACAAACTTTTTTGAATGCTCCTCAGGTTCGCCGATCTCCCACGTGTGTAGAATGACAATCGCATTCCAGTTGGCCGGGTCCTCTTTGTCCAATGCACTTACATCGACAACCCGAATGTGCACGGGCAGATCTTTTATTTGTGCGACAACGGCGTCAACCACGGCGTTCTTGTATTTGCTGCCCTGAGTGGCGATCAGCACATGCCCGTCCAGGGAAGCATCATTCAATTCATACGATGCCGCGGTGTCCATCGAAAATTCAGCCCGATACCAAATGGCGAGCAGTGCGATTACAAAAAACACCACTACCAACACATACGTAAGAATCCGGATGACTTTCATATCACACTGTGCTTTTGTCAATACCTGAGCATCATTCCTATGTTTTCGAACTTTGCCAGCTCGTGGGGCTCGGCGAAAAACACCTGACCATGCTTTTGAAGAACTTTTTCGATCGCGTCATCCACTGCATCAGACACATATTTATATGCGCCTTTCGGCGGATGTAGTCGGATCTGATCACTGCCAGCGGCGATATATGCCGGCTGACGAAAATCCCTTTCCACCAAAAGCAACAATCCCTTTCCAGCATTGGCGGCTTCCCAAACCTTGCGTAAGCCCTTCACTTTATTTTTTAGGGATTGATTTTCAAGATGGATTACCATCTTTTTTATTTCTTCAGACCTCATTTTCATGCAAACTGCCAGCGCTTTTGCGCCAAGTTCCTTTGTTTGGCTATCACGAAAATTCCCCGAGATCGTTCCGACAACGATTCCTCGTTGCATAAATTCATTCTTCATTTGCCGAACAACACTGGTTGTCCCGGCGAGAATGACGGTCTGCGTCTGACCACTGAGGTACCTTGAAAAATGATGTTTCGTATGGCTGAGGATTAAATCCACCTTGGCCCCAAGGTTTCCACCTTTCTCTTTCCGAAAATTCTGAACTGAGGGTGATTTATCGTTTCGCGATTCACGATTCTGATGGTAGCGCAAGGGAAACAATTCATCCTTGATTTCCTGGAGATTATCCGCCTCGGCCAGGTAAAGTTTAACGGCGTTGTCTCCAAACACCATTATATAATAAGGCGAAAGGTACTGCCGCATGTAAAGCACGTCCCTGATCTCGAACGAATCTGCCAGTAATACAACTTCAGTCACCTCAAATGGGAAAACCACGAGGCGTGTAATATCTCCGGCGATGAAAAGACCGATGGATTGACTACAACGCGCCGCGTCGAAAGTGAGCGTAAATCTTTCAAGCTCTGAACGGATTTTATCTTTTTTGGCCGCTGGGCTCCCATCACATTCCAGCAATAAGCTTGCTTTTGCCAATGCTGCTTTCAGCAACTCCAAATTATGCTTCCTCATCGAGGTTTTTGCGTGGAAGGGAATAAGTATTGATAGGCAGGGACCATCGCGTTTTTGAAGGAGGGCGTCCAACGCCGCGAAGGTCGTTTCCGGATTGATTTTTTTGACTTGTTTCATAATGAGACGAAGTAAAAAATAACGGCGCGCGAGTCATCTGACTTTAATTAGATAGTTGATTGATTTTAGTCATGTCAAGGCATAATTCGCCGTTCGTAATTCGTGGCATGAAGAAAATACTTTGCCCTGTTGACCTCTCGTTGCCTGGCAATAATGCCATCACGTACGCCTCGAAGCTCGCCAAGAAAATCGGCGCAGACCTTGAGCTTTTCAATGTGCAACTGCTGGGCGACCTCACACCGGGCCAGGCTGTGATGGGCGAAGTGTTTAATATCATCGCTGCAACGCAACAATTGGAAGATAAAGCACTGGAAGTGCGGGAGGTTTTTAAAATCAGCTGCGAAGCACGGGTATCGGTCGGGTTGTTTTCACTCACAAGCAGGATCAGGGAAGAGGCTAATGATTTCGATTTGATCGTAATGGGTACGGAAGGGGAAACAGACACGAATAAGCGAATCTTTGGTAGCAATACTTATCAGGTGATCCGAAACAGTTCTGTTCCGCTGCTCCTCGTTCCTTCAACATGTGGTTATTCTGAAATAGAGAAGGTGGTATATGCCTTCGACTATTGGCATGAGCACGAAACTCCGATGATGAGCATTGTCGCCCTCGTAAAAGCGTTGAAATGCGATCTGTGCGTACTGCAAATCGTTCAACAACATTTCACGCGTGAAGCTGAAATTGAAATGGAGGAAATACAGCAAAAGATTTACCGCCTCTATGGAAATGAAATACCAATCTTTTTTGATGCCCTCTATACCAACAAACCTGCGGAGGGCATCGATGGATTTATGACAGCCGGTCACGGCGATGTGCTGGCGATCTGTTCTCGCAACAATCACATGGTTTCGACCCTGTTCGACCGCTCAGTCACCCATGCAATTGTGAAATCTGCCTCGTACCCGGTATTCGTTTTTCACCGGTGACCTTCTGATAAAGATCAGGGAATCATTTGACGCGTGTCAGGAAGGGAGGGAATCTCTCACGATACATTAGCACAAAAAAGAAGTTATGAAAAAACTACTCGTTCCATGCGATTTTTCTGGCGTCAGCATCGAAGCCTTTAAAGTCGCGCTTGATATTGCAGCGCGTGTAAAGGGCGAGATTACAGTATTGTTTGCCATCGATCTGCCGGTTTTTGTCGGAGGATTTGATCTCCAACCCTACCTCTATGATCCAACCCTGGCAACTGAGATGAAGGCTTGGGCTGAGAACAAATTTCATACGCTAAATACCCTTAACTCGCATCGGATTCCGCTGCATTTTCGTGCCGAGCAAACATCCGTGGTGGAAGCCGTAAAGCGCACCATCGCAGACGCTGCCATCGACCTGGTGATCATTGGTACACATGGCGCTAAAGGTGCGAACGAATTCATGTTCGGATCAAACGCGGAGAAAGTGGTGCGTTTTTCATCGGTTCCCGTTCTCACCGTTCGCAATGCTATCCCCTTGTCTTCGATTAAGAAGATACTATTCCCGACCGACCTTTCACTTAACCACGCCGGGCTCATGCACCAGTTGAAGAAATTACAAGAGTTCCTCGGCGCGTCGCTCGACATTTTGTGGATCAATACTCCGGAAGATTTTCGTACGGATGGAGAGGTGCGTCAGCTCATGAAAGACTTTATCAAAGAAACGAGCCTGAAGAACTATTCTCTTTACATCGCGAATGACAAAGACATCGAAGGAGGTATTGTCAGTTACGCAAAACGCTCAAAGGCAGACATGATCGCCATGGCGACGCACGGCCGTCGCGGGTTGTCACATCTGGTTAACGGCAGCCTGACCGAAAATCTCGTCAACCATTATGAATTGCCCGTTTGGACATACTCATTGCACGGCGAAAAATTCGTTGGACGACTCCATCAAAAGGTCGCGAAAGAAGAAGCCGTATGAAACGTTTGATGCTGATCGGGTTTGTAGCGTGTGTAGTCACGTCGTGTGGTGTAAGCAGCGCGGTAATCACCAACCAAAATCAGAACAGCACACAAGTTGTGCTGGCTGGCAACAATTTCCGGGTAGTCCAACAAGTAAGGGGAAGCGCCTCAGTTCAGTATTTTCTCTTTATGGGAGGCACCTGGAAAGGCTCCCTTTATGCCAGGGCGTATTCAGATATGATGAGTCAGGCAAAAATGACCGACGGGCCACGCGCTATTGTCAATGTGGTAACGGCTGAAAATGTCGACGGATTATTTCCGCTTTATTTTCTCAAAACGGTTACTGTAAGCGCAGAGGTAATAGAATTCACGGCCCCCCCAGTATCCGGCAAAGTAATTTCCCAAATCAATTGATTTCGCAATGTTTCCACACCACTGATTGACTAAAATCAATTTTCAAATTGACATTCGTCAGCCAGGGCGCCAGGCAGGGCCGGTACTTTCGAAACGTCAACATGAACACGAAAGGAAACACATCACCAGCCAAAGCATTGCGCTTGTTTCTGGAAGAAACCGGAGACATCGCACGTTTTACCGGGCGCTTTTTCCGTGAAGCATTCAGGCCAAACCAGGAACTGGAAGAATTTATCAGGCAATGCTATTGGGTGGGATACAAATCTTTGCCTTTAGTTGGCATCACCGCTTTTATCATGGGTTTGGTTCTGACGATCCAATCGCGGCCTACGTTGGTAGCCTTTGGTGCAGAATCGATGCTTCCAAGAATGGTGTCCGTTTCGTTGGTCCGTGAGATCGCGCCAGTCATTACCGCGCTCATATGCGCGGGCAAAGTAGGGTCAGGCATGGGCGCCGAGTTAGGCTCAATGCGGGTAACAGAGCAAATCGACGCGATGGAAGTATCGGGTACAAATCCTTTCAAATACCTCATCGTGACGCGTGTTCTCGCAACGACATTGATGTTGCCGGTTTTATCCAGTTTATCGTATGCAATCTCTATTTACGGCGGATACCTCGGTGTTAACATCCGCGGGTCAGTGAGTTGGGATTTATATTGGAGTCAGGTATATCATGCATTAAGTTTTAGCGACATGGTGCCTTCTATCACCAAGACATTTTTCTTTGGTTTCGCGATTGGACTTGTCGGCTGCTACAAAGGATTCAACTCCACAAAGGGAACAGAAGGTGTCGGCCGGTCAGCCAATTCTGCGGTTGTGGTCGCCTCACTCCTGGTGTTCATCATAGATTTGGTCGCAGTACAAATCATCGACCTGCTCGGTCTCACCTGATATGGAAGCCCGGAACAACACGGTACTGGATATCAAAGGACTTTACAAGTCCTTCGGCACAAATCACGTGTTACGTGATTTTTCAGTTTCATTGTCTGCAGGTGAGAATCTAGCGGTGCTTGGAAAATCCGGATCCGGCAAATCAGTATTGATCAAATGTGTGGTGGGACTTATCGAACCCGATGCCGGAACAATCACAGCATTGGGTCAGGATATGTCCGCACTTGATCAGTCGTCGATGGACCAAATGCGGGCACGCATCGGTTTTCTTTTTCAAAGTAACGCTCTTTATGATTCGATGACGGTTCGGGAAAACCTTGAATTTCCACTTCGCAGACATTGGCCGAAAGACGCCCCGCGCGATCCGGAGAAAATTGTTCTGGAACATCTCAATGACGTTGGTCTCGCGCACACCATTGACATGATGCCATCGGAACTCTCCGGCGGGATGCGCAAAAGAATAGCGCTCGCACGCACATTGATCCTTCGTCCCGAAATTATTCTGTATGATGAACCGACGACGGGGCTCGACCCAGTGACTGCGCGTGAAATCAGCAAGCTCATCGTCCAGGTCCAACGCAAGTATAATGCTGCCTCTTTAATCATATCTCACGACATGAACTGCATAGAGATCACCTCCAACCGGGTGGTGATGCTCATCGAGGGAAATTGTTACGCAAATGATACTTATGCGCATCTCCAACAATCGACAGATAACAAAATCCGGGAATTTTTCAGCGAACCTGTATGAACAAGAATAAATCCTCCAACAACATGAGACTCGGAATCTTTGTCGCAGCAGGCGCACTATTCCTTGTTCTCTCCCTTTACCTGATCGGCAGAAACCAGAATCTCTTTGGACCGACATTTACCGTTACGGCGCATTTTGCCAATATCAATGGACTCGTGCCAGGCAACAACGTTCGGTTCGCAGGCATTAATGTCGGAACTGTAAAAGACATCAACATCAGCACGGATTCAACAGTCGCCGTTCGCCTGATTATCGAAAAGAAACTCAAAGGTTATATCAGAACGAGTGCGATTGCGTCGATCGGAACAGACGGACTTATGGGTAACAAGCTTGTCAACATCAATCCAGGAGACGGTCCTGGCGAACCCCTCGAGGACGGAAGCGTTTTGAGAAGTCAGGGGCCCGTTGAGACCGACGAGATGCTGCGCACGCTTAAGGTGACTAACGACAACATTGCAGTCATTACCGGCAACCTGAAGTCGATCTCAGAACGACTTAACAGCAGTAACTCGCTTTGGAGCATTCTCGGCGATACAGCGATTGCATATCATCTTAAAACCGGCGTAGCGAACTTCAGCAAGGCAGGCGAAAATGTTGCTGAGCTTACTTCCAATGCTGATCGCGCAGTTCAAAAATTTACGCACGGCGATGGGCTTGTGAATGCCTTCTTCACCGACACTGTGCTGCGAAAAAAACTGGAGACATCGATTCGCAACGTTCAATCGTCTTCGGAAAATCTAGAGGCGACCACCGGAGAACTGAAAAAAGTCATTGCTGCCGCACGCTCAGGGAATGGTCTGGCAGCAGCACTGTTGACAGATACCGTTTCATCCGCAAGGCTCCGTCAAACACTTAAGAATGTCGAGCATGGCACAGCTAGTTTCGACGAAAATATGGAAGCCCTGAAACACCATGTCCTGTTCCGCGGCTACTTCAAAGATCAGGAAAAGCAAAAGCGTGAGTCCGAAACAAAACAAACCAAAGACCATGTCAACAAGTAACCAGGTTGATCCCGCCAAACTCGATCTATTGATTCAGCGCCTATTTGAGACACGCGAAGAGATCGAGAGTTTTATGCATGAGCTTCCGGCCGGCGATGCGGGCGGACTGAAAGTTTTCAAAAAACTCAAAGAGGATTTCAAAAATAAAATAGACGAACTATCCGCGCTTCTCCCCGCAGACGAATCCGGAGATGCGGCACGACTCGCGCTTGCCGAACTCGGAGAGACGTTTGCGGTAACTCCGCCCGCCGATGCAACAAATTATTTCATGCAAAAACAAAACATCCTGGTTGCATTGAATAAAGTTGAAAAGCATGGATTGCATCTCGACACCCACAGCCTTGATCTCCATCACGAAATTGAAAAATTAAAACTCAAACTTGAGATCGTAATGCTGATGCTCACGGTATCGAAATTTGTCGTGAGCGCTGCGTTTCAAAAAGAATTCAGACGAGCGTTTGATCGTGTCAATACCCTTCGCGAAACTGTGCTGGAAAAAATGTCTGCCGGCAAAAAAAACGCATTGACACTTTTGCGTGGAGAGTCAAAGAAAATCTACTCGGCTGCAAAAAGATCGCTCAAGCATATTGGCAAATAATCATTTTAGAAGAGATCAAAAAGTGGAATGTTTTTCGCGGCTTTGAGTTCCCAGAAAAGCAACACTGCATTCGCCGTTACACCGAGCGATTGCATGAAAAGCAAGTAATACGTTGTATTTCGTTTGTCAACAATTCCAAACGTAGCGAAGGCCATTGGGATCAATACAATCGTGATCGGGTAAACGGGAAAAATAATACTGTATACGACTCCTGACAAAATACTCACCCCGTGAGCGATCATGAAAAGTTTACGGCGCGTTAAAAACTCTCTCGGCAATCCCGATATTCCAAAGAAGATGTATGCACAAAGGGGCACGAGCACGGCAAGTCCCATAGTCTCAAATCCAAGCGGACCACCTTTATCGATGACAGTCAGAATTGTTAAAGGCAAACTGACGAGCACTGTCGCCAGGACGAGCAATATCCCTGTTACCAAAATGCACAACTCCGCAGTATTTCTCCTTGCCAATGACATCATGACCGAAATGCATGTATTTTTCAAAAATATCTCCTCATTGAAATGAAGTTTGCTGATAAAAATCAGCCACGGCCCTGATTGGTCTCAGGAGCCACCAGCCTCATGTCGAATACCTTCGCCGTCAAAATCTATACATGAAAAAGAATATGTCATTCCGCGATCGCACGTTTAGGATCCTGTTGGCGATCGTACTGATTGTAGTATATGAAGCGCAATTCTCGCAAACGGGATGGGGTTATCTGTTACTCGGCCTCGCAGTCGTTTTAGTAATTACTGCGGCTATCAACTTCTGCCCTATTTACTCTTTGCTTGGAATCAGACGATGGGAGGTAACAAAACAAAAACACGATCGGCTCGCGGGAAAGACAGGGTACCATCATTATTACCACGTCAACGTTTCATGGAGCAAGAACCGGCAAGGGGTGATGTGTTCACCGGAGTTAAACAATGCTACCGGAGCGGGTTGCATTGAAGTGGCGACTCCGCCGCAGTTTCCAAAAGGTGTTGCCGGAATTTGGTCGCCTGAACACCTGTTCACGGCTGCAGTGTCCAGCTGCCTGATGACCACGTTTCTTGCCGTTGCTGAAAAGCAAAAATTGAATTTTCTCTCTTTCTCCTGTCCTTCTGAAGGTCGGCTGGAACGAAAAGATGGAAACTGGATGATGACGGAAGTTACACTCCACCCAACCGTTACGGTGCCCAACGATGCGACACGCGAACTTGGATTGAACGTAATCAATGAATCCGTCAACTCCTGCCTGATCTCAAATTCGATCAAGTCAACCATTATCTCCAAGCCTATTGTAAATGTTGCTGCCTGAAGCGGAAATTGACATGCGTCTATTTTCCCAATTCAAGCCAGCAAAGAATTTTGGCTTTCTCTGACGAGCTGAGTGAATAACCTCCTGGAGGCATAGCGCCGCTGTTGAGGTGCGCCATGCAATCAAATTTGTTGGCCTCAATTTGTTGTTTTGTTTCTAAGTGGGGGATGTAGACATTGGCCGAAGAATGACACGCGGTCGTCGCACATCGTGCCAAAAAAACCGGGGCGACGAGGTCGAAACTTATGGGGTCGTTCGGATCGCACGCGTAATTCGAAGGTTCGAGATGGTGATTAACACAACCAAAAAAGATTGCGAATACAAACCATGCTCCTTTTGTAAATGTCTTCCCCCACTTCATAAACAGCCAAGTTCGAATGTGAATGCGAACAAGCGCTCATCCGAGTGTTAAGGAATCATAAAATCAAAGACACGATGCAGTCATCAACCGAAGACAATCTGCCTGAAATTGTAGACCAACCTTTAGGTTGTGATGACGATTGTCAATCATTTTTAGGTGGATATTCTGTCACTTTGCAGTATTCTTTCATCTCAAGAATAAAGAAACAACTATGACCAGATCAGAATTCATCAAGCAGCTTGGCATTACCGGGGCAACTCTTCCCTTGTGCCTGGGTGCACTTTCAGGTTGCGGCAATACAGGCGCGCCGGCCGCACCGACCAACGTCGATTTCACAATAGATATATCAACAGGAACACTGTCGCAAAATGGAACTTACACCGTCAAGAATGGCGTACTGGTTGCACGAACTTCGTCTGGAAGCTTCATTGCGGTTCAGGCAGCGTGTACGCACGAGGGTACCTCATTGCAATATGTCAGTTCTCAAAACGATTTTTATTGCCCTAATCACGGAGCCATGTTCAGCGCTGCGGGGGCGGTAACACGGGGACCGGCCTCACGGTCGCTTGCAACCTATAAAACGACGTTGACCGGAACATCGCTCCGAGTATTCTCATGAAATTCCGATTGATTTATTTATCACTTGTTCTCATACCGATTCTGATCAGATACGAATCGTTTGGACAGCAAGTATATCGCGCCACGTCAACAAGCATCTCATTCTTCGCCGGAACACCGATCGAGGATATTGACGCAAAAAATGAAAAGGCGGTAAGCTTCATCAACCTATCCACTGGAGAAGTTATTGTCAGCATTACAAATACTGCCTTTGAATTCAAGCGGCCATTGATGCAGGATCACTTCAACGAGAACTACATGGAATCCGCGAAATTTCCCAAGAGCGAGTTCAAGGGAAAAATTGACAATGCGGGGACCATCGCATGGGGATCGGGGCAGCAATATGATGTTACTGTTACCGGCGTCTTGAATATTCATGGCGTGGAAAAAAAACGTACACTTCCTGCTCACGTCACGTGCGATAAGGATCGCGTTCTTGCGGACATTCAGTTTAAAGTGCCCCTCGCCGAACACAACATCGACCGGCCTAAGATCTTGTGGGAAAAACTCGCAGATACGGTAAACATTCGTGCAAACTTCCGATATGAACCTTACAAAAAATAACCTGACCGCGATTGCGGTCACGCTGCTCGTCAATATTCATTTTTCCACCATCGCCCAAAGCCTCGAAGACCTTGTGAAAAGCAGTGACTCCACGCATGCGGTGACGTACGTGACAGGTACATTCAAAGGCACACGATTGGTTCACGGACACAGCGTTGAGGCACCTGCAAAGCATATACTGCAAGTGATGTTCTCTCATCGGTTTGGAACACTTGAAGACCCGTTGTATACATTTTTTGGCATGAACCAGGCAAGCATACGTTTCGGCTTTGATTACGGTATCAGCAACAGGCTCGCAGTCGGACTGGGTCGAAGCAGTGGCCTCGGAGGAACAGTGCCTCCACCCACTTATGACTTTTACGCGAAATATAAATTGCTTCAGCAAAGCACGGGTGAAAACGGGATGCCGGTAAGCGTGTCGATTCTTGCAGCTACGGCCATCAATACGGAGAGATGGCCCGACGATGGGATACCCAGGACGAGTGCCGACCGTATGGCCTACACCGGACAAATCCTCATCGCTCGAAAATTCAGCGAAGCGATTTCGTTGCAATTCATGCCGATGATCGTTCATCGAAACCTTACAGATGCCGCCGATCAGGACAATACGCTTGTTGCGCTTGGTATCGGCGGGAGACTTAAGCTCAGCAAACGTACCGCACTCACTGCAGAATACTATTTTAATAAACCTGGCAGCCTCGGAAGCGGATATTACAATCCCGTGGCCATTGGTTTCGATATCGATACGGGCGGACACATCTTCCAAATCATGCTGACCAACTCCATGGGATTGATCGAGCCCCAGTTCCTGGGCCGCACATCAACAAACTTCGTCGATGGCGCAAAAGCTATTCGCCTGGGATTCAATTTCACAAGGGTGTTTAACGTCGGCCATTAAACTGTTAAACATTAACAATTCGCTATTGCATTAAACTTCTCTTACGAACCCTTAAACCTACCATTTGTCAGTCGTCAGACTGACTTTCATCATGCCCGTAAGCGTGGCGTCATCCTAGCTTACGGTATGAAAAAGATACTGATAATTGAAGACCATCCCGACGTCCGGGAAAACACCGGCGAGATACTGTCATTGGCCAACTATGAAGTCATTGAGGCGGAAAATGGGAAAGTCGGTGTCGAACTGGCTGAAAAAGAACGGCCCGATCTTATCCTCTGCGACGTAATGATGCCCGAGCTTGATGGCTTCGGCGTCCTTCACATCTTAAGCAAGAAACCCGAATTAGCGGCGATTCCCTTTATCTTTCTGACTGCCAAGGCTGAGAAAGCAGACATTCGCAAAGGGATGGAACTTGGGGCCGATGATTATCTCACCAAACCTTTCGACGATACCGAATTACTGGCAGCGATAGAAACGAGGCTTTACAAACACGGCATCCGTTCAAAAAATTATTCAGGGCCCGACGGCCTGGAGTCTTTTATCACGGATGCACGAAATGCCCTGCATCTAAAAGATCTTTGTGAGGGTAAGCGTTCAAAAATTTTCAAGAAGAAAACAGAAGTCTTTGCCGACGGCGATTCACCTGCGTACGTCTACTATCTGAAAGCAGGTAGTATCAAAACGTTCAAGGCCCATGCAGAAGGAAAAGAGCTGATCACACAGATGTACAGGGCTGGCGACTTTTTTGGCTTCGAATCCATCCTTTATAATGTCCCTTACCAGGAGTCGGCCGTGGCGTTGGAAGATTCCGAAGTAGTAATGATTCCGCGGGAGGATTTTCTCACACTCATGTACAGTCACCGCGATGTTTCGGCAGGATTCATCTCGCTACTGTGCAAAAAGATCAGCGAGCGTGAAAAACAGCTATTGCACCTCGCATACAGTTCTGTGCGGCAGCGCACGGCAGAAGCGTTGCTTCGCATCGGCCAGTTGAAAGACAACAAAGTAGCGATTGAAATTTCGCGGGAGGACTTGTCCAAGATTGTAGGCACTGCCTCCGAGTCAGTTATCCGGGTACTGACAGAATTCAAGCACGAAGGACTGATCGAGTCGGATGGTGTAAAGATAAAATTGTTGCAACCAGCCAAACTCGAAAAAGTCGTCAGGTGGAGTGTGAGCAAATAGTGACTGAGTGAGGCCAGTTAAGAAATAAAGAAATCGATCGGGGTTGCCTAAGTCTTGAATCAACCTGATTGAATGGGTTCCCGTGGTAAACAGGAACCCATCTCTTTTTATATCCAGACGTGGTATCAATTACTACGACGGGCCGCGTAGAATGCGTTTGACAACTTTCTGATAGAGGCTAAGTCTTCTTTAGCTTGTAAAGTAACATTTGATTTGTCTCCCAGCTTCGCGTGCAACGAGTCCATCAAAGTTTGTTTATCATGGAAATCACCAATGATCTGCTCAACCGAGGTGAAGAACTCTTTTTCCTTAGCGCCAAGAACTTTTAGAACCTGATCGAGGTACAGAATGTTTTTTATCGTCTTCCGTGTTTTATGCAATCGGCTTTGAGTGACAACCGGACTCATTGAAATCCTGACGTACATTTTAAGTTCTTTTATCGCCCTCTTGCAGTCCTTGCCACTTATCTTCTTTGCCATTTTTGCAAAGTGCGTTCCGGCGCGACGAACCCTCCGCATAAATACCGGAATATCATCCAGAAAAATATCCATTTGCGCTTTGTTGTAGGGATTTCCATTACCAGAATTAACACCAAAACGTGCCGCTACGCTGGCATCTACTTCCGGTTGCCTAAGTTGGCCTGCCAGGCGGAAAATTTCCCTGAAGGGAATAAACTCCCGATGCGCGTTAAAACCTTTTACGGATCTTCCGGCTATCAACAAGAATGCTTTGATCTTTTTGATTTCGACCCTCACCTCATGCAACGTCTCGGTCTTTCCAAACTTGACAAACTCATCCAGTCTTTTTGCGAGGTGATCAAGTCTTTTTTCAACATATTTTCCGAGCGCTTTCATATTCGTGTTGCTTTATTTCGCGATCCACCCACCATCGACAGGCAGCGCGACCCCGGTTACGAAAGAAGAAGATTCAGAGCATAGCCATATAACGGCCTCTGCTACTTCTTCCGGCGCGCCCATTCTTCCAAGTGGCTCCATGTCTTCATACTGTTTTTCAACAAGTTTGTCCTTTCCCGTTACCCGATCGATCATCGGCGTTTTGATCACACCTGGGCAAACCGCATTTACACGGATGCCCTGCTTCGCATATTCAAGTGCCGCCGTTTTCGTCAGTCCAATCACTGCATGCTTACTTGCTACATATGCAGACAATCCGAGAAAGCCAATCAGGCCTGCGATAGACGCGCAATTGATAATGACTCCACCCCCGGCGTTTAGCATATGATCCGCCTCATGCTTCATACATAAATAGACGCCTTTCAGGTTGACACCGATGGTTTTGTCCCACTCGGCTTCTGCATACTGGTGCACGGGGGCGGTTGCACCCTCGATTCCGGCATTATTGAATGCAAAGTCAACTTTTCCGAAAGTGCTGATGCATTGCTCGAACAAAGCTTTCACTTGTTCGCTTTGCGACACATTGCACTTTACAAACAGACCCTTTACACCTTCCGCTTCAATATCCCCTAAGGTGTTTGGATCCTCCATCCAATCGGCAATAACAACAGATGCACCGCGTTTTGCGAAAGCAATTGCAGTCGCTTTACCGATTCCAAAACTGCCACCTGTAACAATAGCAACCTTGCCTTTGAATATTTTTTCCATAATATTTTGCTTTTCAAAAAATGATAAGACAAACCTATCGCGCGACGGATAAATTTATTCTGACTATTGTCACTGAAATCTGCTGATAGAAGTCAGGACTCCGCCAGTTTTCGAATAGTATACAGCATTTTCTCTTCCATAATGAAATGCGGTATTTCATAGAATAAATATCTACCAAGGCCAGCATCATAGGAAGATCGGGCAATCAACCACGTTCCTTCATTTTCTGGCTGCAGGTAAAAAGCCCATGTCTCGCCAACCTGTTGTCCTTCGACCAGGCGTTGAAAATTCTCACCACTGACCATTACTAAACTGCGCTGTTCATCAACACGTGCGAATATTTGGTATCCAAAATCATGATACCTTTTAGGTGAGGCGAGCCAAATGGTGTCACCTGCGCTACGCGGCCGTTGAAACTCGGGCCGGATATCATAAACATTGTGCATATCGGCCAGGACGATATTTTCCAGGAAAGAGTAGCTGTAAAAGCCCGCCCTTTCCTGTCCCAGTTGCTCTAGCCAGGGCCAGATCTTTTCAGGAGCAGCATGTATGAAAACAGCCCGTGTATGCTTTCGACCAGTGCAGAGTGAATCACCCGGGAGAACAAGCTGACGAATACGCTCCGGAGCACCCCAGGTCAGAAACTGCTCACGCAAAACAAAATGATAGAATATGATCGCCACGGCAGCGAAGCTGATTGCTCTCACTGATTTGATCAGTGTGAACCTGTAGGTAGACACGGCGTTGCTGTTATAAGATCCCATCGTACTCGCTTGACACAAATGCAGGAGCGGGAAGTGATCCGCTCACCTTTTTCATGAATTTTTCCAGGGCAGCATCAAACACACCCATTTCCGTCTCTTTCACTTTATAGTGGAGGAGGTTTGTTATCGGTCCGTCGTGAGGTCCCGTTAAGGTCGATAAGGTTAACTGCATCACAGCGAGTGGCTCGATATGCGTCACCTCAGATAGTTGAACGAAAATCTTCTCTTCCTGCTGTGCGCTTCCGATGCATAGTGAGACAAAGGCTAATGATTCAAAACCGTTCCGATGTTTTTTAAGAAAAGTTCTGATGGGAGTAGCGACCCGCTCATTCCAAATCGGTCCCACGATAATGACAAGGTCGTAGTTCTCAAGCCTTGCCGTCAACGGACGAATGGCCGGGTTTCGATCGAAAACGAGATCCAAAAGAATAGTCAGCCTGGAGCGTTTATTCTTTTCGATAATTTCTTCCACGTCACATCCGAGCATTTTTTGCAAGTATTGCGCGAGAATCAAATTATTACCGGTAAGCGAATAGTATACAATAAGAGTTTTCATTTCCAGGCTTCAGGAAACCCTTCTTTTGGTGTTCATCACCAGCACTGGCAGCACTTCTCGCATCACCAAACCTTCGGCAATGCTTGATTTAAACATTCGAGCCAGACCTGTCCTGCCTTCAGTTGTAAGGGTAATCAGATCAACACCATTGTCTTTTGCAAACTCATGAATCCCACTCTCCTCTGTGACTGCATTGTATACGTGGGGCGTGTAGGTGACGCCTTTAAACTGATGCATAAAACGCTTAATGTCGGCCGCAATCTTTTTAGTGGGCACAAAATGATAAGGGGTACAAACATACACGAGGTCAATGTGCGACTTCCACGCTGTAGCGAGATCAACTACAACCTGGAATGCCTTCGTGAAATCATTCTTAAAGTCTGACGCAAACGTGATGCGGCGCAACTTGAATTCGCCTGATGTATTCTTAACTACCAGTACGGGTATCGCCGCATGGCGAATAAACGCCAAAGTCGTAGATCCGAAGCGAGTACCATTCGCATTGCCCGCACCCTGTGAGCCCATCACCACAAGGTCGATTGAAAACGGCTCCAGATAATTTTCAATCCAATCCTGCGTCCGGGCAAATACCAATTCCTGATGGGCCTTAAGCCCTGCACGCTCCGCCTGCTGAACGAGACTTGATAAACCGGAGTGAACCTTTGCAAGTGCCTGGCGTTGCTCGTCCGATATTTTTTGGTTGCGGCTTGCTGGCACATGCCTCGCACCACCATCACGCCGAATATGCAAGAAAAAAATCTCGGCCTCGCATACCGTTGCCAATTCAATCGCAACTTTTGCCGCCGCCTGCGAAACAGGTGAAAAATCAACGGGAACAAGAATACGTTTCATATTTTTTCGGGTCTGCAGTGCGATACTACCACAGCCCCCTATGAGATGAGCTGACAAAAATCAACACAAAGCCAGATGATTGTCAGTCCCGCCGCAAATGGGTTGGTCTAGGTTTACTCCCGATGAAAATGCAACTGCTTGCATTATTCTTTTTTTCAGCTTGTCACAGTCACCAGCGAATTCCCCTCGTGGAAATGCCAGCGAAAAGTGAAGAGGCTTCGCTGACAGTGATGGCGCGTTTTGTCGAATGCAGGCGGGATGTGACGATCAAAGAATATTTTTCATTCATGGACAGTCTGGCGTCGGCGACGGACTCGGTTAACCGCGACTATTGCAAAGGAAAAATCGACGAATATCTTATTGTTCTTGCGAATCCCTGGGTTCTCGACACACTAAGAGCAACGGATTATTATGCGCGCAAAGCAAGAGGAATCTTTCAGCAAGACCAGACAACCGAAAAAATTCTCCGCAGAGGTGATCGACTGGTTATTCCAGACAGTGTTCAAAGCGCAAATATTCGTGCGGCACTTTCGGCCACATGGATCGATCTGAATATCCCTGAATTCAAATTGCACCTCATGCGTGGAAGCGATACAATCTTAACGTGCCCTGTGCGCGTGGGACGCAATGCGATTCAATATCTCGAGCTCGCACATCACGACGTCAACCTTCGAACGCCCACCGGCAATGGTAAGATTGTGCGCATCGCCAGAATTCCATACCAAATCAATCCGGAGAATGGAAAATTATATGAAGGAACGACACGTGACGACGGTAAATACACTGCCATGCCGATCATTCCATGGCTGGAACCTGAAATCAACGGAATTCGGTATGGCACCTTAATTCACCCAACAACCAATCCAAATACCCTTGGAAAAGCATTCTCACATGGTTGTGTCGGCACGAGTGAAGCTGATGCCTGGACGATCTATTACAATTGTCCAGTTGGAACAAGAGTAAGATTTCGATATGACCTTGACGTGCTCAACAAAGAGGGTGACACGATCAGGCTAAGAGACATTTACAAAATCGCCCCTAAAAAATTGCCACGCCCAAAAACTGATTAAGTCAATATGAAATCATACATCGTGATCATTTGTTTTATGCTCGTTGCTTGCGTGAACGACGTGAAGTTCGAGTCGCCACAACCAGAGGGTATGTCCGACGAGGTTCTGATGCCGGAGTCTGGCTGGGGCATTTACCGAAGCATTTCAGATTCAAGCTATCTTTTCGTCTCACCTGAAGAACTGGTGCGATTCAACTATAAATCATTTACCACGCCACGAACAACGCTTGACTCTGCGTACCACATCAATGGGGACACGACGTTCTATGACAATGAGAACCACCTGCGAATCGAAGTGAAAGGAGACACTGTATTCGGTAGTTTTCATCGTTCCGACACTATTTTCACCATTTCGCCACAAAACGTTCTCCGCAAATACAAGGGCTATTATTTCCTCAACAAACAGACCGCCAACGGCTGGGACGTCTATATGATGACAATAAGAAAAAATGAACTGTCACTTGTGACGAGCTGGCGCAACGAAGACCTCGCTGCACTGAGAAAGATTACGCATACAAGTGACAGCACACACCACTTTAAACCTACCCGCAAACAAATTCGCCAGTTCATAATGCAACACGGGTTGCCGGCGGGAGAGAAATTTCGTCGTATTTCCGACTCGCCAGGGAACGACTTGAAGCGAGACAGCATACTGTTGTATCTTCAATAGCTGATTCCCTCGTTCGATGCAGACAAATTCTTATTGGAGCATTCCAACAACCGAGCTATTGCGACAACTGCAATCGTCGGCCGGGGGCCTTACCAGTGATCAGGCGTTGGAACGCAATGCGCAAAAAAAGCCCGAACACACACAAAGTCCCGCAGTACGTGATGTCCTCATGTTTTTTGGACAATTCAAGAGTCCACTTCAACTCATACTTATTATCGCCGTCATACTTTCTAGCATCCTGGGCGAATTCAGCAATTCATTTATCATACTGGGGATCGTACTGCTGAGTGGCACGCTGGGATTCTTTCAAGAAAGAAAGGCAACCCGTGCAATGCAGGAACTTCGGGCATTGGTACGTATCACCTCCACCGTCCAGCGGGACGGCCGTCCAACCGAAATACCATCGACTCAAATTGTGGAGGGCGACATCGTACAACTCAAGGCAGGAGACATTATTCCGGCTGACTGCGTCTTGCTGACA
This sequence comes from Cyclobacteriaceae bacterium, assembly GCA_044223825.1. Lineage (GTDB taxonomy): Bacteria > Bacteroidota > Bacteroidia > Cytophagales > Cyclobacteriaceae > ELB16-189. The sequence continues at coordinate 73,037 of JBGALO010000007.1, read as the reverse complement.
GCCCGTGACTTGCACGTCAATGAATCGACTCTTACCGGCGAGTCTTTTCCGGTAGAAAAAACACCGGGGGTATGTGACGCCTCGGCGCCCCTCTCGCAGCGGGACAACTGTGTTTTCCAGGGTGCAAGTGTTGTTAGTGGCACCGCCTCAGCGCTCGTGGTAAACATCGGATCGGACACTGAGTTCGGCAAGATTTCATCGTCACTTCAACGACATCAACCTCTCACCGCATTTGAAGACGGACTGAAGCATTTCGGCTACATGGTGATGCGTGCGACACTGCTGCTATCCGCAACTATTCTGGTAGTCAACGTCTACTTCGGGAAACCCTTGGGCGACTCGGTGCTTTTTGCCCTTGCACTTGCGGTGGGTATGGCACCAGAGTTACTGCCGGCGATAGTAACGATCACGCTATCAGCGGGCGCTACCCGCATGGCAGCACGCAAAGTCATTGTGAAAAAGCTTGCGTCCATTCAAAATCTTGGTTCGATCAATATCCTGTGCTCCGATAAAACGGGGACACTCACTGAAGGCGTTGTGCATGTCCAAACCATTGTCGATGGAGCTAACCAAGTCAGTTCCCAGGCACGCATTTACGCGTACCTCAACGCAAATTTCGAATCAGGCTTTCAAAATCCTCTTGACGAAGGCATCAGGGCGATGAAAGACTGTGATATTTCGGGTTACTCCAAAGTAGATGAAATCCCATATGACTTTATAAGAAAGCGTCTGAGTATCGTGGTGAATTACCAGGGCAGACATATCCTTATTACAAAAGGCGCCCTGACAACCATTCTGGAAATTTGCACCTCGGCAGACTTTGCTGATGGAAATCGGCAACGCATTGCTGAAGTGCGTGACACCATACTCGATACACACGCGAAATTCTCTGCCGACGGATTGAGAACAATTGCCGTTTGCTACAAAGACATTGCGGGTCCCGTCGTTTCCAAAAACGATGAAACTGAAATGACATTTCTCGGGTTTGTTGCGATGGCGGACGTTCTTAAGAATGATGTATCGGAAGCTATCGCGCGCCTTCGCGAAAAAGGGGTTCAACTCAAAGTTATTACCGGCGACAACCTGCTCGTCGCCCGCCACATTAGTACAAGGATCGGGCTTCGCGCCGATAACATTATTTCCGGCAGTGAACTAAAGCACATCAGCGACGAAGCACTTCCGATGAAGATCCGTGACGTAGAAGTTTTTGCAGAAACAGAGCCTAACCAGAAAGAGCGCCTTGTGCGGGCGTTGCGAAAGGCTGGGCACGTAGTCGGATACATGGGTGACGGCATTAACGATGTGTCTGCATTGCATGCGGCGGATGTTGGAATCTCAGTAGACACAGCCGTAGACGTCGCCAAGGATGCAGCGGATATTGTGCTGCTCGAGAAAGATCTTAACGTTCTTCACGACGGAATTTTGGAAGGCCGAAAGACTTTCATCAACTCATTGAAATATATTTTCATCACCACCAGTGCAAACTTTGGAAACATGTTCAGCATGGCTGGCACCTCATTGTTCTTGCCATTTTTGCCATTGTTGCCAAATCAAATACTCTTGCTCAATCTCCTGAATGACGTGCCCGCAATGGCGATTGCTTCAGATAAAGTTGATCCTGAGTCGCTCGAGACACCGCGACGCTGGGACGCATCGCTCATCAGAAAATTCATGATTGTTTTTGGCATCGAGAGTTCGTTGTTCGACTTCATCACCTTCGGGACATTATTGTATTCCTTCGGACAGGACATTCCTTCTTTTCAGACCGGTTGGTTTCTCGAGTCAATTCTAACCAGCCTGCTCACTTTGCTTATCATGCGTACACATCGCCCATTGCTCCAGAGTTTTCCTGGAAAGTACATGCTCATAGCAATCGGGTCCGTTGCCATACTGGCAGTGTCGATTCCTTTCCTGCCTTTCGCGTCACACCTTGGATTTAAGTCGCCATCCATCCAGTTGGTACTTACCATGGTCTCGATTGCCGCGCTTTACGGTATGCTTGCAGAATTTACAAAACGGTACTTCTTCAAACGCATCCACTACTGACAAACATCAGTAGTCACTCTGATACCCATCACAATTATATCTATGTCCAGGATGCACCTTTCCTGAATTAGATACAAGAAGACGCCGCATGAAAAAAATCCTCGTTCCCTCCGATTTTTCAATTACGTCCCGTGAGGCATTTTGCTTTGCCGCGGATGTTGCAGGAAAAACGAATGGCGAAGTCATCGTACTTCACGTTGTCGACCTTCCCTTCATGTATGAAGCTGGCGCAACGGATGTGCCAGGATATATGACAGAAGACGTGTGGGCAAAAGTTGAAAAAGGTGTTAAAGAAAAATTTGAAGAGTTGAGGGGAGCCTACAAGACACGACGCCCAGTGCGGCTCGTCATAGAGTTGGGTCACGTGGTATTCAGTATCAAGAAAGTAACGGAAAAGGAGAAAATCGATCTGGTTGTAATGGGTACTAATGGATCGACCGGTATACGAGAATACTTTATAGGATCGAACACAGAAAAAGCGGTAAGATTTTCGGATGTGCCTGTATTCGTCATCCGAAAATATGCGCCCCTCGCCTCTATAAAAAGTATTGTCCTGCCGACGACGCGGGAGCTCAACCAGGGTGACTTCATGACCCGCGTCAAGGAATTGCAGTCGTTGCTCAATGCCACGCTTTGGCTATTGGCAATTGAAAAGCGCGGACAAAGCGTTCCGCGCCAGACGCGCAATGGACTTGAGGATTTTGCAAAACATTATGGATTGACAAACTATGCGCTGAAGGTTCGCGAAGACGATTCAGTAGAAGAAGGCATTGTAAATTTTACGCGCGAGTTTCAAGGCGACATGATTGCCATGGCAACACATAACCGCAAGGGTCTTGCTCACATGTTTGCAGGTAGTATCACAGAAGACATTGTTAACCATTGTGAATATCCGATCTGGACATATGGTCTGAGGAAGAACCATTGACATCCCGCGATGAATCCTTTCACTTAATTTTTAATACATTTCTCATCCATTGGCAGGAATGGGCACACAGCGGAAAAATCCGATCTTGCATTGAATGGATGTATGAGCGACGAAGATCACTTTCCAGGGCTCAGTTCAGCGCAAGCAGCGGCCAAACTCGCTGCAACCGGTTTTAACGAACTTAATTCATCAAAACCAAAACCACTGGCGCGAATCGTTCTTGAAATAGTTCGCGAGCCAATGTTTGGGCTCCTGATTGCATGTGGAAGTTTATATATTTTCCTTGGCGACGTCGGCGAAGGAATTATGTTGATGTCGTCCGTGGTGATCATCATTGTCATCACGGTATTCCAGCAACGCAGAACTGCGCGGGCACTTGAAGCATTGCGCGATCTTTCAAGCCCACGAGCCCTTGTTCGAAGGGATGGAAAAGAAATCAGGATTGCTGCGCGCGAAGTAGTTGTCGGGGATCTCATCGTACTGTTGGAGGGTGACAGGGTTTGCGCGGACGCTGAAGTTATTACTGCCTCGAATCTCAAAGCTGATGAGTCGTTGTTGACCGGCGAGTCTGTTGCCGTAGCAAAACATCCCACACAATCACCGACAACTGACGGGGCGCATGTCGTACGCGCTGGCACACTCATTGTCCAGGGACGCGGCCTTGCGCGCGTGACAGCGACGGGAATGAATACTGCGTTTGGAAAAATCGGATCACTGCTCGAAAATATTGAAGAAGAGCCTACCCTGCTGCAAAAAGAAACGAACCGGATCGTTAAGACTTTTTCTGTGACGGGATTTGTAATCTGTTGCCTCCTGATTCTTATCTACGGTTTGCTTCGAGCAAAATGGCTGGAAGGTCTGCTTGCCGGACTATCGCTTGCAATGGCGATGTTGCCGGAAGAATTTCCGGTAGTCCTCACCATATTCATGGCACTGGGCGCCTGGAAAATGTCGCGCAAGAAGGTTCTCACGCGTCAGCCGCAGGCTGTTGAAACACTGGGCGCCATCAGCGTCCTCTGCACAGACAAAACCGGCACGATCACAAAAAATCAGATGGTAGTACGCGAACTGTATACTAAAGGTCGCGTCATTAGCCTGAACAACAATGGGCCTGGTGCCGAAGTCCAGGCGTTGTTGCAACACGGAGCATTGGCCAGTCATCCAGTTCCCTTCGATCCGATGGAGCGTGCTATCGTCAATGCATCAACTGTTAAGAATGCGGATTTCAAGGCGATCAAGGAATACGCGATCACAGCCGATTCACTTTACATGACGCATGTCTACGATGCGCCCGACAGGACTCATTTAGTGGCCGCCAAAGGTTCACCGGAAGCGATCATTCGGGCTTGTCGAATGCCGGATAAAGACAGAAATGCAATCCTTGAGCAGACCTCAAGGTTTGCAAACAATGGATTGCGCGTGATCGCTGTGGCGTCCGGTTTCAGTAACGGCGCTTTACCCGAATCGAAAGACGACTTTCAATACACGTTCATGGGCCTTATTGCATTGGAAGATCCAATGCGGGATTCCATTCCCTCCGATGTAAAATCCTGTTACCAGGCCGGAATCCGAATCATCATGATAACAGGTGATTATCCCGGAACCGCGCAGGCGATTGGCCGACAAATGGGGCTGAAAAACTGTGACGAGTATCTTACAGGTGATGACTTGGGCGCAATGCCAGATGAATTGCTTCAGGAACGCATCAAGCGGGTAAACATTTTTGCACGTGTGAGCCCGGTTCACAAACTCAGAATTGTCCAAACACTGAAAGCGAATGGCGAAGTAGTGGCCATGACGGGTGACGGCGTTAATGATGCTCCTTCGTTAAAAGCAGCACATGTCGGTATTGCGATGGGTCAACGGGGAACCGACGTCGCAAGAGAAACATCATCGTTGGTGCTACTCGACGATAACTTCTCATCCATTGTTTCTGCTGTTCGCATGGGTCGCCGGATCTATGATAATATAAAAAAGGCGATGGGCTATGTATTCGCGGTGCACATCCCTATTGCCGGTCTCACTGTAATTCCGGCTTTGTTTCTGAATACACCGATGATTCTGATGCCACTTCACATTGCTTTCATGGAACTCATTATCGACCCGGCATGTACACTGATATTCGAAGCAGAAGGTGAAGAGTCAAATGTGATGGCACGGCCTCCGAGAAAGTACGGGAAGCCAATTTTCGGTTTGGAACGGATCATACTCAGCTCACTGCAGGGATTATTTGTACTTGGCGTTTGTCTAGCGGTGTTCCTGGTCGCAATAAATCTTGGTCGCCCCATCGATGAGATTCGCGGTCTCGTTTTCACGACACTGGTGCTGGCAAATATTGGTCTCATTTTCGTCAATCGATCGTGGTCGAAGACTGGATGGGAAATGCTGCTGCGCCGCAACGTCGCTGCGTATTGGGTAACCGGCAGTGTTGTAGCTTGTCTCGCAATCGTCCTTTACATTCCGGCCGTGAGATCAACATTCCATTTTGACATTCTTCACGTTCACGATATTCTGATCTGCATCGCAGCAAGTGGCGCAGGTCTCATATGGTTTGAATTACTCAAGATAATAGCACGTGCACGCCGCGCACGCCAGAGTGCAGCGAGGTAAGTGACTTTAATCTATTCAATTCCTGATTTTCATCAGGTTCTACGGGCGGTCGCGTCGATAATATCGCGCTGCGTCATTTGACAACCATCAAGCGGAACCATGAAAATCATCGTCCTTTACTACTCTTTCACAGGTAACAATGCATGGCTCGCCAATGCAATAGCCGACAAAATGGGCTGTACCTCGATGGAAATCAGGGAGCGAGCGCCAAGAAAAAAGTATAGCATTTTGTTTGACCTGATCTTTCATCGCAAATCCCACCTTGAAGAGTGCACTGTCCTGCTTGACACCTACGATCTTGTCATTTTCGTAGCGCCCATCTGGGCCTCTATGATTGCAACGCCGATGGCAACATTCCTCAGCGCCCAAAAAAACAACATAAGCAACTACGCTTTCGTCTCTTTTTGTGGTGGTGTTCCGAACCAGGACAAAAAAATCATATTGCAACTTTCATCCTTACTTAAAAAGAAGCCAATAGCCTTCGCCGAAGTAAAAGTTAACGACCTGCTGCCACCGAAACAACGGAACAAAATTCGTTATACAACGCCATATCGTGTTATGCGCAAAGATCAACCAACGCTGGCACGCTGGGTCGATGAATTCATCCATCAGATCATTGACTTTGAAGATACCAATCTTGGGTTTACCCAGCGAAATAAATCACAAGCGACATTGTGAATCAAAAAAAACGAAATGGAAACAAACGCGCGAATTGATGTTTTATGGAAGGCGGCGGCATTGGTGCTGTTCGGCGGGATTGTCCTGCACCTCGGCCAGTCCATTTTCGTTCCCTTGTCCTTTGCATTGCTGATAAGTTTTGTATTGTACCCCATTTGTTCTTTCCTCGAAAGAAAGAAGTTTGGACGCGCTGGCAGCATTCTCCTTGCAATTGCGATGGTCACAATTTTCATGCTGCTACTCGTATTTCTTGCCGCGACGCAAGTCATGAACCTGCTGCATGAATGGCCCGGAATTAAACTAAAATTGGGAACTGCTATCACAAATCTCACGCAACAGTTAGCGGCTACTAACCTGTTGACACAGGATCAACAGCAATTGTGGTTATCAAAAGCGGGCGAGCAGATTGTCAACGGAACTGTAAGAGTGATTAGCACAATATTCTCGGCATCGGTTTCATCTGCCGTCATGTTGATCATCACACCGGTATATGCTGTGCTGATTCTTTACTATAGGGAAAAATGGCTGAATGTTTTGTGCGAACTGATGCCATCTACAGACAGGAGCCGACTTAAGAGCAATGTGAAGGGTGCGATTGATACTTACTATAATTTTATCAAAGGAATGGCCATCGTCTACCTGCTGGTGGGCATTCTCAATTCGATAGGGCTTATACTTCTCGGTGTCCCCCATGCGATCCTGTTAGGATTTGTCGCATCGGTACTCACATTCATTCCTTACTTTGGAATTATGATAGGCGGTGCGCTGCCCGTAGCGCTGGCCTGGATTGCCCACGATTCGGCATGGTATGCAATCGGGACGATCGGAGTCTTTACGTTTGTTCAATACCTTGAAGCTAACGTGATATTCCCATTCGCTGTCAGCAGTCGTCTCAACGTCAACACCCTAGTGGTGCTCGTTGCTATTTTTCTCGGGAATGTTGTGTGGGGTGTAGCGGGAATGATACTCTTTGTGCCTTTTGTTGGAATCTTAAAACTATTTGCCGAGGGTGATCCAAAGCTGTCTGGGATTTCAATGTTGCTGCGAGACGGTAAATGACGATTGAGCAGCTAGCTGCCCAATTTGGGCAGCTCGAGATGAAATTTGATTGCGATGATTCGTATAATCATAATGAACCCAGACGAGATCAACAGGTTAATATTTCTCGGCACCTCGTAACTGTGTAGTATCAAGTAAAGAATCGCGCCCGCGAGGCAGGCCGTCGCGTAGACCTCTCTTTCAAATATAATTGGTGTTTTGTTGGTCAATGTATCCCGTATTACGCCACCCATCACCGCCGTGAACACACCCATGATTGCAGCAATTTCAGGATTGACGCCAAGCGCTAACGCCTTTTCCGTTCCCAGGATCGTGAAGAGCCCGATGCCGATCATGTCGAATATCAGCATCGTCCTCCTAAGCTGCCCAAGCTTCGTGAAGAATAGGAATGCTGCGACGATTCCGCCAATGACTGCGTACAGGAAATTTACATCACCGATCCAAACGAGTGGATAACTTCCCAACAGCACGTCCCGCAAGCTTCCACCACCAAGTGCAGTTACAAATCCAGTGAATGCAACGCCGAACCAGTTTCGGTCTTTATCGTCGGTGGCAAGCACGCCGGAGATGGCGAAGAAAAAAGTGCCGGCGAGTTCGGTGAGGTATTGGGGCGTAAACATTCTCGTGAATTCAATGTTAAATTAAGTGTTTTCGGCGACCTCCGGGTTATTTTCCCCAGGGTCATTCGAGAACGAAGCCCGTTTTTCTACCGATAGAGTCCCTTCAGATGAGCAATTTGTAGTTCACTTCAGTTTCAATGGAACAATTTTTTTTCATGCCTCGCTATGAATAATTCCAGCTCAGCAAGTACACTTAAGAGTGGTTCTTTGTACACACCACCGAATCAAAAACTCATGCTCGTCGCATGCATCATCATTTGCGAAGCAACGGGGATCGTCAGCGCGGTGCTGGCAGGATCGTTCGACACACCCTGGTTCTTAAACCTGGCCAAGCCTTCCTGGTTTCCGCCTCCGGCGGTGTTCGGGCCGGTATGGACCACACTCTATATGCTGATGGGCATTGCACTGTGGCTTGTGTGGAAACAAAACAACTCACAGAATAAGACTGCTGAATTGATTTTTGCTGCTCAGTTGTTTCTGAACTTTTGGTGGTCAATCATTTTCTTCAGATTTCATGCACCGGGTGCCGCGTATGCGGATATCGTGCTGATGATTGTACTCGTGGTGCTCACCATGATAAAATTTTCACGTATCTCGAAGAGTGCAGCCTGGCTGCTCGTTCCTTATCTGGCTTGGATAACTTTTGCTTCGTTCCTGAATCTCGCGATCTGGATGATGAACGCATGAACTGGAAGACAGGTGCTGGGTGCGCTGGGTACTGGGCACTGGTCGTTAGCTGCGCGCCCCCAGAATCCAGAATCTAGAATCCAGAATCTAGAATCCAGTATCAGTTCCCATCACAAGTTCAACCAATACGTCAGCTTTAACACCAACGCACTGTTCTTGCTAGCGAGATGCTCCGGCAGGTAGTTTTCTGTGTATACAAGAAAGAGATCGGAAGCGGGCTTATATCGCCACTGAAACCGAGCATTCAGGTTCACGTTGTCGTAACGATTGTTATACTGAACAAACGTTGTGAAAAACATCTTGTCAGTGAGTGTGAAATCCACACGTGGACTGATCAAAAGAAATGTGACAGTGCCGTACACCGGGGGCAGCTCGATCCGATTGTAATCAGCTGTGACCGAAAAACTGCCGTAAGGCTGAACACGGTATGACAACATTCCACTATAACCCTGACGTACACCATTATAATAACCTCCGCCACTCAACTTTAACATATAAGTAAAGAGCTTGCGCGTGTTCGAGGTGTATTGGACCAGGTATTCATTCCAGTTGTACGCCTGGCCCTTCAGGAAGGTAGAATCACCGATGGGGTACAAGGCATCAAAGTCGGATTGCAACAGTTGGTAAACGTTCTTCACCGACGCCATGAGCATGGCGGTATTTCTAAAGCTCATATTATATGTGAGCGCCATGTTGCGATCAGATCGCGTTCCGTCAGGCACCCAGGTTTGATCAGTATTGATGCCGGGACTGATCAGCACGAACGGCCCCGAGCGCGGATAGAATTTTAGATTCGCCTGAAACCAGGGATTTATAAGACCCGGGTACACACCACTGGCAGGTACAAACCCAACTTCTGCGTTATAATGTTCTCCGAGGGCCATCATACCCGTCGAGGCGCTGAATGAGCGCACGTTGTAGTTGGTAGAAAATCCGTATGAAAAATTGTTGTCCGTAGAAAAATTATCAAATGAGTGATGGTAGTAAGCTTTGCCTCCCCATTTGTTGTTGGAGGTGATAAGGTTGAAGTCAACACCCGCAACCCGGTTAAAAGTATTTAGCTTCGGTTCCATGGCAGTACCGTTCCACACTTGTTTTACCAGACTCTCGTGATAGTATTTGGTGGGGTCGTAGGTAGTGAGGCCCAGCGATTCCTTGTCCACTATAAACACTCCGATATTCGATCTCCTGAAGATCTGACGTTGTAGAACAGCCACCGTGTAATTCTGTGCAGGCAATCCCAAGGACTCCTTCTCTTTTGTTTGCATGTTCATCAGACCGATCCGCCAATTGGTTCCGATTTTTCCACTAAGACGTACACCATACAGTATTGGGACTTTTTGCAACAACCCTGAAGAATCAGTGACAAGTCCTATGCGCCTGGAGAAGAATGGTTGAGAATAAGAGGTAAATCCCGGCGATGAAAAAAGGTCGGAGTTCTCAAGAAAAAACTGGCGGCGTTCAGGGTACTGAAACTCAAAACGACTTAAGTTGATGACCTGCCTGTCTACCTCCACCGTAGAAAAATCGGGGTTCACGGTCATATCAAGATTCAAAGAAGGCGTAACGGCAACTTTTGCATCAAAGCCCGCATTGATTGTGTTATTTGAGGTACCCGCTTCGTGATCTTTTTCTACAGAAGTGATGCCGTAAGGGATAATTGAAATGTTGGTGCCTGCGTGCGGTGCCGGTGTCTGCCACTGTAGCTTCCCACTCCACGCAAGTGCTGAAGGAAAAAACTGAATAGGCGTCGCGATCCAGCTGGATATCTGGTTGCGCTTCAGATCCTGCCGGACAAAATTCATATTCCACACCGGTTGGCCATGGTTATACCTGAACGACTTGAAAGGAATGGCGATCTCCGCAACCCATTTGTCCGGCATACGCTTCACATGAGAATACCACTTGTTGTCCCAGTTGGGATTATATCCATTGTCGCCGGTACCACCCGCGGACATCGTTCCTTCACGCTGCACGCCGTACGGTGTGACATGGAAATAAAATCCATTGGTAAAATCATTGAATGGATCCATGTACACTCCCACGTTGTCGTTGAGCGACCAATCAAAGTCACGACGAAGGGATTGCGCTACGTTCGGCTTGTCGTCATCATAACACACAAAAGACAAGTAGAAAAAACTATCATCAAATGTTGCGCGAACTTCAGTTTGAAAAGGAGCCGGCAAGGAGTCAACTGGGTAGTTGAGAAAAAAGTTAGTGGCGACGGCTGCCTTTGCCCAATCTTCTTCATCGATCACCCCGTCAAGAACGATCGGATGTTGTGCACGACTGATTGCCAATCCATGACCGCGGCCATTTTTAGTCTGCGCGAACAGTTCGCCTCCCCCGATCGCAAAAAAGGAGAGCGCTATAGGAAGGATAAGGGGGATCCGATTCATTTTAGCCCGGAAAAATAAGGAATTGAACTGAACGGACACGTGGAAATGATATAGATGGTTACTGGGAGAAATGATGCTGGGTACTGGGCTCTGGTTGCTGGCGGCGCAGCCCGAGAGCCCAAATACCGGTACTCAGCAATCACTCTATAAAACTCAATGCCGTAATTTCAATGCGCTGCGTTACACCTCCATTCATCCAATCCTCCTTTTCTTTCACGTCCCAAAATCCTACATTATTAACTCAAAACCCTTACCTCCATGAAACGTCTCTTACTAGCCTTTGCGTGTTTGTGTGCAGTTGCCCTACACGCACAAACACTCAAAAAAGAACAGATCGAACAACTCAAATTCCGTCATATCGGACCCGTCGGCAATCGCATAAGCTGCGCGATCGGAATTCCAGGAGATGACCTGGTTTATTTCGCCGGCGCCGCTTCTGGCGGACTTTGGAAAACTACTGACGGCGGCCTTAGCTGGCGCCCTGTCTTCGATGACAAAAATGTTGCGTCGGTCGGCGCGCTCGCTGCATCGGCCTCGGATCCTTCAGTAATGTTCGCCGGAACTGGCGAAAGCTTTATCCGCTCCAACGTGACGATTGGTAACGGTGTGTATAAGTCCACTGACGGTGGCGAGACGTGGACGTTATCCGGATTGGAAAACACTGGTCGCATTTCGCGAATCGTCATCCACCCTACTAATCCTGATATTGTTTTTGTTTGCGCGATGGGGCATGCATACGCTCCGCAAAAAGATCGCGGCGTGTTTAAGTCGATCGACGGAGGTAAAACCTGGAAGCATGTCCTCTTCATTGATGAAAATACCGGCGCATCGGATCTCGTCATGGATCCCACCAATCCACACATTCTGTTTGCAGGCATGTGGCAGTTATCATTGAAGAACTGGAACCGTACCAGTGGTGGTCCGGGCAGTGGTCTTCACATGTCAACCGATGGCGGCGATACGTGGAAGAAACTCACCGGCAATGGGTTGCCAGAAGGAAACGTCGGTAAGATCGCACTGACGATGACACCCGCTGCACCTAACCGTGTATACGCTTTGATCGAAACCGGTGATGGTCTAGAGAAGCTTAACGAAAAAGATAAAGTCAACGATGGTGAGTTGTGGCGCTCAGACGATAAAGGCAAGAGCTGGCAATTGATGAGTTCTGATCGCAATATGTCGGGCAGACAAGCCTACTACACACGTACACTAGCTTCACCCGATAATCCAAATGAGATTCATTTTATCAACGCGGGATTTTTTACCAGTATCGATGGTGGAAGAACACTCGAGCCTGTAACAAGTTTTCTTTCGCAGCCCTACGGCGACCACCACGACATGTGGATCGATCCAAAAAATCCAGCTCGATCTATTGTTTCACACGATGGTGGAATTTCCATCTCACGTGATCGCTGCAAGACCTGGGATAGAATTGCACTTCCCATCGCACAGCTTTATCACGTAACGGTCGACAATAACATTCCTTACAACGTACTCACCAACCGGCAAGACGGACCGTCAATGCGGGGACCGAGCCGCAGCGGCGGCGCTGGTTTCTTTGGCCAAGCAGGAATACCTAGCATTAGTACCGGTATGTGGCATGAAGTAGGTGGTGGCGAAAGCGGTTTTGCGACACCTGATCCAAAAGATCCAGATATCATTTATTCTACCGCCTCGGGCACGGGCGCCGTAGGTGGCGTTGTTGTTCGTTTCAACGAAAAGACCCGTCAGTTCCGTCAGGTGGAAATTTGGCCTGACTACGTTGCAGGCACACCCGCTGCCGATGTTAAGTATCGCTTTCAATGGACTTTCCCTTTGCTGATCTCTCCGCACGATCACAACACCGTGTATGCAGCCAGTCAGATGGTTCACAAAACAACAAACGGAGGGCAGTCATGGACCGTGATCAGCCCTGATCTCACGTTGAACGATAAAAAGCAGCAACAACAATCAGGAGGACTTACGCCAGATAACATCGGCGTAGAATACGCCAACGTAATCTCCGCATTCGAAGAGTCACCCATGAAGAAAGGCTTGCTTTGGACAGGCAGCAGTGATGGGCTGGTTTATGTTTCGCAGGATGGCGGAGCCAATTGGACAAACCTCAGCAAGAATTTTACTGACCTGCCTGCTCAAGGCGCGATTCGGAATATCGAAGCTTCCAGATATGTTGAAGGAAAAGCATTCCTGGTTGTGGACTTTCACGAACAGGGAAATTTCCAGCCATACGTTTATAAGACAGAAAATTATGGCAAGACATGGAAGAAGATTGTGAAAGGAATTGAGTCTGGCATCAGCTACTGCAGAAGCATTAAAGAAGATCCCATCCGCAAAGGCCTTCTTTACATGGGGACAGAGACTGCACTTTACATCTCATTCGACGACGGTGAGAATTGGCAACCATTCATGAGCAACCTGCCCCATACACCGTTCTATTGGATCGAAGTACAGGAGCATTTCAATGACCTCGTGATCGGCACCTATGGACGTGGCGTATGGATCCTCGATGACCTCACTCCTATTCAACAACTCCCTGCCAATGCAACGGATACAAAAGCAGCACTCTTCAATCCCAAAGACGCGTATCGCTTTCATCCGAAGACCGGACTGTTACAGGCATTGCCTGAACCATCATGGGGATTCGACCCGCCCTACGGTGCGTCGATTAACTACTGGACGAACTCCGACAAAGACAGCGTGAAGATCTATATCACCGGTCAGGCTGGTGACACGATTCGGACATTCAAACAAAAAGGCAGTGCCGGTATCAATCGCCTTTGGTGGGATTTGCAGACGAAGCCGACAAAAGATATGACTATGCGTACGACACCTGTCGGCGCATCGTGGGTAGCCTTAGACAAAGAACGCAAGCGTCCTGCGCATGTCGGGCAATTCAAATCATATCTCGTTGCGCCGGGAACATATAATGTAATTATGAGTACGGGTGGCCAAACGTTTAAAAGCAAGATCAACATCTTAAAAGATCCGAGCTCGGATGGAACAGCTGAGGATATCAAAGCACAAACCGACTTCCTGGCAAATGTTTATAAAGATGTAAACGTCATGGCTGACATGATCAACGAGCTTGAAGTCCTGCGGCGTCAGGTTTACGATTTGCGTGATGTTCTCAAGTCAAGAGCGTCAAACAAAAAACTTGTCACTGCAGCAGGCAAGCTTGATAGTGCCATTGTGAAAGTTGAGAGTAAGCTCGTGCAATTGAAATACACTGGAACCGGTCAGGATGATGTACGGTATCCCGAAATGCTTGCCGGACGTTTCGCTTATGTTGCAGGCGCTGTTGCAACTGCCGACTTCGCTCCTGCTGATCAGCACAAGGAAGTGTATGCCATGCTGAAGCAGCAGCTTGGTCAGGTTCAGAATGAAATGGATGCACTGCTGAAAGGCGAAGTTGCTGCATTCATGAAGCAGCTTGATGATGCGGGCGTGAAGCCGTTGGTAGTGAGCTGGAAGAAACCATAATAATTTCTTATCACAAATAAAGGCGCCTGGCGAGAAATCGCTGGGCGTCTTCGTTTGTAGGGTCAGACATTACTGGTTGCTAGGTACTCGTCGCTGGTTGTGAACCCCCAGTACCTAGTACCTAGTATCCAGCGCCCAGCGGCGTCAATCGAAAACAGTTAATTCGTAAAAACCGCGTTCTGTCAAAAACCATCCGTGTTAAAAAAGTGTTAAACAGCCCGCGCTTGACAGGTTGTGGAATTAACTTGCACGTTTAATTTTCTAAAAAGCGAATGAAACATTTTATCGTAGTCCTATTTCTTAGTATCAACATTGCTTTTGGGCAGCAGGCAATCGTCAAAGGCACACTTCCCACCAAATACACAGGCAAATCAGTTTCACTTACTTTGATCAACTACGAAACGCGCAAGGACAAGAAATTACAGGAAGTAAAAATCTCAAATGGAGGGTTATTCAGCTTTGTTATTCCCCTTACCCAACCCACGATATATAATATTAGCATCGGAGATTCGACGCTGCTCCAGGTTCTTGCCAAACCAGCCGACAACATCACGTTAAAGATTGGACGCGACGCAATCATCGCTAACGGATCACAGGAAACACAATACCTCATCGACTACGAAGCCAACAGAAAGGAAGTATTCAAGAAATGGCTGCAACGCACTTACGACTCATCGGCTGCGGCTGTAAAGCGCGGCAACAAGGAACAGATCGAATATTGGAATGAAGAGCATGAAAAAGCATCTGAAAACTATAAAGCCGAACTTGGAAGATGGGTGCGTCAACCTTTTTTCATGAACTCGCTCGCAGCCGTGCACCACAGCATGCGCTGGCATCCCGATCATGACATCGCGTTGATGGATGAAATGGTTGGCATCTACAAAAAGAAATATCCGAATTACGAGCTTACGCGGCAGCTCGTAAGCAAGGTGGAGGTGACCAAGCGAATCGCGATGGGTGCGACCGCTCCATCATTCCAGTCAAAGGACACTGACGGAAATACAGTAAACCTCGAGAGTTTCCGTGGAAAGATCACGCTGCTCGACTTCTGGGCGTCGTGGTGCGGGCCATGCCGACAGGAAAGTCCGACGCTGGTGAGGTTACACAATACTTATCGTGATAAGGGCTTCACAATCCTGAGTGTCTCCATCGACACCAGTGATGAAAAATGGAAGAACGCGATCAAAAAAGACGGCTATACGTGGACAAACGTTTCGGAACTCGACGGGTATGGTGGACCCACGCCCGCACTGTATGCAGTAACCGCTATTCCAAACAGTTTTCTTCTTGACGAAGACGGAAAGATCATTGGAAAGAATCTTCGGGGCAAAAATCTCGAGCGGAAGCTGAAAGCGCTTATGGGAGAATAAGTGCGTTTCGGTGTGCAGAAGTTTTATTATTAATGAGGAATTTTGAATTGGGAAGTTGGGCTTCGAAGCGTTGGCATACTTCGAAATTCTTCCATCCCGATAGCAAACAGGAATATCGGAATCGCTGTTCGCAGTCACCATGCTGGATCTTTATTGGTGAATAATCAACATCGTCAACGTCATCATATTGAAGAATCAGCGTCGCAAAACTCCGGCTGCTGACGGGAAATTTATTCGAAAGAAGTGATCGTGGTACGCTTATAGGTGCCACCCAAACTGGATGAAACTTAACACTCAGTAAGGTGGCGAAAAACCATGTGCGCAAAAAACCCGTTGATCGGATGATTATCCTTTAGGCTCATGCAGAATAAAATAAAATACTCCCTGGTTGCATCATTAATAATTGCATGTTGGAATCTCCATGCACAATCGCCAGCACCGTTGAAAATAGCTTTTGAATTTCCGGAATATGACGTCGTGCCAGAAGGGATCGCTTATGAACCTGGATCAAAATCCTTCTTTGTCGGCAGCACCTACAGACGGAATATTATCAGAATCGATAACAAAGGAGGCTACTCCAATTTTGTTCAGGAAAAGCAGGATGGCCTGCAAGGCGTGATTGGGATGAGGGTCGATCCCGGTGGCAAATATCTGTGGGCGGCAAACTCGAATGTTGGGTCAGCGATGCCGATAAAAGATGCCGATTCATTGGCTGACGGTCAAACTGCGCTCCATAAATACGAGATAAAGACAGGTAAACTTGCCGCAAAATATCCGCTTGGCAGCAAGAACGACCGGCACGGATTCAATGACCTTGTAGTTACCAGATCGGGTAGGGTCTTTGTCACCGATACGCGCGCAGGTAAACTGTATACAGTACCCGAAGACGGTAAAAGCATCGAGCTTTTCTACGAATTCACGCAAGGGATTCCCAATGGTATCGATATTACGCCGGACGGTAAATATTTATTCGTGGCACTATACGCACAACCCAAAAATATTTTCGCCAGGATGGAGATAAAGACGAAAGCTCTTCACACCGTTGAATTAAATGAAGCCTGGATCGCCGGAGCAGATGGGTTATACTTTTATAAAAACAGTTTGGTCGCAATCATTCCCGGACGGGGCGTTAACAAGATTATTCAATACAGGCTTGATCCCACATTGAGCAAGGCAACTGAGCAAATCATTCTTATCGACAATGATCCCTTGCTGTCGCAGCCAACAACAGGTGTAATAGTAAATACCGATTTATATTTCGTGGCTACCAGCAACCTTCAGTTGTTTGCTAAACGGTTCCGTGAAACAAACGGCGAGTTCGACGTGAAGGAAATGGCCCCACTCAGAATTGGATTGGTCGGACTACAATAGAAAAACTACGGACTCAGCTCAAAAATCACAAAAGAATGGCAATGCGAATTTGACGGCCGATCAGCAAGTAGCCCATGACAATGATCGTGTCCAGAAACGAAAGGGGAAGAAAGAAGATACGGTCAAAAAGAAAGTTAAACGAGCGAAGAAAAACGACCGTAACAGCCGACGCAAAAAGAAAAATAACCTACGCGATCCGAATCTTTTGACTGGCATCCTGACCAGCAGTGAAAAGGAAAGGTTTTACCGTGTTTATGAAATTATCCGTAACAGAATAAAAAACCGTCTGACCGGTTCTTTTGGATTCGATCAGCTTGCCGTCTTTCAGTTTGCGCAAATGCTGCGAGACTGCGGACAAATTCATCTTTAAGATATCGCTCAGGTCGCAAGGGCACATCTTTCCCTCCTCCTGAAGCAGTATAAGAATTTTGAGCCTGACAGCGTTGCCGGCGAGGGCAAATGTTTCCGCCAGCTGTTTTGTCGTCGGATCTAGCAATTCCAGCCGTTTTTTGCACCGCTCGATCTGTTTCAGATCCGCATATACCCTGATGCAGCAACTATCGTCCATGATTTGTTATATTTCAATACTTTAGTACTTGCTTAAGTATTAAGCAGACTCTCTAAACACCAGCCCCGTGCGCGCTGCTATCATTAATAAGGAGACAAGAGATCCATTAATTTCTGGCTTGGCACTGCGTGACTTTTCCAAAGATCGCAGAATGTCCGAAAAAATTGCTGGCGACAACGAATTTCTACTTCGGTTTCGGCGAGATTTTCTCAGAGCAGTTCACGCCGCTGTGTCCGCTGGCATTTATATCACAGACGACCAGCAAATGGCAAAAGATGTTGTCCAGGACGTTCTTGCGGGACTTTGGTCGCGGCGGCACCAAATGGAGTTCGGCAAAACCATCGTCCACTATCTGCGAAAAGTGACGATCCATGGCTCCTATAACCTCATTCAACAACGTCGCCGCCGTGAAGAACTTTTGACGCAATGCGCTTCATCGAAGCGCTCAAGTCAAGGGGAGGTTCTGATGGTATCCTGACAATCAGCGAGGTCATACCATTTCTCGAAAAGATTAGGACAAATGAGCCGCGCTCGGGCGCCTTTGGAGACAATGAATCCGGAAGTGACTTTATATTTATCGCCAAGCAGTAAACTCACCTCGAAGTCGCTGATCTCAATGGGCATTGTTCGAAAACAATTTCGTACCTCTATACATTAGGCGTCAGGAATATTCGGCTCAACGAGGCGCATCAATTTATCCAGCGATTCCTGCCATCCTAAATAGCACATTTCAACAGGTATCGCTGCCGGAATCCCTTCCTGAGTGACTTTTATTTCCGTGCCGGCGATATTTTTTCGAAATGAAACGGTCGTCACCATCTCGCCCGGTAAATTCGGATCATCAAACTTATCAGTGTACTTCAAGTATTCATTTTGCTTCACGTCAACATAGGTTCCTCCAAAAGAGTGACTATGGCCGGTGCTGAAATTTTCGAATGACATTTTGAATGTCCCGCCTTTTTGAACTTTCAACTCATGGACTGTACAAAGAAATCCGTAGGGCGGAAGCCATGATGCTACTGCGGATGCGTGCGTAAACGCCTTGAACACTTTGTCCGGTGATGCCTTGAATACGCGATGAAGTGAAACACTATTGGATGCTGACATATGATGTAATGTTTAGAGTTTATTTGATTTTTTTCCAATCACGATGGCTTAACGCTTCCAAGCTCAGGCCTTCTTAAGGATTACGTGAGTTGTTCCATTGCCTTGCGTGATTTGAGTATTCTTAAATCCCAATGCAGGCAAGTTGATGCCATTGAATAAATTTTCTCCAGTACCAAGGAAGACCGGCGCAATCGCCAAATGCATTTGATCAATAAGTCCCGCTTGTAAGTACTGGCGAATGGTAGAAACTCCACCTCCAATTCTTATGTCTTTGCCGTTGACTGCTTTTCTGGCTTTTTCCATCGCCGACTCAATTCCATCGGTGACAAAGTAAAACGTGGTTCCCCCCTCCATTTCAAGCGGAGGCCGTGCGTAGTTCGTAAGGACAAACACCGGCACATGGTACGGTGGATTGGGGCCCCACCATCCCTTCCAATCCTCATTGATCCATGGGCCACGGATCGGTCCAAACATATTTCGTCCCATAATCCATGCGCCGAGATTATCAAATGACGCTTCCGCAAAGTCATTATCAATACCAGTCGTTCCCTCCGATTTCCCATACATCTTTTGAAACACCCTCGTTGGAAAAAACCATTGATGCAGTTCCTCACCTCGCTGCCCCAACGGGTTTTGCTGACTCTGGGCCGAACCGGCACCGTAGCCGTCCAGTGAAACCGAGAATGCTGATACCTTTACCTTAGTCATAAAATTTCTGTTTTTGCACGCGCTCTATTTGCTGTCGCGATTGTGTAATACAAATATCGCGAGCGTCCAGGCTATTTAGCAGGTTTAATTGCGACAACTTCGGAGGCAAATTGCGTCAAAATATTCTGCCAGGATTCGATGACAAATTTTTCTTCCAGTCGAAAGACTGTTTTCTCAAATCAGCACTTGGCGTTTCCAACGGGGTCATCACTCCGCCAACTCTCGCCGGTCTTTTCGATTTGTGAGAAGAACCCCCAAAAGGATGACTCCAACACAAATCATTTGTTGGAAGCTTATCGGCTCATTGGCCATCCACCAACCCATGAAAAGGGCGACAATTGGATTGATATATGTATGTGTACTTACCTGGGCCGGGGAGCGCACGGTGAGAAGCCAGACAAAGGAAAGATATGCGACAACTGATCCTCCGAATGTCAGGAAAAATAATCCGCTCCACGACCTGGCAGTAACATCAACAAAAGAAAAGCCATCAAATTCATTTGTCACACCCGCGAGCAGAAAACTGAATACTCCGGCACTTAACAGCTGAACGGCCGATATCGTAACTACCGAGGTATCGGACTCTTTGATGCGGGACGAAAAAATTGATCCAATAACCCAAAGAAAGCAACTTAAAAACAGGACTGTATATCCGGTGATAACAAGATCGGCAGATTTAGACTCCAGCTCAAACGCTGAAGAAAACCAAACAAACATGACAACGCCGATAAAGCCGATCAACAATCCCGCGACAATATTTTTATTACTGAAATAAAACGTCCAACGTCTACGATCCAGCAATACAAAAATGAATGGCTCAGAGGCCACCACGACGGCAGCATAACCGCTTAGCACATACTGTTCCGACCAGGTGACTAATCCCGACCCACCCACCAGCATCACTACTCCATTTGCGAGATATAAACCAAGCAACTTCCCTTGTGGAAATTTCAGTCCCTTCAGGATAGAAAATATCAACAAGATTATGCCTGCAGTGCTGAAGCGAAAAGCAGACAAAAGAAATGGCGGGAAGCTCTCGAGTCCGACAATGGCAGCGAGGTAGGTTGTGCCCCAGATAATATAAACTGCGAGAAAAGCCAGGAATACTTTAATAGCTTGATTTCTGGCGGTCATGGCATAAAGATCGAATGATCACTTAATGATGAAAGTTTGCGTCGCAAAATGCGTTAGCAATAGAAGCAATCCTATTGTCGCTGCGAAAAAAGTACAATGTGCAACGGCGTGCCTACTTTGCCTGATAAACAATCTTTCCATCGACGATGGTGTAGTCTATGCCGGCGTTGATCCAGGCTGAGGGTGGCGTGGAAAAAAGATCTGTGTTCAGCACCGCGAAGTCTGCGAATTTTCCTTTTTCAATCGTTCCCTTCCGGCCCTCTTCAAATGCGCCAAATGCAGACCCTTGTGTGTACGCTTCCAACGATTCCTGCAGAGAAAGTTTTTGATCCGGAAACCAACCGTCTGCCGGTTCACCCTGCAGCGTCTGGCGGGTAACGGCGGCATAAAGTCCATACAATGGATTTACAGGATAATAAGATGCATTGGTTCCTGGCCAATCTGAACCAAATGAAAGGACGCATCCATTGTCTTTCAGTGTTTTGAATGCATATGCACCTTTGCAACGTTCTGCTCCGATCCTTTCCTCCATCCATCGCATGTCGTCGGTGACGTGATACGGTTGCACTTCGGCGATAACCTGGTGGTCGCGGAACCGGGGAAAATCCTCAGCGCGAATAACCTGCGCATGCACCAACCTGAAACGACGTGGCTTATCGCCATTCACGTGGTGGAGCGTGTCCAGTATCCCCAACAAGATCGAATTCGCTTCATCTCCGATGGAATGTACACGGAGCTGAATGCCGGCAGCATCGGCTTGCAGGATCATCGACTTGAAAGCGGGCATGTCCTTTGAGAACTCACGCCAACCTCCACGCCATACTTTGTTTTCAATGTCATTGTCCGAGTAGGGCTCATAAAAGCGCGCCGACCTTGCACCCATGATACCATCGATATGAGTTTTCAGCGTGCCGAAGCTAATCCAATCATCGCCTGCCGGGTGCGGATTATTTTTATCAGACCAATCGATGACCCAATTTTTTTCTTTCATGGCAGCGAATTCACTTAACCGTGAAGGAGCGAAATTGATACGACAAGTGAGCTCGCCGTTTTCCCGAAGCTTGTTATACACGTCGAGCTGTTCAGGCGGCGACATATCCTGAACTGTGGTGACACCCCAACGGCGGCATTCCTCAAACGCGCGCCTGGACTCAGCCAGTTGCTGTTCGAAAGGCTTCTTTGGGATTCGCGTCAATGCATCGCTTAACATCTCGCCATCCAGAAGACCCGTTTCAGAATCTATGCCCAAAAATTTAAGAGCAGCTTCATTTGCAAGGCCAAGCTTACGATCGTAGCGCGTAACCAAAACCGGATAATCAACGGTGATTGAATCAATCATGTGGCGGTGTGGTGTGAAGGTAGCTTTCGCCCTGCCTCCCGATGAACCCATCGCCCAGGCCTCGTACGCGCCCCAATCACCTCCCGTGATCCAACTTCCCTTGGGCAATCGTTTTGTTGTCCCTCGAACGTTGTCTATAAATCTCTCGGGTGTATTGACGTCGAGCAAATTGATGTTTAGCAAAAGATGACCCGCAGATGCGAAATGTACATGTGAGTCATTGAAACCGGGGATCATGAGTCGGCCACCGATGTCGATCTTCTTCGCGGCATTGCCTGAATAGTTTGTACCAGCGTTTCCAACATCGAGAATCCTACCATCTTTAACAGAAACCCAGGCAGCCCACGGCATCTGTTTGTTGCCAGTCCAAATTTTCCCATTCGTGATAACGAGGTCAGGTTCCGTATTCCGGCCACAGCTAAACAACATGCCTAACAGGACGAAAGCATAGATCTTCTTCATTGTCCTTGATTTTTCTGTGTAGTCAATATATAAATCTTTTAACTTTCAGGAAGCCTCAATTATCCGGACGAATTATGAAAACAGATCGCAGGAAGTTTCTTGCTGCCACTGCAGCGTTCGCACTCAACACATCGACAGGAGTGGCGGGAACCCTGTTTCAGGCTAAGGGCAGTAAAGCAGTCAATTCCAGGGATACACTCGATCCAATAATTGAGGTACTGCCCTCCGCCATTATTTCCAATGTTCAAACACTGCACCGCCTTTCTGGCAAT
Source organism: Cyclobacteriaceae bacterium (assembly GCA_044223825.1). Taxonomy (GTDB): domain Bacteria; phylum Bacteroidota; class Bacteroidia; order Cytophagales; family Cyclobacteriaceae; genus ELB16-189. The sequence goes on along the minus strand of JBGALO010000007.1, from coordinate 50,199 downwards.
AAGCCGGTGATTGCCGTAGTTAAGAATAATGGATATGGATTGGGCGTTGATACGGTGGCCAAAATAATCGAGTCTCAACCTGAAGTCATGGGATTTGCGGCAGTGAAAGTTGATGAATGCATGACACTGCGAAATGCCGGGATCCGCAAGCCGGTATTACATCTTGGGATGGCCACAGAAAGCGAGTCTGCAATGCTAGCCTCCAATGACGTGCAGTTGTCTGTATACGATGCGTCGATTCAAAAAATGCTTGAATCCATTTCACGCGAACTTGGCAAACCGATTCGTTGCCAATGTTACATAGATACCGGTATGTGCCGGATGGGCATTCCTTATTACCGGGCCGGGTCATGGATGGAAAAGCTTGCCGCATCAAAAGCTGCAACCATTGAAGGTACCTTCACCGAGTTATCAGAAGATGCTGATTTTGACAAAGAGCAAGCACGGCGATTGATAGCACTGCGCAGCGAAATGAAATCTAAAGGCGTGAATACAGGCAATCTTCATGCGGCCTCATCACATGGAATTTATCATTGCAATGAAGCCCGTCTCGATGTAGTGAGACCAGGCATCGCCCTTTATGGAGCTTATCCTGCAGAGGCAGAACCCGAAAGAAAGATCGCCCCACTGTCCGTTGCGTTCCGACTCGTTGCGCGCGTGCTGCGCGTGGAACAGCTGCGTCCTGGAGATACGGTGAGCTATGGACGTCACTACACCGCCAAAGAAAATGTATGGGTCGCAACAATTTCGGCAGGGCACGCCGACGGTTACTTGCGCGATGCGGTCAAAGGTGCGCGGGTGTTGATTAACGGAGCGACTTATCCCGTTATCGGGGCCGTCAGTGCAAGCCACACCATTGTTGAGATCGGACAAGAGGCAAAAGTGAAACCTGGGGACCGGGCCATTCTCGTCGGGCCCGATCATGCTGATATCCACCCAAACAACCTGTCATCTGTGACGGGTGTATCTGTATATGATGTCCTGATGCACTTAAGTGCAAAGCTTCCGAAGGTGGTGGTGTAACATCAGACACTATAGTATGCAGAGTCCCGAAACGGAGACTCTGCTAAGAACCGATGCATGCAGAGTCCCGAGACGGAGACTCTGCTAAGAAGAGATGCATGCAGAGTCCCGAGACGGAGACTCTGCTAAGAAGGCTCCGCGGGATTGAGCATAAGAAATAGAGCAAGTAGAGGCCATTAGTCGGCAGTTGGCATCCCGATTGCTATTGGGATGCCAACCCTTCTCTACCGGTTCGTTCTCAACTTCGGCTCTGTCGCCGCATAGTCAAACACGAGGTTGCAAAATGCATTCACACCCACGATGAGTCCGCTGTCGTCGATTATGAACGAAGGCGTGTGATGAGGTCCGGCAGTCTTTGGATCTTTTCCCTTCGGCATCCCGCCCAGTGAAAAGAACAATCCCGGAACTTTCTCAGCGAAGTAGGAGAAGTCCTCACTGCCGGTGATAGGAGGCGATACAGAAATGTTTCCTTCACCAGCGGTTTTTGTCAGTGACGGAGCCATCCGTGCGGTAAGTTTTTCATTATTGAATGTGACAGGGTAATGAGTCGTGTAAGGAATCTCGACAGTTGCCGTAGCACCTGCAGCCTGCGCGGTCAATGTCGCGATCTCTTTTATTCTCGCAATCACAAGCTTTTCGTCTTCGGCGCTTAGTGTGCGGACGGTGCCAAGCATCTCTACTTTTTCTGAAATAATGTTGGAACGATTTCCGCCGTGAATCGAGCCTATGGTAACGACGGCAGGATTATTTACAAGATTCACATTCCTGCTCACGATACTTTGAAGGGCATTAACGATTTGAGCAGATACAAGAATCGGATCAACCGACAACCATGGCATTGCACCATGTGAAGGCTTTCCAGTCACAGTGATTTTCATATCATTCACCGATGCGGCTGTGCCCCCTGGTCGATAGGTAATTTTGCCCACCTCGGTACCAGAAGCGATATGAATTCCAAAAATCGCGTCGACTTTAGGACTTTCAAGTACACCTTCCTTTACCATCAACTCCGCTCCGCCCTCCTCACCTAGTGGAGCGCCTTCTTCTGCTGGCTGAAAAATAAATTTCACCGTTCCTTTGAGATCCTTTTTCATGGAAGCCAACACTTCGGCAGCTCCCATTAACATCGCAACATGGGTATCGTGACCGCAAGCATGCATAACACTTACCTGCGCGCCGTTGTATGTTGTCTTGGCTTTTGATGCGAATGGTAAATCATTTTTTTCTTCGACAGGCAACGCATCCATGTCCGCACGCAATGCGATTACCGGTCCGGGTAAATCACCTTTTAATATTCCGACAACACCGGTTTTTGCAACACCGGTTTTAACTTCCAGCCCAAGCGACTGCAAATGTTTCGCGATGAGTGCGGATGTTCTTACCTCCTGGTTTCCCAATTCAGGATGTTCGTGGATGTCACGGCGCCAGGCGATGACCTTAGGCTCTACGGCAGCAGCCTTTGCTTTGATGGCGTCGCGGATTTTATCCGACTGCGCCACACTTATCAATGACACTGCCAGTAAGGCGATGGTGATTGAATATTTCATGATTTCGGTTGGATTAAGGTTAAGTATTCAATTACTGAATTTTTATTGATGAGAAAAAATGTTTTTCGCCACATAAAACGAATTCCCAATTGTCAATGGCAAAAAATTTTAACCACTAAGTACACAAAGGTCACAAGGTGACACGGTCGTTCGCGGTACATTCACTGTGTCACCTTGTGTACTTAGTGTACCTTGTGGTAAAAAGTTGTTGTAAGATGCCGTGAGCTTTTAAAAATGACATTTATTTCCAATACTTTCGCACAAACCCTTTTATGACCCTGCTAAACCGAATTCCTACTACCCATTCTCTTTTTATCATGCTAGTGGTTGTTGGCATCGTTAACTCATGCGCAACACGTAAACCTACCACCAACATTTCCGGGTCGTGGAAAGACCCCGAAGGCAAAACCTATCAGAATTTTCTTGTTGCAGTATTGGCAAAGAACCTGCCGGCGCGTTCGTCGATAGAAGGCGACATGGCGCGGGACCTCAAGCGCGAAAAAGTGAAGGCTTCGAAAAGTCTGGATATTTTTGGACACAATGAGAAGTTGGAAACCAAGGAACAAAAAAGAGCGGCGGTGGATAAGATCAAGACCATGGATTACGACGCCATTATCGTCGTTACGCTTTTAAAGAAAACAGAAGAGAGTCGATATGTCCCGGGCAAGTCATCGTACACGCCCGCTAACATTGGTGTTGGAACAGGTTACTACAACCCCGTCACGAACGAATCTTCTAGTGGCGGCAGCTATGGGGCCTTCGGCGTGTACTATATGGACGCGTCTTCGGCATTTAATACACCAGGATATTACGAGAAGGACCAGATCTATTTTGTACAAAGCAATTTGTATGATGCAAAAACTGAAAAGCTCGTTTGGTCGGCACAATCAGACACATTCTTTTCAGGAGATCTCGCCACCGCATCAAATGATTTCGCTTACGTCATGGTGCAGGAGTTGAAGAAAGCAAATCTTATTTACAAGAAAGAAAAATAACCCAGGGTTTAACCCACTAGCCCGGGGTTTAAACCCCGGGCTAAAAGAATGCCCTCCCTGCCTGGCAGGCGGGGCCGCAAAGGCATCAAGGTTTACAAAGAAGTATGCTGGCTCAGATCATATTTGATTAACATTTCACCACGAAGTACACAAGGAAACACAATAGTGCCACCTCGTGTACCTTGTGACCATTGTGGCCAAAAAATGCCCTGCCCGCGGCTCGCGAGACGATTTCCAACGGGACAACCCCTGATCCTTTATATTAAAAAAGAGTGCGTTAATTCTTTGTGTCTTAGTGTCTTGGTGGCAATCAGATCAAAAAAAAAATGACCACCTTACAGACCCGAACTACCTAAAAACCCGGCCCATGGCATTTATTGACCGCGTTCTACAAACTCCCTCCTACGGATGGGCAGATCCACAAGGAAATTTGATCGCCCCGACCCTCAGGCAGCTGTGGAGTGAAGCGTTTTCGCGCATCAACATTTTTAAGTCAAAAACAAACTGGATACCATTCATCAATTGGCTCATCACATTGTGCATGTTGCCATTCGCGTATTTGTTCGTCACGAAATACATCTCATGGCCACTGCTGGCGGCAACGGTGTTCTATGGGATGGTGATCATGAGCACCCATGGCACCATCTGGTTTCACCGGTACTGCACGCACAGGTCGTACACTTTTAGTAATCCCATCTGGCGTTTCATCACGCAAAATCTTGTTATAAGAACATTTCCGGAAGAAGTTTACGTGGTATCGCACCATGTACATCACCTGAAATCGGATAAGCCAGGTGATCCGTATAATTCACACGCAGGAATCATGTACTGCATGCTTTCCGATGTCAATCACCAGGCCATTGCCAAACAACTCAGTGAAGAAGACTACAGGAAAGCAACCATGTTTCTTAACCACAGTGGTATCTGGATAAACTCGTACGCCCAATATCTCAAATGGGGATCGATCGTTTCGCCTTTATATACTGTAGGATTGTGGATACTGAACTGGTCGTTCTGGATCACTGCCTTCTATCTTTTTGGTGGACCCGGATTGGTATGCGCACTGTTTACAGGCACATTGTTCTGGTACGTCTTGGTGAGAGCTTTCAATTACACCGGTCATGGTGGCGGAAAAGCGAAGCACGTTGAAGGCGTCGACTTTGATACGAGCAACCTTTCGATCAATCAAAATCGTCCCGGATTTCTTTCAGGAGAGTGGCATAACAATCATCATCTATATCCGGAGAGCGCACGATCCGGTTTCCTTCCCTATCAGCTTGACCTCGCGTGGGTCTACATCTGGTGCCTTTCAAGAATCGGTGGCGTGTCGCGTTATACGGATTCGAAGAAACAATTCCTGGAGCGATTCGGATTGACTGCGGATTCAAAAACCACTCCATCGGAGGTCCCGGCGCCAACTGTCACTGAACCCGGTGTTTAAGATACAGCCAGGTGTTTAACGTCCGTTGTTGGTGTTTTTCGCCAGCAACATTGTGTCTTTTGTGTCTCTGTGGTTTAAAAGGATTTTCCCCAGCCCGGGGTTTAAACCCCGGGCAAGTGGTTGCAACACCAGGTCAACTCCAAACACATATAGTTTGATTTTGTCCGTGTCGGTCCGTGTCATCCGTGGCTAAAGTTCATGTTACCACTTCACCTTCGAAAAATCTTTCACCGGCCCAAACTTGAATGGCAACTTCTTTTCAGACTTAATGTCGCGATATATCTCTTTGAAGGTCATCTCACCGTCCTTCAGAAAAACGACTTCAGCTGCGATCCATCCGCCACCCAACTTTTGATAATTATTGAATTGCATCTCAATGGTCTTTCCCTCCGCATCTTTCTTTTGCAACTTTGCGAAAAGCCAATTCTTCCGATTGATCCAGAACCTCGGGCCTTCTGAATCACCGATAACATATTGTGTCGATCCGTCAACTTCTTCTGTTTCAAACTTATCGAAATTATAACCTGCTGATTTCAATGTCTCTATCGTAACGGAAGGATCATCTGTGTAGACACGGAATCCCAGAACGTACAGATCATTCAGGCGTTTGACTCGGGTCACGAGCTTGTTGTCTCGCCACACGTATTGGCTGTCGCCGCTGTACATCACTCCGTTTCCGCCATTCAAATCGTTGATTTTTATCACAAGACCTTTTTCACCGCTGATGGCTTCATACCAGGTTTCTTCCTTTTCAACCTTGCCTTCTTTATAAAAAATTGCCTGTTGAGCGAAAGTCACACACGGATACCATTCACCTTTATATTGCGCGTGCATTGCGCCGATCACCCTGGCGGCTTTAATGGCATTCGATTCCTGACAAAAAGAATCGCCGACCGCGAACAGCATAATGAACAGCACAATTCTTTTCATAACGATTAGTTGCCCTCAGAGAAAAAGGATTGCAAGGTTGCACAATTAGATTCAAAGATGCTACCTGATTTTTGAACTAAGTCGTCTAAGCGCGCAAAAAAGGCTTTTCCCGGCAAAGTCGGGGGCAGTTGAGCCCGTTTAGCAGATCGTTGGTGTTGTGACCAAACTCTTTTTTTAGCCACGGAGGACACGGATTAACACGGATTAGCAGCTTCGCTGTTTGTATCATATTTCTGTAGATTTTTCATCAGTGGAAATCTGTGCATCTGTGGCAAGATTCTAAGACTAAGGCTAGTGTTGTAACCAACATTTTTTAGCCACGGATGACACGGACTAACACGGATTAGCAGCTTCGCTGCTTGTATCATATTTCTGTAGATTTCTTCATCAGTGGAAATCTGTGCATCTGTGGCAAGATTTAGCCTATGGTTGGTGTTGTCATCAACCATCCTTCTTAGCCACACCGCGCCTGGCAGACGCCAGTCGGACACGGATAGACACGATTAGCCGCTTCGCTGCTTGAATCATACTTCTGTAGATTTTTTCATCAGTGAAAATCTGAGCATCTGTGGCAAGATTCTAAGACTAAGGCTAGTGTTGTCACCAACATTTTTTAGCCACGGATGACACGGATTAACACGGATTAGCAGCTTCGCTACTTGTATTGTGTTAGCCTATGGTTGGTGTTGTCATCAACCATTCTCTTTAATCAGTGTCATCTGTGGCCAAAATCAACAAATTCGGCGCTGCCTTACTTGGATGATGTAGGCAAAACATGGCATACTAAGATCCTTCACGGTGAACTGTATTTTCTTATTTTTGCCGCCACCAATAATAAAGCTAGTATGAAGCCCTACGTCATCTGCCACACCTTTACCTCCATCGACGGACGCATCAAGCAAACAATCTGGGGACTTGAAGACCCTTCAAAATATTTCGAAGAGCCCGCAGCCCAAATTAAAGCTGACGCGTGGTTGGTAGGCCGCGTTACCATGCAGGAATTCAGCAGCAAGAAGAAACATAAGTTCCGCGCCGTGTCAGGGAAGGACCTCAGGAAAGACTTCGTGGCCCTTCAGACTTCAAATACGTATGCAGTCGTGATCGATCCATCGGGCAAATGCGAATGGGATGGAAATATGGTTTCGACCGAACATGTGATCGAGGTACTCACAGAAAAAGTAAGCAACAATTACCTGGGACATCTCAGGGAGAACAATGTCTCCTACATTTTTGGTGGAAAAAAGGAACTCGATCTCGCGTTGGTGCTTGAAAAACTTAACAAGTTGTTCCGCATTTCCACAGTGCGCATAGATGGCGGAGGACATGTCAATGGCGCTTTTCTTAAAGCCGGCTTGATCGATGAGATAAGCGTGGTGTTGGCACCTATTGCAGATGGGACGATTGGCTCGCTTGTCGCTTTTGAAGCAGAAGAGGGCTATGGAAAACGGAAGGCAGCGCAACTCAAAATCAAGTCCATGAAGAAGATCTATGATGATTTCTTGTGGATACGCTACGATGTTGTGAAGCCGTTGCCGCCGGCAGCACCGGAGGGTAAAAAGAAGGCTGCGAAGAAAAAATAAGTACAGGGGCACGCGACGAGGACAATCCAGCCTGTAGTTGGCTTTCTCACCAACCACTTTGCTTGCCTATTCCATGACTGGTGTTGTCACCAACAATTTTTAGCCACGGATGACACGGATGGACACGGATTAGCAGCCTCGCTGCTTGTATCATGTCCTTGCCTGTGGTTGGTGTTCTCACCAACCACTTAGTTGTTGTCATCACCAACCACTACCGATCGTTCACCAACCACTTTGCTTGCCTATTTCATGACTGGTGTTGTCACCAACAATTTTTAGCCACGGATGACACGGATGGACACGGATTAGCAGCTTCGCTGCTTGTATCATGTTTCTGCAGTATTTTCTAATCAGTGAAAATCTGTGCATCTGTGGCAAGATTCTTAGACCTTGCCTGTGGTGGGTGTTCTCACCAACCACTTTGCTTGCCTATTTCATGACTGGTGTTGTCACCAACAATTTTTAGCCACGGATGACACGGATTAGCAGCTTCGCTGCTTGTATCATGTTTCTGCAGTATTTTTTAATCAGTGAAAATCTGTGCATCTGTGGCAAGACTCTTAGACCTTGCCTGTGGTTGGTGTTCTCACCAACCACTTAGTTGATCGGGGTCACCAACCACTCCCGATCGCATCCAGCCACAAAACTACTTAGCCTTCAGATTCACACCCGCGGGCTTCGTCGCTCCAAGCTGATCCAAAAGTGTTTTCACCGCGACGTCCAACTGCGTGTCCTTGTTCTGCGCACTCTCACCTAACTCGCGGCTGACCGCAACGTCGACTTTACGTGGATTCAACTCCATATTTTTTCCTTCATGGTCAGTCACACGTATAAACGGAAGTCGCATTACAGAACCATCCACAAGGGGCGCCGAAGATGTATAGATGATCCAGCCTGCGGTCGGCTCTCCGACAACTTTGCCAAGTCCCAGTGCCCGATACCCTTCTGTAAAATCTTCAGCATCGGAAAGGGAATGTTGATTAGTCACAAGCACAGTAGGTAATTCCAACGCACGCTGACCCAACTGTGTCCGCGCCGGAGCGGAAGGAAGACCACGTACTGTCATGGTCATATAACCCTTTCTGGATAAAACATCGAGGGCATATGCATTTACAAATCCTCCATTGTTGTTTCTCACATCGACAACGACTCCTTCCCTTGCGTGATTCTCCGCATCAAGGTCCAGGTAAAGTTGATTGAGTGATTCAGCCGACATATCCAGCATATGCACATAACCGAGGCGGCCGCCGCTGGCCTTCTTTACATATTCACGCTGCTGATTCACCCACTGACGGTATAACAATCTTTTTTCTGTCGTTTGGTTTACCGGCATCAGCGAAACGGCTTTAGCATCCTTTGTGAGACCAGTTGCACTGACAGACAAGCGTGTGCGTTTCCCGATCTTGTTCAGCATGAGACGATCGAAATTCAAATCTGCAGTCAATAAAGTGTCATCAACAGCGAGTATGTAGTCCCCGACATGAACAGCACCACTCACATCCGCAGGGCTCAAGGCGACAATAGACGAAACTTTAAGCTTGCCATTCTTTTCATATTCCGTCCTGTCGAAATGAAGCCCAATGCGCGCATCAGATGTGATATTTTGACTGGCCGGTGCGGAGATGCCGGAATGTGAAGCGTTAAGCTCGCCCAGCATCTGGCTGATGACACGCCGGAGCTCGTCGGGCGTCCTCGCGGCACGGGCTAAAGGATCGTATTGCTTTAATACATTTTTCCAATTACTGCCATGATGCAATGAATCATAGAAGAACTCATTCTGAATATTCCATGCTTGTTGATAAACAGCATTCTTTTGAGAAGCAAAATCAACATTCATTTCAGCCGCGATGTCAATGGATTTCGATTGCCGGGTTTCAAGCGTCGCTTTGTACACAATTCCACGCTCGAGATAAATCACTTCCTTGTCATCCGGTGTGAAATTCGGATTGCTCTTTTGGCCGGCTGTGCTGGTGATTTGCCTGGCCACCGGCGCCTCTTTCGATAGATCATCAAGCGAATACGTGTAAAGGTTTGATTGACCCCCGACCGTCGCGATCAACAAAAGTGTCTTTCCGTCGTGGCTGACTTTTATGTCATCGACATCCAGACCGATTGAAAGAAAACTCAGGCGTCGGGCAATGTCTGAAAACTGAATGATAGCCGATGATGTCGTTTTCACCGAAGCCGAATCTTTTGTAGTCAGCGGCGATTTAGGCGGCAATGTCGTTTTCTTATCGGCGGGTACCGGATCAACAAAAAGGTCTGTAAACTTATCTTCCTGGAACAACGGCGTCTTTGGAACCAGGTCTATCCGCGCGACGAGTCCATCCTCGGTACGTTGTTGCGTCAAAAAGAAAATCGATTTCCCGGCCCATTCGATTCTTCCACCAAAAGTATTGGACAGAAAGCTGACTTGCCTGGATTCACCACCTGAGCTCGGCGCGACAGACACATTACGAAAAGTCTTGTGTCCAAACGACGCGTACGCAATCCACTTATCATCCGGTGACCATACCAGCGAATTGTTGGTTGAAAAGGGGCCTCTTCCGAAATATCCTTTTGCGACTACGCGATCATTGCCCGTGGCCATGTCTAACACATGAAGCTCTTTTCCGTTTCTCGTAAACGCAATGTTTTTGCCGTCATGCGAAAAGACGGGTGATTCATCATGAGCACCACTGTTGGTCAGTTTTCGTTTTGACTGGCTTGCAAAACTATATTCGAAGAGCGATGAGGTTCCACCATCATCAAGTACGTAAACAAGCTTCTTACTGTCGGGTGACCAAACAGGCTGCTCCTCAGCTTCCGGGGAATTCGTGATGCGCGCTGCATCACCTCCGTCTTTTACAGAGGCCGCAAAAATTTCACCGCGCGCAATAAAAGCCACTTTCTTCCCGTCGGGTGAAAGCGCGAGGTTATTGAATTGATTTGTCAATCTTACATGCTCAATCGGCGGTGATGGTTGCGCTCCGCGCTTCGATATTGTGACCTGGCTTGCCTTGCCTGAAGCAACATCGTATTTCCAAATCTGGAAATCGCGCTCAAAGACGATGATGTTGCCATTGCGATTGATTGCTGGCCAAAGGACACGTCCATCAGTGAATTTCGTCAGCTGCTTCGCGTCGCCGGAAATCGATTTTGTCCATAAGTTTTCATGGCCATCGCGGTCTGACATGAAAAAAATTGCTGATCCATCCGCGTTCCACATAGGCCATATTTCTTTTGCGCCACGGGCCGTGACCTTGGACAATTGATTTCCTTTCTCTTTCCACAGCCAGATCTCGGATTCATCCAAATGACTGTGTCCCTCACGCCACCACTGCCTTGACGCCACGCCGCGCGCATTGAAAATGATTGCATTCCCATCGGGTGACGGCATGGCGAAATACTCATTTGTATACGGCTCTTCTAAAACAGCCATCGGTGTGCCACCTGAAGCAGAAATCCGGAACACATCCGCCATTCCGGAAATGTCATGGCCGGTAGAAGAGAAATAAATGAATTTGGAGTCGGGGGACCACGCGCTTACTTCTTCCGTTGCGTCATCGAATGTAAGGCGCTTGACTTCGCCTGAAGCAAAGTTGAAGACATATACATCGCCATTTCCTGTTCGCCCCGATGTAAACGTCATCGATCTTCCGTCAGGCGAATACAGCGGACGTGCTTCTGTTCCCTCCTGCGCGATTAATAACCTGGCTTCGCCCCCAGCCGTCGATACTGTCCAGATATCACCGCCGGACACAAACGCGATCTCGCTACCATCCGGCGACAGCGAAGGTTCATAAAACAATGAAATATTTTGCTGAGCATGCACGCCGGCAATCAGAAACGACGAAATGATCGCGATGAATAGCTTTCTCATACTATCAGGTTAGGTAATGATTTGTTTAATGGCGGTCCGCTATAGGAATCTTTGCAGCGCCATTCAAAGATGGGCGTTTTAGACACAGGGAAATATTAAATCTTACGCTTGCGGTCAAAATCCTGTTGGAAAATTTGAATAACCAGCATTCTGGTGCTGACAAAGCCCTTGCCCGTTTCAGTCAATAAATGACCCGTTTCGGAATGATTTTACAAAAAAAATTTCTGCGCTTTCATGTCCCCCATTTTACGATTGATTCTCTTCATGTGAAAAGGCCGAATCAGCAGCCTGTAGCAATTCTTGATTCAATGGATCGTGGCTCGATGACCGATAATAAAACACAGCACAAAATTTTTGAGCGCGTGTTTAACGAATTATGTGTGACGGTATTTATCGAATTGATCCTGCCATCTAAACAACATTAACTTCAATTAACATTAGTGCATCACAAACGACACAACCTGTTGAGATTGCAATCGTTCGATCCATTGTAATTCAATGTTTCACTTAAGCACATGATATGAAAGCAGGATGGATTTTCACGCTCGCGTTTGTCGCAGTTGTAGCATCGGTGTCGGCACAAACAATCCAAAGAACAAGAAGAATAACACAGGAAGAAGTCCCCGTCTCAATCGTTCAATCTCTTCAAAAGGATTTCAACGTTGCCGATAAAGGTAGTTGGAGACTGTATTACAGGGAGAATACGGTGAATGCAACGCTGGCCCCTCAGTTCTATGTATTCTCAGGTAAAAGTGAAGGGAAGAAAGTGGAGATATATTACAACCCGGACGGAAGTGTCGATCATGCAAAGGGCATTTCAGTTCCCGAAGGAACGACCAGCAAGAAGTAGTTTACAGTGCGATTTTTTTCACGTGAGGGATGAGTTTCATCCCTCTTTTTTTGATTCATTACTGACGGAAGTCGACTATGCTCTGAATAAATTCCCCGCATTCGGTAATAAGTCCAGCGAACACAATGACTATTAAACCAAGGAAGATCAGTGGAATTAGAACGATTGTAAGAAGAACTCCACCAATGTCTCCAAGCATATAATTAAAAGATAGACCCTGTGAAAGTAGGATAGGATCGCTACAAATGTTCATGAAGTTTGATAGACGGGTCCTTCCAAACGGTGACGGTGAGACCAATATTTCCGCGGTTTCCTTCTTCAGGTAGTGTAATGATTTGTCCAGGCTCCGTGATTTCACATCTCTCTTTGATATTGATCGAGCGGCTACTGGGAAGCGCTCATGCCGAAACCGACGGCAAGCTTCACTCCGAAAGCCGACAATATCCCGCGGTGGGAACGATCCCAAAAATTCTCCCGTCTGAAAAAGTAAGGGGCTGGCATGTAGTGCACGTCTTGAATACAGGAACCTGAACCTTGAATTCTATACCTATGAAACCCCTCATGCTATTACTGTTTGGCGCGTGGTTGATGTCTTGCACAAAGCCAAACGAATCTTCTGTCAACCAGCCAATGCTGAAGTCGATATCTGTTAAAAATATTGAAGTAGATGGTCTGCAGTTCAAGGATCTTAACAAGAACGGGACGTTGGACAAATATGAAGACTGGCGTTTGTCACATACCGTCAGGAGCCAGGACCTGCTTTCAAAGATGACCACAGAGGAGAAGGTGGGCTTTATGCTCATCAGCACAACGCGGATGAAAAACGATTGGGCATTCGAGAAACCAAAGAACAACGATCCTATCACAAGTGATTTCAATGAAGACGATCTTGTCACACAAATAAATATGTTCACCCGCGACTCGCTGCCATATCCGATCATGAGTGCGGCAGGCACGACAAAAGCGGTAACGCAATCACATCTTCGCCATTTTATATTGCGGGCCAGTGTAAGCGCTGCAACAACGGCTGCGTGGTCCAACAAACTGCAGGCCCTGTGTGAAACGACGCGCCTTGGCATACCTGCAATAGTTGCATCCAATCCACGCAATCACATTGCGAATCGTGCCGTCGGTACTAGCCTTGGTCAAACTGCTTTTTCGGTATGGCCGGGAGAACTCGGTCTTGCAGCGATGCGCGATCTCAAACTTACCCGCACGTTTGCCGACATCGCGCGACGAGAATGGACTGCTGTCGGATTGCGAAAAGGTTATATGTATATGGCCGACCTCGCCACTGAACCGCGCTGGCAACGCATCGATGGTACGTTTGGTGAAAATGCGGAATGGGCCGCCAGCATGATGACAGAAATTGTGCTTGGCTTTCAGGGTGACAGTCTCAGCAACACTTCCGTTGCAATGACAACCAAACATTTTCCCGGCGGCGGCGCAGGAGAAGGAGGGCAAGATCCGCATTTCCCCTGGGGCAAAACCGAAGTGTTCCCCGGCGGCATGTTTGAAAATAATTTGATTCCATTTAAAGCGGCCATCAAAGCTGGTACGTCCGCGATCATGCCCTACTACTCTCTTCCAAAAGGATTGAAGTATGAAGAAATTGCGTACGCGTACAACAAAGCAGTGCTCCAGGATTTGCTACGCGGGGAACTTGGATTCAAAGGCATCATCAACTCAGATACCGGGCCAATAGAAATGATGCCGTGGGGTGCCGAGGGAATGTCGATCAACGAGCGCTACAAGAGAACGCTTGAAGCAGGTGTAAATATCTATTCCGGAACGGCCGATCCTACAAAACTATTGGAGACTGTTAACTCTGGCATGGTTGACATGAGTCTCATCGATAATTCTGTACTCCTCCTGTTGAAAGAAAAATTTGCGTTGGGTCTTTTTGAAAATCCCTATGTCGATGAAGAGGCGGCAACCAGGATCGTGGGAAGCAAATCTTTCCAGGAACAAGCTGATATCGCGTTGAGAAAATCCATTGTATTGCTTCGCAATGAAAAGAATGTGTTACCTCTTAAGGAGAAAACAAAAGTATATTTTGAAACATACCAACGCGCTGGAGATCCGAAAGCGAGCGCTTCATTAGTTTACGCAGGCAGCAGAACTGACCTCGAGCTCGTCTCGAAACCTGAACAAGCCGATGTGATCGTGCTTTGGATAAAGCCCGGAGGCACATCATTGTTTGGATCTACCGGCAAGGAACTCACGCTCTCCCTTTCAACAAACGGCGTAGATATCAAATACGTCAATGGACTCACATCGAAAAAGCCAACCATTCTCGTCATGAATTATACCGGCCCCTGGGTTATCGGGGAGATCTATAATAATAAGACGATGCGCAACATCCCAGGTGTGCTTGCTACATTCGGCACGACCGAGGACGCGCTTCTTGATATTCTAACTGGAAAATTCAAGCCCTCTGGCAAGATGCCCTTTACAACGCCCATATCTGAGGCGGCCGTGAAAACGCAAAAAGAGGATGTTCCAGGATATCTTGAAGGCGATGGCTATGCGCTATTTAAGTATGACGAAGGGCTGAGTTATTGAGAGGTGAGAAACTCCTCGAAGACGAAACGGACCAGGCAAAATTTCAATGCATATCTGTTACCTTGGGCCGAGATTGTCTGATTCCTGATGAAAAGAATATTCCCGCTCATAGTGTTGACTACGGTTTACACAGCAGTTTTCGCGCAAAAAGTTATCATCGACAGCGATACGCACGCTGATTTCAAAAAATATAAAACCTACGCATGGCTTGCACCGGGTGATACGGTGCTGAATCGTTATCGTATCGAAAAGCTCTACGACGGATACATCACACACGTCGCGAATCAGGAACTCAAGAGCAAAGGAATGAAGATGGACACAATCCGTCCGGATGCAATTTTTGTTTATGACACGCGCTTGAATCAGGGAGCAGAGTATTCAGTAAGTCCAAGCCTGAGCGTAGGCGTTGGGGTACGGGGACCAGGTTATTATGTTGGTGGAATGGCACCAGTTGCCGGAGGGAAAGTCACCGTTACAACAGTGCAAAACGGCACATTGACATATGCAATGTACGATACCCATACCGGCAAGCTCGTGTGGTCCGCCCGCGGCGAAGAAACTTTCAGAATGGCGGATGACATTCAGAAGATCATCGGCACAGTAACAAAGAAGATGTTCAAGAAGCTACCCATCAAGTGATCCCCTTCTTAACTCCTTAACTCCTTACTCCTTAACTCCTTACTCCTTAACTTCCAAACTCTTAACTCCTCAATTGCTCCACCTTTTCTCATTCGACCTCTCCTACTCCAACTTCGGAATCGTGCTTCTGGTAGCGCTATTCATTGGCATGGCCAAGACTGGCGTTCATGGCGCCGGGATGATGTCGGTTCCGATTCTTGCCAACGTGTTTGGTGGGCAACTGTCAAGCGGCGTCATGCTTCCAATGCTTGTCATGGCTGACGTACTGGGAGTCTGGTATTATCACCGGCATGCTTCATGGCAACATCTGAAAGTTCTTTTTCCATGGGCCGCAGTGGGTGTGGTAATTGGAACCGTGACCGGTGCATTTATCGATGACAAAATATTCAAGATCATCATGGCTGCGATTATTTTCCTGAGTGTCGTGATCATGCTCTGGCTTGAGCGGCAGAGCCAGGAAGCTATTCCCAACAAAAAGTGGTTTGGCGCTGTAACGGGTGTTGCTGGTGGATTCACATCGATGGTGGGCAATCTCGCGAACAGTGTAATGGCCGTATATCTGCTTGCTGCACGCCTACCGAAAAATGCATTTATCGGAACCGCTGCGTGGTTCTTCCTGGTGTTGAACTGGTTTAAAGTTCCTTTCCACGTTTTCTTCTGGCACACCATTACACCCAACATCGTTTGGCTCGATCTCGTCACACTGCCTGCAATTGTCCTGGGTGCATACCTCGGAATCAAGATTGTGGGAAAGATCTCCGAACGTGTTTACCGATGGTTCATCATCGGAATGACAGTTGTTGCTGCCGCGCTCATGCTGATCTGAATTATCTCCTCTGATCGATCTTGCCTGCTACACATTGAAGTAACGTGCAACTACTTCACTATGGACTGCATCTACATTCATGCACGGATAGCAGTTGAAGAATGCTAACGCAATCTGGTTGAATCGCATTTAAGAATTAACGCAATTGGGTTGAAAGATGGCAGATGGTTTCATGACTAACGTGAATAAAATTCAAATCGAAGATCAAGGAAGTTTAAACTAAACAGAAACATGAAAAAAATAGTCTTACTCATCATCTTGGTAGCAGCATTTGAAGCGAATGCCCAAATAAGCTATGGCGTCAAAGCGGGAGTCAACTTTGCCACGGAGAGAATGCTATACAGTGGCTATTCTTTTCTACCCACCACGCTTACCTCATTTCACGGCGGAGTTTACATGGTAGCAAAATTTGGGAGAATAGGCATCCAGCCTGAGATCGTCTATTCGCGGGCCGGTGGAGTCTATAATAACGATCTTTTTACCGGATCAATCATCACAGACTATCTTACAATGCCTGTAATGTTCAATTATTACATATCAAAAAAGGTCACACTTCAATTGGGCCCTCAGTTCGGCATCCTCACCAACGCTCAGCAGACTTTCAATGGCGTAACGGTTGGCGCGGGAGGTCAATTCAAAACGGGGGACTTTGGCGTAGCCGTTGGGTTTGTTGTCGAACTTCCGCATCGTTTCAATGTCGGGGTTCGGTATGTTGCTGGCCTTCATAACATTGAGTCTGGAACGGCGGGTAGTAATTCGAGGTCCTCAACCACAAACCAGGTAGTGCAATTATCGATTGGATATCGACTGTTTGGCAAGGGATAAAATTGTTGTACAAAAAGTTGAACGCTCAAGAAATGAAATTGGCTTACTTCATTCCGAAAATTTAGACATGTGCGGTTTCATGACGGTTCCCTCGAACCGACATCCTCCCTGCTGACTAGAATGAATGCTCTATGGGGCCGTTGCAAAATTCTATGCGGGGAAAGCGATTAGTTGGAAGAGCTTCTCTAATTTAGCGAACCACCTAACGCTATGTCCTCGTCAAAGCCGCTGTATATAGAAACCCCTGTTGCAGAATCAGTCAGTTTGAGTAAGAAAGCGTCCCGGCGCATTTTTCTTAAACTTGAAAACCTGCAGCCATCGGGATCATTCAAGATGCGCGGCATCAGCGTATTGTGCCAGCACATAATAAATAAAGGTGGTGAACACATTATTTCCTCCTCCGGGGGTAATGCAGGATATACTGCAGCTTATGTCGCTAACCAACTTGGTGTGAAAGCAACAGTTTTTGTGCCGGTCTCAACAGGCGACCACGTCGTCGCCAAGTTGCGCGAAGTAAATGCGGAAGTACAAAAGCATGGAAGATTTTGGCAGGAAGCACACGATGCAGCAATTGAATTTCAAAAAACATCCGGTGGCGAACTGATACATCCTTTTGACAATCCAATCATTTGGGAAGGTCACGCTTCAATGATTCACGAGGCCGCGAGGCAAATGTCGAAACCCGATGCTGTGCTGCTTACCGTCGGCGGCGGTGGGTTGCTATCTGGAGTGGCAAAAGGTCTCACGCATGTCGGTTGGGCTGACGTGGACATACTTGCGATCGAAACACGCGGGGCTGATTCCCTTTCAGAGGCCATGCTCGCGGGCAAACCGGTCCGTTTGAAAGAAATCACAAGTATTGCAAAAACACTCGGTGCAAATCAGGTATGTGATGAAGCGTTTCGGGTTTCTCAAACATATAGCGTAAAGTCTGTGGTCGTCTCCGACGAGGATGCGGTGAAAGCGTGTCGGGCATTTGCCGACGACCATAGGTTTCTTGTAGAGCCGGCCTGCGGAGCAGCGTTGTCGTTGATCTATTCAGACAATAAGGCATTGCATGAATACAAATCTGTTTTAGTGATCGTCTGCGGAGGTATCGGATTTACTGTGAAAGACCTTGCATGATCATTCTCATGCACGCATGTCACGTAATATTTATTCGAAAGAACTGTTAATCGCAAAAAAATATCCTACACAGGCGTGAGCAGGTTCCCGCTCATTCGAGCGCCGGGAAAAGTGAAATAAAAAGTTGAACCCTTCCCTTCGATGCTTTTAACACCAAGGCGACCACCGTTTTCTCAATAAACTCTTACACAGTACGAGTCCCAGACCTGTCCCTTCTCGTTGGCGGTGCCATTCGTTGAATGACGAACATCAACGCGAAATAATTTGTTAACGTGGATATTTTCTCCAAACGAATTCAAGTACCTGCGCTCTTCCCTACTTCAGCGCTTCGTTTCGTAATTTTGCAGGCACATGTTCAATCCAACCGAAAAAGACGAAAGAAATTACCTCGAACACATCGAGGAGAGATTGGCTTCAGCGATCCTTCGCATTGAGGACACAGTCCGGGAACACTCTTCTGAACTACGACGGAACAAAGAATATATCTATGAACATCAGTCAGGGATGGATGATGCCGACATGGTCGCCGCAGGGCAGTCCATCAACCGGCTCGCATTCACAGGCGAATCCGCTGTGGACAGAAAAAAGAAGATCGAAAAACTGATCGAATCACCGTATTTCGGGCGCATCGACTTTACCAGTGAGGGTAAAACCACTCCCGTTTATATTGGATATGGAACATTTACCGATGCGGAGCGAGGGCTAAATCTGATTTATGACTGGCGCGCGCCCATTTCGTCCATGTTTTACGATTACGAACTCGGTGACGCAACCTACGCAACACCTTCAGGACCAATCGCCGGTTCAATCGACCTTAAGCGACAATACAGGATACGAAACGGGCGGATGGAATTCATGATCGAAAACGCGGTCAATATCCAGGACGATATTCTGCAAAAAGAATTGAGCCGATCCGCAGACGATCGAATGAAGAACATCGTCGCTACGATTCAACGCGACCAGAATGCGGTGATACGGAATGAAACGTCAGGTGTCATGATTATCCAGGGTGTCGCGGGGTCCGGCAAGACTTCCATCGCGCTGCATCGTATTGCCTTCCTGCTATATCGTTTCCGCGATACCATCGCTTCAAAGAATATCCTCATCATTTCACCAAACAAGGTATTCTCAGATTATATCTCGAATGTATTGCCTGAATTGGGTGAACAACACATTCCGGAAACGGGCATGGAAGAGCTCGCCGACGAGCTGCTCGATTATAAATACCCGTTTCAGAATTTCTTTCAGCAGACAGAACGTCTATTGGAAAAGCCGGATCAGGGGCTTGTAGAACGCGTGCGTTTCAAAGCGTCCTATGAGTTTCTCAGCAATCTCAACAAACACTTATTGTACGTCGAGAACAACTATTTCCAACCGACATCTCTGAAAGTGGGCGCCAAAATAATTCCAATTGATTTTATAGAAGGGCGATTCAAAAAATATACACAAACGCCGATCCTGAAGAGAATTCCACTCATCGTAAAAGATGTGCAAGACCATGCGCGCACCCTCGTGCAACGAAAACTGACCGGCCACGAAAAGACCATGATCTGGCAGGCGGTTCCACGTATGTTTAAATTGACACAGCCGTGGGAATTTTATAAGGATTTTTTTCATTGGATCGGTAAAAAGGAAATGCTGATTAGTCAACCTGGCAGCAGACTCGAATACGCCGATGTATTCCCGTTCATCTATTATAAGATAAGGCTCGAAGGCATTGAACAGCCAGAAACTTACCAGCAGGTAAAGCACTTGATTGTGGATGAGATGCAGGACTATACGCCGGTGCAGTACGCAGTCTTGTCCAGGGTATTCCGTTGTAAGAAGACAATTCTGGGCGATGTCAGTCAAACGGTGAATCCATACAGCGCCTCTTCCGCGGAAACAATTGAACGCATATTTCCGCAGGCCGATGTAGTGAGGCTTTTTAGAAGCTACCGTTCTACCTGGGAGATTACAGCCTTCACTCAAACAATCTCAAGAAACCCGAACATTCTTCCGATGGAGCGCCACGGCGACGAGCCCGCTCTTAAGAATTACGGTAACAGACAGGAACAGGCCATTGGCATCCGGGAATCAATCAAGGAATTCGAAAAATCCGGTTACCAATCGCTGGGTATCGTGTGCAAGACACCACGCCTGGCGCAAATTCTTTATCATGAAATAAAGGATCTCGACGTGCATCTGTTGACAGCTGAAAATACTTCATTCCGCGGATCGGTGATCCTCACGAGCGTTCACCTTGCAAAAGGTTTAGAGTTCGACGAGGTTATCGTTTGCGATGCATCGTCTTCTATCTATCAAAGTGACGTCGACAGAAGCCTGCTATACATTGCGTGTACCCGAGCCATGCACCGACTTGAGCTGCATTGGGTGGGAGAAAAAAGCAAGTTTATCTAAAGACTTGACACAAACTGCGATAGTTGGCGACACCTATCTGGGTCAATCAAGCACGTTCAAAAAGGTATCATAGCAACTTCCCTCACATTCGCTGTATTATTTCAGAAAGTATCGGTTACTTAGTATGGTAATCACCATTATGAAAAAATACTCGCTGATCTTCCTCATTGCCCTGTTCGCGTGCACCCAAAAAAACGCTACCGAAAAAAAAGAAGGTAACTCAACGTCGCTTTCTAAACTATTTGATGCAATAGATAAGTTTGGCCTCGCACCGGAAGACAGCCTTTACCGTGGCATGCATCCACGCAGCCAGTGGTCCTCAAATTCTTTCGAGAGCTTTCAGACTCAGGGAGATAGTTTAAAAAAATACAAGGCAGCGCTCGAAGCCATCCCGGATGCATCTTTGTCAAAACAGGAAAAGATCAGCAAGAAAGTGATGCTGATCAATCTCGATGACCAGCTCGCGTCCATTCAATACAATCTCATTCTTATACCTTTTAATGCGGAAGGTGGTTTCTATAATCGTTTCAGTTATTCTTTAAACAGCCTCCCGTTCAAAAGTGCTCAGGATTACTACAACTACGTCGCCTGGATCCCCGAGTATGATAGAATCCTTCAGGAGAATATCGACCTGATGAAAAAAGGGATCGCCAACGGTGTAGTGGCACCAAAAATTATTGTTAACAATACCCTCGGGCTGCTGAAGCCATGGGCCGTCCCGAACCTCCAGCAATCTTCGTTTTATGAACCGATCGCGAAGATGCCTGAATCGATCGGTGAGGCAGATAGAAAAGCAATTCAGCAGCAAGCAGAACGCGCGATCACACATCTGCTGGCAACCTATAAAGACCTGACAGATTTTTTCGCCAACGAATACATGGCTGCCGCAAAGTCAGAGCCCGGAATCAGTTTCGTGCCCGCGGGAAAAGAATATTATGAAAACCGGGTGCGCCACTATACAACGCTTCCCCTTACGCCAGATTCAGTGCATAACCTTGGGCTTGCCGAGGTGGCCCGCATCCGCGCGGCGATGGACAAAATAATTCGTGAAAAAAATTTCAAGGGCTCCTTCGCCGACTTCCTGAAATTTCTGAGAACCGATCCGCAGTTCTATGCAAAAACTCCACAGGAGCTTTTGAACTATGCTGCGTGGCTCAGCAAAAAAGCTGAGGGACAGCTGCCAAAATTTTTCAACAAGCTTTACACTTTGCCATTTACCGTGGAGCCCGTGCCAGCAAGCATCGCCCCTACTTATACAGGGGGCCGCTACGTTGGCGGGTCGTGGGAGTCAAAAAGAGCAGGAATCTATTGGGTGAACACATATGATTTAAAGAGTCGCACATTGTATACAATACCCGCGTTGACTGTGCATGAGGCTGTGCCGGGTCATCACCTCCAGGGCGCATTGGCCGCAGAAATCAAAAATGATCTGCCCGCATTCCGCAATCGGTACTACATCAGCGCGTTCGGTGAAGGATGGGGCCTTTACAGCGAGTACCTGGGCGAAGAAATGGGAATGTACACTACACCTTATGAGCTCTTCGGCCGATACACGTATGAGATGTGGCGTGCATGCCGCCTTGTCGTCGATACAGGTATCCACTACAAAGGATGGACCCGCGAACAAGCAATAAAATACCTTGCAGAAAATACTGCTTTGTCTATGCACGAAGTGACGACAGAAATAGACAGGTATATAGGCTGGCCAGGCCAGGCACTCAGCTACAAAGTTGGAGAAATCAAGATCAAAGCCCTGCGCAAAAAAGCGGAAGACGCGCTTGGCAAAGATTTCAGGATCGGTGATTTTCATACCGCCATTCTGCAGAACGGCTCCGTCCCTCTCGGAGTGCTGGAAGAACAAATCGACGACTACATCTCTGAGGTACAATCAAAGAGTTCCGTGGGTAACAAATAGCCAATCGTCCAGACCTTATGAAATTATTCGTCCTTACACTTATAGCGCTTGGCACGGTATCGCTTTGCATCGCTCAGGATAAAGAATTTGTTTGCACGCCATGCGGGCAAGATTGTGACCACAGGATATACGATAAACCAGGAAAATGCAGCATGTGTGGTATGGCGCTTGTCGATAGGGCGTCGGCAATTGTCACGAACATAACATTGGATGATCTTTGTGCACGGCTAACGTCTAATCCAAAAGTTGTGCTGCTGGATGTTAGGTCACCAGGAGAATTCAAAGGAACAAGCTTTGGTCGCTCTACCTACGGCCACTTTAAGAATGCCATCAATATTAATGTGACCGAGCTCGAAAGCCGCGTCGGAGAATTGTCTCAATACAGAAGTCAGGAAATCATAGTGTATTGCAGTCACAGCCAGAGAAGTCCGCGGGCAGTTCATTTTCTATCGACGCACGGTTTCAGCAACGTTAAGAACATGGTCGGTGGTGTTTCAACTTTTTCGGATAAAAAGGAAAATGTTTGTTTGAAGCAGAATTTTGTCTTTCACTAGCATCTTGGCAAAAAATACCCCCGGATATTGCTGCCTGGGAGAACGCATGTAATCAACAAAAATTTCCATTCGGCGGCGTCTTGTAAGTAAAGGACATATTCTTATTGCCATCCATACCACCAATTGGCCCGTGGTGCATCCGTGGTAACCAATCAAAAATTTCAGCGTCAAAGTGTGCAACCTTTTACAATGTGGAAGGTATTTCATTACACACCATGGATACCCCCTTTTCTTTTAGCGAAGTTTCATCCATTGCACTGAACGTTTCCGCACATCCGGACACATTCCCGTACACTTCTTTCTCCTAAAACAGCTTAAAACCACAAAAAAATAGCGCTTCCCGATTCGGCATGATTATTAATACTACAAATAGGAAATAATTTTTCACCATGAAAAAATATCAACTCGGCGAGTTCGAAGAAGTTGTAATGCTTACCGTAGGTGTTCTCTACGACAATGCGTACGGCGTATCGATCAAAAAAGAAATTGAAACGCGCTTATCAAGAAAAGTCAGCGTGGGAGCATTGCAGTCTGCATTAAAACGGCTGGAAGACAAAGGATATCTATCGTCACGCGAGGGCGAATCGACGCAAGAACGCGCTGGACGACCGAAACGATATTTTGCGATCACGGCGTATGGAAAAAAAGCCGTAGAGTATACGAAAGCCACACGGGATGAACTCTGGAAGTCTATTCCGAAAGTTGCCTTAAATCTTAAGATGGTGGGAAACAGTTGACAATCCCTCAGGTTGCTCAGGATCAATTCACAAGATGTGTTGCGGCCACATCACCTGACTTCTGCAATTCAACGGATTCTCAAATAGATCAGTGTCAATAATAATCGGCTGTCTGAAAAATGAAAAAAGATCAAGCTTCTCCACCGCGATTCCTAATTGCCTTCCTCCGATGGTTCTGTCACCCTCAACTCAGAAATCATATTGAAGGCGATCTTATGGAATTATATTTTGAGCGGTTCGGAAGTCATGGAAAACGCCACGCTGACCTAAGATTTGCTGCCGACGTCCTATTGCTGTTCAGACCGTCCATCATCAAACCATCATCAAAAAATATTGACCACTACACTATGTACAAGAGCTACTTCACCATAGGCTGGCGCAATCTCTACAAGAACAAGGTCTACTCAGTTATCAATATCGGCGGACTTGCGATGGGTATGTCAATCGCAATTATTATCGCACTCCTGATCGATGATGAACTATCATTCAATACATATCACAAAAACTATCAGCGGGTAGGCCAGGTGTATTTCCACAAAACCTGGAACAACGAACCTTATACAAACAACATTGCGCCAACAGGGCTGGGAACTCTTTTAGCTGACGAATACACTAACCATTTTGAAAGTGTTTGCATCATGCGGGCCCGCGTCGAGGATCATGTATTGGCTGCCGGGGAGCGCAAATTCACACAGCAAGGATATTTCATGCAACGGTCAGGTCCGGAAATATTTACACTTGACATGTTCCGAGGGGGGCGCGATGGGCTAAAGGACCTTCGATCAATATTCATTTCACGATCGCTCGCCGAGAAGTTGTTTCCCGGCCAGGATGCTCTTAACCAGACTGTAAATTTTGATGCAACAACAGACCTGAAGGTCACCGGAGTATACAACGACCTCCCGCTTAACTCTGAGTTTCACGATGCCTCCTACTTTGCTCCGTTGGATTTATGGCTTGAGGGATGGTCGAATCTTAACGTCTGGGACAACTACAATGTATTCATCTATGTGCAGCTTCGGGATGGCGCAAGTTTCGAACGCGCATCCGAGGCGATAAAGTCGTCCATGTTGACGCATATACCTTCAGACGCTCAAGCCGAGAACCCACAACCTTTTGTCCTGCCAAT
Organism: Cyclobacteriaceae bacterium; assembly: GCA_044223825.1. Taxonomy (GTDB): domain Bacteria; phylum Bacteroidota; class Bacteroidia; order Cytophagales; family Cyclobacteriaceae; genus ELB16-189. The sequence goes on along the minus strand of JBGALO010000007.1, from coordinate 25,256 downwards.
GAAAGACTGGCGATTGAATGCGCAGTTCGAGAATCACAAACAAGTCAAAAGCTATCGCGCAAGAAGAATGGAATACTATGGTATCCTGGGCTGCTTTGTGTTAGTACTTGCGTGCATCAACTTCATGAACCTCACCACTGCAAGGTCTGAAAAACGTGCTAAAGAAGTTGGCATACGCAAAGCCATTGGATCGCTCCGCAGTCAACTGATACGACAGTTTTACAGTGAATCTTTTCTTGTTGCAGTGATGTCATTCATCCTCGCGATACTCCTGGTGGCAATATCTCTTCCCTATTTCAGTGAATTGCTTGAGAGAAACCTGGTGCTCCCGTTCGGAGAACCTGGGTTCTGGTTTGCGGCCCTTGCCTTCATTACGATTACCGGATTGCTGGCAGGTAGCTATCCCGCACTCTACCTCTCATCATTCAATCCCGTGAGTGTATTAAAGGGGACATTTAAAAGCGGGCGACTCGCTTCGATCCCGAGGAAAGCACTTGTCACGCTGCAATTCACCATTTCAATGATGATTATCGTTGGCACAGCGGTAATCTACAAGCAAATACAATTCGGAAAAGACAGGCCCGTCGGATACACGCGTGAAGGTTTACTGTCACTCCATCCCCGCTCACCTCACTTCAGAGGCAAATACGAGGTTCTTCGCGCTGAATTCAAAAAGACAGGTGTGGTCGATGAAATCGCCGAGGCCGACTATTCCATCACGAGCACGCTCGGTTGGAACGGTGGCTTCGAGTGGCCCGGCAAGGATAAAACGTCTGATGATCCAACTTTCAACATTAACGCCGTCACATTCGAATATGGGAAAACCATCGGGTGGGATTTCGTCTTAGGTCGGGATTTTTCCAGGCAGTTTCCTTCGGATGAATCCGGCGTCATAATTAATATGTCCGCTCAGAAGCTGATGGGGTTTACAGATCCTGTCGGGCAAACATTGACCCGCAATAGAGATGGCAAACTTTCTGATTTCAAGATTCTGGGTGTCGTCAGTGACGTGGTGAAGGGCAGACCGTTTGATAAGACTGATCCATGCCTGTATTTTCTATCACAATCCACAATGGGATGGCTTTATATCCGGCTGAATCCAAATGTTTCTGCACGTGATGCCCTGCCCAAGATTCAAAAAGCTTTCACGGACATTGTGCCGGGCGCACCATTCGACTACACGTTTGCCGACGACGACTATGATGCAAAATTTAAGAATGAAACGAAGATCGGCACCATGGCGAGCATTTTCAGCGCACTCGCAATTCTGATCAGTTGCCTTGGACTCTTTGGCTTGGCATCGTTTGTCGCCGAACAGCGCACAAAGGAGATCGGCATTCGCAAAGTCATGGGTGCGTCTGCGCTGAACGTCTGGTCGATGCTGTCAAAAGACTTTGCCTACCTGGTCGCGCTGTCATCGGCAATAGCACTACCCCTGGCGAACAACGTAATGATGCGATGGCTCGAGAGTTATGATTACCGCACATCGATTTCATGGCATGTCTTTGCACTTACAGCAAGCGGAATTCTTGTAATTACGTTGCTCACGGTAAGCTATCAGGCAATCGCAGCAGCGGTCTCCAATCCAGTTAAAAGCCTGAGATCAGAATAACATGAAGTTCCCCCAGCCGCCACAATCATTCCTTCGCTTCTTCCGATGGTTCTGCCATCCGGAGCTACGGGATCATATTGAAGGCGACTTGATGGAACTGTACTATGAACATGTAGAAAAATCAGGTAAACGAAAGGCAGACGTAAGATTCATAAAAGATGTTTTGTTTTTAATCAGACCTTCTATCATCAGGCGCACAACAAGCTATCAATCACCAAACAACTTCACCATGTTAAAAAATTATTTCACGATCGGCTGGCGAAACCTCGTCAAAACAAAAGGCTATTCATTTATTAACATTGGCGGGCTTGCTTTGGGGATGTCAGTGGCCATGATCATCGGACTATGGGTTAACGACGAGCTGTCATTCAACAAGTACTATAAGAATTATGACCGCATTGCTCAAGTAATGAAGGCAGGCACTTTCCAGGGACAGCATTTCAGCGGCCAGATGTACCTGCAATATCCAATGCTGCATGAGTTGCAGACCAGTTACGGCGCCAACTTCACACATGTCGTACCGCGTCAGGGAAAGTATGAAGCAGTACTGTCAATCGACGACAGGAAGATCACAAAGACCGGAACGAACATCGGAGAAGACGCCCCGGAAATGTTTACGTGGAAGATGGTCTACGGAACCTGGTCAGGTTTGAATGATCCGCAGTCAATTATGATCTCCGAATCAACCTCCATAGCACTTTTTGGTGATGTCGATCCGATTGGAAAAATCGTTAAGATGAACAACGATCGGGAGGTATCCATTTCAGGTGTCTATGAAGACTTCCCCATGAATACCGAGCAATATGGAATTCAATTCGCCCGCCCCTGGCAAGCCTATGTAATGAACAATCCTTGGGTTAAAGATGCAGGCTGGCAGAATCACTTTTTTCAGATCTATGTCGAACTGGCTCCCAATGTAACGTTCGAAGAAGTCGAAGCGAGAATCAAGGATCTTGAATTGAACGCCACAAAAAACCTTGACTATATGCAGGACTGGCTGAAATTCAACGCCGAAGTTCATATCAATCCAATGAGTAAGTGGCATTTGTATTCCGACTACAAGCAAGGCGTACTTGAAAATGGCCCCATTCAATTGGTTCGTTTCATCGGTGCGATAGGGATTTTTGTACTGCTGCTGGCGTGTATTAACTTCATGAATCTCAGTACCGCCCGATCGGAGAAACGAGCCAAAGAAGTTGGCATTCGTAAAACACTAGGATCCTTGCGAAAGCAATTGATCGCGCAATTTTTTGCTGAATCATTTCTCGTTGTGATTGCAGCCTTCACTGCAGCGATTACGATCGTATTTGTATCACTTCCGTGGTTCAATGTGATTTCACAAAAGAACATTAGCATTCCATGGAATACTGTGGAGTTTTGGATCGTGAGTGTATTGTTTTTGCTCATCACAGGGCTGCTTGCAGGAAGCTACCCAGCCTTGTATCTCTCATCGTTCAATCCACTCAAGAGCATCAAAGGAGCCATGCGCACCAATCGGCTGGCTTCACTGCAACGGAAATCACTGGTTGTAGTTCAGTTCACGGTATCGATTATGCTGATCGCATCGACAGGTGTGATCTATCACCAGCTGATGTTTGTTAAAGACAGACCGGTTGGGTATTCAAGGGAAGGCCTTGTGATGATGCAAAAGAAAGGCAAACAATTCTTTGAAAGATTCGAAACGCTGAAGGAAGAGCTCAAGCGTACGGGCGTAGTTGCTCAGGTGAGCGAAGCCGATGGCCCCATTACAATGATATGGTCAAATAATGGCGGCTTTAGCTGGAAAGGATATGATCCCCTAAAGGAGTTCAATTGCGGCACATTGAAAGTTGGTCCCAACATCGGCGCTACGCTTGGCTGGGAGTTTATTGACGGTCGGGATTTTTCAAAGGACATTGCGAGCGACTCGGCCGGTTTCATTATAAATGAAACCGCGGCCAGGGAAATGAACCTGAAAAATCCCGTTGGGGAAACCATTCATTGGAAAAATATGGCGTGGAACATGGACAAAGATTTTCATATCGTCGGGGTAATCAAGGATATGATCATGGAGTCGCCGTTCACACCGGTAAGGCCTGTTATCTACATGAATATGCCGAGGAACGGATGGATGTACATCAGAATCGATCCAAAGACGACGGTTGCCGAGGCTTTGCCAAAGATGGAGGCAGCATTCAACAAAGTAGTCCCCGACGCATCGTTTGACTACAAGTTTGCTTCCCAGGAATATGCCACGAAATTTTCCACTGAAGACAATATTGGAAGACTGGCCGTTCTTTTCACGACGCTTGCAATCATTATCAGCTGTCTCGGGCTTTTTGGTCTCGCATCATTTGTATCAGAACAACGAACCAAGGAGATAGGTATAAGAAAAGTCCTGGGAGCCTCGGTGCCCAATTTATGGCGAATGTTGTCGGGCGAGTTCGTGCTGCTGATCATCATCGCATGCATCATCGCAGTCCCCGTTTCCTATTACATGCTCAACACGGGCATTCAACGCTACGAATACAGGACCGATATCGCGTGGTGGATATTTGCTGCCGCATCTGCAGGTGCTTTAGTGATCACGTTGCTCACAGTGAGCTTCCAGGCAGTCAAAGCCGCGATCGCCAATCCTGTTAATAGTCTTAGAACAGAGTAAAAACAGTTCATGGATCGCCAGGAAATTAAGCCACCCGAACTCGCCCTTCGTTTTTTCAGATGGTTTTGCCATCCAAAAATTCGTCAGGCAATCGAAGGTGATCTCATCGAACTGTACCATGAACGGGTAAATGTCTATAGCAAAAGAAAAGCAGATTTGAATTTTATTTTCGACGTAATCCTGTTGCTTAGACCCTCCATTATCAAACCCTCTGAAAAATCATATTCAACCAATAACTACGCCATGCTTAAGAATTATTTCACGATCGGCTGGAGAAATTTAATTCGTCAAAAAATGTATTCCCTGATCAAAGTAGGTGGATTTGCGATCGGTATCGCCGCGTGCCTGCTGATCTCACTTTACATCGCCGATGAGTTGAGTTACGATAAGACTCAAAAGAATGGCGACCGGATTTATAGGGTCGTGGGCACATTCAGGGACAATGGCCGGTTGCTTCGCGATGTCTGGTTCCCGGCGCCTTTCGCCAAGGTGTTGAATCAGGATTATCATGAAATTGAATTGGCTGGTCGAATTAATGGCTCGTCGCTCTTTGGCGCGGGCAGCAACGAAATCCGACGCGTAGACGATCAGGAAAATTCTCATGAACAGGGTTTTGTCTATATCGATCAGGAGATGATCGATATACTCGAATTGCCTGTCATAGGCGGAAATGCCAAACATTTGCTTGACAAGCCTAATACGATGGTTATCACCCGGAAAAAAGCTGAAAAATTTTTTCCAAACCAGGATCCTGTGGGTCAGACGATGATCGTCAACAATGATGAACAGAACCCACTGACCGTAAGTGGAGTGCTGGAAGATTTTCCATTAAACTCTCATCTCCAGTTCGATTTTCTTATCACTATGACGGGACGCGAATTTTGGAAGGGTGAGCAAGACACGTGGCGCGCAAGCAACTATCACACGTATGTGAGAGTGCGTCCTGGAACAGATGTGACTGCTCTCGCGGAGAAGGCGACGGCTGGAATTTTAAAAAACTACGTACTCCCCTCGATGATCGAAGCGAACATTGCGAATCCGGAAGAGTTACTAAAGAGTTCGAATATTGAATTTCAGCATGTTAGTGACATCCATATGGCATCGGACATATCCGATGGGCTGTCGCACGGAGACATTCGATTTGTTTGGTTGTTCGGAGCTATTGCGGGGTTCATTCTGCTCATCGCTTCTATTAATTTCGTAAATCTGTCCACGGCAAAATCGGCAAACAGAGCGAAAGAGGTAGGTCTTCGCAAAGCGGTCGGCTCACAACGAAGCAGTATCATCAAGCAGTTCCTCACTGAGTCCGTATTGTATTCGCTGATTTCTTTTGCTACAGGCATTGTGATGGCATACCTGCTACTACCATTTTTCAATGTTCTGGCAGCAAAATCACTCGCATTCCCGTGGAATGTATGGTGGTTCGCGCCCGGAAGTCTTGTGACTATCCTCCTGATAGGCATTCTTGCAGGCGTATATCCCTCCTTTTATTTATCGTCATTCCGCCCCTCGCAAGTCCTGAAGGGAAACGTAAGTCGCGGCACTAAACACGCAGGCGCCAGAAGTGCACTCGTCATATTCCAGTTCACAACTTCCATCATTTTGATCATTGCCACGATTATCATCTACCAGCAGATGGATTTTATCTTAACGAGGAAGACAGGATTTGATAAAGAACAGGTATTGATTGTAGAAGGAACGCAAACGCTTAACCGACGTGTTTTCACTTTTAAAGATGAGTTGATGCGAGTGCCCGGTGTGCAAAGCGTATCACTCACAGATTATATCCCTGTAAGGGGCGGAAAAAGAAACGGCAACGGGTTCTGGAAAGAGGGCAAACAAAAAGAAGATCGCGAGGTAATGGCTCAAACCTGGACCGTTGATACGGACTATGTCAAAACGCTCGGAATGAAGATTGTGGCTGGTCGCGACTTTTCTCCTCAGATAGCAAGTGATTCCAATGCAATGATCATCAATGAGGCAATGGTCCGTGAGCTTGGTCTGCAGGACCCGATCGGGAAAAAAGTCTACAACTACAAGAATTGGGAGGTAATCGGCGTCGTCGAAGATTTCAACTTTGAATCGATGAAAGAAAGGATCACACCCCTTGCCATGCGTTTGGGGTTGAGTGCAACAATGATTTGTGTCAAGGTAGACTCCGATGACATCGGCGGCACAATCGATGCCATTGGTGCCAGATGGAAGTTACTTGCCCCCCATCAATCATTCAGGTACACGTTTCTTGATCAAAGCTATGCACAGATGTATGAAGACTTACAGCGCACCGGAAGAATCTTCACCAGTTTTGCTGTATTAGCAATTATTGTTGCCTGCCTAGGCTTGTTTGCCTTGTCAGCCTTCATGGTCGAACAGCGCAGCAAAGAGATCAGCATCCGGCTCGTGCTGGGGGCATCGCTAAGCAGCGTTTTCCAGCAGTTGACATGGAGTTTTGTCAGACTGGTAATCATATCATTTGTCATCGCCACGCCATTGGCGTGGCTAATGATGCAGCGTTGGCTGGAAGATTACGTCTTCCGGATTTCCATTGGATGGGAGGTATTCATTGTCGCGGGAAGCCTGGCAGTCATTACTGCTATGTTGACGATCAGCTACCAATCGATACGGGCGGCATTAGTCAATCCTGCGGATCAACTGAAAGCGGAGTAAAAGGTGTATATCGCAAGTCGCTGAGAGCCCTAATATCTTAGTGAAAGCGAGCCCCGATACTCTCGTCGTGTGAAATTGATGTGATAATAATAAACGCCCGCTGATTCGCCAGGTCCGTACCATCGAAATTCACGGTCAGTACTTTGAAAAACCATATCTCCCCAGCGATTATAAATGCGCACGCTCTCAAATTTTGACGCGCAATTATCGTTGGGCAATATGTTTTTCAACTCACCCGTCATTGCATCCTTTGCCTCCATGGCGAAATAATCATTGATATTATCGCCGTTAGGGGAAAAAAAGTTGGGCGGGATAAAATGCGCCTCGTTGGAATCAATGTCCTTTACTTTCAACTTTAATTGCACCGAATCCTTTTGAGCCGTCAGACAGTGATCATCAGATAGTCTGAAAGTGAACGTATACTCGTTTTCATAGACCTCATCCTTAAAAATCGAACAATCAGGTGTCCAGGTAAAAGCACTAACCAGTGGGCTCTTGCCACTCATATCAGCAAACGTGTAGCCTTCGGGTTTTACGTTTCCATTAACAGCAACAAGTTGAAGCTTTAGATTATCCGGTTCAGGTGTTGTATCAGCATCCGTACCCTGAACCATTAAATTGATGGAAGGACCGCGTGTAATACTCATTGTATTTCCGGACAAGCTTGTAGCGGTTGCATTTTGGTTGATGATCGACACCTGCGGCGCGTGGTTCAGTGGCGGAAGCACCTTGACTTCCACATCCACGGTGTCCGTCCGGAAAAATCTGCATTTGTTTTTATCGTCAACAACAATGAATTGAAAGTCAAATGAATCCCTCTTCTTCAGATCAACGGTAGAACACTTGATATCCCACTGAAACCTGGACGTAAGGGGTTCGATTCCACTCGTCGGATTCGGCGAAACCGAAACACCATAGGCTGCAAGGTCAAAATCTGTTCCCGCACCGCTCATTGACAGAAATCCGTGATCAGGGTCGACTCCCTTGATTGAAAAGCTAAGCGATTCATTAATGCGTCGGGTAATACCCGTTACTCTTCGCTCAGCAGGATTTGGCGTAAGATCCGTGTCGATAATGGGATCACGGTTCGGAGGAAGGTTGATAACAGAAAGATCGAATACCTGCTTTGCCGGGTCCGCGATGTTGCATTGATCCTGATCTTCAACCTGAATCGTCACTCTGAAATTTGTCCGTTTCGTAAAATCATAAATATCACAAAATGCATCCCAGCTGAGTTGACCATCAGCACCCCCATTCGCCTGGTGAAATGTGTCGAATTTCATTCCTGCATCTTTCAGCACAAATCCATCTGTGAGCAATGATATGATCAACGGATCGTTTTCTGCATCTACAACCTGCCACGGCCATGCATCCTGCGTTCCTTCATTTAATGACATTATCAATGGATTGCTCGCAGGCAGAATGAATTGAGGCTTTGTGTTGGGTGGCGGTGGTATCGTCACATCAACTTTCAATGTGTCTGAAAGCGGAAGACTGCAGGCATCATCCATTGCAATTATGCCGACCCTGAATGGCGCCCCAATGAAATAGGGACATTTATCAAAACAAATGCTGAATTCAACGGTACTTCCATTTATAAGCGTAGCCGAAGTAGTCGCCGGCAGAATGCCTGAAACATCTTTATTGAAGTTCAATGGGATTGCTTTGATCTTAACTTTCTCCACACCATCAAACATCGCTTTCGAATCGTCATCAGAAACTTGCACTTTGATACATCTCAGATTGTCCGCAATCCCACTCCCGAATGAAACGCTCATGACATTGTCATGCGTATAGGTTGGCTCAGCCAATGTTTTCCCAAGAATCTGAGGCGCAATGGCACGCGCACATTGATCAACCACGAGCATCTGAAAGTCACGCCGCGTCTCTCCTATCTTTACCTTGTTTCGGTACTCCTCCACTTTCACCGCAAATACAAAAAGTCCCTGAACGGCCGGAGGTGTCACTGTAAGAAATCCCTTTTGTGTGATTTTCAGATCTGGAGAGCCATTCATGATGTGTGTTATATCATAACCCGGACGCCATGTAACATTAGCATAAGGTTTTGAGTGTGTGCCTCCTGTCGGGATAGCCTCATTTGTGATTGTGCTAAGAGGAGTAACAAGTGAGTAAACAAGAGAGTCGCCGTCATCGTCTATTCCACCGAAATCAGTGTAGTAGGGACGCAATGGACATGCATAATCATTGAGGGGTGGAAATAATCTTGGCGTCGAATCGATGAACGGAACCCCATTTTTTACAACCGGAGGAAACTCCAGATAAAATGTCTGGCCGGCATAGATCTGACCACCGTTGTTCGGGTCCTCACTATAGATATTGGAGATACTGTAATTCCGGCAGCACCGTTCCCAGGCGACATAGTAGCCCAGTGCATCATCGAACTGTGCCGGGGAGAGGGTAACGTCGATAGTGTACACAAGTTTCCTGGTTTTTAGTTCACCATGAGAACATGCTGGTTGTGTGTACTGCACGCTTGATTCAGCTGAAAGCTGCAAAAGCAGATCCATCATTCTGGCATTGTCCCGCATTCTGAAGATCCTCACCGTTGCCGACGGGTCTTTTGCCCCCGGGCTTCCATTCAGGGAGTCAAAGTAGAGTATCAGGTTCAGGCGGTAACGATACTGTTGATCCTTTAAATGAATGAGTTCGAACTCACCACCTACAATGTGGGAAGCTCTACCCAATAGCGGGGTAGCAGCAAGAATCAGCAGGAAAATGAGTTTTTTCATGCGCCCGATTCGAAAGATAAATAAAGCGATTAATGTCGTGAAAGCACATTAAGTAAATTGCGACAGCAATTCAAAAACTGAAGACTAATTGAACGAAGAAGCAGAAAACGGACGTGCCGCCCATAATAAACAACACAAAAAGGGTGATGTGTTGACCAGCATTGTTATTGATTCCATGGCGGCGGAAGGAAAATGCGTGGCGCGGAATAATGGGCAGGTAATTTTCATTTCCGGCGGCGCCCCCGGTGATATCGTCGATATTTCATTGACGAAAATAAAAAGCTCTTTTCTGGAAGGGCGGGTTGTAAACATTCAGTCTTATTCGCCTAACAGGTCAACGCCATTTTGTAGTCATTTTGGAACATGCGGCGGGTGTTCGTGGCAACATATTAATTATGCAACTCAACTTGAATATAAGCAGCAGCAGGTTCAGGATAATCTTGAACGGATCGGGGGTCTCGTCCTTCCGCCAGTAAGAAAGATCATTGGATCATCGCGTGAAAAATATTACCGGAACAAACTCGACTACACATTCACATCTAATCGCTGGCTGACGAAGGATGAGCTCAATAGTGAAACGTCGTTGATTCATAACGGATTGGGATATCATATTCCAAGAATGTACGACAGGGTCTTCGACGTGCAGGAGTGCTTGCTCCAACCTTCCCCCTCAAACGACATCCGTCTTATAGTGAAACAAATCGCAGAAAAGGAGCAAATACCTTTCTTCGATTTGCGAAAGCAAGTAGGATTTCTGCGAACGCTGACAATACGCACAGCAAATACCGGCGAGGTCATGGTCATCCTCCAGGTAACATATGATAGAATGGATTGGATAGAAATGATACTGAGTTCTTTGACAACGTCCTTTCCTGCGATCACGTCCGCGAACTATGTCATTAATGGAAAGCGCAACGATACATTCAGTGACCTTAATATAGTTTGCTGGAAAGGCAATCCCTACATCACCGAGACAATGCAAACACCCGAAGGACAGAAAATTTTGTCTTTCCGTGTGGGTCCGAAATCCTTTTATCAAACGAACTCAGATCAGGCCTTTAAATTATATAAAGTTGCGTGGGAGATGGCTGGCTTGCGTGGTGATGAATTGGTCTTCGATCTTTACACTGGCACTGGCACCATTGCGAATTTCGTGGCCGCATCCTGCAAAAAGGTTGTGGGCCTTGAATATGTTGCCGCGGCGATCGAGGATGCAAAAACAAATTCAACGATCAATGGCATAGTGAATACATCATTTCATGCAGGCGACATCAAAGACCTGCTAGATGAGAAATTTCTTGATGTCCATGGATGTCCTGATGTAATCATTACCGACCCGCCTCGCGCTGGTATGCATGAAGACGTTTGCAAGATGTTGCTGAAGGCAGCACCCGAGCGCATTGTGTATGTTAGTTGCAATCCCGCTACTCAGGCCCGCGACATGAAAATTTTGTGCGAAAGCTATGACGTAACCGACATTCAACCCGTCGACATGTTTCCTCAAACAATTCACGTTGAGAATGTCGCGCGATTAGATAAGAAATAAGATAAGGTCACGGCACACACCGGATCCGTAAACATGCTACCTCCGCACCGATTTGATCAATTACACGTCAGCCAGCAACAACTTCCTCAGTCACCACATCAAGGCCAGCGTTCACCATCGCGGTGAAGCCACCATACACATTTGTGAGGTGACGAAAACCTTCCCTTTTCATGATTGAGATCGCAGTCATCGAACGATATCCGCCCCCGCAGTGAACAATGTAGGGTGCATTCTTATTTAAGGATCCAAGGTTTTCCGGCATTTCTGCCAATGGCATGAATTGCGCATCTTTTACGTGGCTAACGCTCCATTCGCCCGGTTTGCGAACGTCAAGCACGGCCGCCCCTGATTTCATTTCGTTTTTCATCTCATCAGCTTGAATAGAATGAACTGTATCCAGCTCCTCATCCCATGTTGTGATGCCGCCACTCAGGTACCCTTTGACATTCTCATATCCTACCCTGGCGAGTCGCAGGACAGCTTCGGATTCTTTTCCCGGATCCGTCAACAGGATTAGCGGCTGCTGTATATCGATCAGGGTTCCTACCCAAACCGCGAACTGACCATTAAGTCCGATATTAATTGCCCCAGGAATAAATCCCCTTTCGAAGTCGTCGGCTTTCCTCACGTCGAGGATAACGGCTCCTTTCGCAGTTTCCTTTTTAAACTGGACTAAATTTAGTGGTCTGTTGTTTTCTCGTATCACGGTGTCAATAGATGCGTAACCGTCTTTGTTGATCCGCGCATCCTCGAAAAAATATTGAGGCGGTGGAAGAATCCCATCCGTTACTTGCCGAATAAAATTCTCGCGTGATTGATCTTTAAGCGCATAGTTGAATTTCTTTTGCTCGCCAATCGTTGAAAAGGTCTCCTTTCCGATATTTTTTCCACAAGCTGAACCGGGACCGTGTGCAGGGTATACGATAGTGCTGTCCGGCAACGTCTTGATTTTGGAATTCAGCGAGTCATATAGCATTCCGGCAAGTTGCTCGCGACTCATGAAACCATCCAGCAAATCCGGCCTGCCAACGTCGCCAACAAATAATGTATCACCTGTGAATACCGCATGTTCCTTTCCGTTTTCGTCGAGCAAAAGATAGCATGACGATTCGGGTGTATGTCCGGGAGTATGTAAGACCCGGATCGTCAAATTCCCAAGTTTGAATTCCTGTCCGTCAACGGCGTTTATGACCTCATATTTGGGTTGCGCCATTGGACCATATATGATCGGTGCATTTACCTTCCGCGCGAGATCAATATGTCCCGACACAAAATCAGCGTGAAAATGAGTCTCAAATACATACTTGATGATGGCTCCACGCTTTTCAGCAAGGGCTATATAGGGATCAGTCTCGCGAAGGGGGTCAATTATTGCAGCTTCCCCGTTTGATTCAATGTAATAGGCCGCTTCAGCCAGGCAATTTGTATACAACTGCTCAATATGCATTTTAAGGCGTTTTTGGGCTAACAACGACACGAAGTTGTAAAAAATTCCCCACTTGCTCCCGGCCAGACACACCGCCAAAGTCCCCAACTTGAATCCTTAAAGATAAATTGTCTGGAAATCCGGATTTTATGAAATGGGTAATGGTGCGACCTTGAAAACTGAAAGACCATATTACGTGTCAGACACCTTAGGTGTCTGACACATCACCTGAGCAAAAAATTTCTGCTCAATCGATCTCTTATGCTCATTTGCTCTTCAGCAAATCCAACTTACAATCGTCGAAAAACCTAAGAACAAGCTCCATGATCTGAAGAATATTCAGGGAACTTCTAACTTTGAAAGTTATGAAGTGGGCTGTGTTCCTGATTGCATGTTCAATAACCCCAACCTTTCTCTTTGGGATTGACTATGAGAGATTCGAGTTGAATGGTAAAGTCGGGCTTCGTGATGGCACTGGACACGTTCTTCTCCCGGCAGATTTTGATGCACTTGGCTGGTCCGATGGAAATTTCTCAGTAATTGGAAAGATTACTGGCTATAGAAAAAAAGACCGGTGGGGCCTGATAAATCTAAACAAGGAGTTTATTACTCCGGCCGAATTTGGATCTCTGACGTGGGCAGGAGGAGATCGGGTAATTGCCTCCAAAGCGTACAATCTTTCTTCTAAGTTCGGATGTCTCAACTTAATGGGCAAAAATGTTATTCCATTCACCTATGATGACCTTGTGATCGATGGGCTGCGCGCAATTGTGATGCTAAAACGCGGCGTTAGGTATGAATATGGCCTCATTGATCTTGATGATAAACAGGTGCTGCCCGTTTCATTTCAGGAAATAACTCCTGTTGGCAGCCTGCGATATGCGATTAAGAACTTCGACAATAAAATCGCCCTGTGCACAGAAGATGGACAGTGGATAACGGAATTCAGTATCGATAATATCACAGACTTTTCATACGATCATGCAATCATTGTAAGTGGCTGGAGAAAAGGTGTTATTAATCGTAGCGGCGAGATCATCGTCCCGCCTTTATACCGCGACATTCGAATAAGCGGGCCAGACACAATTGAAGGGCTCCGTGCGACGGAATGGAAAATCATAGACACGCAATACAAAACGTTGCAGACAGTAGAAGCGGATCAATTGAATTTTGAATTGACTGACTGGACGAGAATAACAATAGATCATAAAGTCGGTCTCATCGATGAGCAATTCAAGGAACGATGGATTCCAGCATTCGAATTCATCGGTAGCCCGTCAGGAAATATCGTGTTGGCGAAAAGAGGAAAAAAATGGGCCATGTTGGATCGTAAGCAGCGTGAAATACTACCATTCGTGTTTGATTCACTTTGTCTTACTGGAAACGTTGTACGTGCGGTTCAGAAACTACGAGGAACCAAGACTTGGGAATTGTATGATACAGTGGGCGTACTTAGATCCGGAAAAAGGTACGAGACGATTGAAAATTACAATGGCAAATTTTTCCCGGTTCGAAGCCGCGGATATTGGGGCGCAATGGATCGATATGGAAATGAAAACGTTGCCTGTGTCTATGACTCATTGCTTCAGTCAATGGATAATTTGATTGTTGTCCGCTTTAAAGGCAAATACGGCGTTATCACCACTAGTGACCAATGGCAGATTTTGCCTCAATCTTATCCGATAACACTCGTGGATAGTGAGCATTATCTTGAAAAACAAGACAGTACCATTTTTCTTAAAGACTTAAAGGGAAACGCAATCTATTTTACAACAAATGCACTGACTGCATTACAGGATCGGTTGATCGAGCGCCTTCCTGATGGTCAGGAGAAGGTGATTAACCTGCAGGGGCAGCTCGTGGCACGTCAGGACGCGATCAATTTACCATCGAACATTGAACAAACTTTCCGCGAAAGCGAAGGGCTGATAGGAATAAAACGAGATGGAAAATTCGGGTTTGTTGATACCCGGGGTCGTCTCAGGATCGCGAATCGATATGACAACATTGGTGAATTTCACGATGGGCTTGCGCCTGTAAGCCTGCTCGGAAAGTGGGGATTTATCAATAAGATGGATCAAATTGTAATACAACCAACTTTTGATACAACTGAAAATTTTGACAACAAACTGGCCCTCGTATCGCGCAACGGCAAGTTTGGATTAATTGATGTCGACGGAAACACATTGCTCGAGCTACGGTACGATTCAATTAAGAAGTTATCCAATGGTTATTTCAAAGTGATCCAGCAATCATTAAAAGGGATGGCAGATAACCGTGGCCGTGTGCTCATAGAACCACGTTTCAATTCAATCGAGCCAGTCGACAAAAATCTGGTGATAGTGGAGCGTGAAAAATTATTTGGCGTTCTGACTTACGATGGTTTAAGTATTTTTCCGCTGGAGTTTCGCATCCTCAACTACATATCGCAGAAAAGGGTATTCCTGGCAAAGAAAGAGGCAGATTGGGAATCCATCCCATCACGCTAAAAAATCAATTGCTATTTACCCGGCGTGCTCGGTGCCTGGCCTGATTTGCCAGTACCCGAAATAGATTGGCGCATCTCTGTATCGGCCTGAACGTTCTGCATTTTATAATAGTCCATTACACCCAATGTGCCATTCATAAACGCCTGCGCAATTCCTTTTGGAATCTCTGCCTCTGCCTGAATTACATTGGCACGTGCCTCCTGTGCTTTTGCAATCATCTCTTGTTCAAGAGCGACAGCCATTGCCCGCCTTTCTTCCGCGCGCGCTTCAGCAACTTTAAGATCTGCGGCGGCCTGGTCAGTTTGCAGCTTCGCCCCGATGTTTGCTCCAACATCAACATCTGCAATGTCGATGGACAATATTTCAAAAGCCGTACCCGCGTCAAGACCTCTTGATAGCACCAGTTTCGAAATCTTATCGGGATTCGCCAACACTTCGCGCTGATATCTGAACTGCCTGAAATACATCACGGCCTGCAAGATTGATCGCAGTAGCTTGCTTAAATGACAATACAATATTTGCTTTTTCCGCGGAGATCAGAGCGCGGATGACATTGGGGACATCACCGCCTGCCAGGTAATGCGTCTCAAGCTCGCGCGTCGTGACTTGCAAACCAGCTTTCGTAGCAGTAATCAATGAATTCACAATCACCCCGGGTGGAACTTTTCTGATTCGCATGCCGATGAGCTCGCCAATCGTGATTTTTACATTGGCAAAAACCGCTGTGATCCAAAGACCAACCGGTACAAAATACATGAACAGAAAAAAACCGATGATGCTGAGAAATACAACAACAAGTAAAGCGGCGCCTTGCATATGAGGTTTGGGTTAATTAAGGGGTTCTACAATAATTTGGTGCGATAATATCTGCATGACTCGCACGCGTGTGCCTGCATCGACATAGTTTCCCATCGTTTTAACTTCGTAGGTCTTTTGCTGCAATTCAGCTTTCCCAAAAGGTCTAAGTGCTGACAAAGCGATGCCTTCAGCGCCCGTTTTTAAATTCTCGACTTCGCCTTCGTTCACTTTGCTGTCAATTGTATTCTTCAAGGAAAACCGTTGCCAAATGCCAGCCTTGAACGAAAAATATAGCGACAATCCGCTACCGATCGTGGCACTCGCAGCTGTGGCCCATCCCATCAGATTGCCAAAATATCGAAAGCTTAGGCCTACACCGACTACCATAAGAACAAAACCAATCACGCCGATAATCGTAGTGCCCGGGACAAAAATCACTTCAATGATTACCAATGCGAGACCAATCAGCAGCAGTGATAAAACAATCATCCATTCCATGGAAAGCAAAGATAGCTAATTAGAGTCTTCGTTCCGGCCTGTCAATACGCCCTTGCGAACAACACGCGTCTCTGGGACGGTTTCCCCGAATAAACACATTTACCAACTTCTTCTTTGGTATCAAGCGCAATACACCTGATGGTGGCTTTGGTTTCCTGCTTGATGATGGCTTCCGTTTCCTGCGTGCCATCCCAGTGTGCAAGCACAAATCCACCCTTATCATCAAGTACGCGCTTGAATTCATCAAACGTATCAACCGATGTTGTATGCTGCTCACGGAATTTTAGCGCTCGTGAATAGATATTACTTTGAATTTCTTCCAACAACGTTGGTATCGCCGTGACTACTTCCGAATACTTCATTACCTGCTTCTCTTTCGTATCGCGCCGCGCAACTTCAACAGTTCCGTTCTCGAGATCGCGTGGCCCGATTGCCAGACGCACCGGAACGCCTTTCATTTCGTATTCAGCAAACTTAAACCCCGGCTTTTGCGTGTCTCGATTATCAAATTTTACCGAAAGATTCGCGTTTCGCAAGCCTTTCATAATGGGTTCCACAGCCGCTGAAATTTTTGATAACTCCTCTTCGCTCCTGAAGATAGGGACGATCACAACGTGAATCGGCGCAAGCTTTGGCGGAAGTACCAACCCATCATCATCAGAATGCGCCATGATAAGCCCTCCTATCAAGCGCGTGCTCGCCCCCCATGATGTTCCCCACACGTGCTCCAGTTTACCCTCCTTATTTGAAAATTGAACATCAAATGCATTTGCGAAATTCTGTCCTAAGAAATGAGATGTTCCTGCCTGCAGTGCTTTTCCATCCTGCATTAAGGCCTCAATGCAATATGTATCGATCGCGCCAGGAAATTTTTCACCTTCTGTCTTCCTGCCTTTGATGACCGGCATCGCCATAAAACTCTCAGCAAATTCCGCGTAGACGTCAAGCATCTGTCTCGTTTCTTTTACAGCTTCCTGTTGAGTTGCATGAGCCGTATGTCCTTCCTGCCAAAGAAATTCTGCAGTGCGCAAGAAAAGTCTTGTGCGCATTTCCCACCGCACAACGTTTGCCCATTGATTGATTAATATAGGGAGATCACGATACGACTGAATCCATTTCTTATATGTACTCCAGATGATAGCCTCACTCGTCGGCCTTACTACCAGTTCTTCCTCAAGCTTTGCATCCGGATCAACAATCAATTTTCCCTTTTTGCCTGGATCATTCTTTAATCTATAGTGAGTGACGATAGCACATTCCTTTGCGAAGCCTTCGGCATTTTGCTCTTCCGCCTCAAACATGCTTTTAGGTACGAAAAGTGGAAAATACGCATTTACGTGGCCAGTGTCCTTAAACATTTTGTCAAGCGCTTGCTGCATTTTCTCCCAAATGGCATAGCCATAGGGCTTAATTACCATGCAACCCCGGACATCAGAGTTTTCGGCTAAATCCGCCTTTTTCACAAGTTCAACATACCACTGGGCATAATCTTCCGAACGGCTTGGTATTTGTTTTGACATTGTTTGTCGATTTTGAGGCGCAAATATATGCAGGCAACCTCAAAAAGACTGTTTTTTCGCACTGAGAGAAATACCTAGTCTGGGGGTCAAATTCAGTGAAAACAGTACTTAAAATCCATTGAATCCCGGCACCATACTTGCTAAATTTGCGTTAATAGAGTGTAGTTAAATCATCTTCATATGAAAACGAAATACACAATGTTGCTGCTTGCCCTGGGGCTTTCTGTTTCAGCGTTTGCACAAGAGAACGATGACATGTATTTCAACTCAAAGGATCGTGCCATCTTAGTAAAAGCTAACGAAGTAGTTCTGGCTAAAAAATATCGTCAGGACGATATCGAAGCTGTTCGCTCGAATCCAGTCAACCCATCTGATAGTTATTCCGGACGCGGCGTAAATCCTGAATATAACGCCCAAGCAAAAAATGGAACATCTATCGTTCAAAATGACCCGGATTATTTTCTCTCGGGTTATCAACCGAAGAATGTTAATAGCAACCTGTATAACAACACGTCGGCATATTCCAATACTTACTATAACAACGGCTATGGATCTCCATACGGTTACAGTGGATTTGGAAGCCCCTATTACTCAAGCATGTACTCTCCGTATGCATTCGGCTACTCACCTTACAGCATGATGTATTCTCCTTATGGCATGTACTCACCGTACAGTATGTACGGAATGGGGATGGGAATGGGATCGGGTTTTTATAGTGGATTCGGGATGGGATACAGTATGATGTACGGAAGTCCCTACAGCATGATGGGCATTGGATATGGAATCGGCTCAATGTATGGATACGGTGGCGGCTATAGTTATCCCTATGGCGGTTACTATCCAACTACAACTGTCGTCACTGATTCACGCAATACAGCATTCGGAAGGCATCCATCGCGTAGCAGCGGTTTAAATAATTATGTCAACTCTAATGCCAGAAATGATGCATCGATTGTAGGTTCCAACGGTCGTGTTCGTGAAGGCGGGCGCATGAGGACAGATTCGCAACCGAATTATTACAACAGCGGCTGGAGAAACAGCGCAGATTATTCCAATACGCGCAGCAGCGGATTCTCTAACGGCAATTCATGGGGATCTGGCGGAAACAATGGCTGGGGCGGCAATGGAAATACGCGTTCATCATTTGATTCCTTTGGTTCCGGATCCCGGGGTTCATTCGGCGGTCACAGCGGTGGCGGATTTTCCGGCGGTGGAATGTCCGGCGGTGGCGGTGGAGGCCATTCTCGCGGCAGGAATTAATTTCACAACTCACTGATCTTCAAATGAAATACAGGGTCGTTTTGGCGATCATGGGCTTGCTGTTGCTCAAAACGGGCGGCCTTTTCGCACAGTCTTATTCGGAAGAAGCGCTAATGATAAGTCGGATTCGGCCAGGAGGAAGCGCCCGAATTCAGGCTATGGGGGGTGTTCAAAATTCATTGGGAGGAGATCTCAGCTCCGCGTACTATAACCCCGCCGGACTTGGAATGTACAATCGTTCTGAGTTTTCGTTCACTCCGGGATATGTCATCGCTAATTCGGATGCATCGTATTTAAACGGCACAACAAGTGCAAACAAAACCAATCTAATCATACCGAACCTGGGCATCGCCTTTCATAGTAGTAAAGATGGACGAAAAGGTTTATGGGGTGGTACGTTTGCGATAAACTTCAATCGGACGAATGATTTTAACAACACATTCACATACAAAGGGCGAAACTCAGATAATTCAATCATTGATTACTTCATCCAGGATGCAAATGGTACTGGTACGTCCCAGTTTGACCAAACCGGGTATAATTACAACACACCGACCGGCCTTTCCTACTTCAATTACCTTATTGGCCCACAATCTATTCTCAATCCCCCCGGTCCCAACGATCAATATTTCACAGATGTTTCAGGAATCCCGGATCAGGAAGAAACGGTAAAGACTACGGGAGCACAGAATCAATGGAGCTTTTCTTACGGCGCAAATTTTAATGATAAACTATTCGTTGGCGCTGGCATTGGTTTGACTTCCTTTCATTACAAGGCTGAGAAAGTTTATACGGAATCATTCAGCGACGCAAATCAGCCAATGTCTTTCATGCAGCTAAACGAGACTTTGAATCTCAGTGGGTCAGGTATCAATGCAACGTTCGGTGCAATTTATCGCCCGATTGACAGGTTACAATTTGGTGTTTCGGCGGCCACACCGACAAGCTATAGCGTTAATGATGATTACTCAGCGAGCATGAGCACAAATTGGAAGAATTTCGAATACTTGCCAGGAGAATTTCTAAATAAAGAAAATGCATCGACCGACCAGGTGTCCGATAGCTATAGTCTGTCAACACCCTGGCGCGTAACAGGAGGTCTCACATTCTTTTTCGAAAAGAAAGGTTTCATTAGTGCTGATGCTGAATGGGTCAACTATTCGTCCTCGAAGTACAGCGCAAGTTCCTATTATGGCGGTGACTATTCGGCTGATAACGATCAAATCAAGAGCTTGTATAAATCTGTCATCAACATTCGGGTCGGCGGCGAATACAGGCTGAATAACTTCCGATTCCGTGGTGGCTTTTCCATGTTGCCTGATCCCTTTAAGAATCCGCAAAATAATATTGACCGAAGCATCTCATCCTATTCAGCAGGATTTGGCTACCGCACTTCAAGCTTTTATGTCGACTTCGCCGGAATACTGACTCAGGAAAACAACTCTTATCGTCCCTACACGATCAATTCGGCTTTGAGCCCCCTGGTGACGCTGAAGAATGGCGCAACAACGCTTATGATAACAGTGGGATTTCCTTTCTGATTTTTTCAACCATATCTGTAGTTGATATTGAATCGTCTGTGATCGTCAGCTTTGCCTTCCTGTAGAATTGTAATCGTTGAGACCGCATGAACTCAATCTGATCCTTCAATGTTTCCGAGTTTGCCTTTGCAAACAAGGGGCGTTCCTGAAGCGATGTAAGTAAGATTCTTCGTGTAATCTCCCTGGCAGAAACATCCAGGAAGATGCTCATCCCGGCAGCATTGATTCTTTCGATATTGTCAAAAAAAACCGGGGCGCCCCCTCCCGTCGCCATGATGAAATCATCCGCGGATTCACACCACCTCACCAACTCCCTCGCTTCAACTTTCCTGAAATAGTCTTCTTTGTATTTTTCAAAGATATCCCGGATCAACATGTTCTCACTTTTCTCAATCTCCGCATCCAAATCTACAAATGGGATATGGAGAGCCTCTGCAAGCTTCTTGCCCAATGTTGTCTTTCCACAGCCAGGCAGACCGAGAAGGAATATTTTCATTCCGAAAAGATTATTTCAAAAGCTTCAGAACCTCTCCAGATGAGGGAGTGTCATTGTGATGCCAATTCCCCAACACAGTTCCATCTCTCCACAACGAAATTCCGGGGTTTGACCGGACTATTGTCTTCAGCACCGTAGCATCTGCGAATGCATAAGGGACGGCAAGCTGATTTTCATGTCTGAAAATTTCAATCGCCTCCGCCGACGAAGATGTAAGAACGAGCGATTCAACTTGTCCTTCAAGATTCGTTACTAACATTCTTATCGCATCAATATTCTCTACCGACGCCTTCTTCACATCGAACATAATGATCAACAACTTCGGACCTTGAAACGTAGATTGCGTAATGTCGTCCCCGTCCGGACTTGCAACTGAATAGTCGGTGATGGCGGGTTTGATATTCTTCTCGTTTACAATGCGTGAATTCTTGTATACATAGCCTTCTTCCGCGGGGAGAAATTTTTCTGATTTGATCTCCTTTCCATCCTTTTCAAATGAATACTCAATGATGGGCTGTTCGGGTGGCAGCATCTTCGACGGGATATGGTTTCCGACTTTATAGGCCCGAAAGTCAATGAAGGGTAGATGATTGATGGCACGAATCCCGGCAAAAAATGAAATGGCAACAGTCAGTCCAATAACAGCATGTCCTTCTGACGTTCTTAAAACTGCTTGATATCTTTTCCGGTACCAGAAAAGATGAAGGACAAACACCATCAATATTGTGTCCTTAATAAATGATTCCCACGGCGTGAGTTTGATGGCATCACCAAAGCAACCACAATCCGTAACCTTGTCAAAATACGCGGAGTAAAAAGTGAGGAAGGTGAAAAAGATCATTAGCAGCAATAAAATCCATGCGGTTAATTCCATCCGATAAAAGAAAAGAATCGCGACGCCCAAAGCGACTTCCAGAACAATCATGATCATTCCTATCTCGAGCGACCATGGAATGAAATGATGAAAGAACGATCCGAAATCCTGAGAAAAGACCTCAAAGTATTCTTCCATTTTTATCTCCGTCCCGATGGGGTCATTGAGTTTAATCAGGCCGGAAAAAATGAATAAACCACCGACAAAGAACCGCGAAAATTGATCAAAAAATTTTTGCATACTTATTGGTTGCCTTCTGAGAGTTTGATCAGGGCGAATACGGAATAATTTATCATATCCTGATAATTGGCTTGCACTCCTTCACTCACGAGTGTTTTACCTTGATTATCTTCGATTTGTTTCACCCTTAACAATTTCATAAGAATAATGTCAGTGATTGAACTGACACGCATGTCGCGCCACGCTTCGCCGTAATCGTGATTTTTGTTTTCAAATAGCTCAAAGGTTGTCTTTACCGCATGTTCATAAAGCGGAGTAACCTCCTGAACAGACAATTCCATTTTTGATGAATCTTGAAGATCAATTTGAATAAGTGCTATAACGCAATAATTCAAGATCCCAATAAATTCGTCTTTGATGCTATCATCTATTTTCTGATGAGCTTTTTCTTGAATGCTTCGGATTCGTTGAGCCTTTATGAAAATCTGGTCAGTAATGCTTGGCAGGCGAAGAACACGCCAGGCTGTGCCATAGTCGCGGGTCTTCTTGAGGAACAAGTCTTGGCAGGCGGAGATTACCTCTTTATATTGTGTGGAAGTTTTTGTCATTCTATCGCGGTGCAAAATAAAGCATTTTATAGCAACAAAACATTGAACGTCAAAGGCAGGGTGATCGATCTGAACACGCCCTGCGTTATGGGAATTCTCAATGTAACTCCTGATAGTTTTTATGACGGCGGCAAATTCGATCAAGAGAAAACGCAGCTTGCACAGGTTGAAAGAATGCTTGGCGAGGGCGCCTCAATGGTCGATGTTGGAGGTGCTTCGTCGAGGCCCGGCGCCCCTGAAATAAGCGTTGAAGACGAAGCTGCGCGGGTTCTACCGGCAATTCGCAGGATTGTAAAGGAGTTTCCCAATGCTATCCTCGCTGTCGACACGGTTCATTCGTCGATCGCAAAAAAGGCGTTGAACGAAGGTGCATCAATAGTCAACGATATTTCCGGAGGAGAGCACGACACGAAGATGTTCGAACTGATTGCCGAAAGAAATGTTCCCTACATCGTTATGCACATGCGCGGAACACCGCAAACAATGAATAAACTGACTGATTACGATAATCTGACAAAAGACATCACAGACTATTTCATAAACAAAATATCAAAACTCAGAACATTAGGTATAAAAGATGTCATTGCAGATCCCGGATTCGGCTTTTCCAAAACTGTAGCACAGAATTTTCAACTACTTCAAAACATGAACCATTTAGAGGTACTTGGAGTACCGCTGATGGTTGGCGTCTCCCGCAAATCGATGATCTGGAGAACATTAGACATAACACCCGAGCAAGCACTGAACGGAACAACTGTTTTGAATACTGTCGCATTGATGAAAGGCGCAAGTATTCTCCGCGTGCATGATGTCAGGGAAGCCGTTGAATGTGTTAAACTCATCAGTAAAATCCCACTTAACTAATTATGAAAAAGATTTACCTTTTTATGCTGGTACTTGGCGTCTGTGTATCAGCAAATGCCCAATCCAAAAGAAAGATACGGCCTGGCGACATCTATCGGCTTCAAACAATAAGTGATGCTCAGGCATCGCCTGATGGTGCATGGATTGCCTATGTCCTCTCAACCGTCGATTCACTAAAAGACAAAAGGAACAGCGATATATGGATGATCAGTTGGGACGGTCGCTCCAGTGTCCAATTGACCTACAGTCCGGATGGTGAATCATCACCGCGATGGAGTCCCGACGGGAAATATATTTCATTTATCTCGTCGCGACAGAGTAAAAAAAGCCAGGTGTGGATCATGGACCGGAGAGGTGGCGAAGCAAAAAGAATAACAGACCTTAAGCATGACATGTCGGACTACAAGTGGTCTCCCGACTCAAGAAAATTGTTGCTTACGCTGCAGGATGCCCCTGATACCTCGAAGACGAAAACCGTGAAACCATATGTGCTCGACAGATATCAATTTAAACAGGACATCGAGGGATATCTTTTAAAGCGTTATACGCACCTGTATTTGTTTGATATCGAAACAAAAAAGCTGGACACGCTCACGCGCGGAAATTATACCGAAGGCTCCGCCGTATGGAGTCCGGACGGGACGGAGATTGCATTTGTTAGCAATCGTACCGCTGACCCGGACAAGAATGAGAACTCAGACATTTGGATCATCGATGCCCGTAAAGGCGCATCCCCTAAACAGCTGACGACCTGGAATGGCTACGATAATAGTCCACGATGGAGCACTGACGGAAAGCATATTGCTTATACCCGATCAAGCTCTTCGGAAAATTTCATCATGTACGATCAACCGGTGCTTGCTGTAATTCCGAAAAGAGGTGGCGAGCCCCGGCTTTTAACGAAATCGATTGACAGGCCTGTCAATAATCACGTATGGGCAAATGACAGCAAATCAATATTTGCGCTGGTCGCAGATGATCGTCAACGGTATGTTGCCGAAATAAACATCACATCTGGCAAGCTCACAAAAGTTGCCGGGGGCAATAAGAGTTTCCAATCATTGGAAAGAAATTCAAATGGAAGCTATTTTTCGTTGATGAGCGAACCTCAGCTACCCGCTGAACTTTATGCAATTGAAAACAGCGCCGTCCGCCGACTAACTACTCACCAGGATGCCTTCGTTGCACCACTTCAATTAGCAAGTGTTGAAGGCTTTACTTCTAAAAGTAAAGATGGGACAAGCGTTTCAAATTTATTGTTCAAGCCGGCCGATTCACAACCCGGTCAGAAACTTCCTGCAATATTCTTCATTCACGGAGGTCCGGTTTCGCAGGATGAATTCGGATTTGATTTGTCTCGTCAGATTTTGTCCGCTGGAGGATACGCTGTTGTCGCGGTTAACTACCGGGGAAGCAACGGGCGTGGCGTGGACTATTCGCGCGCAATCTATGCAGATTGGGGTAACAAAGAAGTCATGGATATACA
>JBGALO010000006.1:0-368701 GCA_044223825.1 Cyclobacteriaceae bacterium | reverse complement strand
GTTTCACGTGAAGGGAGTTTTTGCTCTCCTTCACGGGCCCAATCAAAAAGAAGGCATTCCGGCACCGGCAAAAAATATTTACAACCAACAACCACTACGAATGGAGTAAATAACCAGTCATGCCGGAAATGCCATTTCTTTGGAGTTAGTTAATCGTATATCCGTTAATCGTTAACAGGAGCAAACGATTAACTATTAACCGATAACTATTAACTGACTCAATCAACATTATCATGTAAGAACTTGTTGTTTCCCAACAAATTATTGTCATCATTCAAATTGTACTTCGAAATGAACCGCTCGGAAGAATGGGGCACATTCTCCATTTTCACGCCTCTCCTGAGGTATGCGGGAAGTGTCCATTTCTCATTGAATTCTTCCTTACTCATTTCACTCTTTTTGGCTTGCTTAAGGCGCTCACGACGCTCTTTCGCCTGCTGCTCAAGGCGTGCCTTCGTCTTACGAACTTCCATCAGGCCCTCCTCATTGATCACCTGATCAGATGAGATCTCCTTGCCGACTTCAAATTCTTCTTCGTCGTCTTTCGAATGGCTGATATCATCATCCTCATCGTCATTATCGTCCATCTTGGCACTGATTGCCGGTTCGTCAAAAAGACTCAGGGTGTAATGACGCTCCTCCAGTGGCGTTTCCTCCTTCTTAAAGGGCTTTTCTACCGGCTTCACATAGATTGGTTTCTCTTCTGCCTTTTTAGGAACAACCACCTCTTCTGCCTGCTTCAATACCGGAACTTCTTCTATCTTTTTCTCCGGTTGCGGAAGAGGAGTCGGTGTTATAACCTCCCCGTGGCTCTCAGGTTCAAAATCCATGAAGGGTTCATCCTTCACCGGATCAGCATAAAACATTTCATCTGACATCTTCAATTCCACGTCGTGATTGCGCTCGTTGACTGAATTGTCAGCGACGACATTTACTACCGACTGACTCTTCTCAAGGTCCAGCACTTTCTTTTCCCTTTTCTTCGGCGTGGTTTTTACTTCGCCGGCGAAACCTGTTGCGATCACGGTCACGCGGATTGAATTGCCGAGCGTCGTGTCGACGCCATGACCGAAGATCACTTCGCATTCGTCGCCAGACTGTGCCTGGATATATTCTGTGATCTCGCTCAACTCGTCCATTTGCAGCTCAGCTTCTTCACCTGAAATGATTGACAACAGAATACGCTTCGCCCCCATGATGTCCTTGTTATCAAGGAGCGGAGAGGCAAGCGCCTGCTCAGCAGCCCGCAATGCACGTCCCTCGCCCGTTGTCTCTGCCGATCCCATGACTGCAGCACCCGCATTCAACATGACCGTGCGAACGTCCTGAAAGTCAACGTTGACATAACCAGCAAGAGTAATGATCTCAGCAATGCCTTTCGCTGCCGTTGTAAGAACGCTGTCGGCTTCACCAAAGGCCTGACTGATGGAGAGATTTCCGAACATCTGGCGCAGCTTGTCATTAAGGATGGCAATAACGGTGTCGCAGCTCGCGCGCATCGCTTCAAGGCCGTTGTTACCTTGAGCATGCTTCTTCTTGCCTTCAAATCCAAAAGGCATAGTGACGATCCCGACTGTAAGGATGTCCATCTCCTTTGCGATTTTGGCAATTACCGGTGCAGCACCTGTTCCTGTTCCGCCACCCATACCGGCCGTAATAAATACCATCTTGGTTCCGGCCAACGCCTCGCGAATCATCTCTTTGCTCTCCATCGCCGCTGCGCGTCCCACTTCGGGATTGGCTCCGCATCCAAGTCCTTCTGTTAGGTTGGTGCCGATTTGCAACTTGGTGGGTACAGGGCTGCTGTTCAGCGCCTGCAGGTCGGTGTTGCACACGATGAACTCGACATCCTTGATGCCAAGACGAAACATATGATTCACCGCATTACTGCCACCGCCTCCCACGCCGATCACCTTGATGATCGACCTGTTATGCCGGCTGGGCAGGTCAAATTTGTATGTAGCTCCTGATTGAAACATGACGTATTGTGTTTAGTAGTGGTTAATGTCAATATTCATTTTTTCCGTCGAGGTCGTCGATCAATAATCCTTTCGTCTTATTAAGAATGCTGCTGAAGAAATCAGAAGCCGGCTTGATCTTCTTAACCTTAGCCAGCACTTTGTTTTCCTTCGCTTCACGGTAACGCTCTTCGCGTTCGTCGAGTGAACGGAACCCGGCGAGAACAAGTCCGACTGCTGTCGCATACATCGGGCTCTTCACCGCTTCGAGTTTGCTCTTTCCGAGATGTTCATTAGGATAGCCAATCCGGGTATCCATTCCTGTCATATATTCCACGAGGTGCTTCAAGCTATGAAGCTGCGAACCGCCACCCGTGATGACGATTCCACCGGCAAGCCTGTTTTCAAAACCGCAGCTGATGATCTCGGTATGGACCATTTCTACGATCTCTTCCATTCTTGCTTGTATGATGTTTGAAAGATTTTTCACAGAGATCTCTTTCGCAGCCCGGTTGCGGATACCTGGAATTGAAACGATCTCGTTGGGACTTGCCTCCTCGGCAATTGCCTTACCGAATTTCGTTTTCAATTGTTCTGCCTGCTTTGCCATCACCATCAGTCCGGTCTGGATATCATTGGTCAAAATATTTCCTCCGAATGGAATGACAGAAGTATGGCGAATGATGTTGTCGTAAAAGATTGCAATGTCAGTGGTACCACCGCCTATATCAATCAGGCACACCCCAGCCTCTTTTTCCTCATCGCTCAACACGGCCAGGCTGGAGGCAAGCGGCTCGAGAATCAAGTCCTGTATTTCAAGTCCCGCGCGACGAACGCATTTGTTGATATTATTGATTGCGCTGGTTTGAGCTGTAATAATATGAAAGTCTGCTTCCAGCTTAACGCCACTCATTCCAACGGGATCCTTAATTCCTTCTTCATAGTCGACGGTGTAATCCTGTGGCATGACGTGAATGATCTCACTGCCGGGAGGAATTACAATCCGGTACATGTCTTCGGTGAGACGCGTAACGTCTTCGATGCTGATCTCATCCTCGTTCGACGACCGGGTGATACTGCCGTGCTGTATCGTGCTGCGAATGTGCTGTCCGGCAATTCCGACATTGACTACACCGATATCGATTCCCGACATGTCGCTGGCTTCTTTGACTGCCCGTTCGATGGCGTAAACTGTTTTGTCAATGTTGGTGACAATGCCTTTGATGACGCCCTCTGACTCAGCCTTTCCCAGGCCAAGGACTTCGAGCTTGCCATACTCATTCTTCCGACCGACAATGGCACATATCTTGGTAGTCCCAATATCGAGGCCGACGACTATTTTTTCCTTTTCCATGGTTGTATTGATCTTTGTTATAGTGGTTGTTTAAAAAATAAATGCCTTATTCTGCTATTACTTGTCCTTCATACTTCAAATTCACCCGTTCATACCTTGTCCATCCTTTTTGCGGAAGAATCTCTTTGTAAAAAACCATCAGCTTCGTGAACTTCTCTTCGAAGCGCTCTGATGTACCGAACTCTACCAACTGCCCTGTCACCTGTGGGTACACCGTAATGTCCCCATGGGCATTGATATCCAGTTGCGCAACCTGCGCGCGCCAGAAATTATTGTCATTTATGAAATGAATCATATCCAGCAACTGCTGTCCATCATCCACTTTTCTGATGTCCCCCATTTCCAGGATCTGCTTCACGTATCGGCCACTTACGATCATCACACGAGACGAAAACTTTTCAGAAACACCCATGACAATCCCTTCTTCCGAGATGTAAGCATCCGGGCCGTCTTCCTGAACAATGCGTGCGATCGGGCGACGCAGTTCAACGGTAGCGATCAGGTTTCCTTTTAAATCCCCGTACAATTCGGCCTTCTTGATGTGCTTATCATATTTAAGTTTCTTCTCGATCGCGCGCAGGTCAATCCGCTCGATGCCAGTGCCTTTTATAGAAACACCGCTGTTTTCAACCAGGCGCAGAACGTCACCCTCGTCAAGGAAATGGTTGTCGCTTATGTTCTCCATCTCCACGACGATGTCTTTACACACGACGCCGGCTTGCTTGCGTTCACTGAAGGCAATAAGGAATGACAGGCCGATGAGTGCGGCTGCAATCCTGATCTCCTTCTTTATGTTGAACTTAACCTTCATATTTCTTTAACATCATTTCTTTTATCGGCTTCACGAACGTGTCAATGTCACCAGCACCCACCGTCGCGATCACCTCGATGTCAAGCGCTTCCAGTTTCTGCAGGAGGTCTTTCTTGCTGCTGCGGATTTTCACGCGGCTTGTCACATCTTTGAAAATCATATCTGACGTCACACCCGGTAGCGGTAATTCACGCGCAGGGTAGATGTCCATCATCACCAGGGTATCGGCCAAACTCAGGCTTTTTGCAAAACCCTCGGCAAAGTCACGTGTACGCGTATACAGGTGAGGCTGAAAAACAACGGTGATCTTTTTATCAGGATACATTGCGTTCAGCGATCTGAGAAAAGCTTCGATCTCTGCGGGATGATGTGCGTAATCATCTATAAATACGCGATTGTTTCGCTGGCAAATAAATTCGAATCTCCTTTTCGCTCCTTTGAATGATGCAAGTGCTTTTTTAATCACCTCATCATCGATACCAACCGCTTTCGTGGCGACCGCAGCGGCAATTGCATTCTCGACGTTATGGAAGCCGGGGACACCGAGCTTTATGTTTTTGATCCCCAATCCAGCCAGATCGAAGTTGAAAAAACCACCTTTCGTGGAGAGGTTCTCGGCAAAAAATTGTCCCTGATCTATACCATAGGTCTTAATAGTCACCTTTTTGTTTCCATCCGCCAACGCCTTGACGGAATCGTGAATGATGACGGTGTTATTGACTTGATTGACAAAATCCCTGAAAGACTTAAGCATCGATGCATGATCACCGTAAATATCCAGGTGATCAGGATCCGCAGACGTAACGACTGCGACATCAGGAAACAGACGAAGAAATGAGCGGTCAAATTCATCGGCCTCCGCCACAACAATCGTCTCTTTACCAACCACACCCTGCATGACAAGATTCGAATCATAGTTGGATGAAATGCCTCCGAGGAATGCAACCATATCCTTGCCCGCTTCATGGAGAATATGCGCCACCATCGTTGATGTCGTAGTCTTACCGTGCGTGCCCGCAACCGCTATCGTTTTGTAATCCCGGGAAATCAACCCCAACACTTCAGACCGCTTCATAATGGTGAAGGCCTGGTCTTTCAGATAATTGTATTCAGCGTGATCTTTTGGAATAGCCGGGGTAAAGATCACCAGTGTTTTTTCTTTGGTGAGGTACCCAGGAATGAATTCCACTTTGTCATCAAAATGCAATTCCATCCCCTCCTCAATCAACTCATGCGTAAGCGGTGTAGGTGTACGATCGTATCCCGCGACACGCAGACCTTTTTGTTTGAACCAACGGGCCAACGCGCTCATGCCGATACCGCCGATCCCCAGAAAATAGATGCTATCGTAGTCGTTGAACTTCACACCAATAATTTTTCTATTTCGGTCACAATATCTTCCGCGGCCTGTGGCTTACCCAGCTTGCCGATATTTTCACTCAATTCTTTGCAACGATTTTCATCAAACAACAATGTCAACGCCTGCGACACAAGTTTTTCCCTGGCTTCAACATCCCGGATCATGACAGCAGCATTCTCACTTACCAATGTCTGAGCATTTTTCGTCTGGTGATCTTCCGCAACGTTCGGTGACGGCACCAGGATCGACGGCTTTTTCGCAAGGCATAATTCAGAAATTGACAAGGCGCCAGCCCTCGACACAACCACATCCGTTGCGGCATAGGCAAGGTCCATCTCACGTAAAAAGTCGAACATCCGGATACGCCGCATGTCTTTATTGACAACTTGCCCCTTCACGCTTTCATAGTAAACCTTACCGGTTTGCCAGATGAGCTGAACATTGGATGCGATGATCTTGTCCAATCCTGCGATCACACTTTCATTGATTGTGCGTGCACCACCGCTGCCACCAAGTACAAGCAACGTCTTTGTATTTGGGTTAAATCCAAAATGACTGATGGCGGCATCGCGTTTTGTATCAAGGCTGATGATATCTTTTCGAACGGGGTTGCCCGTCATCGAAACCTTTTCAGCAGGGAAATATTTTTGCATTCCAGGATAAGCAACACATATCTTTTGCACCTTGTCGGCAAGCTGCCTATTGGTAAGGCCCGCATAAGAATTCTGTTCCTGCAGTACCATCGGAATTCTTTTTCGACTCGCAGCCATCATCAATGGTCCACTTGCGTAGCCCCCGGTTCCAATGGCAACATGAGGCTTGAACTCATTGACAATCTTTCTCGCTTTCAGATAGCTCGATATCAACTTGAACGGGAATGATACAAGCGACCATGACAGTCGGCGGGTAAGGCCACTGATCCATAGCCCAATGATCTTATATCCTGCTTCAGGCACGCGCGTCATCTCCATCTTCCCTTCAGCGCCAACGAAAAGTATATCCGCATCCGGGTGACGGTCACGAAAGGCATTAGCAATTGCGATGGCGGGAAATATATGTCCACCGGTGCCCCCACCACTGATAATCAGACGATATGGTTCACGTGCATGCATCATGCAGCCTTTGCTTCCATGTTTTTATTGTTCTTAACATCTTCAGCCTCGGTAGCATTGCCCCAGTTCTCTTCAAGTTCGCCCCTGCTCACGCTAAGGATAATTCCCACCGAAAGCCCCGTGAAGATCATTGCTGTTCCACCCATGCTGATCAATGGGAGTGGCTGGCCCGTGATGGGACCAAGTCCCACAACAACGCCCATATTTACCATTGCCTGGCAGACCAGGTCGAAACTCAGTCCAGCGGATAAGAGCCCACCGAAAGCACGCTCCGAATTGTACGCCGCCTTCATGCCCCGATGAAGTAAGATCAAGTAGAGTAGCAGCACAATGATTCCACCGACCATTCCATATTCTTCGATCACGATCGCGTACACAAAATCAGAATATGGATGTGGCAAGATGTTTCTTTGATCACTGTTGCCCGGACCCTTACCCATTACACCACCCGTAGCAACAGCAATCCGCGCGTGCTTCGCCTGGAATGGCAGCTCAGTGCCATTGATAAAACTTAATATCCTGTTCTTCGCCGTCTCACCGCGCACACCGAACTTCAGCGCCACAGCACCCGCCAGCAATCCTACCAACACCAGCATGGCGAGGTATTTGACCGGCACACGGCCGATGAACATTACAAGCATGCAGGTTGCAAAAAGAAGTACTGCTGTAGACAGGTTGGTAAGCGCGATTAATCCACAAATGACCCCGCACCAAATCAACATCGGGATTAGTGATTCTTTGATGTCGTCAATGTTCTGCTGCTTCTTGGACAGCATGCTGGCAAGGTTAATGATCAGGGCAAGGCTGGCAAAATCAGAAGGCTGGAACGAACCAAAAATCGGGAGGTTAATCCAGCGTGCCGCGTCGTTAATGGTTGTTCCATTGGTAAACGTGTAGATCAAAAGCGGTACACTCACCCACAACGCGAGGCGGGATATTTTTGAGTAATAACGATAGTCGATCTTGTGCGCTATCCACATCGCAGCAAGTCCAATAAAAACGGTCAGCGTGTGCTTAAACAAATATGTCTCGGGACTGGTCGTTCTCTTGTATGCCAACGTGCCAATTGAACTATACACCACCAGGATGCTGATGAGTGACAAGGCAAACACGACAGCCCATATAACCGGGTCGCCCTGCAGGTTCTTGTCAGACCATTCTTTAAACTTTTTCATAACGCTTACCCTTTAACTTTTTCAATCTCCTCTTTCATTCTTACTACGGCTTCGCGAAACTGATTCCCGCGATCTTCATAGTTGTTGAACAAGTCGAAGCTTGCACATGCAGGCGACAGCAACACCACATCACCCTTGAGTGCAAAATCCATCGCGATTTTTACAACCTCTTTGACGCTCTGTGTTTCCACGATTTTAGGAATCACTTTTCCGAAGTATTTTTTAAGCTTCTCGTTATCCTTGCCAAGGCATATCAGCATCTTGACTTTTTTCTCCACCTCTTCACGAATGAGATTATAGTCATTGCCTTTGTCGATTCCGCCAGCAATCCAAATCAAAGGCTTTTCATAGCTACCCAATGCATAGATCACAGAGTCCACGTTTGTAGCCTTTGAGTCATTTACAAATTCAACCCCCTGAATGGTCCCGACAGGTTCGAGTCTGTGTGGCGCGTTCTTGAATGTTTTAAGACCCTCACGGATCTTTGAATCAGGAACTTTCGCCAGGTAGGCAGCTGATACAGCCGCCATCGTATTAATAAGATTATGCGTTCCCTTCAGCGTCGTATCTGACTGCGCAATCTTGAATGACTTCTTGCCAAACTGGAAAACCATTTTCTTCCCATCATAGTGCGCCGACGTAATGGCTTCGTGATCCAATGAGATCTCTACGCGATAAGCTTCCATGGTGCGATGTTTCGCCTCCGGCCCTGAGATCGGATCATCAACATAGTACACGAAGTAGTCCTTCGAACCCATGTTCTTGACAAGTCTGAACTTACTATTGATGTAATTGTTCATTTTCTTGTCATAACGATCAAGATGATCAGGCGTGATGTTCAGCAAGACGCCGATATGTGGACGGAAAGTCACCGTGCCATCGAGCTGATAACTGCTGATCTCGAGTACATACCAATCGAATTCTTCTGTTGCCACTTTGCGTGCAAGGCTTTCCCCGACATTACCGGCAAGGGCAACTTTCTTATCTGCATTTTTCAACAAATGATAGGTAAGCAACGTGGTCGTTGTTTTACCATTCGTGCCGGTGATGGCAATTACCTTTCCTTTGAGATAGCGAAATGCAAACTCAATCTCGTCGATGATCTGAATTTTCTTCGCCTTTACTTTCTTGACGACCTCAGCTTTGTCGGGAATGCCAGGACTCTTGATAACCAGGTTGGCATTGAGAATTTTATCTTCAGAATGTTTTCCTTCTTCAAAGTCGATTTTGTTTTCAACAAGGTCTTTTTTGTATTTCTCTTTCAGTTCACCCTGATCAGAGACAAATACTTCAAACCCTTTGACCTTTGCCAAAATTGCTGCTCCCGTTCCACTCTCGCCCCCACCTAATATAACGATGCGTTCAGCCATGCTTTTATCTTAATTTCAATGTTGCGAGACAAAAAATTGCAAGTAATATTCCTACGATCCAGAACCGTGTCACGATCTTGGCTTCGGGTATGTTCATTTTCTGATAATGGTGATGCAGCGGAGACATAAGAAATATTCTCCTTCCCGCACCGTATTTTCTTTTC
Source organism: Cyclobacteriaceae bacterium (assembly GCA_044223825.1). Lineage (GTDB taxonomy): Bacteria > Bacteroidota > Bacteroidia > Cytophagales > Cyclobacteriaceae > ELB16-189. The sequence goes on along the minus strand of JBGALO010000006.1, from coordinate 359,397 downwards.
GTGTATTTGAAGTATGATACCTGCGCAATCACCGAGAGGTTCTCAACCAGGAAAACACCGCACAAAACAGGAATCATCAATTCTTTTCTCACGGCCAGTGCGACCACTGCAATGATGCCACCCAACGAAAGGCTTCCGGTATCGCCCATGAACACCTGCGCCGGATACGCATTATACCATAGGAACCCGAGACACGCGCCAACGAAGGCCGTGCAAAAAATCACGAGTTCACCCAAATTTGGTATGTACATGATGTTGAGGTAAGAGCTAAAGTCGACGCGACCCGAGAGGTAGGCAAAAATTGCCAACGTAAGTCCGATGATCGCGGACGTACCTGCAGCAAGCCCATCAATGCCATCGGTGACGTTCGCGCCGTTGGAAACTGCCGTGACGATGAATACAACAATTAATACGTAAATGATCCATGTATAATCTTTATGGAGCCACGGGGTCAAACTGGAATAATCGAATTCGTTGTTCTTTAGGAACGGTACCGTTGTCTTTGTAGACTTTACACCTTGCTCAATTCCGCCTTGTGCCGTTTCAACAACTGCTTCCAGCGGCGACACTTTCTCGCGTATCACCACGTTGCGGTTGAAATACAACGTCAACCCTACAATTAATCCAATCACTATTTGTCCCACTACCTTGAATCTCCCTGCAAGCCCCTCTTTGTTTTTCTTAAACACTTTTATATAATCATCGAGAAAACCGATCAACCCCAAACCCACCGTTGCTACCAGCAGCAACACGATGTAGACGTTGTCAAGCTGCGCGAGAAGCAGCGTAGGAATAAGAATGGCGGCAAGAATAATAATTCCCCCCATGGTCGGAGTACCCTTCTTAGCCATCTGGCCTTCAAGACCTAAATCCCTGATATCCTCTCCTACTTGCTTGCGTCGAAGAAATTCGATCAGCCTCTTACCAAACGTGATAGTGATCAGCAACGACAACACAGCAGCTGCACCGGCACGGAAGGAGATATATTGAAATACTCCCGCACCCGGAAAATCAAACTGCTTGTCGATATAGCTGAACAAGTAGTATAACATCAGTTGGCAAACATTTTTAACATCCGAGACAATACTTCCCTGTCGTCAAAAGGTCGCTTCACACCTTTCACCTCCTGATAAGTCTCATGGCCTTTTCCTGCGACGAGGATTATATCTTTTTCGCGCGCCATCATGCACGCAGTCTTAATCGCTTCCTCCCGATCCAACATTACAATGGTCTTCTTCGCCTCCGCCGGACCAACACCTTTTTGCATCTCCTTAATGATCTCCACCGGATCTTCATCACGTGGATTATCAGATGTGAAGATGACTTTGTCGGAATACTTACATGCAATAGCGGCCATCAACGGTCGCTTTGTTTTGTCACGATTACCACCACAGCCGAAAATGGATATCACTTGCTCGGTACCTGACCGGAAATGTGATATTGTCTCAAGTACATTCTTCAACGCATCCGGAGTATGCGCGTAGTCAACAATCGCTGTGAACTTCGACCCGGGCTGTACAAGCTCAAAACGTCCCGTGGCGCCGGTCATTGACGACAGACGAAGCAATACGTCTTCTTTATCCTCACCAAGCAATACAGCAGCGCCATAGACGGCGAGCAGGTTATAAGCATTGAAGTCGCCTATGAGCCGGAACCACACGTTTTTATTATCAATCTCAATTTCCAACCCTTCAATCGAATTCGTGACAATCTTTGCTTTGAAATCAGCCATCTTCTGCAACGCGTAGGTTTGCTTTTTCGCTTTGCAATTCTGAAGCATGACCATACCTCTTTTGTCGTCGATGTTAACAAGGGCAAACGCATCTGATGACAATCCATCAAACAGACCTTTTTTCGCGCGGATATAGCTCTCGAACGTGCGATGGTAATCGAGGTGATCGTGTGTAATGTTCGTAAAAAGGGCGCCGGTAAACTGCAATCCTTCCACCCGCCCCTGATCGATGGCGTGTGAGCTTACTTCCATGAAACAGTGTGTGCAGCCGGCTTCCACCATTTTCACGAGCAGCTCATTCAGTTGAATGCTATCTGGCGTTGTATGTGTAGCGGGAATGACATTTTCCAGTATTCGGTTCTCGACTGTCGAAAGCAAGCCCGTCTTATGCCCAAGCGCTCCAAACAATTTGTACAAAAGCGTTGCTACTGTTGTTTTACCATTCGTTCCGGTAACACCCACCAGCTTCAGCTTCCTGGAAGGATTACCGTAGAAATTGCTGCTGATAAGCCCGAGCGAATGAGCACTGTTTTTGACTGTCACATACGTGACCCGCTCGTCAATATTTTCAGGAAGGGTCTCACAGACGACAGCGACAGCACCGGCAATGATAGATTTCTCTATAAACGAATGTCCATCAGACTGCGTGCCCTTTACTGCAACGAACAGAAAGCCAGGTTGCACCTTCCTTGAGTCAAACGCAACGCCCTTCACCTCCACGTTCATATTACCTGAAGTAGAAGTGATCCTAACTGTGTACAATATGTCCCGTAGTTCCGCCATCTCAGCTTAACCGTATATAAATTCTTGAACCCTTTGAAATTCTTGTTCCAGGCGCGAGTGATTGTTGTTCTACTCGGCCCTTACCCTCATGCACCACGCGCAAGCCATTTTTCTCCAAAAGAAAAATTGCATCACGCAACGTCATGCCTTGCACGTCCGGCACGTGATCTTTGATGATCGCGTTCTTTCTCCAGGTAACGGCATTACCATTTCTCGCCGCTTTAATCCATTCCTCCTCCGTGACAGAGTGATTGGAAACGCCAAGCTCATTGCAAAGCATTGTCAACTCATCCTGCTTTCCGGCCCGTATCGTCGGGAAAACCCCTGCCTCCATTGCCGGCTTTTTCTCCATCGGCATGTGCAGCTGAAGGTCGCGTGAGTAGATATTGTCTGCGATTTCCTTGAATACCGGTCCGGCAACACTGTTACCGTATTGGTAAATACCTTTTGGATTTTTGATCAATACGATCGCAGAATATTTAGGCGCGTGTGCCGGAAAATATCCGGCAAAGGATGTTATCACACGGTTGGTGTATTTACCATTGGTTAATATCTGCGCTGTCCCTGTCTTGCCTGCAATGCGATAGTATGAATTCCGGAGGTTCATGGCTGTGCCATGATCTACCACTCCTTCGAGCAACAGCTTCAGTTTGTTCAGAGTTTTGTTGGAGCAGATCTTTGAATTGAGCACCTCTGTTTCGAACGTCTTGGTCACTTCGTCCGCTCTGCTGATGGATGTAACGAAAATCGGCTTGATCATTTTGCCGTCATTCGCAACGGCGTTGTACAGCGTGAGCGTATGCAGCGGAGAAATTTCAAATCCGTAACCATACGCCATCCACGGCAGCGTGATTCCACTCCAATTCTTGTCCTTAGGGCGGGAAATTTTCGGAGTTGCCTCACCGACAATTTGCAATCCTAAAGGCTTAGACAGATTCAGTTCGTCTACGTATTCAAGAAACTTGGACGGCCGCGTACCAAAGTGTTTATCAAGAAGCTTGGCCATTGCGATGTTGGATGACTTCTCAAAAGCTGTTTTGATCGTAATTCTTCCATAACCGCCTTCGTCGTGATCCCTGACTTCTTTGTTGTAGAACTTGTACACACCATTTCCGGTGTTCACACTGTCAGAAAGCTCGATGTTGGTATCCTCGAGCAATGCCATCATCGTCACGAGTTTGAAAGTTGAACCTGGCTCGATGGATCCCCCAACGGCATGATTCAATTCCTCATAGTATCCGCCATTGCCATCGCTGGTAAGATTGGAAATTGCCTTAATGTGACCCGTCTTAACTTCCATTACCACCACAGTCCCCTGATCGGCGTTGTGACTTTGCATGGCGCGATACAAGGATGTTTCTGCAACGTCCTGCAGGTTGATGTCGATTGTTGTTTGGATGTCGAGGCCGTTTATCGCCTTGATGTTGTTCGCGTCAAACACGGGTTTCCACGTGTCACCGGCAATTTTCTGGAACAGGGCCTCACCGTTTTGTCCACCCAAAGCATCTTCAAAGCTGTATTCAAGGCCGGCGCCTTTTCCATTTTCGTTCACAAATCCAATTGTCCGGCGGCTTAAATTTGAGAACGGCCTGTAGCGAACATCCATTTTTTCGAAGAGGACGCCGCCACGAAGTCTTCCCTCGCGGAAGATCGGCCAGGTCGACATCTCTTTCTTCGTTTGATAATTTATCTGCTTACGGTTGATAACCACATATTGACGCCCGGTCTCCCGCGCATCAACGAGCATACGCTTGTAGTCCGTCTGCGATCTGTCTTTATAGTATCGCGACAGGTGGTAGGCCAACGAATCGACGTCACGTTTGAATACCTCCTTTTTTGCAAGGGTCGGGTCCATCGCCACCTTATAAAAAGGTAAAGAGGTTGCCAACAGGCTACCGTTGTCCGAATAGATGTTGCCGCGCGTCGCCTTTATTTTCTTGTAGTCAAAAGAAATTTCGTTGCCCATGCGAATCCACTTCTCTCCCTCGACAAACTGGATATGACCAACCTTCGCAGCAACGCAAATAGCAAAAATCACCACCGCAAGGAATGCGAGGCGAACCCTGATTAATATGGATTTCTTAATATTCACCTTCTTCTACCTCCACTTTAGTAGGTGGCGTTAAACTTTCTTTCAATCCGATACTCTTTACCTTTCGTGCAACTTCACTTTGCTTGCTGGCGAACATCAGGTCCGATTTCAGCGTCGTGTAATCCGCCCTGAGGTCTTCCACTTCTGACTGCACCACATCAATTCTTCTAACCGTCTTTTCTGCGTAGTGCGTGTTGCCGATATACAGCAGTCCGATTGCCATGATGAACAGGATTTTCGGAAGGTATTGCACTGGGAATCCTTCTTCGAAATACGTCTCCAGTTTCAGGCGCTTCTCCATTCCGGAGAACATGCTGGAACCATCGCCAGCGGACTGCTTGATCCTTGGTTCGTTGCTTTGCCGTTCCGTTGCTCCTATTCTGAATTTGTTTTCCATTTCTTTCAGTTATCGGTTATCAGGTATCAGTTAATTGTTAATAGGGATGCTTCATGAGATCTTACTATCTGTTACCATTAACTATTCTCTATTAACTATTAACCATTCTCCATTAACTATTAACTCTCTTTTATCCGTTCCCCGATCCTCAACTTTGCGCTCCTCGCCCTGTTATTCTCCAGCACTTCCTCTTCCGACGCTTCGATCGGCTTTCGATTCACCGCTTGAAAAGGTTTTATCGGGTTTCCATAAAAATCCTTATCAAGCTCACCATACACTTTGCCCGTCGCGATATAATTCTTTACCATCCTGTCTTCAAGCGAGTGGTAACTCATGATTACCAGCCGTCCACCCTCCCGGATTATCTCTCCGCATTGCATCAGAAATTCTTCCAATGCCTGCATTTCCTGGTTCACTTCGATGCGAAGAGCCTGAAACACTTGCGCATAGTACTTGAACTCCTTACCCCGCGGCGCCAGCGGCGTCAACAACAATGTCAAATCAGCACTTGTATTCAGCTTCTTCGTCGCGCGATATTGTGTAATGCGCTCCGCCAATGTCCTGGCGTTTTTGACTTCTCCATACATGCCGAAGATCTTGTGGAGCTCGGCCGGAGTATATTCATTCAAAACACGCGCCGCCGTAAGGGAAGATTTTTTATTCATTCTCATATCAAGTGGTCCGTCAAAACGCGTTGAAAATCCGCGCTGTGGCGAATCAATCTGATGAGATGATATTCCCAGATCAGCCAGCACTCCATCTACTTGAGTGACTCCGTTTAACTTCAGGTATTGCTTTACGTACCGGAAGTTTGCCTGACAAAATGTGAAAGAACGACTTGCAATATTTTCTGCCTGCACTTTCGCGTCTTCATCCTGATCAAAGGCTATCAAACGACCCCCTTTCAGGTTTTCGAGAATTTTTAAGCTGTGCCCACCGCCACCGAACGTGACATCTACGTAGATGCCTTCCGGATTTACTTGCAGTGCTTCAATACATTCGCTGAGCATGACGGGCCGATGATACCGGTGACCCGCATCCATCACTCATTGAGGTATTTTTCTGCCAGCTTCGACAACTCACCAGGGTCCTGGATCAGGTGCTTCTCGTAGACAGATGGATTCCAGACTTCAACCTTGTTGCCGGTTCCTACCAGGATCGCGTCTTTGTCGATCTGGGCATAGGCCAGCATGTTCTTGGGTATCAGAAAACGGCCGTTTCCATCCAATTCAACCGTCACGACACCCGATAAAAAGTTCCGCTGCAGTTTGCGGTACTCTTCATTGAACTCGTTGAGACCAGAAATTTTTGAGAAGACCTTTTTGAACTCCACCATCGGGTAAACGATGAGGCAAGGCTCAAAACCGCGACGGATAACCAATTCCTGGCTCTCGCCGCCATCGGGCGGAAGCTGGGATTTGATCCGCGCAGGCAGCACCAATCTGCCCTTGGCATCAAGCTTACTCTCGTACTCACTGGTGAAGAAAGTCATAGACGTAGTGGTTGTCTTTTTCTCCTAAGCAAACTTAAGGAGAAAAATCACATTTTCAACCACTTTAACCCACTTTCATCCACTTTTGGGTCATTTGCTCCATTTTATGGGTTATTCAGACTGTTTTCGGCCTTAGATAGCTCCTCGGCCTAACAAGAATTTCCCCCGACGCGGATTCAATTCTCAAAATCCGACACTTATATAATATGTCTCGCTGGCGCAACTTTCGTAAAGCATCTGCACTCTTTGACATAGTCCCCTCGCCCGGTAACCTTTTGGCCAGGGCGGGGTACTGCTATCAAACCAATCGGTTCTATGCTTCGAAACTATTTCCTGGTCACACTCCGCAACCTTCTTAAGAACAAGGTTTACTCGTTTATCAACATCGCCGGTCTGTCAATAGGTATCACTTGCAGTCTGTTGATATTGCTATGGGTATTCGATGAAATGTCGTTTGACAGTTTCCATCCCAAGGCTAATCGGCTCTACCAGGTTTGGATCAATGCTCCATTTGACGGAAAAATAAACAGCTGGAACTCGCTACCGCTACCGGTCCATCTTGCGCTGAAGAACGCTGATGCTAACATCAAAAACGCGACGGCCTCGGATTGGGGCTCCACGCATTTGTTGACAGTGGGTGAAACACGGATCAACCCTAAAGGATATTATGTCGGCCCCGAGTTTCTTACCATGTTTGAGTTCCCCATCCTGAAAGGCGGAACTGCGGAGAACGTGCTGTCGGAGCCCACTTCGATAGTCATCACTGAATCTGCGGCGAAAGCGCTTTTTGGAGACCAGGATCCATTAAATCAAATCATTAAGCTTGACAATCAGGACGAACTGAGAGTATCTGCCGTGCTGAAAAATGTTCCTTCAAATTCCTCTTTTCAATTCGAATTTCTCCTGCCGTGGAGTTTATATACGAGCCGGGAATGGGTGAAGCGAAATCTCGACAACTGGGGAAATAATTCTTTCCAGATGTATGTGGAGCTGAATGATCCCTCGAAAGAGGTCGATACTGAAAATGCCATTAAAGACCTGATTACAAAAAACGCATCAAAAGACGACGACTTCAAAAGGGAGTTGTTTCTTCATCCTCTCCTTCGCTGGAAATTGCACTCTAATTTCGAAGGAGGGAAAGAAGCAGGCGGGCAAGTTGAATACGTGCAAATGTTCACGATTATCGCAGTTTTCGTATTGCTAATAGCATGCATCAACTTCATGAACCTTGCCACGGCAAGATCCGAGCGACGGGCACGGGAGGTTGGAATTCGCAAGAGCGTGGGCTCACGAAGGTTGGAGATCATACTCCAGTTTATCGGCGAATCTTTCTTTATCGCAATCCTGGCTTTTGGAATTTCTATTTTATTAACGGAACTGGCCCTTCCCTTTTACAATGACCTCGTTGCAAAAAAACTCTTCATCGACTATTTCTCGACTCGCTTCCTTGTCTTTGCAGGAGCATTGATTTTCGTGACCGGAATATTGGCGGGCAGCTATCCAGCATTTTATTTGTCATCATTCAAGCCTGTCAAAGTCTTGAAAGGAAAAGTTCAGGTTGGAAAAAGTGCCAGCACACCGCGGAAAGTTCTCGTCACTGTTCAATTCGGTTTTTCAATACTGCTTATTATCGGAACGATCGTGATCTTCAAGCAGATACAACACGTGAAAAGTCGCGACCTCGGATATGATCAGAATAATTTAATCACAATCGAATACACCGATGAAATAAGAAAAAACTTCCGTCCGCTGAAACAGGAACTGTTGACGTCAGGTTTTGTGAGTTCAGTCACAAAATCGAACAGCCCGATCACGGAGATTTGGTCGAACAACTTCCTCGGTTGGCCAGGAAAGCCGGAAGACCGGAAAGTAATTTTTACAACCATCGCTTGCGAATACGATTATCTGAAAACAATGGGAATCAAGATCCTCGAAGGGCGTGACTTCTCGGAAGATTTTAAAAGTGATACCCTTGCAATTATTGTCAACAAAGCCGGTCTGGATCTGATGAATCTTGAAAATCCGATTGGCACACAACTCGATCTTTGGGGCAAAAAAAGGACACTGATCGGTATCGTAGATAATGTCTTGATGGGTTCGCCTTATCAGCCCATCAAGCCGATGTTTATGGTGATGGATCCCGATTGGACGAGCTCTGTGACTGTACGACTGGAAAAGACAGAAGATCTGCAGACGTCAATAAAAAAGGTGGAGGAAATATTTAAGAAGTACAATTCCGCTTATCCGTTCACATACAAGTTTGCGGATGTTGAGTTCGGGAAGAAATTCACCTCAATCAACATGACTAGCCGACTCGCTACATTATTTGCATCACTCGCCATTATCATAACCGGGTTGGGATTGTTCGGGCTGGCAGCCTTCACGGCAGAACAGCGCACCAAGGAAATTGGAATCAGGAAAGTAATGGGCGCGTCCGTATCGGGCATTGTCAGATTGATTTCGAAAGATTTTTCGATTCTCGTGATGATTGCGTTTCTGATTTCATCACCGGTGTCGTGGTGGCTCCTCAATAATATGGTGCTGGACAAGTATCAATATCGAATCAGCATTCCCTGGTGGGTGTTCCCGGTAACAGGGGTGATATCTCTTGCATTTGCGTTGATTATCGTTGCAACACAAGCGCTGCGGGCTGCTCACGCAAACCCGGTCAACTCATTGAGAAACGAGTAACGATCACCTTCGCTCGAAGCTGTAGGAAATTGATTTGTCGCCACCCGAAATCACAGCGATAAGCTTATTGCCTTCGAGCGTGTAGGCTATCTTCTTCGGAAAATCGTGTGAAGGGTTTTCACAAACAAAGCTTTTGGTCGTGAGTTGCGTAAGTTTGAAATAAACGACCGAATTGTTTTCGGGCACGTCAGCCACGTAACAGATAACGTTATCCTTGATCACCATCTTCAGCTTTTCAACGAATGCCGTATCAGTTCCCTTCAATGTAATTCCCTTGCCAGTCAATTCATTCACGCCTGACCGCTTCCACACTTCGACACCCGATCTTCCCGGCTTGGCGTTTGTTCGCGTCCAGGTTCCTTCAAGCCAATTCAGCTTCTTGAAATCGCCTTCAGCAGTTGACGCAGACTGACTGAATGCAGTACCAACGGCAAAGATGAAAGTGATGAATAGACTTATTTTCTTCATTTTCTTTTTTCTTCCAAAGCTAGATACCGCGTTCGGAATCGAATTGTAAAAATCCGACAGCAATTACTTTTTTAAGAAGAAATTTGCCATGTTATCGTCCTCGAAAAAATACGAAGACGGGTCTTCGCCTGTGAATGCTTTGAAGTTTTTAATAAAATGTGATTGATCATAAAAACCAGCCTCGAGACCCAACTCTGTCCAATTTTGCTTTGTGGTCGTGGCATTCTTAAAAATATGTCCAAATCGTATCACCCTCGCATAAAATTTTGGTGACAGGCCCACAAACTTGTTAAAGAGGCGCTCCAGCTTTCTTTCGCCCACTGCAACCTTCTCACATAGTGCATTCACAGAAATAGCACCATTTGTTTCAAATATGAGGTTCACCGCATGATCGATCGCACGATCTCCATTGAATGGCAAGCTGGCAAGGTACTCGTTGACAAATTTAAGCCTATTCTCAAAATTTTCAACCTTTCGAATACCGGTGTCGAGCACCCGAAAGTGCTCCCTTCGGAAATCTAATTCGACAACCTCGTCGGTAATTGTGTTCATTGAAATATCGAACAGGCATGCCAATGCAGCCGGGCGAAATTTCAATCCAAGAATGCTTGACCTTCCGGTATTCTGCAGGTAAAAATGACCGGTGATCTGACCAGCCATTAGGCTTCGTTGTTGAGTTTCCCAATTCTCTCGCAGCTTGATTCGGTATGGGTCGCCAAAATGAAAAACTAATTCAGGAAACCCGTCGGGGATTATTTTTTGAATCCTTGGTTCCGTGTTATCACTTTCTGCAATCCAGTAGCATTCGATAATACCTCTCAACCTGATTGGGGGATCGATTCGCTGAAAGTTCATGGGCCATTATTATGATATAAGTGGATCGCTCACTTTTCCTTTAAAAATATCTAAAAACAATGCAACCCCGCGTAACCCTGGTACTCTCTACCAGTAACAACTGAAATCCAATCCGAAATATGGAAAAGCTAAAAAAAACCGTAGTGATAGTCATGCTGATGACGCCATTATTCTGCTTCGCTCAAAAAGAACAGGTTAAGACGTTCACGGGTGTCAAGTCAATCAAGATGAACAACTCATCTGCGAATTGCAAAATTCAGAAGAGTTCCGATCAATCAGTAACCGTCAAATTGAAATACACATATAACGACGGGGATGTTGAAAATACGATGGATCAGGAGGGAGATCGTCTTGTCATTCGGGAAACATTTCACGCGAACAATGTGCGTGGCAGCTCCGAATGGATTCTGTCGGTACCAGACGGTATAGCGATCAAGTACACTACCGGATCAGGTTCAATTGAGGCCGCTAATCTAAAGCTTGACATCAACGCTACAACCGGGTCGGGAGGTTTCACGCTTAACAATGTAACTGGCACTCTTAATATTACTACCGGCTCAGGCGATTTGGAACTTGACGGTTTTAGCGGCGAGCTCTACGTAAATATCGGTTCGGGTTCAGCGACTATTCAAAACAGTAGCGGTGATTTTGATTTAAACTGTGGATCGGGCAACATTAACGTAAATCAAAGTAAGGCAGCATTCAAAATTAATACCGGCAGTGGCCGCGTGCTGGCAAAGGGAATCAATCTTACCGGCGCCAGCCGATTTAATTCGGGGTCAGGCAGTTCAACGGTTGTGTTGGCAAGTGCGCTCCAGCATGATATTGCTGTAAACAGCGGATCCGGAGATGCAGAGCTCAACTTTAACGGCAATCCCATTGCAGGCGAAATTATCATGGAGGCCAGCAAAGAGCATGGGCGGATTGATGCACCCTTTGCATTTGACAAGACAGAGGAGATTGTGCGCAGCGGCAATGACAACGTGACCATCAGAAAAACTGTAGCCAAAGGCAAGAGTATTAATAAGATCAGAGTTGGAACGGGATCAGGTGATGCCGTGCTGAAGCAATAGATTGTAGCCAGGCCGACCTGCACACTAACAGCAAAAATTCAACATTTCGAAATCAGCACCACCGCGCAACCGATCCGGTCGCGGTGGTGCTGTTGATAGCATATCTCTTAATCGTGTCTCAGGGAATCCACCGGATTTGCCCTTGCCACTTTGATCGCATGAATGCTTACTGCTACAATTGTCACAACCAATGTGATGAGAATAGCCATCACGAATGGCTCTGGTCCTATCCCGATCCTGAACTTAAATTTTGAGAGCCAACCGTCGATCATCGGAATAACGATTGGAATTGCAATCGCAGCGGCAATCACTACCATCCAAACGAATTTCTTATTAACAAGAAAATTGAGACTTGACACACTGGCCCCAAGAACTTTTCGGATTCCGAACTCCTTCGTGCGTTGCTCAATCGTATAAGAAACCAACCCATACAATCCCAGGCATGCAATAAAAATGCTTAGCCCCGCAAAAGTGATAAGCGTCTTGAAAAGCTTCTCCTCGGATGCATACATTTTTTGGTAATCCTGATCCAGGAATGAAAACTGAAAAGGGTAGCGGGTTTCATATGTCTTCCATTGACCTTCCAGGAATGCCAACAGCGGCGCGGGGTTTCCAGAAAACCGTATTGACATATTGTTTGGCCTCCGCCTCGATATCCACATTACCAGCGGCTCGACGTCATCGTACAACGATTTGAAATTGAAGTCCTTTAAAACGCCGATCACAGGCTGTGAAGGCTCCTCCGGATTAAACTTAATGGTCTTGGCAAGCGGATCATCCCAATGCAGTCGTTTTGCAAGAGCCTCGTTAATGATAAATGCGCCGGAGTCACTCGCTTTCCCGGGGTCAAAAAAGCGACCGCGCTCCATTTGAAGATCGTATGTCTTTTGGAAGTACCCGTCAACAGGAAACATCCTGACTTCGATTTCATCAGGATTGAAGCCTTCTGGGATTACATAGGTGGAAGACGTACCACGCGCCAGGGCTGTTCGTCCCACCGAAGTGCTCAGAACACTCGGAAACGCATTCACGGCATTCTGAAGGACATCCTTTTTTTCTTTCAGCGCATCGGTCAATTCCAATACCACGATGTGATCCTTGTCAAACCCAAGGTCTTTCGATTGTACGTACTTGATCTGCTGGTAGACCAGCAACGTCGCTGCGATCATCACAATGGATGCGGTGAACTGGAATGTAATGAGCGCGTAGCGCGGCACATTTCCTGAAATCTTACTTTTCCCACTACCACGCAGCACCTCAGATGCGTTGAATGAAGCGATCAATAACGAAGGATAACTGCCCGAAACGATTGATACGATCAAAATCAATACGATCGCTCCTGCGATTACCAATGGACTCATTAAAAGGCTACTAGGGATGGACTTTCCCGTAAGTTCATTAAATAATGGTAATGCCAGGTACACCAACCCGAATGCCAGAATAGTGGAACCCGTTACCAGTAAAAAGGACTCTCCCATGAATTGATTGATCAATTGACGCCGGCTTGCGCCCATGGTCTTTCTCATCCCAACCTCCTTTGCCCTGCGCGTCGATTTTGAAGTGCTGATATTTATATAGTTGATGCAAGCGATCGCAAGCATGAATATAGCAATGATCGTGAATAGGTTTACGAATTGAATGTTTCCGCTCACCGCAAGGTTATGATATTTTGTATCCGATGAGTAGAGGTACATGTCCGTGAACTTCTGAAGATAGGGCTTGTAACGATCGGCACGATCCGGAGAATGCTTCAACATGAAATCAGGAAACTTTGCCTGTAATGCAGCAGGGTCAGCGCCTTCCCGCAGGAGCACATACGTCCTGATTCCTTGTGCAATCCAATTATTCATCCACTGCTGTTGCAATGCTTGTGGACCGAGCTGCGGAACCGTGGTTGACCAAGAGATTATACCTTTGAATTGAATATGCGAGTTACGCGGCGACGGTTTGCAAATCCCTGTAACTTCGAACTCGAGATTTGAAATCCCTACGACGGTCTTCCCAATTGGATTCTCATCTCCAAAAAGCGCGCGGGCAATTGGTTCTGAAATAACAATCGTAGACGGACGCTTCAAAACCGATTTCGGATCTCCGCTCACAAGTGGAAAATCAAACACCTGAAAAAAAGTACTGTCGGCAAAACTTAGATCCTGCTCATCCAGGAGGATAGTTTTTTCACCGTGGCTAAGCACCGTCTCATCACCCCATGGCTGGTAACGAACGACATTCTCAACTTCTGCAAAATCGTCGCGCATGGTCGGCCCAATCATACCTGAGCTCTCCCCATTTTTGCTGCCGACTTTGTTCGGATCGATGAATATCTTATTCACCCGGTAAAGCCGGTCCTTTTTCGAATGAAACTGGTCGAAAGAGCGCTCATCAACAATAAACGTCAGGGCCAAAATGGTAGCCATGATACCAAGACTAAGTCCGGATATCGTGATAAATGTGTGGGTCTTGTTCTTCTTAAAATTTCGGGCTGCAGTAGTGAAGTAGCTGGCGATCATAGCTGGCAGGTTTGGGACGTAAACCTAAGATGACCGACGAGGTTACAAAGTTTAATGGATAATCCTAACAGTATCCTGCAATTACCGTGAATTGGGTGAAAGCACGCATACAAGCGGCAGTCAGTGGTTACGAAGTTATAGCGATCACTTCTTCGTTACCTCCATTGGTAAACTATCAATTCTACTCCACTCTTCCATCGAACCATCATAAAGCTTCATGTCATAGCCGAGAATACGGCCGGCGACATAAACGACACTCGCCGTTTGACCGATGAAGCAATATGTTACAACCTCCTTGGTTTTGTCAGGCACTACGGGAGTAAAATATGCCTGCAATTCTGACTGTGGTTTGAAGAGGTTGGATTGATCTACCATGTCTGTAAACGGAATATTTTTTGCGCCGGTGATGTGGCCGTCGCGAGGATTACCGGTTGGCTCGCCATCATAAAATCTTTGCATGCGCGCATCAACGATCACGCCCGCACCGGAATTGAGATCCTTCAGGACATAGTCCTTGTCAACGAGCAAATTGCCCGAAGTCAGGCTAACATTTCCTTTTTTAACAACCGGTGTCTCGGTTGTTACCGTGTATCCTGCCTTCTTCCATGCCTCCAATCCACCATCCAGCAGGTGCACCTTACCACGAAGCCCAAGGTGCTCAAGTGTAAGGAACATGCGGGATGTAACACTAACCTGGTTGCGCACAAAAATCAAGACAATGTGTGAATCATTGGACACACCATAATTGCGAAGCAATTCAGTTGCCTTTTTTATATCAGGCGCATTGAAAGCACCTTTGGGTGAATTAGGCGCCAGCCATTCGGGCCAAAGATATTGCGCTCCCGGAATGTGCTCTTTATTGTAATCATACTCCAGGGTTCCGATTTGGAGAATAACAGTCTTTGGATCCTTGAGGTGCTCATTGAGCCATTGTGTGCTGACGAGTACTTGACCGTCTTGAGAATAGGCCACTAAACTCAACATGAGCAACATAAATAAGAAGTATGTTTTTTTCATCGCCAACTTGATTAGGTTTCAGCACTCTGAAACGTCAAAGCGTGTGCATAGTTTGCCTCAAACGTGGATGAGTGAGGACAAATACAGGACAGAATCGGACACGCGAAATCGCAGAGGATTTCCGCATTATCCCAACTCGGGGCTGGTGAAAACATACCTGGGATGTCCAAAATCGCACTTTCCTGTTATCTTAGGCTGAAATTTCCGGAAGCCATGGGAAAATTGATCATTAATTCGCACCAGGAATTTGAACAATATCTGGGCAAAGAACTGGGCGTTTCAGATTATCTCCGGATCACGCAGGAGCAGATCAACATGTTTGCCGACTCCACCCTCGATCACCAATGGATTCACATCGATCCGCAGCGTGCGGCGGCAGAGACCACGTTCAAATCCACCATTGCGCATGGCTACCTGACCTTGTCGCTGGTGCCTCACCTTTGGGGCGAGATCACCGAGTTTCACAACGTTCGGATGATGATCAACTATGGCATAGACAATCTAAAGTTCAATCAGCCGGTATTGGTGAATAATGAAGTTCGCCTTCGCGCGAGCCTTCATGCAATTGCAAACCTCAGGGGCGTCACAAAGTTTGAGGTAGAAGTTGTACTCGAGATCAAAGACAATCCGAAACCGGCGTTCAAAGGTCTTCTCGTGTTCTTGTACCACTTTAATCAATCCATTTAGAATTCGATCCAAATAAATGCCACAAACTAGTCCGTCTGAGTGCTTTCAGTCGGATGCCTCTAGTCGGATGGTAATACCCGTCTAATTCCTGGCAAACTTATACGTGATCATCGCGATTTCGCGCGCCAATGAGTCAATCATGGAAAGTGAAGGTGGTCCCAGGGATGAGTCCGTCTCACCTCCATCAGGTGCCGTTGCCTGGTTAGATAGAAGGTTCGCCTCTGCGACCGCCAGGTCACGATGAACATTTTGCAACACATTCCGCACACTGGCGTCCGCAACAATTTCCCTGGAAATTTTTTCCCGCGACAACGCAACTAAATAACCCATCAATAAATGATTCGCGATCACAAATTGATGCAATTGCTCCGATTGCCTGGTGTGGCTGGGTTCTGACAGCACGTGCTGAAAGTTATCCGACAAGTTGGTGAGCGCGACGACGGCATCTTTCCGTGCAAGTTTGTAGGAATGACCTTGCGTTCCTGAGATCACACTGTCCCAAACAGCATCAAAATATTTACGATAGACTTTTATCATTTCTATCATATTGTTACGGATCTCCTGCCTTCCCCAAACGGGAATAATGAAACGTGCAGTCAGTGCTGCAATTACAGATCCGATGATGGTATCAAGAAGACGCTCCTCAATCAACAAACGGAAGTCAGACGGGTTGAGAAAGTGAAACGTGATAATCACATAGACCGTGAGAAAAAGCACGAAGCTAAAGTAGTTCACCCTGAATAGGCTATAGCTCATGATCATGCTGCAAATCATGACGACCAACAGATATCCCCTACCCGAAATGAAATACAATATTCCGATTGCAATCACGGCTCCTGCCAGCGTGCCGGCAACGCGCTGCACGTTGCGTTGTCTGGAAATAGCATACACCGGACGCAGAACAGTGACGATGGTCAGAAGTACCCAGTAAACATGGTTGAGTGAAAGAAAAAATGAAACACCGTATCCAATCATCACTGCCACCGTGAGTCGAAATGCATGCCGAAACGTGTTTGATTTGAACGTCATGTTTTCCCAAAGGGCGTCGAGCGCAATGGGCTGAGTTACGGCAATCTTGTTTGCCTCGATTACAGCTGAATAAGATTCGGGGAGTTTCCCTTCAAGCCGCGTGTACATAACCAATCGGTGTAACAAATTGGAGATTCTGCGCAGGTTGCCAAGAGTTCTTTCAAGAGCACGAAGGCTTTCCATCACCTCCTCTTCGTGCTTTGACTCAATCGCCTCACGAAGTGCAACCCCGAGCTGAAAAAGTTGGAGATTCAATGAAATGTCTTCACGAACCGGCGCACCAGATTGTACAATATATCCGATTTTCTCAAGCTCGGAAGCCATCGACAATGCAGTAGAGCGGAATTTGTCCAGTAGATCAGAATCTTTCAAAGTCTCCCGAAGTCGCGAGTAATCTTGATAAGTGGCCATCGTTTGCTCAAGTAAGTCCGCCGAATCGATAAATATCATCATCATGCTTCGGCTTCGTGGACTCGAGTCGGCGACAAACTGTTGGGTCTTAAAAAGTATTTCGCGCGCCTGGTCCTGCGATTTGAGGACGGCGCTCTGCTCGTGCATCAAGTCATTGTATGCATTTGTAATATCATTCCGACGATCATACAGGTTGGCTCGCGCCTTGAAGTACCCGGCGATAGCAATGAGACTCTCCCCAATGGCTTGTTCAGCAAGTTTGTAAGGCCGGATACCATATAACAAAAGACTGAACACCATGTACCAAACCCCACCACCGAAAGTTAACCCTGCCACCAGCCACTCGGTGCCGGAAGAACCAGCTCGCGATACAAGGTTCAGAATCATCATTACAATCCCCAGTGTTCCAACGGCGCTTGCGCGATTACCATAGATGCCGAAGAGTGAAAAGAAGAACGTAACTACCACCAGTTCGGCAACAACAAACACTTGATTGTTGCGGAGCATGAGCGTGATGAAAACAACTAGAGTATTGATTCCAACGGCTGCAAGCAGACCATTACGCCGGTGGCGAATCGGGCCGGGTGCATCAATGATAGCAACGAATAATGCACCCCACAGGAAAGGCATCCCTTCCGTTAGCAATCCATAGTGTTCCAGCACCGACGTTGGAAGCATAACGCCCGCGGTGATGCGTAGCCCGGTATACCAATACTGGCTTGTGGTGAACTTCCGAATCTCTCTGAAATAGTCGCCAGTTGAAAGCACGCTCTTAAGATCGAAGAGCAAAGGTAGGCGTAATTTTACGGGTATAAACGAACGCCGGGCAATTTGAAAGGAGCGCAGTGTATATCCACTCCTGTTGAAATTCCCGGCGTTGCGTCAACCTAACCTCAACCGACCAAAAAAATCGCCACTCGATTTAAACTCAACTTCTCATTTGGCTTCGTAGAAATTTGTTCTACTGTTCATAATACCAACTCTGAAGCTGAAGGTTACATCATTCGGGAGCGTTACTATACTCCTCTTATGGAATTGAATAGTCGCCATTGCCAGCCGGCGTCATTGAGCATTGGGAAACCAAAAAAAACGTTGCCACCAAGGCCTGATTTCCGTCTTTTAATATTTCTTTTAGGCGGGTATATTTGCGTTCCCATTACCCATAGCACACGGAAGACCATGAGACTCGGGCAATTGGCCAGGAAACTGGCAGTAAAGCAAAGCGAACTTGTCGATTTTCTCGCGCAGAAGAATATTCAGATTGAGAACGGCGGCAATACAAAAATTGAAGAGGCACACCTCACGCTGTTGATTGAAGAGTTCGCACCGGAAGGTCTTGAACTCGCCGGCACTGAGTCTCCAGAACCAGAATTGATCGAATCTGTCGCTGCAAAACCAGCAGATGCTATAATTGAAATTCCAGCGCCTGCGGCGACAAATGAATCATCGGATGAGACTTCCGAACAAAAAATAGAACTGATCAAAGCACCAAAGGTAGAATTGTCTGGCCTGAAGGTTCTTGGTAAGATCGAATTACCAGAGCCCAAGAAAAAAGATCCTGTAGTTGAATCATCAGAGCCTGCTGAACGAATTGAGAGAAAGCCTCGACGTGATCGTGATCAATTCAGGAAAGAAAGGAACCCATCACGTTCCGCAAAAAATCCAATCGTTGCCGAAAGAGAACGCCAGGCGCGCGAAGCCGAAAATAAGAAGCAGGAACAAGCAGCACTTGAAAAGGAAAGAAAGACGCTGCGCTACATGAAGAAGATGAACGCGACGCAGCCAACGAAAGCGGTAAGAACCTTTCATGAGCCGGAAGAAGCGCCACAAGCAGCTCCGCCACCTGCACCCGCCCCTAAAACTGCGTGGGGAAGATTCATGCGCTGGTTGAATACCTAACCAGGCCGGCAAGTACTTGCTGATTTAGCCTGTCACACTATGTCGAAATCAAAGGAATGTCCTTCTTGTGCTATGGAGGTTAAAGCGAATAGCAAGGTGTGCCCGATCTGCGGCTATGAATTCCCCTCTACCGATATCTGGATAAAAATTCTCGCAGTTATCCTCATTATTGCCTTCGTGTATTTGATCTATTTTTAGGATAACCTGTTGATGGGCGCGTGATGCGCGACGTTGCAATAGTCTCAATTTTACAAGCCCCCGTGTCGCTCACCTGCATGCAAAGGTTTGCATGGAGTATTTGTTTATTTTCCATAATTTGACAACCACCCTAAACCCCACCCAAATGAAAGTTATTAAAATCATTGGCTACCTGCTGGCGACCATCGCTGTCATTATCGTCGGCACTTTAACCTATGTCAAATTAGCGCTTCCAGACGTTGGCCCGGCCGCCGAAATAAAAGTAGAGCCGACGCCAGAACGCATCGCACGGGGACGCTATCTCGCTAATCACGTTTCTGTCTGCATGGATTGTCATTCAAAACGTGACTTTTCAAAATTTTCTGGCCCGCCCACTGAAGGTACTCTTGGAATGGGCGGAGATGTGTTCGATCAAAGTGTCGGTATGCCAGGTGTATTCGTTGCCAAAAACATAACACCAGAAGGTATCAGTCGCTATTCTGATGGTGAGCTTTTTCGCGTGATTACAACCGGTGTTACCAAAGAAGGAGCACCGATGTTTCCTTTGATGCCTTATACATACTATGGTCGAATGGATCCGGACGATATTCATTCTATCATCGCTTATGTCCGTTCAATCACACCGATAAAAAATGAAGTCAGACCCTCAGCACCGGATTTTCCGATGAATTTCATTCTAAACACATTGCCACAAAAAGCAAATCCACAAAAGAAGCCCGACCCAACGGATATGCTTGCGTATGGATCTTACATGACAAACGCAGCAGGTTGCCGTGAATGCCATACACAGGTGGATAAAGGTCAGATCATTGAATCTTTAGCATTTTCCGGCGGCCGCGAGTTCGGCTTCCCTGATGGCTCTGTCGTGAGATCATCCAACATCTCACCCGATGTGGCGACCGGTATAGGTTCCTGGACTGAAGAGATGTTTGTTAACCGGTTCCAGATGTATGCAGACTCGACCTACGAGCTGCCATCAGTGGCCGCCGGCGAGTTTAATACGATTATGCCCTGGACCATGTATGCAGGAATGACGCGGGAAGATCTCGCCGCTATCTTCGCTTATTTGAAGTCCCAACCAGCAATGCAAAATCAGATCGTGAAGTACTCACCACCCTCTAAATAAGAACCTGTTGGACCAACAACCGAACATCCAAAGCTAACTGCACCTGAATGCTGCACATCGTACTCTTGATCCTTGTGGTGATCGCAATCATTCTGCTTACCACACGGTTTCACGTGCATCCATTTCTCGCTTTGCTGTTCGCCGCAATCGGATTTGGAATTTTTTCGGGGATGCCTTTGAGTACGATTGTCGAATCAATCAATGATGGTTTTGGCGGCACGCTTGGAAAAATTGGGCTGGTCATCGTTGTCGGCGTGATCATCGGTGAGTTTCTTGAAAAGTCCGGCGGAGCATTTGCGATGGCAGAAGTGGTACTCAAAGTCATTGGCAAGAATCGCGTCCCCACGGCAATGGGTGTGATCGGTTGGATTGTTTCCATTCCAGTTTTTTGCGATAGCGGATTTGTGATCCTGAGTCCTTTGAACAAGAGCTTGTCAAAGCAGGCGGGAATTTCTCTGGCTGGGTCGGCTGTAGCGCTCGGTCTTGGGTTATACACCACACATTGCATGGTTCCCCCTACACCAGGGCCCATTGGCGCAGCTGGAATCCTCGGAGCTGATCTGGGGCTGGTCATCGTTTGGGGATTGTTTGTAAGTCTGATTGCAATGGCCGGAGGAATTCTTTACGCATCGAAGTTTGCGTCGCGAACTTACATCGATCCCGCACCCGAGATTTCAGAACGCGATTTAGCCGGAATAATAAAGGACGCGCCTGGACCAGTACGATCGTTCATACCGATAGTTCTTCCGATTATTCTTATCGTCCTTAAGTCGCTGGCAGACATGCAGGAATCGGACGCTCAAGAGTCTATAACGTTAACAATAATTTCATTTCTGGGTCAACCTGTGATTGCACTCCTGATCGGAATGCTGTTTGCGTTCACATTACCGAAAAGTTTTGATAAGAGTATGTTGTCTACTTCAGGATGGGTAGGCAAATCGCTCTCCGGGGCGTCCATCATTCTACTTGTCACCGGCGCGGGCGGCGTGTTCGGAAAAATTCTCCAGAACTCTGGCATCGCAAACGTATTCACGGATGCGATCTCTGGAAATCAAATTGGATTAATGCTTCCGTTCATTCTTGCAGCAGCGATAAAGACCGCGCAAGGATCTTCCACTGTGGCGATGATCACCACGGCATCAATTCTGGCACCGATGATGCACCTGCTTGGGTTTGAATCTGAAACATCGAAAGCGCTCGTAGTTGTCTCCATCGGCGCTGGGTCCATGATCGCATCTCATGCCAATGACAGCCTTTTTTGGGTCGTGACACAGCTAAGCGGAATGGACGCAAAGAAGGGTTTTGGTCTATTCACATCCGGAACTGTGGTTGTAGGGGTTATCGCCGGCATTGTCTTACTCGTAATAGATATGTTTATCTAAATCACAGCAATTCATGATTGATCCCTACGTCATCACGGCGAATACCGTCAAGGCCCCGCCCCAAACTTTTCTAAAAATGTTCGGGTTCCTTGGGCCAGGTTTCATTCTTTCAGCATCCATTGTCGGATCGGGAGAATTAATCGCCACCACCATACTTGGTGCGAAGGCCGGCTTCACAGCATTGTGGATCATCATTATCAGCTGCCTGGCGAAAGTTGCCGTACAACTCGAGTTTGGCAAACACGCGATCACGACCGGCGAGACATGCATGCAGTCCTTCAATAAATTGCCGGGCTTCAAGGTTGGTGAAGGTCGATGGACGGTATGGACAATGCTGTTTCTTGTGACGTTGAAGATCGTGCAGGTTGGTGGTATCCTTGGCGGAACGGTAGTGGTACTGAACATGCTCTACCCCGGCTTTTCAATCCCGGCGTGGTCAGTAATCATAGCGCTGGCAGTTTCTTTGTTGATCTCTAACGGAAAATATTCTGCAGTCGAAAAGGCATCGCTGTCGATGATTGCATTGTTCACCATCCTGACCTTGACCTCGCTGATCGCTTTTCAATCGACAGAATTTGCTCTTTCATTTTCCGATATCCTAAAAGGGCTCAGTTTTGAACTGTCCGCCGAGAATGTCGCGATTGCCATAGGCGCTTTCGGCATCACCGGCGTTGCAAGCGATGAGATCATCGCGTATAACTACTGGTGTCTTGAAAAAGGTTACGCTGCATACACGGGCCCCAGGGAAGATACCGATGAATGGCGCAGCCGCGCCCGCGGATGGATCCGTGTGATGTACCTCGATGCCACTGTCGCGATGATCATTTACACAACAGTGACGGTTGCATTTTATTTATTAGGCGCTTCCGTGCTCCATGGTCGCAGCGAAATTCCCCAAGGCAACGAAGTGATTGAAACATTAGCTGTTATCTACACAGAATCGTTGGGACCCGGAATTAAGACTGCTTATTTATTGGGTGCATTCTTTGTTTTGTTTTCAAGTGTGTATGCCACAGCCGCGTTTTGGACAAGGTTGTTTCCTGATATTTTCGGGCAGCTTGGCTTCATCGATTTCTTTAATAGTGAAAAAAGAAGAAAACTGGTTAGTGCCCTAGCATGGACATTTCCAATTCTTTGGCTAACCGCCTATCTATTTATTCAGCTTCCTGTGTTAATGGTGCTGTCAGGAGGGGTCATTGGATCATTCATGCTTTTCATCGTTGTATTCGCCGCGATCATGTACAAATACAGGGTGAGGCAGCCGGTCACATCCGGAGTTGCCTATGATATTGCGTTTTGGATTAGTGTCGCATCCATCCTTGGAGTCGGCGCCTACGGAATAACGCAGCTTATTCTTTGATTAAAGAAGAAATTCTCAAAGGTAGTGACGAAGTGAAACTGACAATCCTTGTGCTTGTCAGTCAAGATTTCGCCTTGAGTTTACTTCTGAACCGGCCATATCCAAAATAGATTGCGAGGCCTAAGGCAAGCCAGATGATCGCTGCTATGATAGTCTGTTTTCCCAGTGATACCATCATTGTAAAACAAACAGCCGCACCCAGAAAAGGGATCAACGGCACCAGTGGTGTTTTGAATGGACGGTGAGCGCCAGGATCTTTAACACGCAGCACCCAAATACCGAGACATACGATGGCAAATGCGAACAGCGTACCAAAGCTTGTCAGATTTCCTGATACGCTTCCAGGAATAAATCCACCGAAAATGCAGGCAAAAAAAAGCAATACAAGATTCGTCTTGTAAGGAGTTCTGAAAGTGGGGTGCAAATCCGAAAATATCGATGGCAGCAATCCATCGCGCGACATGGTATAAAAAACACGCGACTGACCTAACAATAAAACAAGGATCACCGATGAGAATCCAGCAAGAATAGCAATGTTAATCCACGTCGCGAGCCATTCGTAGCCATGCATATATTTTTCGACGACGTACACCACGGATGCCTCTTTACCCGCTACAAGAAATTCGCTCCAGTTAGCCACACCCGTCAGCACACGGGAAAACAACACATAAAGGATCGTACAAACCACCAGGGTACCAAGAATTCCGATTGGCATATCGCGTCTTGGGTTGCGACATTCCTGTGCTGCAGTTGACACTCCATCGAAGCCAATGAACGCATAAAAAACGATCCCCGCTCCTCCCAATACACCAAACCATCCGTGACGATTCCATTCTTCATGACCTGCAGTTCCCTCTGGTATCACGAACGGTACGTAGTTCGCCGGATTTATGAATTGCCAGCCAACTACAATTACAACCAAGACGATAGCCACTTTAATAAAAACAATGATGGCATTTACCGTAGCCGACTCTTTCACTCCTTTGATAAGAACAAGACTCAGGATCGAGAGGATCACCATCGAGGGAACATTCATTATTCCAGCCACACCTGTTGGAGAAGTTTCGAACGGAGAGTGACACCATTGATATGGAATGGCTCCGCCCAATAGACTGTTTAAGTATTCACTCCAGGCCACCGATACCATCGAAGCGCCAAGGGCATATTCGAGAATCAACAACCAGCCGATGACCCAGGCAACGACTTCACCCATGGTTATATAAGTGTATGTGTATGCACTTCCGGAAACAGGGACCATGGCAGCGAATTCTGCATAGCAAAAACCCGCAAATGCACACCCGATGGCGGCAATGATAAACGACACCACGACAGCCGGACCTGCGGCTTCCCCTGCCGCTTCTGCTGTTCGCACAAAAAGACCCGCTCCAATAACAGCCCCGATGCCCAGCGCAACAAGATTGAAGGCGCCAAGCGATCGCTTTAAACCTTTTCCGTGATCTTCGCTAGCCTTCATGACCGCTTCAATCGACTTGCGTGCAAAAATGTCCATTGTGTAATATAGTGGAAAAGCAACAGCATTTGCGTAACCACTGGCCACCAGCAAGTAACCAGACGTCGCTAAAGTCTTTGCTTTGCGGAACAGCATGGCTATCTTTTATTCATGAAAAAGCTCCTCGCCATTATTTGCTGTTTGTGGTCGGTTGAGTCTGTGGCTCAGACTGCGCTGCCACCGGACGTGAAATCCTATGTCGACATTGATGCCCCGGTGATTGCATTGACAAATGCCCTTGTCATCGACGGGAAAGAAAACCCACCCAAACCAAATCAAACTATTATAATACGAAACGGTAAGATTGAAGCGGTAGGCGATGCCACGAAAATCAAAATTCCTCCTGATGCTACCTCGCTTGATTTAAAGGGGAAAGCGTTGCTCCCCGGATTCGTGATGCTTCACGAACATATGTATTATCCTGCGTATTCGCTGAAGCCTTTTTATGCGCACTTTAAGCAATTACCCTTTACATTTCCAAAGTTGTACCTGGCAGCAGGCGCAACGACAATCCGCACTGGCGGAAGCCTGGAGCCTTTCTCTGATATCAGTTTGATGAAGGAATCCGAACAAAATAAAATTATCGCGCCCACCATCGAGCCGACGGCGCCGTATCTCGAGGGCGCAGGGGCATTTGCGCCTCAAATGTACCAGCTCAAGAATCCGGAAGAGGCCAGGAAATTTGTCAACTACTGGGCCGATGTCGGCATGACTTCATTCAAAGCCTATATGAAGATCAACCAGGCAACGCTCGGCGCTGCGATCGAAGCTGCTCATCAGCGGGGTTTGAAAGTCACAGGTCATTTATGTTCCGTGACGTATCGTGAGGCTGCCATGTTGGGTATCGATCATTTGGAACATGGGTTTCTTGCATCAACAGACTTCGCGAAAAATAAAGTAAAGGACGAATGCCCGGCACAGAACGGCCTTTCCGAGATGAATCCTGAAAGCGAAGAAGCAAAAAGTCTCATCAGGTTCCTGGTTGAAAAGAAAGTTTCTATCAATTCAACGCTCGCGGTTTTCGATGTCGATCCTCCTTACAACGAAGTAATCGCGGCAATGGCCGACAATACCAGGGAAGAATACTATAAGCTTGTGAAACCAAGGACCGAGACATTCAAGGCAGCGCTGAAAAATTGTATGCGCATTGAAAAAATGTTCTATGACGCCGGAGGACTGCTCACTGTCGGTACCGACCCAACCGGAAATGGCGGTGTGATTGCGGGGTATGGTAATCAACGATCCATCGAAATGCTCGTTGCCGAGGGATTTACGCCATTGCAGGCAATTAAAATCGCAACGATGAATGGAGCCATCGCGCTCGGAAAAGAAAAACAAATTGGCTCCATAGAAGCCGGAAAAGAGGCAGACCTTATTGTGATTGATGGTGATCCATCCCGGAATATCTCCGACATTCGAAAGGTCGAGCTAGTTTTCAAAAATGGTGTGGGCTACAATTCAAAGGGCATTTTCGAATTGGTGAAGGGCCGCGTGGGGATCAATTGAAC
Organism: Cyclobacteriaceae bacterium; assembly: GCA_044223825.1. Taxonomy (GTDB): domain Bacteria; phylum Bacteroidota; class Bacteroidia; order Cytophagales; family Cyclobacteriaceae; genus ELB16-189. Next base: position 333,180 of record JBGALO010000006.1, on the reverse strand, counting down.
ACAAACGAGCAAATAATCAAAACACCTGGCAAGCTTTATTGAATTTCCCTGCCTGGGAAAATTTCAGTCTTTTTTGGAGACATCACCATGTTACACGGAAATTTACTCTGCGCTCACATTTACACCACATCACGCGGCAGATGGGAATAATTTTTCCGTTAATTCCGAATTAAGAATTCTGCATTATGCTCACCAAAGTGAGGTGGCTGTGATAATGTTTTTAATTCCCATGAAGCGGAAGTGGCAGCGAAATTTCTTACACCCGCCAGTGCCCCACCGCGCATCAACATCATTCCCACTTCGGGCATAAGGAAAGCGTCCTTGATATTTTGAATTATGCCTGCAGGAATTTTCTTCGCATGCAGTTGTTTAAGCAAGTCACCTGATTCCCACAATCGAATCTTTTTTGAAAGCAGTTCATTTAACGCCGCGCGATTGACAACCCGCCTTTGATTGGTGGCAAAATCCTGAATACCATCCGGCAATTCAAGCGTTTTGATCAGATCATTAAATTGTCTGTCACTACCAATTGCAAGAAGAATCTTTCTTCCGTCCTTTGTTTCAAAGGCATCACCATAGGGTGCAATGTTTGGATGGGATGATCCTTGCCTTGAAGGGATCTTCTTGTTGACAAGCCAGTTGGAGGCTTGATTGGCCAGTGACGCTACCGCTGCCTGAATCAACGAGACTTCCACCAAACTCCCCTTGCCTGTCTTATGAAGATGCAATAGCGCCAATAAGATACCTTCTTTAAGATGGTGCGCAGCGAGAACGTCAATTAATGCCACCGGCATCTTCACAGGAGGTCCTCCTTTCTCACCATTCAGATCCATAAACCCGGACTCCGCCTGAATCACTGCATCGTAACCTACCCTGTCGTTGTCAGAGCCATAACCGGAGATTTGCCCATAGATAATCTTCGGATTCTTTCCGACAAGCTGTTCATACGATACCCCGAGCTTCCTGGCATCACCAGGCTTGTAGCTCGCAATGACGATATCTGACGTGGAGACCAGGTCGAATACAACTTGTCTTCCCTCCGCCTTTGAGAGATCGACAGCGACCGACTTTTTTCCCCAATTGCATGAGCAAAAATATGCAGACAAATCTCCTTCGGGCTCGCCCGCTGCTTTCCATGTGCGGGTGACGTCTCCTCCAGTCTGAACGTTTTCGATCTTGATCACTTCAGCGCCGAGTTCCGCGAAAAATTGTCCCACACTGGGCCCGGCCAGAACAGATGCGAGTTCAAGCACGCGTACATCTTTTAATGCAGTCATTGAATTCGTTGGTTTTTATTGCCGGAGAGCGAAATTAGAATCATTTGATGCATTTTTGCGTTCTCAGTTGAAAATCTGGAATCCATGCGAATTCTTCACTTTTTGAGTGTTTTGGCACTGCTTGGTGCATGTACCCCAAAGCCCGTCGAGTTAAAAACGGGGGTATATCGGGGCGTCATCCAGCTACAAGGTCAGGAACTTCCGTTCACGTTCGAGGTCGGAAATGAAGGTGGAAAATATGTGGCCTATTTAAAAAACGCATCGGAGAAACTGAAACTGGATGAGATTACTATCGAAAACGATTCGGTTAAAATGGTCCTCCACATTTTTGATGCAGAGCTGCGCGCAAAGGTCAATGCAAATTCATTGGATGGATTCTATTACAAGAACTACGACAAAAGTTTTAAGCTTCCTTTCAACGCGACATTCGGTGAAGACTTCCGGTTCGAAAAAGTCAAGGACGTAGCCGGCGTCGATTTCAACGGAAAATATGCGGTGACTTTCATTAGTGATCAGAAGGACACAACAGTTTCCGTTGGCGTGTTCACTCAAAAAGGGAACTATGCTGAGGGCACATTCCTCACGCCGTTAGGAGATTACCGGTATCTCGAAGGAAATGTGATACAGGACAAACTCTACCTGAGCACATTCGACGGCAATCATGCATTTCTTTTCATCGCAGCCAAAGACGCGGATGGTAAGTTGACCGGCGATTATTGGTCTGGCAAGAGCGCACACGAAGTCTGGACAGGCATGAAGGATGATAATGCAAAGATGCCCGATGCCGAATCGCTCACTTTCTTAAAGAAAGGATTTGATAAGATCGATTTCAAATTCAAAGATGTCAATGGCAAAGAAGTGAGCCCTTCGGATGATAAATTCAAAAACAAAGTTTTGATCCTGCAGATATTCGGAACGTGGTGCCCCAACTGTATGGATGAAACAAAATTTCTATCAGAATGGTATCGTCAAAACAACACGCGTGGAGTTGAAATCCTGGGGCTTGCGTATGAACGAAAAGACGATTTTGAATATGCCAGCGGCAGGGTGAAGAAAATGAAGGACAAATTGAATGTCCCCTATGACTTTGTCATCGCAGGCACGAACGATAAGAAAAAAGCGGCAGAAACCCTTCCAATGCTCAACCAGGTACTGGCCTTCCCCACTACGATTTTTATTGGTCGCGATGGGAAGGTGAAAACCATTCGCACAGGCTTTGAAGGACCAGGGACGGGAATTTATTATGATCAGTTCAAACAGCGATTCAACGAACTTGTCAATGAGCTTTTGAATGAAAAAATCGCATTAGCGAGATAGCGTTTCATTATGGCAGGCGTAAAAAAACGTGTGGTTGTCGGTCTCTCGGGTGGTGTCGATTCGAGTGTCACTGCATTATTGCTCAAAGAACAAGGCTACGAGGTAATCGGCATGTTCATGAAGAACTGGCATGATGATTCGGTGACGATCAGCAATGAATGCCCATGGCTCGACGACAGCAATGATGCGATGATTGTAGCGCAACATCTGGGTATACCATTCCAGGCGATCGACCTCAGCAAAGAGTATAAGGAACGCATTGTGGATTACATGTTCGCGGAGTATCAACGCGGCAGGACACCGAACCCTGATATTCTTTGCAATCGTGAAATCAAATTCGACGTCTTCCTGGATGCCGCCCTGAAGCTCGGAGCTGATTTTGTTGCCACAGGGCACTACTGCAGAAAAGGTACGGTTGAAAGAAATGGTAAAACATTTTATCGATTGCTGGCTGGCAAAGATCCCAATAAAGATCAAAGCTACTTCTTATGTCAGCTTACACAGGAACAGCTTTCCAGGGCATTGTTCCCGATTGGCGAGCTGTTGAAAACTGAAGTGCGGGCGATCGCAAAAAACGCGGGACTAGCGACGGCTGAGAAGAAAGACTCACAAGGTTTGTGCTTTGTTGGAAAAGTACATCTGCCGGATTTCCTACAACAACGGCTTGAGCCCAGAAAGGGTAAGGTAATCGAAGTTCCGTTTGATTCGTCCGCGTTTGCGAATGGTTACGCCAATGATGACCTGGCGAAAATCACAGAACCCTATGCTCTTGAGCCGGCACTCGGAGAGATTGTTGGCGAACACAATGGGGCACATTATTATACAATCGGACAACGGCGGGGACTTAACATCGGAGGCTACGAAAGGCCGCTTTTCGTTATTGGAACAGACACTGAAAAAAATGTGATTTACACTGGAAGCGGGGATGACCATCCTGGCCTTTACAGGAAGGGCCTGTTTGTTCCGTTGTCTGACGAACATTGGATCCGCCCTGATCTCAGGCTGGCCAATGGTGAATCGAAAACATTCCTGGCTCGAATAAGATATCGTCAGCCATTGGAGGAATGTGTCCTACACCAAAGGGAGAACGGCTTGTACATCATTTTCAAACGCCCTCAACGAGGTGTTACGCCAGGTCAATTTGCGGCCTGGTACAACGACGATGAACTCATCGGATCCGGCGTTATTCACTAGTGCTGCCATACGTAGGCCACATCAAATCCTATCCAATAAGGATGCGATTGCAATCCAGGAAAATGAACACTCGAAAGGTAATAGCTTAGCGTGGGTTGCAATCTTAGAAATCCCCTTGATAAGGCGACTTCGCTGGCATAACCACCGGTCAATACTATCTGCAGTGGCGCTGTAAGCCCGGGGCGACCGCCAGTAAGAATTTGCGTTTCAATCCCACCAGTTACATAGCGCCTTTTGTGGCCATAGATCTTTAGTGGATATCGTGCGCCAGCCGATAGACCGAATCCTGATAATCGTTGATCGACCACGTTTTTAACCGAGACGCCACCAACCGCTTCATCAGAATTGTATGTAAAGGCAGTTCTATAATTGAAGTAAGACAACCCGGCATACAAGAATCGGTTGTTCTTTAGCGCCCAGTCTATCGAAAATGCTACACGCGCTCCCAGACGTGAAGGACTCATGCCGGCGGGAGAACTGAAGCCCGTAAGGACCGGTCCATCACTCGCACTCGGAATAACGTTGGCAAACGCCAATAACGGCATCACGCTGACATTAAAACGCAGCCGCCTCTGCAAGTCAGGGGCTCTGTTCATTATTTGATCTTCTTTTTTGTTCACATCTCTTCGATCATCCAATGTTGAATGGGCAGAATCTGACTTTTCCACCGTAGCCATGGGTGAGGACTGCAGATCTTCCTGAACTATCGCGTGATATTGATCAGGCATTGGCGTAAAGGTTTCGTTGCTGCCCGATTGTACTTGTTGCTCATCAGGAAGCTTCACCGATTTACCGTTGTAGGCAGCGTTGATATTGCTGTGGCCAGAAAAATTATCCGTGAGATTTGGTATTGCGGACTGTGCGGGTGTAGAAGCAGCCGGTGGAGCACTCTTTGAAATAACAACGGATGCCGGCTGATGGGTGTCCAGAGTGCCTTTAAAAACTCCGTTGTCAAAAATGAAATAACTGGTTACCAAGAACGATGCCGCCGCCAGGTACCCTAGTCTCCTATTAGCTCTTCTCCGCGCAAGCTTGCGAATATTCGCAAAAATAAAGTCCCGTGACGCCCGCGGCACTGTGACTTCGTACTCGAAAAGCTTCTCCTGAAGAATTTCCTCGAGCTCATCCCGCGATCCTTGCATTTTCTTTCGTTTTAAAATTCTCAATAAGTTTTTGCAGCGATTTTCTCGCCTTATTCAATTGCGATCTTGATGTACTTTCTGAGATCGATAGCGCCTTTGCTATTTCCGCATGCTTGTATCCATCGACAAGTGCCAGATTGAGAACCAATCTGTAGCCATCAGGAAGCATATTGATCAAATTCAACAATTCATCACTTTCCATCCGGGTCAGGGACGGCATTTCGATTTTTTCATCTGCTATTCGGGCGTTCTGATATTCCTGAAGCACCAGTCCATAGGCTTTCTTTTTGCGCAGGTAATTGAGAGAATAATTGATCATGATTCTCCTTGCCCACCAATCAAAAGCATCCGGATCCCTTAGTGATTTGATATCTGCAAATACCCGTATCGCAGCTTCCTGGAAAATGTCTTGTGCATCGCAAGTATCCTTTACATAGCGAACGCAAATACCCATCCACCTTTTCTTGTACAAGTCAAACAGCGATGCCTGTGCCTTTACATCACCTTTTTTACAACCATCAATGATTGACCGCACTTTTTCCATTATATAACACAAAAACCCCGGAGTCCTTCCGGGGTCAAACCAATTCTACTAACTAAAAACTATTGCTCCACAACATCGATTACCGCGTCATGCTCTGAATAATATTGATACATGCCCGGATCGCCAATGCCGGGAAGCCCAACAAGGGATCCTAAATTTTTGCTTGCCATTCCCAGGTAGTATTTGAATCTTATTTGACCGACAAAATCTTTCGGTGGACTGTACGTGCATATCGCAGTGAAAGTAGTCGGCGCGCTATAGATCGAAATCATAACATCCGCAGATTCGCACCTCGTTGCACTGAACTGGCCCGGCAACTTTGTGTAGCCACAGAACTCATAATTATTTAAGAGGTTGACAACCAGTTTTGAATTCTTCACTATACGGGCGTAGGTGAAAGCGCCATTTTTGTCACAAGCATCGTTTGTTGCAGATTGAGGTGCGACAGATACGTTAACGACCGACTTACCTCCGCTTTTACGATCAACATTAAAAGTGAAATTATCGGTATTCTTGTTCCCTGCGCTGTAGCCGACGTAGCGGCCACCAAGAAATTTAATTGCCGCAGTCTCGTTAACTGATATTGTGCTGAAATCAGGAATCACCTGACCCACATCAATCACAGCGCTCTTGTTCGGAGGTAAATACAACGCAACTGTCTGAACGTCCGTGGGCGACGCATCTTTTTGAAAGACATCACAACCGTTCAACCCGGCAATGATCAGTGTTCCACAAAATACTTTTGTTAGCAATACCCTATTCATAAATCAGGGGTTTAAATACAGTCTTAAGACACAAACGCGATCGCGATCGCTGCCTGCGACTGTAAGAATACTAAGGAGATTGTGGAAGGGCGTAGAAACCCCGACAGGAAATTTTACCTATTGCCCTTTTGGGTACATATCGGGGTATGGAATGAAAGACTCCATCAGCAAACTTACCCCATCCCGGGTCATAAGGCTCAAGGTGATGATAATGCTTCCGACTACAAGCGCCACTGCCAGATTGTTGTTGCGTAATTCCGTCATTTCATCAATGGGTGTGATATAGTTATAGAGCATCATGCCCAGCAGGCAAACGAAAAGCGCAACCGCAAATGACGAAAAAATGTAAATGGCGCCGATGCCAAAAAAAGACAATGCCAGGTGCAGTGTGCTGGTATCCTTCGTGGACAGAATACGAAAGAGAGATAAGAGCGGCTGAATAACTCCGCTTACCATATACCCGACAGAGAAAAGAACGCTGGCCATAAAAATTCCATAGGCCTGATTGTTTTTCTCGATTCCATATCTTTTGAACCCGACATACTTTAACAGAAGATAGGTAGCAGCAAGAATCGCGACACCGAGACTCAGTGCGGTGAGGATTTCAATAAGTGCGAGTAGGGTCAGCTTGGAATTCATAGTCAAGAATTATAGTCCAATAATCAGGATTGTTCATATCGGGAGGCAGCATACCTGGCAGCCATCCACGTGAGGTGGTTTCCCAAAAGTAAAATTTTCTTCCCTTGTGAATAAAAAAGTCGCCCGTGATTGGCATATCGACAGCAAGCATGGAATGCTTGTACTGATAGCTGTTCACTATGATCGGATCGTATCCCAAATTCTTAAGCAGCGTAAAAAGCAGCAACGTCCGCGTATCGCAGTCCCCGGCGAGGGAATACATAAATTCGACAGGAGACAGAACGCCATATCGCTGGAGCGGCACACAGGGATGGTCACTATGGGTAAAGCAACTGTCAGACTGCAGCACGTAGTTATATTCGATGTCCTGCACCATCGACACAGTCGCGTAGAGCAATCCATCTGTTTTCAAATTGTCTTTGATTGCCAAATCCTGGAGTGAATCCCGTAAGGGTTGAAGTATATTCTTGTCATGGTCGTAGAGATCGAGGTAAAGGTTGTGCCAAAAGCCCTTTTCCGTTCCATCTTCCACAACGTTAACATTATCCCGAAACCTGAATGCATCTTCATTATCGATGTCACTGATTCCGAATGAAAATGAACGCTCGTTGTCGTCAAGGTCTTTCCAAACCCGGTGATGAACAACGGTTGCCAGAGAGTCGTGAAAATCATAGTCACCATCCGGTTGGGGCGCTACCGACACTTCCCCTTCCATAGAATCAAAGAAGTGGATAATGACATACAAGGCCAAAAAGAAGAAAAAAAGAATACGGAAGAGCCTTTTCAAAATAGGAATGTAATCCCGATGAATATCGGGAGTAAAATGCTAAAAGTAAAACCTACCGCAGCCGCGGGCAAAAGCGCGACCTAACCAAAGGTCAAATGCTGAACCTCAAATCAATTAAGGGTCTTAAACGACACCGTATTTCCGTAGTAGATTTTTGAATAATCCCCATTGGCAGAAAAGCTACGGTAATAATAAGTGGTGTTCTTCGATAGATTATCAAGCTTAATGCTGTAAACCTTTGGGCCGCTTGCGGCGCCGAGCACAAGCTTATTTGCAGATGCCACAACTGAAAGATCCGATTGCGTATCCCAAAAAAAGCCATAGTTCACAGGACGCACAGGACCAATCTCTTTAATTTCTCCACCCATCACGACGCTGGTCGCCCCTATTTGCTGAGCATCCTGTGTGTTCATCTCAGGCGCATCGGCCTCATTCACCTGACAGGCGAAAAGGATAAGAACCAGGCCGAAGATCGATTTTTTCATTCGCGATAAAGATACAAAAATATGATAGCCGCGAATGGGCACCTATACAGAATGCTCCTTGAATCCCGAAATGCCACCAGATACAATGAACTTCATTGCGATCGCTCCGTTTATATCCAGCTCTTTGATGTTTTCGCGTGATACAACAAAATGATCGCCCGCGAAAGCATATGACTGTGGGAAATAGACAACGACCATATCTTTCAAGCCGATTTCTGATAAGTCGGACTGCGTGATAAAACCTATACGGTGAAGCGTGTTTTCCTTGTTGATTGTTACCAGCACTGGTTTATTAAACTTTCTCTTATCACCCACAAAGGCAGCAAGCAAATCTTTTATTGATGAATAGATCAGTTTCACCAATGGAATTTTATTGATTACCGCATCGAACCAGTCTGTGATCGTACGAAATGCAAAATTCGATGTAAAATACCCGAACAATGTGATGACGCTGAGAATGATTGCAAATCCAACCCCTGGATAAGGCAAATCGAGTCTGCTGTCTAGCCATTGGAAGGATTGGATAATGAAGTATATCGTGGCAACAAGCGGAACGATAAAGAGTGTGCCATTGAAAAAATAGCGGACAATCTTACCAAAAAACTTTTTCATGAAACGGGTGTTGGGTGCGTGCTACCGGGTATGGGCGTCGGGTGTCGATGATGTCTCTCAACGTTAAAATGAGGTCATTAACGACGGATAAAATCCAGGTGCTGACCAAAACGTAACACCAAACTCAATAGCCTTCCTAAAAATACAGTGAGAACTAAAACTTTGATCTCAAAGGCTAAATCCAAGAAAACTTAAAAATCCCAACGACATCAACCCTACGAGGATAAATGTAATTCCAAGTCCTCGTAATGGTGCGGGAACATTTGAATACTTCATTTTCTCGCGAACGCCAGCCAAGGCCACAATGGCGATCATCCATCCGGTTGCAGAGCCAAACCCAAACACAGTAGCTTCTGCAAGGTTGTAAGGGCGGCCAACCATAAATAGGGCAGCGCCGAGCACGGAGCAGTTCACCGCAATAAGAGGAAGAAAGATACCAAGCGTTCCGTATAGCGCAGGCGAAAATTTCTCAACTGCCATTTCAGTCAGCTGCGTGATTGCGGCGATAACGGAAATAAATACTATGAACTGGAGAAAATTCAAATCAATGTTCGCGAAGTCGGGCCCCAGCCACGCAAGAGATCCCGCTGTGAGCACGTAATTCTGAATCAGCCAGTTAATCGGTACAGTTACGCCGATCACAAAGATCACCGCAATGCCGAGACCAAATGCTGTAGATACCTTTTTCGAGATGGCCAGGAAAGAGCACATCCCAAGGAAATATGCAAAAATCATGTTGTCGATGAACGTCGACCGAATCGCTATGTTAAAGAGGTCTTTCATAATCTTACAACCAATTAATGTGCTTCACGATAACCGTTGAGGGAACGCTGAACCCATATGATAATGCCGAGCAAGATACAGGCACCCGCTGGCAACAGCAACAAGCCATTGCCTTGATATGGAATACCGATTGAGGCAAACACTTTGTAACCAAAAAGCGACCCGGCACCAAACAACTCACGCACAAAGGCGAGTATCATAAGGATCATTCCATAACCGATTCCATTCCCCATCCCGTCAAGGAATGATGGCCATGGTTTGTTCGCCATTGCAAATGCCTCGAGGCGACCCATCACAATGCAGTTTGTGATAATAAGCCCGACAAATACAGATAGCTGTTTTGAAACGTCGTAAACATAAGCTTTCAATATCTGGTCAACCATGATAACCCACAGCGACACAATAGCAAGCTGGACGATGATACGAATCCGCGACGGGATCGTATTTCTCATGGCTGATATAGCGACGTTGGAACACGCTGTAACAATGGTAAGACCTAGTGACATTACGAACGCCGGCTTCATCTGTGTTGTGACAGCAAGAGATGAGCATACGCCTAAAATCTGTACGGTTACCGGGTTATCAATATCAAGTGGATTGGTAATCAGCTTGACGTTTTTCTTTGAAAAAAGTGCCTCCTTCTTTTCGGGAGCCTTTTCTATGACCGCTGCTTCTGTACTCATAATGATGCTTGTTTATTCGCGTCTGCCTTCTTCTTCAGATAATTCTCATAGCATGCCAGGTAGTCCTTCAGCATGTTGTTGACACCTTTTCCGGTAAGGGTGGCGCCAGACATTCCGTCCACTTTGTGAGGACTGCTTGAATAATCCTGACCCTCTCCTTTTTGAATCGCTACCGGTGTCAGCGTGCCGTTATCAAAAATTGTCTTGCCTTTGAACCGCTCCTGAATTTCCTCTGACTCAATTCGTGCGCCAAGGCCAGGCGTTTCACCAGCGTGCTGAAACTTGACACCCTGAACTGTGCTAAAATCAGATTTCACCGCAACAAATCCCCAGATGTTATTCCAGAGGCCGTACCCATAAACAGGCATTACGGCATATTCGACTTTTGATGTATCCCCCTCGCTGCGGAATTCATAGACTGGCAACAATCTGTCTTTGGGAGCTTTCTTGTATTCAGAAGCGACAACCACGTCCTGCACTTTCTTCCCGGGAACAACGTTACCATTGTAATCCAGCACAAATGCCTTCACGCGCTTATTGTAGATCGCATCCACGTTATCCGTTTCGCTCAAGGTTATCACGGAAGAAAGAATGTTCTTCTTTTGCTCCTGGGCAATATTGAAGTCCTGCTTGTCTTTAAGACTAACGGCCGCAAAGGCCAGTAATCCACCGCAAACGACCGTGATCGCAGCGGAATAAAGAATGATGTAAGTATTAGACTGTCGCACGTTGTAATCTTCTTTTTTTGTTTGCTCCTACTACAAAATAATCGATCAGCGGTGCGAACACATTCATAAGAAGTATCGCCAGCATGATACCCTCAGGATAGGCTGGATTAAAGACCCTCACCAACACAGTGAACACACCTATCATGAAACCGTAAACCCACTTTCCTGTTTCCGTTTGCGCTGCCGTCACCGGGTCCGTTGCCATGAATACGGCTCCAAACGCGAGCCCTCCGATTACCAGGTGGTACTCCGCCGGAAGCTGAGTGAATGGATTGGTTCCAACCGCATTTAGCAACAAGCCCATTGCATAAGCTCCGCCAAAAACACTAACGATGATCTTCCAGCTTCCCACACCTGTGATTACTAATATCGCCGCGCCAATGAGGCACATTAAGGTAGACGTTTCCCCAATGGAACCCGGCATTACTCCTATGAACATATTCCAGAACGAATACATTCCATCAGCCCACCCTGCACCGAATGCATTAAGGTCATTCACCACATTTCCCGTAGAGGCAGCGGCAAGTGCCAGAGGCGTTGCGCCCGAATACCCCGACACTGTCTTGGCGCCTTCGCCCAAAAATGTCCAAACTTCACCAGAAATCTGTGAAGGGTACGCGAAATAAAGAAACGCCCGTGCCGTAAGGGCCACGTTGAGCACATTCATACCGGTACCGCCAAAGGCTTCTTTTCCAATAACCACCGCAAATGCCGTAGCAATTGCCACCTGCCACAGAGGAATACCTGCAGGCATCACAAGTGGGATCAGCATCCCGGTGACAAGAAATCCTTCATTTACAGGGTGTCTGCGAAGGGTTGAGAACAGAAATTCAATTCCAAGACCAACGCCATATGAGACGATGATAATAGGAAGCACTTTCAGAAACCCAAACCAGAATTCCTCACCAAACGATGATGGTTGCCCGAGCGCAAGATTATGCTGGTGTCCGACGTTCCACATACCAAAAATGAGACAGGGCACCATCGCGATAATCACTGTCATCATCAACCTCTTGAGATCGACTGCGTCGCGTACCTGGACACCTTTGATTTCAGCTGTCGTATTCGGTGCGTAAAGAAATGTATCGAGGGCCTCGTACGCGAAGTAGAACTTTTCCCACTTCTGACCCTTCTCGAAATTGTGCTTGACCTTATCAAGCTGGTTCCTCAAAAAACTCATAATCTCTTAGCAGAGCGCAACATCTTCCTCAATCACCTCATAAATCCCCAATGCCTCCATTTCATCAATATCCTCAGCAAGAATGCTTTTTATGAGATGTGTTGGCAGGATGTCCATCGGGACAACCCTTTCAAATACACCGCTCTGCACGAACGCCCGGGGCTCACCATGGGTGTTGGTGTCGAGTTTGAATTCCTTGCCTGGCGTTAAGAAAGAAAGGAGACCCCACGCGCGGTGAAAGCTCAACTTATTCGCACCCGGAAGAATCCATCCCAGGAATTCGTAGTCGTTACCCTCTGGCAACACGGTCAATTGCAGATCGTGAAATCCGAGGTGTCCGTCCTTCCCAATATTGGTGCCCGTCAGTGGATTACCTGAGATGCATCTGACATTGTCGTTCTTCAGGTTATTGGTAATGAATTTTTTAATCGAGGCACCGGTGACTGTCTTATAGTATTGAGGATCCTTTACCTCGGATCCAACGACGGCAATAATTTTTGAGGCGTCATACACGCCATTGAGGAACAATTTTCCAATTTGAATAACACCAAAAGGATTGATCGTCCATACAATATCGCCTTTGTTGATGGGATCGATATGATGTATCTGCACACCTACGCACCCTGCCGGATGCGGGCCCGAGAACTTATTTACTTCGGCACCCTTGACCTGCGAAAACACCGTTGAGATTTCACTGGTCGTGTGCGTGTTCACATGAACTGCGCCATTCGTAAGTCTTTTTATAATGTCAATACCTGCCTGAAAATACTGATCCTGACCTTTAAAAATAAGACTGTAATCCGGGGCAAGGGGGCTGGTGTCGAAAGCTGATACATGAATTGCTTTGGGCGTCTGCGATGGATCCGCAATCGTGCCAAAGGGGCGTTGGATAAAATTTGCCCACACGCCGGATGCCGTTAATTGCGCTTTAACTTCATCGGAAGACAGATTCGCGATTTCAGAAACCGTGTGCTTCTTGAAATTCAAGAACTCGTTGCGTTTGTCAGCAAGAACTTTTATTTCAATGAGCTTCCTTTTTTCGCCGCGAACCACTTCGACCACCTCGCCAGACACCGGTGAGGTGAACTGGACGCTTTCAATCTTTTTGTCATGGAACAAAGGCGAACCAGCTTTCACTGCGTCCCCCACGTTCACCACGACCTTAGGCATGTAAAGTCCGTGGAAATCCCCGGGTTTTACCGATACCGTTTCAGTGGGTTCTGTTTCGATTATTTTCGGGGCTGCTTTGCCCGCAAGGTTGATTGTAAATCCTTTCTTGAGACGAATAAATTTGCCCATGAATTCTGAGTGGCAACAATAATTTAGGCCGGTGGCAAAATTAACAATTATCCGTCCCCAGCAAGGTTTTTTTGGGCTTTTGTTGGACGTTTTTAGGTTGGACGGCGAGGCCTTTATTTCACTTTCTTAAGCATCCTTTCAAGCGCCAATCGGATCACTTCGTCAACCTCTTCGTCGATGGTAATGTGGGTGGTATCAATCTCGATTGCATCCGCTGCCTTTCGAAGAGGGCTTTCCTGCCTTGTGCTGTCCAATTCGTCGCGCTTGAGCAGGTTTTCCACGATGGTGTCAACATCCACCATTTCGTCTCGCTCCAGCAATTCCTTTTGCCTGCGAAATGCCCTCACCAATAAATCGGCGGTAAGAAAAAGCTTGAGTTCTGCGTCGGGAAAAACGACTGTCCCGATATCGCGGCCGTCCATGACAATCGCCCGCTCCTTGCCCATTCTTCGTTGCTGCTCTACCATCGCATGACGTACTGCACCAATCGCGCTGACCTGACTAACACATTCCGCAATACGCATTTCTCGTATTTCCTTTTCCACGATCCTGCCATTGAGAAACGTTTCGGTCTTTCCCTTTGCATTCACCCGAAAGGATATCTTAATCTGTTCAAGAGCGCGACTCACTTCCCGGGGATTTGTTAGTGCGATGTGGTTGTCGAGGAAAAACAATGTGACGGCACGATACATCGCGCCCGAATCAATGTAACGAAACCCCAATATTTTGGCAGCTTCCTTCGCGGTGGTGCTTTTGCCGCAAGCAGAATACCCATCGATGGCAATTACAATTTTGCGCATGTCAGCAATCTTTCAGCGGGCATGGGATCGGTTTTCCACGTTTCAATTTCTTGTGCGTGTGATGAGAGGAAGCACAGGATGAGATCGCCAGGATGAATGCCAATGTAAGACATAGCCAAGATGATGCTTTTAAAAAGCTATTGGCCGTTGGTCCCGATCGCGATCGCGATTGGCTATGGACAGTTTCCGACATGTTAAGAAGATACCGCATCAACGCAAAAATAATACTTTTGAAACCCTGGGCATTACCCTTCAATCTTGCTGTGGTAACTCATTCGGAATCCAATTTTCTGACCGGCCCCTAGCTCTTGTGTTTTTTCCAGCTTTTGATGTAAAGTGATGAACTTCACCTGTGGGTAGGGAGGTGCCATAAGATCATTCTCAATAGCCAGCGTGAGTGCCAACTTCACAAGTATGTTGAGATCAGCCTCTGTGATGGCAGCCGGTGATACATGACTATAGACAACTCCGAGTTTACCCTCACCCTCTACGATGTAGCGTCCTTCATGATTGATGAGCAGGCGCGCCAGTAAGTACCCGGGATCATTCACGCGATTAAACTTGAGTGAATCAGACATGAAATTGTAAATCATGATCTGACCAAAATAGCGATTGATCTCCTTCTCTTTGATATATGGATTCTTCATTACCTCACTTTCGTCATCGAAGGTGACAATGTTGGTGTGGAGTACGAAGATGAGAAGATCACCGGCGAGCTTCACCTGAAATTCATGGTCATTGATCCGCTTGAAATCAACTGTAACATCATGGTCAGTAGATGTTTTTGTTTTCTTCTTCAGCTCCGTGGCAACACGCCTGGATTCCTTTGCAAGGACCTCAAAGGCATTGATCAGGTTTTTATAGGTTATTTGTTTGGCTTGAGATTTATTCTCAAGCAACCGTTGAATGTGATCGACGGGATCTAACTCCTGCTCCATGGAGATCTTGATTTAAGTCTGTAATTTAGGTATTCAAAAAGCAATTAAACGGGGTATGGAAGAAAAACGCGAAGGAAATCCGGAAGGAAAAGCAGAGACTTTTTTCAGAGATTTCGGGCGAAAACTAGATCAATTCATGGTGGAAGCCAAAGACGCCAGCGCCAGAATGGAAAAGGATCTTCAGAAAAAATACGACGAATTAAAAGCGTCCGCCGAAAAGCTCCGCAACGATTCCAAAAACAAGGAAAAGTGGAAAGAAGTTGAGGAAAGCCTGAAGAGAGCTGGCGAGGAATTGGAGAAAGCAGTGCGCGCCGCATTTAAGTCAAATCAAGAGAAACCTGAGGGAAAATAGTAGGCAGTCGGCAGTGGGCAGTCGGTCGCGTGTAAAATCGAAGTGACATTAAGTTAGCAATTGACAATCCCGATAACTATCGGGAGCAGTTGGCAAGGGTTCGCACTTAAAGCGAAATTCATGACTCCGATTCAAGTGCGAACTGCCAACAGCGAACGGCTCAACAGCCATTTATATCTTAACGTGCTTCCACGCCCCTCTTCGGAACACGATGATTGCGACGATGGCCATTACTGACTCAGCGATTGCAATAGCCCAAAAAGATCCAGATGCTCCAAATCCCATCTTCATCGCCATCACATACGCAAGAGGGATCTGGAAGAACCAATAACCAAAGAGATTCATTATCGTCGGTGTGCGGGAATCGCCGGCACCATTGAACGCCTGTACGATCACCATTCCGTATCCAAAGAATACATAGCCGAAGGTCACAATCCTGAGACATTCAGTTCCATATTCAATCACCTCGGGGTCCGATGAAAAGAGGCCCATCACCCACCGGGACGAAAAGAAAAAGACGACCGAGATCAATCCAAGAAATATCATATTCAGGAATCCGGCTGTCCATACAGATTTCTCTGCACGTTCGGGTTGCTGAGCACCTAAATTCTGTCCCACCAACGTCGCCGCTGCGTTCGCCATACCCCATGAAGGAAGAATCGTGAAGATGATCACGCGAATGGCAATTTGATATCCAGCAAAAGCCGCGGAACCGGAATTGACTATGATCCTCGCGAGGAAAAGCCAGCTGGCTGTTGATATTAAGAATTGACCTACATTGCCGGCCGATACTTTCAACAACTTCGTGATGATATCCCAATCAATTCGGATGTTTTCTTTTCGAATCTTGATGATCCCCTTATCCCCATAGAAAAAATACACCTGGTATAACACACCCGCAGCGCGGCCAATATTAGTAGCAATGGCAGCGCCTTCAACACCAAGTTCCGGAAATGGTCCCCAGCCAAAAATGAGAATGGGGTCGAGAATCATATTGAGAATGTTCGCGATCCAAAGAGAGCGCATGGCCACGGACGCATTGCCTGCCCCGCGAAAAATTGCGTTGGCCAGAAACAAGGCCACGATGGTAAAATTTCCACCAAGCATCCACAGCGTGTAGCCTGACCCAACATCAATGATTGCCTCGTCAGCACCCATCAGTCGCAGTGTTTCTTTGTAGAATAAGATTCCAAGCGCGCTTATGACCAATGACAGGGCAAGACCGATGTAGAGCGCGTTGACAGCGGAAACTCCTGCACCCGGAGCATCTTTCTCACCGATACGTCGTGCTACCATTGCTGTGGCTGCCATGCCAAGCCCCATGGCCATTGAATAAACAATAGCGATAACCGACTCGGTAAGTCCTACCGCAGTTACCGCGTTGTTGTCATTCAGCCTGCTGATGAAAAAGATGTCGACCACAGCAAGCATCGATTCCATGGCCATCTCGAGTATCATCGGGATGGAAAGCATGAAGATGGCGCGATTGATGCTGCCTTCGGTGAAATTCTGTTCGCTACCCCGGATGGCTTCCTTAAATAAATTTAATAGAGAAACTGTCTTTGAAAAAACTTTCATTTTAGATTATTAGAGTATGAAGAATAATTGAAAGACACCTCATCGGTGACTTTGAAAATTGATCTGATAGAGAATCAGATTGGAACCCGACCGTGTCGGGCTCAGGCGGCGGTCTTCATAGGCTTTGCGTAAGGCAAAGGTGCGAAAAAGTTGGGAGAATGGAAATTGGGGTAACCCGTGTAGAAATGGGTTATTATTTGCCGTTGTCAATATTCAAGCGCTCCAGCGCTCCTTTTTTAAAGACTCGACCAAATGGCAGTTCTTTATTTTCAATTTTTACACCTTCTGCAGACACGGAACTAACTTTCTGCAGGTTGATAATAAAAGACCGGTGTATTCTGACAAAACCATCTGCAGGGAGTCTTTCCTCAAAAGCGCTGATATTTTCACGCGTGACGATCGACCTTTCACCCAAATGCACTTTCACGTAATCATCAAGACTTTCGACATAAGAGATATCGTCTAATCGAATTTTGAATATCTGACGGTCAGACTTGATGTTGATCTGCCTCACCGTATTTGCCACAGGACTCTCCCCGACCGCGTGTCTTACAAAAAACTTACCTACAGCTTTCATGAGTCGGTCGAATGTAATCGGCTTCAGCAGGTAGTCCACGGCATCCATATCGAATGCCTCCGGCGCGAAATCGCGAAACGCCGTTGTTAAAATAATTGCCGGCGGATTCTTTAGTGCTTTGACAAACTGCAGGCCCGTCACCTCGGGCATTTGGATGTCGAGAAATATCAGATCAACATCGTGCGTTCTTAGGAAATTCAGCGCCTCGATAGCATTCCCGAACTGGCCTGCAGATTCAAGCCCTTCAATTTTCGTAGCGTGTGAGGCTATGAGTTTTCTTGCGAGCGGCTCGTCATCGATGATCAGATATTTGAAACTCATTTCCGCAGCGTTAGTTCAACCGAAAATTCATCTTCCCCGCGAGCTCCGAACCGAAGTTCGTGCTTTCCAGGATACAGATAGTTCAACTGACGTCTAAGATTTTCTAACCCAATACCGTTTCCCGAATCACCGCCGGACGCACTATTCGTGACAGAGATTCTCAAATCACTCACACTGCATTGTACCAATATTTTGATCCATGAAGCATTGCTCGACTTCATGACACCGTGCTTGAACGCATTCTCGATCAGCGTTATCAATATCATCGGTCCAATACGGTGCTCGTCGGGATTTCCTTCAACACGTCGGTGTAATTTTACACGATCTTCGTAGCGAAGCATTTCTAGCGCGATATAGTTGTCGACCTGTTTAAGCTCGTCCCGTAATGGAACAAATACCGATTTGCCCGAGTGCATCACGTAGTCAAGCATCTCACTAAGCTGCAAAATTGCCTGGGGTGCCTTCTCCGATTTTTCTGTTGTCAGATAATACAGATTGTTCAATGTATTGAAAAGGAAATGTGGATTAAGCTGGACCTTGAGAAAACGGAGTTCCGCCTCAACCTTATCGGCAATAAGTCTTTGGTGGTTCTGCTCTGCCGTTCGCCAATGCAAAAGTAATTTAATGGCTACCCCGGAAAAAATGACCATTAACAAGGAGGTCATAATAAAAAATATATCGAATGAAGCGGGACTCATGTCTCGTATCTTCACTTCGGCCATTACGATAAAAGTTAGCATCGCCACCATCATCTCCAGGAACAGAGAACCGATGAGCGTATAAATAAAATACAGGATAAAAAATCCATAACGCTCCTTCATCAGGTAACGCGGCAACAAATAATAATTCAGGAAATACGTTGTAGCAATTGTCACGGGCATCAGTAGTCCGACGAAGAAAAAGGTTTGCACATAGTTGCTGTTCCTTCGCCCAAAGAAGACTCCGTAAAACACCAGCACTGCTATCCAAAAAAACAAGTGCACAACCCATCGTTGGTGCCTGAAGATGTACTCGACCGGGCCGTTCCTTGAATTCATAAAGCGTATGAAAATACAGTGCCGCGTGCGAATTAAACAACAATGAAGAACTTCTTCGCCTTTTCAGCAATTGCCAGAACCCTTTCGCCACATGCATCGCCGAAAATGCTATATCCCTTGAGCCCAGCGCGCATTGGTCTCAAAAAAAAGCGTGAAGACATATTTGATTGTAAGCTTGCCTAACGAAGAATAAAAGCCAAACTTTAAACACATTCTTATGAGAAAGATCTTCTTAGGCGTATTTGCTTTGCTCCTCACGTGGGCAGCCGTATACTTCTTATATTTCAATTCATCTCACGACCTGAACATTCAGGGGGGAATGCCATTCATGGTTGTGCTGAACGCACTGCTCTTTGTGAACATCGCGCTGATGCTTTATGTTATCATCGCATTCATATCTGAGAAGTCAGTTGATTCGCGATTGCTCGGCGCGATCAAACAAATTGGTGGACTCGCTGCAGCGTGGGGGACATGGTCAACAATACTTGGTCTCTTTTTTGCATTTGATGCGATTGAAGCCTCTGAAGAAGTTATTCCTTTTCGCGTGATTTGTGGCGGATTAAAGGTCGCAGTTATTACTGTGCTCTTCGGACTAATTATATATTGTCACGCCTTGCTGGGCTATATTGGCTTGAACCTCGCGCGGAAAACTGAGAATTAGAAAATGAATCTCGCCACATCTCCTACCACGTTGTTCAAAATCATTCAGTCCATACCCGTGCCTGTCTCGATGCTGATCAATTTCATAATGGTGGTTGGGATGTGCCTACTACTGAGAAAGCAAAGGAGTGATGCATTGAGTATACGTATTATCAACCATACCTTGCTTTTCATGATTGCATGGATTGCGTTTTCCGTTATTATGGGTCTTATGCTAACATTCGATCTGCTCGAATTGACCATAACGGAAGGGCTATTCGGTGGATTTCTGTACGGTTTCCGCGTTGCCATGGCGATTGTGCCGTGCGGGGTTCTGACTTGCTGCATACCGATCATTTGGATCTTAAGGATGCATGCAGCGCAGCATCCACATTAGACCGCGAGGCATGGCTACTCTGATTTTGTAATCATCCTAACGCGGAATAATATGATCGTGTCCTTCCTCAACCCGGGTTGAAATGGTTTCTGTTAATGGGCCTTCAATCAGTTCTTAACAAGTTGATACGACGCGCTTTTTTCGCCTTGGATCACTTTAATCACATAGGTACCACGGTTATAAGAGCGGATGTCTACTACCGCACTAAAGGCTGTGGTAGCAAATTTTTCGAGTTGCCTCCCTCCTAAGTCATACACAGCTACCTCAACACTTTTCCCTTTTTCAAAAGCATCAAGCACGACGACAACTTCATCTTTTGCAGGATTCGGATAGGCGATAAATCCATCCTGGCGAAAGCCATGTAAGTCGCCGGTCGTCACCGTGACAGTAAAATCTGAAGAACTGGCTGTGCTTTGTCCGTTTACACTAATCGTAATTGGCCCGGTCGATGCGCCCGCAGGCACGGTAGTGGTGATGCTAGTTGCCGTGGATGCTGTAACCACTGCTGAAACGCTGTTAAACGCGACAATATTGGATGCAGGAAGATCGCTGAAGTTTTTTCCGGTGAGCGTTACAACGGTGCCAACAGGACCTTGCGACGGAGTGAAAGAAATTATTGTGGGAACATTCAACACAACAAACGGTGTTGTCGAACTCGCGGTCATACCGTTCGACGTTACGGTAATTGTTCCCGTGGTTGCGCCGGTTGGGACCGTTACCGTGAGACTGGTCGCACTACTGGATGTAATCGTGGCAGGCACGCCATTAAACTTCACAATGTTGTTCCCCGGTATTGGATCGAACCCGGTACCCACTATTTGGATGGAGGCGCCGACAAATCCGCTTGTCGCCGTAAAGGACGTTATCGTCGGAAGTGGTGGTTGAACTTGAGTTCCGGTAACTACCAACAATCCACCAATCGAATTGCAGCCCTTGAACACGTCCTCATCCAGTATCTTAGTGAAAGATGTGCCATCTTTTTTGACTTTATAGATGGTGCCAACTCCATACGAGCCACCGGCCGATGCCACACCGTATAGAAAACCATCAGGCGCCTCTGTCAAGGTTGATCGAAGCAATTGTGCTCCTTTATTTGCATCAAAGTGGACAATGGTTGAAAAGTTCAAACCGTTTACATCTATTTTAAAGATCGTCCCGACATCATTCGATCCGCCCAGATATGTGGTACCATACAAGAATCCGTCTGAAGCTTGCAATAGTCCGGCAGTGGGTAAACTGCCATTGGTCCCATTGAAGTCAAGAAGTTTGGTAAAGGTTCCGTTCATTGTGATCTTGTAAATCGAACCTTTGGCATTAGCTCCTCCATTTCTTGTCACGCCGTACAAGATTCCATTATCGGCCTGGACCAATGAGCCATAAGGTCGAGCTCCCTCAGCCGTGGCAAACGTGTGAAGATTTGTGAAACCGCTGCCATCCTGCTGAATCTTGTAAACTGTTCCATTTTGAGTACTGCCGCCGGCCGAGCAAATCCCATAGAGATAATTATCTGAAGCAAGAAAAAGACCCCCATCGGCAAAGCGCCCGTTTGCTGAAGCACTGTTGAAATCGTCAAAATCAAAAAGCTTGGTGAATCCCGTACCATTTGCATTTATTTTGAAAATCGTTCCTGTGTTTCCAGTGCCTCCTGAAGATGTCGTCCCGAATAGCACGCCAGCGCTATTTTGTACCAGCCGTCCACGCGGATTAGCACCCGTTGTTGATCCATCAAATTCAAACAGTTTGGTGTAGGTTCCACTTGTCTCGACCTTAAAAATGACCCCTGCGCCGGCCGCTCCACCGAATTCTGCGACACCATAAAGGCCTCCGTCGATCCCCATCATAAGATCCGCTCTGGGGTACATTGTTTCGATCGGAAATTGTTTAAGCACTCCGACAGCACTGGCGTTATAAGAGAATATTGTACCGTTATTGGAAGGTCCACCACCATTTGCAAGCACTAACATGACACCAGGAGAAAACTCCGTGATCGCTGATTGGAGGCCATAGGAGAGTGATTGACCTGTCGACGCGGAAAGATCCAAGAGCTTTGTATAACCGCTGGTTGTTAACTTAAAGAGCATTCCAGTACCCAGGGCACCGCCATATTGAGTCATGCCAACGATTTCGCCGGTCGACATCTGGGTGATGTTCCCCGCTGGCTGCTCGGTGGAGAAATCATAGATTAAAGTGTAACCCGTTCCATCCAGGTTTAAGGAAAACGCCGGGCCCAATGAACTTATACCATACAGTTTTGAATCTGCACCTTGAATCAAGTCGCCCCATGCGCCTCCGGAACTAGCAAAATTCAAATCCAAAATTGATGCAATACTTCCAGTATTTATTTGGAACCTGAAAATGATACCATTCCCATGCGCGCCGCCATCAGCTGTTAACCCATACAGGTTTCCATCGGATGCGCGCAAAAGTCCCGAAATAGGCGTCGCCCCTGTGGTGAAATCGAAGTCAATAAGCTTAGAAAAACTCGAGCCGTCTTGGTTGATCTTATACAGAATACCAGCGCCATTCGAGCCCCCCGCAGTGGTGACCCCATATAGCGTCCCATCAGACATCGTAATGAGAGACCCAACCGGGTCAGATCCGTTCGCACCACTGAAATCTATTAGCTTTTGAAAACCTGATCCATCTTTCTTTACTTTAAATAGCACACCAGTATTAGTACTTCCGCCGGCGCTGGTGCAACCATACAAAAATCCGTCGGTGCCTTCCCTCAAACCCGCTGTCGGATTCGCACCACCGAGTTTGTCAAAGCTGAATATGACGGAGTACCCGGTCCCGTCGGCATTCATTTTAAATATGACTCCAAATCCGAATCCACCATTCGTGGAGACCCCGTACCAAAGACCATCAGAGGCTTTCAACAGTTTGCCGCCGGGAGTGACTCCTTCCGCCTTCGGGAAAGATTTGACCTTTAGGAATTTCGTCCCGTCAGGATCAATGCTAAAAATATTTCCAGACCCTTGATCTCCCAAATAGGCAGGCCCCCACAACCGAAAACTACTTTGCCCATACGACCATGGAATGAGACAAGCGCAAAAAAAAGCAGCAATAGAAATTCTCATTATCGAATTTGAAAAATGCATGTTTAAAATTTTTAGTCCACTAAATATTCGCGCCAGCAGCAAACATTCCTCCATCGACCGTTGTCCCGTAAACCTTGCCTGCAATTTCCAGCAAAAGTGTTCTCGCCGGGTTAGCTCCAGGATTGACAGCGGGCGGAAAGTTATACTTGGTGGTCGTTTGTGATCCATCAAACCTGGTTCTGAAGATCGTTCCTGTTCCATTCGCACCACCCCCAGAAGTCGTTCCGTATATGTATTGCCCCTGCGCGTACCCTTGAAAAATATTAAGGACACTTAAGACAAATAATGGGATGACATATCCCGCGCGGGTAATGTGTCTTATCATAAAATGTTAAGAAAAATTGCTAAAAGCAAAAAACTAGAATTTGCGTGGCGGAGTGCGTACCACGCACAAAGAACAATGGTAGCTAATAATCTTTAGAGTGTAAAGCCGATGTATGCCATTGAAATAAAAAGGGGGCTGAAACCCCCTCTGTTAGATATATGTTTAAACTGGTTTTTTTAACCGATAGCAACCCTCTTAAACTCTACCACCGTCAATCCCTTCGTCACACCGTCCAAGTACTGAGCGACCGTTTTCGAATTGTCTTTTACGAATGCCTGGGGCAACAGCGTACTCTCTTTAAAGAACTTGTTCAACTTACCTTGCGCGATTTTGTCAACCATGTTCTCCGGCTTGCCTTCAGCAAGAATCTGCGCCTTCGCGATCTCGAGCTCTTTTGCAATGATGTCCTTGTCAACAGACTTCTCATCAACAGCAGCAGGGTTCATCGCGGCGATCTGCATACCAACATCTTTGCCCGCCTCTGTCACATCTTTGCCATTCACGCCCTTGAGCGAAACGAGCACACCCAGTTTGCTGCCAGCATGGATATAAGGAACGATGGCTTCGCCCTTCATGTGAACATACGAGCTCACTTCAAGCTTCTCCCCGATCTTTCCAACGAGCTCAGTGATCTTATCGTTGATCGTCAGCGATCCAACTTTTTCAGCAAGCAGTGCCTCCGTTGACGCAGGTTTTTTAGCAAACGCCGTTTCGGCGATCAGCTTACCAAGATTCTGAAACTCATCATTCTTTGCAACGAAGTCGGTTTCGCAGTTCAATGCGATCAACACAGCCTCTTTCTTATCGTCGGAAACTTTGATAAAAACAGATCCTTCTTTTGCTTCTTTATCAAGGCGGGAAGCAGAAACTTTCTGACCTTTCTTTCTAAGGATTTCGATAGCCTTGTCGAAATCGCCATCGGCTTCCGTTAATGCTTTCTTACAATCCATCATTCCCGCGCCGGTCATAGTGCGGAGTTTGTTTACGTCTTGTGCTGTGATTGCTGCCATACTTAATTTTTTGGTGTGATTTAAATTCCGTCTTTCAATTATCAATTTCCTGCCGCGAAGCTATTGGCAATTCGCCGTTGGCTGTTGGCAACCGCTACCAAGGGCTAAACGCCAACAGTTAACGGCCATTTCTAAACAAAAAGTCCTGCCAATCAGCGAGTGATAAGCAGGACTTTATAAATTTCTACTATCGACTACGCTTCCTGGACAGCTTCGTCCACTTTGCGCTTCTCCTCCTCGTCTTTCTTCATCCCTGCATCTTCTTTGTCTTTCTTGCGCTCCATCAAAGCCTCTTCAATTGCCTTACCAATATGCTTGGTAACAATAGAGATTGATTTGAATGCATCGTCGTTTGCTGGGATCGGGAAATCAATATCAGAAGGATCTGAATTGGTATCCACCATTGCAAACACGGGGATATTCAGTTTTTGTGCTTCAGCGACTGCAATGTGCTCACGCTTCACGTCGATCACAAAAAGCGCTGCAGGCAGACGGTTAAGGTCAGCAATACCACCCAACAGTTTCTCGAGCTTGGCCTTCTCGCGTGACACCATAAGGCGCTCGCGTTTTGCTAGGTTGTTGAACGCCTCATCCTTCATCAATTTGTCGATCTGCGCAAGCTTTTTCAAAGACTTACGGATCGTAGCGAAGTTAGTAAGCATTCCGCCCAACCAACGCTCAGTAACGTAGGGCATATTAAGGCGAGTAGCCTCTTCCACGATAATGTCCTTCGCCTGCTTCTTGGTTGCTACAAGCATGATCTTGCGACCAGACCGCACGATATTCTTGATAGCAAACGTTGCATCCTCCAGGCACTTCAGTGTCTTGTTAAGATCAATAATGTGGATGCCATTGTTCTCCATGAAAATGTACTCAGCCATTCTCGGATTCCACTTGCGGGTCAGGTGTCCGAAATGGACACCGGCTTCCATCAATTCCTGGGTTGTTATTTTATCTGCCATGCTTCTTCTTTCGAATCTATTAACGTTTGCTGAATTGGAATCTCCTTCTTGCCTTTCTACGACCTGGCTTCTTTCGCTCTACCATTCTTGAGTCACGGGTCATAAGACCTTCTTTTCTCAGCGCAGGCTTGCTCTCGGCGTTGATTTTCACAAGCGCCCGTGCGATACCCAATCGGATTGCCTCTGCCTGGCCTTTGTTACCGCCACCTTCAACATTCACACTGATGTCATAATTGCCATCTGCTTTTGAAATCGTCAGCGCCTGTTTCACAGTGATCTGCTGAATTTCAGATGTAAAATAGTCTTTGAGCTCACGGTCGTTTACCGTAATCGTGCCCTTGCCTGGCTTTACATACACCCTGGCAATGGATGTCTTTCTGCGGCCGATGGTATTAATGATCTCCATGAATATTAGTTCTGAGTATTAAAATTTTAATGCTTTAGGCTGTTGTGCTTCATGCGGATGCGCTGTTCCTGTATACACATGAAGGCTTCTGAAAAGTTCACGTCCAATGCTGTTCTTAGGCAACATGCCGCGTACTGCGTATTCAATCAATCTTTCAGGATGCTTTCTGAGGATCATATTGGGCGTATGCTCCTTCTGACCACCATTGTATCCAGAGTGGGTAAAGATCACGCGATCGGAAAACTTTTTGCCGGTCATCTTCACTTTTTCAGCATTGATAACCACAACATGATCTCCGCAATCCACATTCGGAGTATAACCAGGCTTGTGCTTGCCGCGAATAACTTTCGCAATCTGGCTTGCAACACGACCAAGAACCTGGTTTTCGGCATCTACCAAAACCCAGTTTTTCTCGGCACTTGCCTTGTTCAAATTCTTTGTCTTAAAACTGATCGAATCCACTTGAAATATCGGTTTAACTCTTAAAAATCAACATATCGCCAAACATAGCCCCGTGGCAAAGTCAGCGCCCTCCTCAAAAAGGGACACAAAAGTAGGCCCAATAAATAGAAAATCCAAGGGAGCGTTCACTTTTAGCAGTCATTGGGGTGACGACCAAAAGCCTCTTTTGGCGCCGAAATCCAGGGATTTTAACACGATTTGAAAATTTGTCCCGATAGCGATCCGGATCAAATTGATTTTTCGAGCTGTTTCACGACAGCCGCGAAATCTTTTGGATAAGGAGCTTCCACGGAAATATTAGTCCCGTCCACCCCTGCAAATTTCAAGGAAAAAGCATGCAGCGCCATTCTTTTCATGAGGGGTTCCTCTTCGGTCATCTTTTTAGTCCTAAAGCCTCTCTTAATTGAAGAGACAAAGAAGGGTTTTCCGCCATATTCAGCGTCCCCGGCTATAGGTGCTCCCAATGAGGCCAGATGAACGCGAATCTGGTGCATTCTACCGGTCACTGGCCGGCACTCGATCAGGGTATGTTTTGAAAACGCCCTCAGTGTCAAAAACGCTGTCTCGGCATCCTTCCCTTTGGAGCTGATGCGCGCAGTCCCATCGTTCTGTTTCAAAATCGGCGCATCGACAATGGTGTTATTGAAATCGTGAATTCCGTCCGCAATGGCATGATAAACTTTCGAGACTTCCCGATGCTCGAACTGCATCGCGAGGTGGCGGTACGCTTCGGGATTTTTCGCGATTGCCAGCACACCGGATGTATCCTTATCCAACCGATGGCAAACTTGGGCATCATCCGCATACGTTCGGGCCAGGCCCAGGATGTTGACAGATTCGTGGCGGTCATCCAGGGTGGAAATGAACGGAGGCTTATTTATTAAGATGTAGTCCTCGTTCTCTGATAAAATGAGTTCCTGGAATTTTGGCGCTTTCACGAGTTGTATTTACCACAAAGGTCGGAAAGAAAACGGGAGAAACGTCACAAGATTCAACGATCAAGGATTAATGTCTGCCAACAGATTTCTCTTAAAGTGGAATAACGTTCTCATTCATCGTCACCTTTAGACTTTGGCAATTTGAAGCTGAACGTAGAACCCTTGCCAACAGTACTTTCAACTTCGGCATGTGTTCCATGTCCTTCGAGGATGTGTTTCACGATAGCAAGCCCAAGACCAGTACCGCCTTTTTCTCTGCTTCGGCTTTTATCCACACGGTAGAATCGCTCGAAGATGCGATGAATGTGCTCAGGCGGAATTCCCTCACCACTGTCAGCGATGAAAGTGGTTACATTCTTTTTCCCGACGTCGAACGACACGGTAACATCGCCACCTTCGAGGGTGTAATTGATGGCGTTTGAAATCAGATTCGTCAATACTTGCGTGATGCGCTGCCAATCAGCATAGACATGCATTTTATGGCCCGGATCCAAGAGCCGAAGCTTGATGTTTTTTTTCTGTGCCTTTTCTTCGAACTGGTCAACTACGTCGGTCGCCAGCTTCCAAAGATCGATCGAATCAAATTTCATTTTTATATCGCCGCTCTCAATTTGCGATAGCGTCAGGAGATCCTGAACGAGCACATCCAGTCCATCGAGACTACGGGCGGCTTTTTTTAAAAACCTGTTACGGACATTCTTGTCATTGACCGCTCCGTCGAGCAACGTGTGAACAAATCCCTGTGCCGCAAAGATTGGTGTCTTGAGCTCATGTGAAACATCAGCGATAAACTCGCGCCGGAATGCTTCAAGTTTCTTAAGCTCATCAATCTCCTTTTGCTTCAGCAACGCAAACGAATAGATTTCCGAATGGATGTTTTTCAGAGGATTAAGGGCGCCGGATTTTTCCCGCTTGATTCCGCTGAGCTCTTTTTTACGAAGCTTGCCGAGCATCTTATAGATCTTATTGATCTCCCGGAAGACAAGAAATTCGAGCACCACGTAGATAAGCAGGTACGATCCTGAAAAACTTATCACGCCGGCAACGATCAATGCCTCACTGCTAACGCTCTGAACCAGTGACAGGAAGAGAACGGTTACCAGGGCGATGAACACCGCCAGGAGCAGGGCCATCGTCCGGGCACTATAAACCATGTCAGATAAGATTGAATTTGTAACCGACTCCTTTTACGGTTGTAATGTAGTCATCTCCGATCTTTTCTCTCACTTTTCTGATATGAACATCTACCGTTCGCGCCAGCACGTACACATCAGAGCCCCAGATGTTTTGGAGAAGATCGTCACGACTGAAAACCTTATTGGGATTCTGGGCTAAAAAGAAAAGCAGTTCAAACTCCTTCTTCGGGAGATTGATCTCTTTATTGTTGATCTTGATCGTATAACTCGAGCGATCGATCACCAAATTTCCCACGGAAATCTGCGCAGATGCAGCCTTTCCCTTTGACTCACGCCGGAACAGGGCGTTGATTCTGCTCATGAGGGCCCTGGGCTTGATCGGTTTTGTGATGTAGTCATCGGCGCCTACATCGAATGCCGCCACTTCGGAATATTCCTCAGATCTTGCTGTGAGAAACACAATGAAGGTATTAACTAAATCCGGCTGCGCCCGTAACTGCCTGCATGCCTCTACGCCATCCATGTGCGGCATCATGATATCAAGCAAAACAAGGTCTGGCTTGAACTTACGCGCGATCTCAACGCCGAGATGTCCGTTGTTTGCAACTTTGACATCGTAGCCTTCTTTCTCGAGATTATATTTCAGCAATTCAAGAATGGGCTCTTCATCATCGACCACCAGGACTTTGTAAGGGGCTTTTTTACCCATGGAACTATTTATTGGTAATCAAAAGTATAGAGATTCAATCCAATAAAAAACCAGTGTTAAGTTCTTAACAAATACTTAATCTATGGATAATAAGTTCAGAGTTTTTCAGTTCAGGGTTCAGCGTGATTTCATCCCTCGACGTACACCCAACCTTTATTTTGTAAGTCAACTCCGAACTCTAAACCCTGAACTCTGAACTGGGCCTAAATCGACGGATATTCTTTCTTATAAAAGTTGATCATGGTCTTCAGGTTCCGATTGAACTTTGAGAGCCACTCCTCCTTCATTGTATCGTGCTTGGACTCATAGGTTTTGTAAGACATGAAGTAAGTATTGTTGGGGAGTCGACTGGCGAAACGGCGTGATCGTTTCTGACCCCCGCTGAGAGAGAGCGTGTCCAATGACTCGACGATCTTTTGAATTAGCGCGCGTTTCTTATCCTTCTTTTGAGTGGCAGAATCCTGTTCGCTAAAACTGTTGTAAAGACTATCCAGCTTTAACGTTGCCCGCAGCATATGTTCAGTGACCTTCCTGTAATCGCTGTCCTCAAACATGTACTCTTTGTACTGGCGGGACGTGTCGCCGAACGTTCTCGCCAAAAAGATCTCTGCACCTCGATCTCCGATGAATGAGGCGAGGTTCTCATTGAAGTCAGAGCTATCGCGGACGTATATCGTAGAATGAACTGTTTCATGGATGATCAGGCTGGCCAGGTCGCCATCACTCCTTCGCAGCATGCCGCTGAGAATCGGGTCGGTAAACCAGCCAAGTGTGCTCCAGCCACCCGGATTGCGGATGCTGACATCCCAACCCTCTTGCTGAAGTTGATCACGTTCTTTGACGGCTTTCGATTGATCGAAATATCCTTTGTACGGAACTGATCCAATAACAGGGAAATCCCAACGCTTCTCTTTTAGCCTGAATGGCTCGCACGCAAGCACGACCCACATGAGTTCCTGACCATGCTGATCGTACATCGTTTTGTAATTGTCTGTGTCGGTCAGACCGAGTGAATCAATTGCAAACTTTCTTGCCTTTTCAATGAGCCGTAATTTCGCTTTCAACGAGTCTGGAAAAGATGGGTCGTGAAGAAACTGTTCAACAGGTTTTGCTTCGCGAATGATTTTCAGTTGTCCTAATCCCTGCCCTACACCGTATTCGATAAGTGAGCGGTAATAAATACAAAGTGCGACAATTACCAACAATACTACCCAAAGTATCTTCTTCAACATCTCATTTCTTTCTCTTTGTCAGGAAATAGCGGTCGCGGTAGTTCACATTCATAGTAGGGTTCATATCGCAATGTCAGATAAAGGTTTTCCGTCACTTTGTAGTCATAAAGAAACCGCAGGATGACAAGATTTGGTTTGGGCTGTATCCGGGTCGGATCGAAATAAGAAACAGCTGGATATATCTTGCCTCCCTCAAACGACATGAATTCATTTGCTTTCCAATAACTCGCCATTATGTCGAGTCCGTATTTCGTCGACAAGGTAGCATTGGCATAAATGCCGTCACCATCCTGATAGGCCTGGCGCGAGTTGGTCAAATCCTTGTCATATAAATAAAAGCCGTTTAGTGTGATGCCCCGGATCATTCCGTTCGAAGCCAATGACCAGTTCAATCCCACAGCGCTGTTTACAAGAGTTTGAATTGGTAATCCAGCGATATCTAACTGGCCACCCTGATGCCGCGTAATCACTTGAAGGGGTATGCTAAAAGTGCTCTTGCCTACGCTCAGGACTTTCTTTTGCGCTGACAGCCCCGCAACCAGTTGCTCCTGCTTTGTATCGCGCCAGTATTGCATGTATTGCCAGTCGATCCAAAGGTCAACGAACAAGTCCTCACGATTAACCTGCATCTGGACGCCGGTCTCCAATCGGTTGTTTAGCATTCGCTCAAAATCGTATAAGGGTTCGATCAGGCGGTGATTCAGACTGCTTTCAAGGTTCCCGAAGATTACCGCGTATTCCCGCTTCTTCCATTTGATGGAAAACACAGGCGCAGTCGTCGAAAACTTGCTGTTGCCAAAATCCTTTTGAAAATAGCCCCCCGCGTCGATGCGAATATTTTTAGCAATATTATAACTGAGATAGGGTTGGAATTGGTACCCAAAAAGGGTGTAGCCGTCTATAATGGTCCGTACATATTCGTTGTTTTTGAAGAACCCGAGGGCGTTTATGCCCAGAAAAAGCTTGCCGGAGTCGGCTTCCTCCACACTCATCCTATCCTCAAAAACCCTGTTATTAAGCTGGGCAAAGGCCGAAATTCCCAAAAAAGACAGTAAGATGGCTGCAACAGCCCGGCTGATTCTCATGAAGTGCAAATTAAGACGGTTAGCTATTAATCGTTAAGGATAAGCGGGTTAAAAAATATCTGGATTTCCGTACGCTAAAAATTTTAGTAATATTTGTTTTCTTATCATCTTTGAAGTAGTAATTTTCACCCGTCGGGGAAAGAGCGGGTAAAAATCGAATAAATAATTCATCCCAATAGTAATCAACAACACATACATATGAGCGACGGTAAAAACAACGGAATCGACAACAAGGAGAAGTTGAAAGCACTTCAGCTGACCATTGACAAATTAGAGAAGACCTATGGAAAAGGGACGGTCATGAAACTGGACGACCAGAAAGTGATGGATGTTCCTGCCATCTCTACAGGCTCCCTCGGACTGGACATTGCCTTGGGAATTGGTGGTATCCCACGTGGTCGGGTGACGGAGATCTATGGACCCGAATCTTCCGGAAAGACAACGCTGACGATGCATTGCATTGCCGAAGCGCAGAAAAGAGGAGGTCTTGCCGCCTTCATTGATGCTGAACACGCATTCGACAAGTCCTATGCAGAAAAGCTGGGTATCGATACAGAAAACCTTTTGATTTCCCAGCCGGACAATGGCGAACAGGCCCTTGAAATCGCAGAACATCTTATTCGTTCCGGCGCGATTGATATCATTGTTATTGACTCCGTCGCCGCACTGGTCCCCAAGGCGGAACTTGAAGGTGAAATGGGAGAAAGTAAGATGGGCTTGCAGGCTCGACTTATGTCGCAAGCCTTGAGAAAGCTCACAGGTACAATTGCAAAAACAGGCTGTGCCTGCATTTTCATCAACCAGCTGCGTGAAAAAATTGGAATCATGTTCGGCAACCCCGAGACAACCACGGGAGGTAACGCTTTGAAATTCTACGCTTCCGTCCGCCTCGATATTCGACGCATAGGACAGATTAAAGAAAGCAGCGATGATATTACCGGCAACCGGGTCAAGGTAAAAGTTGTGAAGAATAAAGTTGCACCGCCATTCAAAGTAATCGAGTTCGATATCATGTATGGCAAAGGCATCTCAAAATCAGGAGAAATCGTCGATATCGGCGTAGAACTGAATGTAATCCAGAAGTCAGGATCGTGGTTCTCCTACAATGGCAACAAACTGGGCCAGGGTCGTGACGCCGTAAAGCAGCTGATCGAAGACAACCCAGAGCTTATGGAAGATCTCGAAAAGAAAATCAAAGAAAAACTAATGTCGGCGGAAGGCGCGAAGGTGTTGGAAGAGAAGGAAGCGTAGAGCGTTACAAGTTACCCGTTACAGGTTTCCTGTAGCGCATTCAAAAAATCAAGCTTGGTGTTCCAAGCTTGATTTTTTTTCGAACGCACCGGCAACCGGTGACAGGAGGACATGCAAAAACTAATGCCTACCACACGAACACCCTGGCCTCTGTTCAGTCTCCGACTCTTCGTGCCAATTGAAGCTCGGACTATACCCACTCTGCTCCCAATAGAACTTCGAGCGCGACTTACTATAGTTCCCCACTTCGTTCAAGGTATTGGCATCGTACAGCCGTCCATTGAGCATTGTATAGGCTACGGAATTTGAATTTTGTATATCCTCTAGCGGGTTTTTGTCGAGCACTATCAAATCTGCAAGCTTGCCAACCCTTAGCGAACCTATCTGATCGTCCATTCCAAGGTAGGCTGCACCATTAATTGTAGCTGCCTTCAGCGCATCGAGTGGTGTCATTCCACCCTGTGCCAACATCCAAAGCTCCCAGTGAACACCCAATCCCTGAAGCTGACCGTGGGCACCCAGATTGATTTTCACTCCAGCTTTGCTGAGCTCGTTGCAGGCTTTTGAAGTAGCAATATGACCAATCTCATATTCTTTTTCAGGTAGCATTGTTCGGTGACGACTCCTTGCATCAATTTCCCCGCGCGGTGTGAATTTCAAAAGCTTTTCATTCTCCCAGACATTGGTGTGCTGGTACCAATAGTATTCTCCTGACATACCGCCAAAATTAACAATCAGGGTCGGTGTATAACCGCTCTTACTATTACTCCACAACGTAATGACGTCTTTATACACGGGTGCAATCGGTATGTTATGTTCAATTCCCGTGTGACCGTCCATAATCATGGACATATTCATGTAGAATGTTGATCCTCCTTCGGGAACCACTTCTACATTCAGTTCACGGGCTGCCTGAATTATTTGTTGCCGTTGTTCACGGCGCGGCTGATTGTAACTCTTGACGGAGAATGCGCCAAAGGCCTTTGTGCGCCGAACTGCACTGCGTGCATCATCGATGTTGTTAATGACAGCTTTGAAGTCGCCATCTGCGCCATAAAGTATGGTACCTGTTGAAAATATTCGCGGGCCCACCATGTTGCCAGCTTTGATCATTTCGCTTTGCGAAAAAATCATCTCTGTGTTAGAGGATGGGTCGTGCGCCGAGGTAATACCGTAGGCAACGTTGGCGTAATACTCCCATTGCTTTTGGGGACTAAGACCAAATCTAAAGTTACCAATGTGTGCATGTGCGTCGACCAAACCAGGCATAATGGTCTTTCCGTTAGCGTCAATGATTTTCGTTCCGGACGGAATGTTCACACTGCCGGTCTTTCCAATTGCTTCTATCCTATTCTTATTAACGATGATTGTTCCATCCTCAATTACCTCATTCCCTTCCATTGTAATAATTCTTGCGCCCGTAAAAGCTACACGTCCTTCAGGCACATCCGATTTTATTTTCAATCCAATCCTGGCACCCACCGAATCCATCGGTGGGAGCTTTGAAGGTGAATCATCAAGAAACAGAAACCTATTCTTTATTTCATTTGCAAAATATTGATCCCCCAGGGTCCACATTACCTTCTTGCTGTCAGCTGACCAATGCAAATTGTTGCCGGCATCCCTTGCAATTTGACTGATCGGAAAATCTGTCCCTTTGGCATCGACATCTACTGTCTTGCCTGTGATTGGCATGGCTGCAATAAACGCCCGGAAAAACTGGGTAAACGCCACCCATTTTTCGTCCGGGCTCACGACAAAGCGCGTCGCATATTTCGATGAAAGCAAGGTTCTGTCACCAGTGCCGTCAATTTTCACACTTCTAAGATTCTTTGTCGCTCCGCCCGTTTGATAGTAGATGCGTGAACCGTCCTTGTTGAATTGGGGAAAAGCGCCCTCATCTTTGATCATCTTCATACTTCCACCTGAAGAGGGCATCCAATAGATGCCGGGGTCCTTTGTGAAGGAAAATCCCTGGTGATCATTTCCACCTTCCTTAACAAAAACAATTTTGCTTCCGTCGGGTGAAAATGAAGGCATTCTAAAAATGCCTTTTTCACTGGTAATTTTTATCGGCTTTGAACCTTTGACCTTGATATTCAATTTAAAGATCGCGCCCATCGCTTCGTCATGCCACGTGACAAAGGCGATGTCGTTTCCATTGGCGGAGAATGTCGGCTCAAATTCAGGATCCGTTCCCGAAGTCAACCGCTGAGGCACGCCATCGGGAAGGTCTTTTCTCCATATGTACCCCGCTGCATTAAACAAAAGCAATTTCCCGTCAGGGGAAGTAATGGCCTGGCGTATTGCCTGGGGAGCAAATTCATCGTTGAACGCAGAATTTCTGAAATGAAGAGCGTCCGCAATCTTGATTGTGTTAGCGATCTGAAAAGGGATGTCTTCAACTTTCAGTGAATTGACATCGATCCGTTTAATCTTTCCTTTCGACCAGATGACGATTGCGGAGTTATCGGGTGTCCAATTATAGTGAGGATATACTCCAAAAATTGCCCACGCTTCCTGTTGATCTTTGTTAAGATCATCATACACGGGCCTCTCCTCGCCTGTCATCAAATCGTGAATGTAGAGCACTGACTTTTCGCGGACCCGTCTTACAAATGCAAGCTTCTTCCCATCGCGTGATACTTGTGGACGCGCAGCACCTCCGGGCCCTCCAGTAATCTGATCAATGTCGCCGTTAGCAAAAGAATACCGCTTGATGGCATAAATCTGTTGATTGGGATTCTTATTGTATTGGAAAAAACCACCCGGCGCCATATCCTCACTGTAATAAAGGTATTGGCCGTCGGGTGACACTACAGGTTCATTTACATCCTGTTGGTCATTTTTTCGTTTTGTCAGTTGTAGTCCGCTACCACCTGAAATATGATACATCCACATTTCACCTGCACCCAGCGAACGTTGTGAAGTGAAATGTTTTCGGGCGATAAGGTAGTTTCCGTCGGGCGTCCATACGGCATTATTCAACAGACGAAAATCTTCCTTTGTAATCTGGTGCACATCGGACCCATCGCGTTTCATAACCCAAACATTGTCACCACCGCCGGCATCACTGGTGAAAGAGATGAATTTTCCATCAGGACTAAATCTCGGCTGCACTTCGAATGGGACGCCACTTCTTAAAGCCTTTGCCGTTCCTCCATTTATTGGCATGATATAAATGTCACCAAGCATATCGAACACTATCTCCTTTCCGTCCGGACTCACATCGACATTCATCCAGGTTCCCTCGTCAGTATTCAGGGAGACTTCTTTAAAGCTCCACCCGGACGGATTGGCAACATCCCATTTTGCTTTTTGACTGTAGGTGAGCTGGATTGAAAGGAGCAAACACAGGCTCAGAGATAACATCGTTTTCATGGTTCTGGCAGGTCGGTTTGGATAAAAATAAAAAAGGCCACAC
Organism: Cyclobacteriaceae bacterium; assembly: GCA_044223825.1. Classification (GTDB taxonomy): domain Bacteria; phylum Bacteroidota; class Bacteroidia; order Cytophagales; family Cyclobacteriaceae; genus ELB16-189. Next base: position 297,066 of record JBGALO010000006.1, on the reverse strand, counting down.
TGAAATGCGTGACCTTCGATCAAATACTTTTTAACTGTGCGTTTATCCCGAGGACCTGATGGCAATAACCGGATCCAATCGGGCAGCAACGGCTGCAGGGACAATACCCGCAATTAATCCAATCACGGACGATACACCGACACCCAAAACAATGTTTTTAAAGCTAAGCGAAACTTCAAGGCTTCCGAAAGGAAGAAATGTCAATCCAAAGACCAATAGGATACCGGCCAGTCCACCGATCAAACTCAGAAATACGGCTTCGAAGAGAAATTGAAACAGGATGAAATAATTTTTAGCACCGAGTGATTTCTGCAAACCGATAATACTTGTTCTTTCTTTTACGGAAACGAACATGATGTTTGCAATCCCAAATCCTCCTACGAGTATTGAAAATCCACCGATGATCCAGCCAGCGATTCCAACCACATCGAATAGTCCCGAAATTGCATTTGCAATTGCCTCTGGCCGATTCAGCGCAAAATTATCTTTCTCATAGGGACGCAATCCACGCCGCCCACGGAGAAGGCCCTTCACTTCATTCTCGAGCTCGACCAAACCCAAATCATATTCACTTCCCTTCACACCAATCGTCGATTGAAGCTCATTCCATAACCCGGTTCCGGTCTGATATAATTTCCGGAAAGATGTATAAGGAATGATAACTGAATAGTCGTTGCTCGGCGTTCCAAGAAAACTCTGTCCTTCGCGTTTGATCACACCAACAACTTTGTAACGCAGGTCTTTTATTTTAACGTCTTTTCCGACGGGATCTCCAGTTGGGAACAGCGCTTGCGCAACTTCGTAGCCAAGTATTGCCATGTTTCGTCCACCTTCTACCTCATCGTTTGTGAAGTAGCGGCCATTGTCAATATTAATTTCAGATATGCCTTCGTAGCCATCGCCAACACCACGCAAGCCTATTTGCCCGATGCTGTTGCTGCCTTGACGTATAATCACGTTTCCCTTGACAGCAAAAATTGATATTGCGGACGAATTGCGAAGATTTGCTTTCAGAAGTCTGTATTCGTTCACAGAAGGATTTGGTCTGCGCCAATATTCCCACCACTTGTATGGTCCGTTACCTTCAGGAGTGAAAGGCCATTTTCCGACATAAATGACATTGGTGCCGAGAAAATCGAAACTCGCTTTGATATTTTTTTCAAGGGAATCCACCAATGTGAATACTGCGATGATTGCAAAAATGCCCACCGTCACCCCCAATAGCGACAATATGGTACGCAGCACATTGGATTTTAGGGCCTTCCAGGCAAACGCAAGGCTCTCACCGATCAGTCGAAGTACAAGCATTGGGCAAATAAACGCGAAAAAAGCCACTTCGGTTGTAAAAAAATTCCATTCTCCGATGGTTATTCGGACCGTCCGGTGATTATTTTTGCAGCCTTATTAAAATTCGGCCCATCGACAGGGCCAAAGCCCGTAAGCTTTATGAAAATGTCCGACCGGTTCACTGCCACTTCTCCATCTAACCGGACATCTTATTTAACCACGACAATTTCTAAGACGACCCATATTCCCTCTTATTAAACTTTATACCCATGAAATTATCCGGATTCAAGTTTGACTTACCTAATAATCTTATCGCTTTACATCCCTCTGAAAACCGGGATGAAGCCCGTATGATGGTCGTGCATCGCGACACGGGAAAAATTGAGCATAAGGTATTCAAGGACATCGTCAATTACTTTGACTCCGGTGACGTGTTTGTCGGAAATGACACAATGGTGTTTCCTGCCCGGTTGTACGGACGCAAAGAAAAGACTGGGGCAAAAATCGAAGTTTTCCTTTTGCGCGAGCTGAATGCCGAAATGCACTTGTGGGATGTTCTTGTCGATCCCGCACGTAAAATAAGGGTTGGCAACAAGCTCTATTTCGGTGATGGTGACCTAGTAGCGGAGGTTATTGACAACACCACATCACGCGGCCGTACAATTCGTTTTCTTTTTGACGGCGACTCAGAGGCTTTCGACAAGATTGTGGAAACACTTGGTGAGACTCCTCTCCCTAAATACATTAAAAGGAAAATCGAACCAGCCGATAAGGAAAGATTTCAGACAATTTATGCAAAGAAAAAGGGAGCTGTTTCCGCTCCGACTGCCGGGTTGCATTTCACGCGCCAACTACTGAAGCGGATGCAGCTGAAGGGCATTGACATGACTTATGTTACTCTACATATCGGATTAGGAACTTTCCGTGCCGTGGACGTCGAGGATCTCACGAAGCACAAAATGGATTCAGAGAATTTTATCGTCGGACCGGAAGCTGTGAAGATGGTGAACAACGCCCTTGACAACAAGAATCGAATTTGCGCAATCGGAACGACATCCATGCGATCACTCGAGACAGCAGTTTCTGCCAGCAACAGGCTGAAAGAGCGCGAGGGATGGACAGACAAGTTTATTTTTCCTCCTTACGATTTCAAGATCTGCAGTGCCTTGGTAACCAATTTTCACCAACCTGAGTCTACACTTCTCATGATGGCTTGTGCATTCGGCGGGTATGATCTGACTATGCAGGCTTATCAGGTCGCTAAAAAAGAAAAGTATAAGTTTCTCACTTACGGTGACGCAATGCTGATTATTTAATAACAATTGTCGCCCGTTACGGGTCGCCGGTCGACAAGCGACAGGTGACGAGGCGATGCATCAATTAGTTTCCGGAAGCCTGAACATATAGATAAAGAAGAAAATCCCCACGGGATACATTACTAAATAAGCCGGTGTGGGTTTTAGAAATCCAAAAATCATTGTCACTGGTAACAAAAGGAGAATTATGCCTCCCGATATTAGTATACGTTTTCTTTGCCGGGACAACCCGGAGTCGTATACTTTTAACATTCTTGCAATCAAAAATCCAACAGCTGTAGCATTCATTGCAAGCAACAGAACCGGACAACGAGCATTAAGAATTGCTTATTTTTGGAAAGTTACTGAATCAAATTGGATCATACAGAACACGCCGTTATTGTAGCCGGTGGAAAAGGAACCCGCATAAAGAGCGCGCTACCAAAGCAATTCCTACTCCTGAATGGCACTCCAGTGCTGATTCACACCTTGATGGCATTTTATCATTATTCAGCTCACATCAATGTTATATTGGTCCTTCCGGAAGAAGACATGCATACATGGGAATCGCTTTCCACAGAGCACCGGTTCAACAAACCTTTGATACTTCAAAGGGGCGGCGAAACGCGGTTTCAATCGGTACGAAATGGGCTCGACAAAATCTCCGGTGGCGGTCTTGTAGCTATTCACGATGGTGTGCGACCTCTGATAAGCCCGGATATTATTGGGGCATCTTTCCGGCTTGCCGCCGTTCACCAGTCGGCAGTTGCCGCCGTCAGGTTGAAAGAATCAATTCGTATTACAGACCAGGATACAACGCGCGCTGTGGACCGATCAAAGTTCAGGCTCATCCAGACGCCACAAACCTTCGAAGTAAACCTCATCAAGGAAGCGTATAAGATGAAAGAGGATCCAAGCCTCACTGACGACGCAAGCGTCGCCGAACGCGCCGGACATCCAATCTCGCTGTTTGAAGGAAGTTACGAGAACATCAAGATTACCACGAAGGAAGATCTGATCGTGGCCGAAGCCCTCCTCGCAAGTCGATGATATCGAATGCTATTGGCCATTAGCTGTTTGCCCATCGGCAGCGTCATGGTATTGGGTATTGGTGTCAACGAAAAAGCCCCGGCGTTTCGGCCAGGGCTTTTGGGAGTTTAGGTAATAAACGGTAACAGCCATTAATACTCGTCTTCGTTGAAAAAGAAATCTTCCCGGATGGAGAAGTCAATTAATTCGTCTTTTGTAGCAGGCCAAGGAGCGTCCTCCAGGTAAGATGCCAGTTCCAATGTCCAGTACATAGTCGCGTTGAAATTTCCGCAAAAATAGAATTAAATAATCCATAGTCAATAGTTGGCGTGCGATAGTTTAAAAACCTGAAAAGTAACCATTGCAAGGCCATTCCGGGCCTTGAAATGCAATGGATTTCGGGGCAAAACAACCATATTTGCGCTTCTAATAACACCTCCATGGCAGACGAAAAAATTATCTTTTCGATGACCGGCGTGAACAAGATTTATCCGCCAGGCAAGCAAGTTTTAAAAAACATCTATCTCTCTTTTTTCTACGGTGCCAAAATTGGGGTCCTCGGATTAAATGGATCAGGAAAATCCTCTTTGTTACGAATAATTGCAGGCATTGATAAAGAGTTTCAGGGAGAAGTAGTGTCGGACCTTAGCTTCACCGTGGGGTTGCTCGAGCAAGAACCTCAATTGGACAAGACGAAGACGGTAAAAGAAATTGTTGAAGAAGGTGTGAAAGAGGTCTCAGATCTTTTAAAAGAGTTTGAGGCCATCAACGAAAAGTTTGCGGACCCTGCTGTGATGGAAGATCCTGACAAGATGGAGAAGCTCATCGAAAAGCAAGGTGCTATTCAGGAAAAGCTGGACGCTGTCGGAGCATGGGAGCTCGACCATAAGCTCGAGCGCGCCATGGATGCACTTCGTTGTCCGCCACCAGATGCGAAGGTTGAACACCTGTCGGGAGGAGAAAAACGTCGTATTGCATTGTGCCGGTTACTACTTCAAGAGCCCGACGTCTTACTTCTCGATGAACCAACCAACCACCTCGACGCGGAGTCCGTGCAATGGCTGGAAGAACATTTGCGACAATATAAGGGCACTATCATCGCAGTAACGCACGACCGTTACTTCCTCGACAATGTTGCAGGCTGGATCTTGGAGCTTGATCGTGGTGAAGGTATTCCGTGGAAGGGCAACTATTCATCATGGCTCGATCAAAAGCAAAAACGTCTACAATCAGAGGAGAAGACTGAATCAAAAAGGCAGAAAGCCCTCGAGCGAGAGCTTGAATGGGTGCGGATGAATCCGAAGGGACGTCATGCAAAAGGTAAGGCCCGTCTTTCTGCCTATGAAAAACTTATTGGTCAGGAAGGCCGGGAAAAGGAGGAGAAGCTGGAACTGTATATTCCTCCAGGTCCACGATTGGGAAATAAAGTCATACAAGCCGAAGGTGTATCGAAAGCATACGGCGATAAATTGCTTTATGAGAACCTTACATTTTCTCTTCCCCCAGCAGGCATAGTAGGAATTATTGGGCCCAATGGTGCGGGTAAGACTACCCTTTTCAAGATGATCATCGGAAAAGAGAAACCGGATGCCGGTACATTCTCTGTTGGCGACACTGTGAAGATTGCCTACGTTGATCAGGAGCACGACGATCTGAAACCGGAGGATACTGTCTTCCAGGCGATCACCGGAGGCAACGATCTTATACTGTTGGGCGGTAAGGAAGTGAATTCCCGCGCCTATGTCAGCAAATTCAATTTTAGCGGGACAGATCAACAGAAAAAAGTAAAGGAACTTTCTGGCGGTATGCGCAACCGCGCGCATCTTGCCATTGCCCTCAAACAAGGCGGCAACCTGTTGCTTCTCGATGAGCCCACGAACGACCTCGATGTCAATACACTTCGCGCATTGGAGGAAGCACTCGAAAATTTCGGAGGGTGCGCCGTGATCATTTCCCACGATAGGTGGTTCCTGGATCGGGTGTGTACGCACATTCTTGCATTTGAAGGCGACTCACAGGTTTTCTGGTTTGAAGGAAGCTTCAGCGAGTATGAAGAAAACAAAAAGAAACGACTGGGGGACGAGCAACCAACGAGGATCAAGTACAAGAAGTTGGTGAAATAGGTGTTGCCTGTCACCGGTTGCCTGTTGCCGGTGGGGCGGGATAAAAAACTGTTTGGGTTCCTGGGGGCAGGTGACGGGCAACTGGCAACATTCAAATTCCTTATGAAGCCACTACTTACAATCTTGCTGCTCATCGCCTCGAACACCTTCATGACGTTCGCATGGTACGGTCATTTGAAATTCAAGGAGATGACATGGAGTCAAAACCTCGGTCTTGTTTCGGTGATATTGATCAGTTGGGGCATTGCCTTGTTTGAATATATATTGCAGGTCCCAGCCAATCGAATTGGATTTAAAGAATACGGAGGGCCATTCTCACTCGTTCAGCTCAAAGTCATCCAGGAGGTTATTACGCTCAGTGTATTCGTTGTATTTTCACTTGTATTTTTTAAGAATGAAACGTTGAAGATGAACCATATCATCGGATTCGGTTTTTTGGTGCTCGCTGTCTACTTCATATTTAAAAAATAGATTATGCCTCTGTCCGAAGATCAATTGAACAAATATGTGCAATGGACTCGGGATGGACGATCATTTTCAGAAATCCGCGACGATCTGAAAAATCAAGGGTATACTGAGGATGTTATTAAATCTTACATCTCCGAGGTTGATGATGCTGCGATTCAACGCGCGTTCGAAGGGGAAACCGGGAACCGCCAGCTTAACTTCATCACCGTAGGCGTAATAATCGTTATTGTCGGTGTGATCTTTCTTGCGGTTGGACTTTATGCCGGGAGGTTTTATGTCGGGATTGCAGTTACCCTTTCAGTTGGCTTCGGATTTATTTTTGCCGGGCTGCGACTCAAAAGGCGGGGTCGACTAGCTGTCCAAAGACCGGGGCGCCGGCGCTTTAATCTTAACCACTAGATTATTTTCAATTCAGCGATCTCTGCGCACTTGCGCCTCAGCGGTTCAACTAAAGAGTCGACATATCGATCACGAAACGATATTTCACGTCGTTCTTCATCATGCGTTCATAGGCCTTATTAATATCCTTGATCGCAATTACCTCCACATCAGACATGATTTTTCTTTCCGCGCAGTAATCGAGCATTTCCTGAGTTTCTTTAATACCCCCGATCAGTGATCCTGCCAGGGTCCTGCGACCACCAATCAAAGAGAAATGATCCACCGGGCTCGCCGTCGGCGGAACGCCAACAACAATGTGAGCGCCATCTCTTCTTAAAAGGCCGAGATAGACATTCAGGTCATGTTCTGCAGAAACGGTGTCGATGATGAAATCGAAGTGGCGGCGCACCGACTTCATTTGTGACTCGTCTTTTGTATGAACGAAATTGTGAGCGCCTAATTTTTTTGCATCAGCTTCTTTATTCTTTGAAGTACTAAGGACGGTAACTTCTGATCCAAGTGATGCAGCAAATTTAACCGCCATGTGTCCCAGTCCTCCTAAGCCCAGAACACCTACACGGTGCCCGTTTCCGATTTTCCAATGCATGATCGGTGAGTATGTGGTTATGCCTGCGCAGAGCAACGGGCCAACGCGTTCAAGGCTTAATTTGTCCGAGACATGCAGCACATAGTTTTCATCCACAACAATCTGCGACGAATATCCACCGTAGGTTGGGGTCTTGCCATCCTTTTCATAGCCATTGTAGGTGCCATTCATTCCCTTCTCACAATACTGCTGGAGATCTGCCTTACAGTTCTCGCACACTCGGCATGAATCAACGAAGCATCCTACACCCGCCCAATCACCTACATTAAAATTCTTTACATCCTTCCCCACTTTCCTCACGCGACCGACAATCTCGTGCCCGGGAACCATCGGGAATATCGACCCGCCCCATTCGTCACGTGCCTGATGGATATCTGAATGACATACCCCACAATATAGAATCTCGATATGGACATCCTTCGGCCCCACATCTCTTCTTTCAAAATTCCAGGGAGCCAATGGCGTTGTCGCGTTCTGTGCTGCGTATCCTTTTACTGGGATCATATTTATTTATTGAATTAGAACTGTAAGTTAAGATTCTCGTCTGAAGTCACCGGGATTATTATACCACCGGAATAATACCTCACGCAAAGGCGCCGAGACCGCAAAGAAAATACAACTTCGCGAGCCCAGCGCGTTTGCATGAATGCATTCACTGGATTTCCTCTCCCGGCTTTGTTTTCCACCGTTCATGCATCCACACCCATTGCTCCGGATGCTGTCGCACAACGTCTTCAATATAATTCATGTACCGCTGAGTATTTACCACAAGGTCCGTTTCCTCGTCGCCGGTAATGAGTGTAGGGATTTCCGGAAGAAAGTGCATGTGCTGCATATTATCTTTACCAAGATGTATATATGCGGGGATCATTGAGCAGCCGGTCTTCAACGCAAGGAAAGTCGCCCCTACTGGTGTAGCCGCCGGGATTCCAAAAAAATTCACAAAACGACTTCGAACCTTTGTGTCCTGATCTATAAGAATTGCTGTACATCCTCCCATCTTAAGTCCTTTGAATAACCGCACAGTTTCCTTGCCGCGTTCGACGGCAATCGCACCGTGTGCATTGCGATAGTCAAACAAAAGTTCGTTAAGACGCTCATCTTTGAGTGGCGTACCCACGATCATTGGTTTCAAGCCTTTAAGACCCATGAAAGTCGTCATCAAGTCAAAGGCACCCATATGACAAGCGAGGAAAATGATACCCTTTCCTTTCGCATTGGCCGCCTCAACATTCTCCATCCCTTCAACGATTACAAATTTGTACATATCGTCAAGGGACCTTACCGCACGAGCGCGCATGATTTCGCCAGCGTTTTTGCCGAGCATTACAAACATCTCTCGGCATAGTTTACTAATTTCACTTGTCGACTTATCTTTTGAGAAAGCCATGGTGAGGTGCCGATGTGCAAGATTTCTTGACTTGGGTGAGAATATATATCCAAGCCAACCAAGAAATCCACAACAGGCAAGCCACATTTTTCGTGGCATCAGGTTTGAAGTAAAAATCAAAGATCGAACGAACCAGTAGAGAAGGCTGTATTTGATTTCTTTTGCAAGCGGTCGACGGGCCATAGAAGGGGCAAAGATAGGGGATTGATAAGTTAAATACGATGAAAACGCTGTACCTCGTTCGTCACGCCAAATCCAGTTGGGAAGATTCAGACCTGGAGGACTACGACAGACCCTTGAGCGACCGTGGCGTCAGCGATGCGCCGCGGATGGGTCGTCGGATAACAGAATATAAACAGGTACCTCAGCTGATTTACTCCAGTCCCGCAGTCCGTGCGCTAAGCACCGCAAAAATAATTGCCTCAGGGATCGGATATCCGGAGCAATCAATTGTCACCGATAAAAAGATTTATCACGCCGAAGCAGACACGCTGCTTGAGATCGTAAAGAAATTTCCGGACGAGAAAGAATGCGTCATGTTGGTAGGACACAATCCTGGTCTCACACTGTTTGCCAATGCACTACTGGGCGAGACAATTATAAACATCCCAACGTGTGGCGTGGTTCGTGCTGAACTAAAGTTATCACAATGGAGGACAGTCAAGTGGGCAAATGGGAAGCTCATCACAATCGACTCGCCTAAATCAATTACAAGCTAAAGCCCGCAAAGGGATTTGACCTATTTAGTCCCGCCTGGTATCAGACTCCAGACACTTTTTTTCAATATTCCTTTTTCCTGAAAGCGCAATCCGAAAAGGATTCTTACTGTACTGCTCGAATTGCTGAATTGAATATCCTCAAACCGCGCATTGCGTGTTTGGGCGGCAAAAGTCACGCCAGTGAAAAAGCGATCCGAGCTATATCCAAATGCGACCCTAAAATCAGCAAAGGTATTGACTGTCGTGTGCGTAATACGATTATCCGCCTGATCCTCATAGCCTATCCAATGAATTGCCGGGCCGACTGAAAATGTCCCGTTCAAGAAAAACTTTTTGACGATAAGATTGTAAGAATAACCAGGCGCGAGGCTAAATGTCTGATGGTCTAACGACGTAAACGGATTGATAAGGCCCAGGCGAACAGCGTGGTGATTATTCACAACAACGGAATCTGCGGTAAACCTGAAAGAATTGAATCCTGTGCTAAAAAGAAACGACCCGCTGCTGCGCAACTGTCTATCTGCAAAAGTAAATGCAGATCTCAACGAGAATTTTTTGGAATTAAAGACATAAAACGCTGTGACGCCAATATTTTGGGTTTGAACGTCGGGCCTTTGCGGATAGGCACCTGCTTTCAAAGGGGAATCGGGATTGTCGAGGTAAAAACCGTTGTAACGCTGATAAAAAATATCACCACCCCACTTACGGCTAACAATATTCAATTGAATATCCTGTGCTGTTGTTTTTCCCTTAGATACCTCCTTATCTCTTTCAACCGGAACGGCAAAAACCAACTCAATACCAAGGTCAAACAGATACATTCCCAACCCAAGGCCATAGGCATTGTTGGGTTTGAAGTTTACTGAATTGCCAAACTGCTTTGGATTTGTTATTTCAAAAGAAAGCGTCCGCTGCTTTAATACCGGCCAAAGGAAGAATTTATCCGAATAGGATTTGATGTATTCATTACGAACCGAATCCTGTGATTGCCCAAACAAAAGCCCGCTCATTAGAGTCAGGCAAGCAAGCAGTCCTAAACGCATTCAGTAATTTACAAAATGTATTCGCTGAGATCTTTATTTTTTACCAGGCTATTAAGTTTCTGGGTAACCATGTCCCGATCGATTACAAGTTTATGACCGGAAGCGATCTTATCAGGAACATCAAAGAGGAATTCGTTTAACAGCTTAGTAATAACGGTCTGAAGTCTGCGGGCTCCGATATTTTCAAGCTCGGCATTGATAGAAAAAGCAGTCTCCGCAATCGCGTCGATGGCGTCATCTGTGAAACTTATCGTAACTCCTTCCGATTCAAACAACGCAATGTATTGCTTTGTGAGTGCGTTCTTGGGCTCCCTCAGAATGCGAACAAAATCATCTTTCGTAAGGCTGTTCAGTTCCACGCGTATGGGGAATCGACCCTGCAACTCGGGAATCAGATCGGACGGCTTGGAAATATGAAACGCCCCCGCCGCAATAAACAGCACGTGGTCCGTCTTGATCATGCCGTGCTTCGTGTTGACGGTACTACCCTCCACGATGGGAAGCAAATCACGCTGAACCCCTTCCCGACTCACATCGGGACCACTTCCTTTACCGCCACCTGACGCAATCTTATCAATCTCGTCGATAAAAATTATTCCCGCCTGCTCAGCTTTTCTCAACGCCTCTTCTTTCACTTCATCCATATCGATAAGCCGTGCCGCTTCCTCTTCCAAAAGAATTTTTCTTGCTTCTGCCACAGTTACCTTTCTCCGCTTCGCCTTCTTTGGCATTAATCCGCCGATCATCTCTTGCAGGTTCATCATCGAAACCTCGTCCATCATGCCGGCACCGATCATGCCTACATTGCCACCCCCGCTTGCTTTGATGTCGATTTCAATTTTGCGATCCTCCAACTCTCCGTTCTTGATCTTATCACGAAAGAGATTTCTTGTACGCTCGTTCAACTCAACGTCATTGGTGGGTATTTCTACGCTGTCACCTCCCGATGTAAAGCCTGCGCGTGCAGGGGATTTGATTGCGGGAATCAACGCATCCAATATGATCTCTTCAACAATCGCCGCAGCCTTTTCTTTCACCTCATCTTTTTTCCTGGCCTTTATCATGTTGACGGATTGTTCCACAAGATCGCGTACCATACTCTCGACATCGCGTCCCACGTAACCGACCTCAGTAAACTTCGAGGCTTCTACTTTGACAAAAGGCGCATCGGCAATTTTTGCCAGTCGTCGGGCTATTTCGGTCTTACCAACACCAGTGGCTCCTATCATTAGGATATTATTTGGAACAATGTCATCCTGTATTTCGGACTTCACATTCATCCTCCGCCAGCGGTTGCGAAGGGCTATCGCAACGTTTCTTTTTGCATCCACCTGCCCTATGATGTACTTATCAAGTTCGGCAACGATTTGCTGCGGCGTTAGTGCGTTTATCATCTTTTAATTCGGTTAAATAGAACGGCGTGCTGACCTAATTAGCAACAATGCCCGATTTGATTCCAATGGCATTCTCAAACTGCACTGTTGACTGGGCGGAGATCCAGATTGAATTCGATGGGGTTTTTAACTTTTTCCTTTAACAGTGCCTTTTTTAACACTTCATCGACAGTGTCAACATAGTCAAAGGTCAGCCCTTTGAGATAATGCTTTTCGATCTCGTCTATATCCTTTCGATTTTTCGAGCTCAACACAATCTCGCGTATCCCACTTCTCTTCGCAGCCAGAATCTTCTCTTTGATTCCACCCACAGGAAGCACTTTACCGCGCAGCGTGATCTCGCCGGTCATAGCAAGTTTAGCCTTCACTTTTCTCTGTGTGAATATCGACGCCAGTGACGTCAACATGGTTATCCCCGCAGAAGGTCCATCCTTGGGCACGGCACCAGCAGGAACGTGCACATGAAGATCGTATTGCTGAAACACACGATGATCTATGCCAAGACTCTCGGCATTCGACTTGAGATATGAAAGCGCCGCTACAGCAGATTCCTTCATTACTTCACCCAGTTGTCCGGAAAGGGTCAATTGACCCTTTCCCCGACTCACACTCGATTCAACAAACAAAATATCGCCACCGACCTGAGTCCATGCCAACCCCGTCACGACCCCAGCAGTCTCGTTATCCTGATACAATTCTTCGTCAAAGACTTCTGCACCCAGGACTTTGACCACATACGCTTCGTCAATCTCGCGCTCGACCTTCTCTTCCATAGCCACAGACTTGGCAATGTTTCGAATAACAGATCCGATTTTCCTTTCAAGATTGCGAACGCCCGATTCCCTTGTATAATGCCCTATGATCTTGAGCAATGCCTCTTTAGAAAATTTCGCGTCGGTAACCTTTAGCCCGTGCTCCTTCAATTGCTTTGGCACGAGATGTTTGATTGCAATCTGCAGCTTCTCCTCGATTGTATAGCCATTCAACTCAATGATCTCCATCCTGTCCCGAAGAGCAGGTTGAATTGTGTCAAGGGAATTGGCGGTAGCGATGAAAAGTACTTTTGAAAGGTCGTATTCAACCTCCAGATAATTATCATTGAATGCGTTGTTCTGCTCCGGATCCAATACTTCCAGAAGAGCCGATGAAGGATCGCCCCTGAAGTCGGTTCGTATCTTATCGATCTCATCGAGAACAAAGACAGGATTCGAAGATTTTGCTTTCTTGATGTTCTGAATGACTTTGCCGGGCATAGCGCCGATGTATGTTTTGCGGTGCCCACGGATCTCGGCCTCATCGTGCATGCCGCCAAGGGATACACGCACGTAATTGCGCTGCAGGGAACGCGCAATAGATTTTCCGAGTGATGTCTTACCCACACCCGGGGGTCCATACAAACACAGGATAGGTCCCTTCATATCCTGCTTCAGCTTTAGTACAGCCAGATATTCGAGAATGCGTGTCTTAACTTTCTCAAGTCCAAAGTGATCCTTGTCGAGGATTTTTGCCGCCCGCTTAAGATCGAAATCGTCGATCGTGTAATCTTCCCATGGAAGGTCTAGCATTAATTCCACGTAGTTCATCGAGACCGGGAACTCCGCCGCCTGCGGGTTCATCCTGGACAACTTATCGAGTTCCTTATTAAAGTGCACAGCGGCATTCTTCGGCCATTTCTTTGCGAGACCGCGTTTGCGAAGCTTTTCGATTTCCTTTTCCGGGCCATCATACCCAAGCTCGTCCTGTAAAACTTTTATTTGCTGACGCAGGAAATAATCGCGTTGCTGTTGATCGATGTCTGTATGGACTTTCTTATGAATCTCATGCTTGATTTCCAGCATCTGGATCTCCTTCAGCATGAACTGCAACAAGAGTGTGCCGCGTTCAACAATATTTGCGGTTTCAAGAATCTTTTGCTTGTCGTTAACCTCGACGTTGAGGTTTGACGCAAGAAAGTGAATTAGAAAAGGTGTGCTCTGAATGTTGTCCAGAGCCAATTGAGCTTCGTGTGGAATATCTGGATTAAGTCGAAGGATCTTACCCGCCGCTTCTTTTAAAGATTGCACCAGCGCCTTAACTTCCTTACTATCGAGATTCAATTGCGGCTCTGTCAACAGGTTGATGTGCGCAGTCAGGTGTGGATCTTCCTGAACAAATTCCCGAACCGAAAATCTGTTTTTACCTTGAATGATAATCGTCGTGTTTCCATCCGGAAGCACGAGCATCTTTATTATTCGAGCGACTGTCCCGAAACGATAAACATCTTCAAGCGCCGGATCTTCTACCTGCTTGTTCTTTTGTGCGATTACTCCGATGATTCGATTTCCCTGATAAGCTTTTTTAATAAGCTTGATGGATTTCTGCCGCGTTACCGTTATCGGAATCACAACGCCGGGAAACAAGACAGTGTTCTTTATCGGCAAAATAAGAAGCTCTCCAGGCAGATCTTCCGGCTTCAGATCAGATTCCTGTTCCGGGTTGATTAGCTGCACGAGTTCTTCTGAATCTTCCTGGATGTTGGGGGTTATTTCTAAGGATTTGAACATTTTCTTGGTGCCAATATGACACACCAACAGTGTGCCGTGAGCCTATTTCTAAAGACCGACAATATGGGCAATAGAGGTGCCAAAGCGTTGTTTATCAGTCAAATTTATTTGAACTTTCGGTAATACGGGGGTCGATTCATTTTTTTGAACCTAGTGAAATTCCATTTTTTTGCACTCATCCTCCTTATTCTCTGGCTTTTGGGCATTTCTGCGCATGCTCAAAAGCAAAAGAAGAAATTTAAACAGGGCGGCACGATTCAGCTTAACGATTCCATCACCACTTTCGGCCAGTCTGACATATTTACCTTCCCCAACGTCAACAAAGTACATGGCTATTACGATGCAGCAAAACTGGAAACGCTGCAGCAGCTCAGGAAAGCAGGCCCATCAGAAGCTTATTATATCGCCTTAAAAAGTTATGTCGCCAACTTCGGAATTGAAAATTTTCACCAGAACACCGCGATGCTTTGGGAATTGGCGAAGATGTCCAAAAAATTCGGGCCACCAGGCGAAGCGATTTTGTTTTATAAGTTGGTGCTCAAACATCACCGGCAAGGACTTAACATTCAAAATATCTTTCGTGAGTATGATTCATTAGAACGAGACAAAGCTCGCTACTACGTACCACTCGAATATTACTATCAGCTCGTCGACTACCGAAAAGAAATTGACACATTACAGCCCCCACACTCCGTGCTGGTAAACATGGGCGATGATCTCAACTCAAAGACGGAAGATTATGGCCCAACCATTGGCAACACGGACAACATTTTGTTATTCACTTCAAAAAGAAACAAACATGAACAAGGTGAGCGCCGCTATGACGAGGATCTTTTCTATAGCACAAAGGATGGCGACTACTGGAGTCCGGCGAAAGAATTCAAAAAAATAAACACGACCTATAACGAAGGCTCGGCCTGTCTGAGCCACGACGGGAAGTTTTTATTTTTCTCGCGATGCAACACACCCGAGTCAATAGGAAACTGTGATCTGTTCATGGCGGAGCTTGGTACAGACAGCACATGGACAAACATCAGGAACATGGGCCCTGAAATCAACAGCAGCGGATGGGACTCACATCCTTCACTCACCCACAACGGTGACACGTTGTACTTTGCCTCGAATCGTGTGGGGAGTTTTGGGCTTTCTGACATCTATTTTTCAGTTAAGGATGGAAAGGGCACATGGGGAAAAGCGCAGAACGCGGGCCCCATCATCAACACGGTAAACAGCGAAGTGAGTCCCTTCTTTCACCATAAGTTTAATGTTCTGTATTTCAGTTCGAACGGCCAGCAGCTGAACTTCGGCGATTTTGATATTTACAAAACTAACAGGCACCAGCATGTATGGACTGAGCCAAAAAATATTGGGCCGCTGGTCAATGGGGCTGGGAGCGAATACTATTTTACTATAGACTCTGAATCAAAAAATCTTTACTACGCTCGTTCGGAAGAAGCCGACAAAAAGAACCTGGACCTTTTTTCATTCGCTGTACCGATGGAAGCACAACCAGAGGCATTGACACAATTGAAAGGTTCGTTAAAGGATGACGCCGGCAAGCCGATGAAAGGAATTGTTTCGGTGATCGACCTCGATCAGGGCGTCGAAGTGTCGCCCAAGTTCCTTCGGGAAGACGGTACATTTGATTTTAGTCTGATCAACAAACGAAACTACTTGCTAATCATTCAGGGAGACGAATTCTTTCGCATCGAAGAGATTTTCTTTCTTGACGGAGATAAAGAGATCAATAAGATTGCAGAACCCATCGAGAGCAAGATTGCATTTACGTCACTTGAATTCGAGAATGGAAAAGCGAACATTCTTCCTGCCATGCACGATGATCTCGAGAAGCTTGCAAATTTTATGATCGATCATCCCACATTCAAGTTGAAAATCTCAGGCCACACTGATTCAGCAGGAAAAGAAGAGCAGAATCTCAAGCTGAGCCAGGCGCGCGCCGATGCCATTAAAACATATCTTGGCAGTGAATTCAAAGTAGACACTTCAAGAATAACCGCCATTGGTTACGGAAGTCAGAAGCCGCTCACGCAGGAGATCACGGACGAGCACAAGCAGTTGAATCGAAGGGTGGAGTTTGAAATTATTAAATAGTTACTGGTCGCTGGATTCTGGCTGCTGGTAACCAGAATCCATTCCTCATCAACATGCTGTGAATGAGGTTTACTTCCTCAATTCCTCCACCACTTTGAAAAGGTTGTTGATTCCCCAATGCTCGAAGTATTTACCATCCTTGACACGCACAATATCGATCACATCAATTTTCACTTTCCGCTCCGTAGGTTTCACACCCATGATCTCGCCGAGGTGGGTACCTAAGATTGCTTTGCGCGTAGTTACCTTATCGCCTTCGCAGATCTGATCGTAAATCACTACTTGTAGGTCAGGAAAGGCGGGACGAAGCACTTTGGATATATTCTGCCACACGCCGTCAGCTTTGTTCGAGACAGTGGCCGGCGTTCTATTGATAAAATCAGGATGCATGATCTCTTTAAAAACTTCTTCATTTCCATTTTGAAGAACTTCTTTATTGAAGCGGAGGACTACTTGTTTGGGATCTGATGATGACATAGAGATCAAATTGGCCGCAAAGACGCGAAGGCGCAAAGAAACACAAAGATTTAATTCCAGAACTTGTGCTCTTGCGCGAGCCTTCAAGGAAGCAACGCCGACTTCACTGCCTGGCGTGACCTGCCGAAGATTCTAATTACCGAAGGATCAAAAGATTTCCACTGGCTTGACTCGCTTAAATAGCAGTTTCCTTTAATGGACTTATTAAACATCAATTGCCTCGCTTCATTTGTGTCGAATGCCAATCGAGCAACTGCAACGCTATTGCGCGGTTGCAAATCATTGATTCCTTCAAACGCAAAATCGAACGTCCCGGCTTTTGTAGCTACTTGTTTACATTTTACGTTCACATGCAATTCATCAACAATTCTATTACCCCTTACGACGTAAATAAAAAAATCATACCAACAGAGATGTACTTTTTCTGCTCGTTCCCCTTTCCATTCTTTTGCAAATTCAGAAATAGCTCTGGCGTCATCGATCATAAAGCTCTTAACGGTATCCCAGCCCACTGAAACATTTCCAATTCGATCCGTCATGGGTTCGTCTGACAAGACGACATCAATAAAATAAAGTTGATAACCTTTTGGATCCTCAATTTTCAAAATCGCCTTCTGGGCAACCACCCAATGGGCCATTGCCATGAAGATCAGAAATAGGCAAGAAGGCGAAAGAGATAGAGATTTCAATGAATAGATAGAGATCTTGTCAAAAGATACATAAAAATCAATTACTACATATGTCAGTACGACCCTATGGAAAGCAAAAGGTTCAAGTACAGACTTGAACCTTGAACCTTGAACGTTGAACCTCTACAGGTTCCCCGTAATCACCTTCGCAATATCATTATAAAATACGAACACCATTAGAACGAGCAGTATCGCCATACCAATCTTCAGCGCCGTCTCAAACACCTTTTCGCTCGGCTCGCGCCCACTAATCATTTCGTACAGAAGGAACATAACATAACCGCCATCCAATCCAGGGATCGGAAGGAGATTCATAAACGCAAGCACCATCGAAAGCATACCGGTCATGTGCCAGAATCTTTCCCAATCCCACTCGGAACCGAAGGCCCTGGCCATGCCGACGGGACCTGATAATGAATTAGTAAAAGACAGTTGCCCCGTCAGTAATTTTTTAAAAGCCTTAAGCTGAACGAAAATTATTCCGAATGCTCTTTCAGTTCCAAGGCCGATGCTTCGCCCAAAGCTGTAATTCACATAGGCAAGATCCTTCTTGTCTACGTTCAACTTTAAACGAAATGGAATCGCGCGGTGCACCCTTTACCACTTTCAATAACTCATCTTGATAGGTGATAGGACTCCCCTCTACTTCAACGATACGATCACCCGCTTTGAGATCAATTTTTTTGGCGATTGTAGGGACGACCTCGGTGTGTTTCACTGTGTCAACCGTGCCGTCCGGTTTTGTCTTGAACTCCAGCGTGGTTCTTTCTGATTCCGGGGAAATCACACCCACAATTGCTGGAATACGCGGGGAAACGAAATTGCTTGCTGAACTCTTCTTATTAAAATTCTCGATGAAGTTTCCAGGAATATCAACACGGATTTCCTGGTTATCGCGGAGAACGGTATAATAAGAATTCTGTGAAAGAAGTGCATCAGGCTTTGCTACGTCAAGAAAATCCTCAAAAGTATGTCCGTTGATGTTGACAAACTTATCGCCCGTTTGCAGTCCTAATTGTTTGGCAAGATCCAATGCATATATGCCACCGTGCTCATTTACGTAGCGGTTCGGTATATAAGTATCTCCCAGAAAAAAAGTTAGGCCAATAAAGATCAGCACACCGACGATCAGATTGACGATGATACCGCCAAGCATCACAATCAGACGTTGCCATGGTTTTTTCGATCTGAATTCCCACTCTTGTGCCGGCGCCTTCATGGCTTCCTTATCCATGCTCTCGTCGACCATTCCGGCGATCTTGACATAACCTCCCAGGGGAAACCATCCAATGCCGTATTCGGTGTCGCCTTTCTTAAATTTGATCAATGAAAAATTGAGCACGTTAGCCATCGGAAAAAGGAAATCGAAAAAGAGGTAGAACTTCTCGACTCTGATTCCGAATGTGCGGGCCGTTATGAAGTGCCCCCATTCATGCACGACGATTAATATTGAGAGGCTCAGCAGCAGCTGCGCCGTCATGATCATTCCCTCCATGCCTTAACTATTGGTGTTTAGTGTTGTAAAATTCACTTTATCAGCTCTTTTGCCGTTATGCGGGTTATTTTGTCGGTTTCTACGTAATCCTCCAGGCGGGGTTCACGGATATAAGCCGATTTCATCAAACATTGTTCCACTACGTCCGACATTTCCAAAAACCCAATGCGATCGTTGAGGAACGCCGCTACTGCAATTTCATTCGCAGCGTTCAGGACACAAGGCATATTCCCACCCTTGTCCAATGCCGCAAAAGCAAGCGCAAGATTACGAAAAGTTTCCTTATCGGGGCTCTCAAAAGTGAGGGCTGGATACCTGGCAAAATCAAATCTCGGGAAATCACTTTTGAGCCGCTGCGGGTACGAAAGGGCAAATTGGATGGGCAACCGCATGTCTGGAAGGCCGAGCT
Organism: Cyclobacteriaceae bacterium; assembly: GCA_044223825.1. Lineage (GTDB taxonomy): Bacteria > Bacteroidota > Bacteroidia > Cytophagales > Cyclobacteriaceae > ELB16-189. The sequence goes on along the minus strand of JBGALO010000006.1, from coordinate 277,605 downwards.
GCGCCTTAACAGAACTATCTTCAAATTGCACCAGGGAATGAATGATCGATTGTGGATGAACGACGACGTCTACCTGGTTGGGTCGAAGGCCAAACAACCATTTTGCCTCTATGACCTCAAGTCCCTTATTCATTAACGTAGCGGAATCAATCGTCACTTTTGCCCCCATCGACCAGTTGGGATGCTTCAGCGCTTGCGCCCTTGTCACCGTGGCGAGCTCCTTTCTCGTTTTTCCCCGAAACGGTCCGCCAGAAGCAGTAAGAATGATCTTCTCGATTTTATTGTGGAATTCACCAACGATGCATTGAAAAATTGCCGAATGCTCTGAATCAATCGGCAATATGTTCACGCCTTTTTCCTGTGCAAGTTTGGTGATAAGATCACCAGCCACAACCAAGGTCTCTTTATTTGCAAGTGCGAGTGTTTTGCCCGCCTCAATTGCTTTAATAGTGGACGTAAGACCTGAATAGCCAACGAGCGCAGCTACAACAATATCAACTGAATCCATTTGCACAACGGATCCAAGAGCATTGGCACCAGCGAAAACTTTAATGTTCTCTTTCCCCAATGCCTCCTTCACCTTCATATAGTGATCGTCATTACCAATCACAACAACGTTTGGCTTGAACGTTTTTGCTTGTTCAATTAACAAATCCGAATTGTTCTGAGCAGTGAGCACTTCAACTTCGAATGCACTGGAATGAGATGCAACAACTTCCAATGTCTGGCGACCAATGGAGCCGGTAGAACCTAGAATAGCGAGGCGCTTGGGTGTCAAGGGATCAGCGTAGTAAGGTTAGGTTATTAAGAGTGTCAAATATCGAATGTCTAACATCAAATGTCCAACCACATGTCGTTCGATATTCTAAATATATTGTTTGAGAGTCGTTATTCTGTCGGGATCTCATTGTGAAAAATTTCCTAATGCGTCGGCGATTTTTCGATCATTTGAAAGCCGTGGCACTTTGTTTTGCCCGCCGAGCTTTCCCTGTGTCTTCATGAAATCAATGAAGGAGTTTCTTCTAAGCGAAATCAATTCCAACGGCCGTAAAATACTGCCTGTGATCAGGTCATCGTAGTAAACATTCAAGTCGCGTAAATGTTTATCCAAGGCCCTCACAAATGCGTTTTTGTCTTTGGGCGGGTTGGCAAATTCGACCAGCCATTCGTGGTGTGGAAGTCCTTCTTTCGGGGTCACCTGCGGCGCTACCGTAAATTCAACAAGCTCCACTTCGGGAAACTCCTGCATCGTAAACTTCATTGCCTTTTCCACTTCCTCACCAATCACGTGTTCACCAAACGCCGAGATAAAATGCTTTATGCGTCCGCTGACAACAATGCGATAAGGATTTTTTGACACAAATTTTATCGTGTCACCGATGGAGTAACCCCAAAGGCCGGCGTTGTTGTTTATTATAAGTGCATAGTTTTTTCCCAATTCCACCTCTGCAATTGAGAGCCTCCTGGGTTTCTCGCTAAAAAATTCCTCGGCAGGTATGAATTCAAAAAATATCCCTGTATTCAGAACGAGCAGCAGTCCTTCTTCATGTTGAGAGTCCTGATACGCGATGAAGCCCTCAGACGCCGGATATAATTCAATTGAATCTATTTTCTTTCCGATCGACTCGAACAACTTCGCGCGATACGGTTCAAAATTAACGCCGCCATAAACGAATACGGAAAAATCAGGAAACACGTCTTTTATCTTTTTTCCCGTTCGAGCCTGGATTCGATCGAAATACATTTGAACCCATGGAGGAATACCGGAGATCAACGTCATTCTCGACTGAATCGTCTCATCGATGATTCGTTCGAGCTTCACTTCCCAGTCGTCGATAATATTTGTAGCATAGCTCGGCTTCTGATTCGACCTTAGATAACCAGGCACGTGGTGATTGACGATCCCAGACAATCTCCCCGTTTTTATTCCAGCTTTTTCTTCGAGCTCCGGACTACCTGATAAGAAAATAAGATTGCCGTCGGTAAAAGCAGCATTACCAGTTTCATGAATGTAGTTCAACAATGCGTTCCGCGCACTGCTGATGTGATTGGGGATAGAATCCCTTGTAATGGGAATGTACTTTGTGCCGGAAGTAGTTCCGGAAGTCTTTGCGAAGTAGGCAGGCTTTCCGGGCCAAAGAACATCTTGCTCACCATGCAGCACTTTCTCGATGTACGGTTTCAAGTCTTCATAATCCCGAATGGGTACCTGCTTTCTGAAATCTTCATAGCCTTTGATGTCGGCAAATCCGTGGTCAGTGCCAAATGCAGTTTTCAGGCCACCCTGTATAAGATTTTGGAAAACCCTTTCCTGACAGACTTCCGGCTTGGAAGCCCATGCGCGTGTCTGACGAAATATTTGCGCGGCGAATGGTTTGGCAAGAATTGACCTTAATCCCATAGTACTATTTTGAGCCTACAAAGGTGAACACCGTCCGGAACTTAATAAAATCGGTGCCGTTTTATATTTGTGTTCCGAAAAAACGGACTATCGGATAATTCTATGGGAAATATCGCAAGAACAACAATCGTTGGCTTCCTCGCAGGGCTCCTTGGGGCTTATACTTTCTACACCTTTCAGAACAGGAGTGCTGAGCCGACTCAGCCGGAATTTAAGCCGATTTCTCTTGTCACAGACGATAATTTTCAGTCAACGGGTTCGACAGTCGCTCCTGCCGCCTCATCGGATGCAAGTGATTTCAGCGTCGCCGCCGCCAAGGCGATCCCGAGCGTGGTCTACATCAACAGCATATCGCAAAGTGGCGCATCCTATTCATACTGGGATCAGCTTTTTGGAGGAGGTGGTCAACAGCCCCAGGTCAGCAGTGGTTCGGGTGTAATCTTCACATCCGATGGATATATCGTGACAAACAACCACGTGGTAGAGTCAGCCGAAAGGATCCAGGTTATCTACAATAAGAAAGTTTATGATGCGGAATTGGTAGGCACTGACCCATCAACAGACCTTGGTGTGTTGAAAATCAAAGAGACAAACTTACCTGCAGTCACATTAGGGAGCTCGAAAGCACTTGCCGTCGGCGAGTGGGTAGTTGCCGTAGGAAACCCGTTTTCTCTTTCATCAACGGTTACTGCGGGCATCGTGAGTGCAAAGGGCCGAAGGATTAACATCGTTGAAGATAAATTTCCAATCGAATCTTTCATCCAGACTGATGCCGCCATCAATCCAGGAAACAGTGGTGGAGCATTGGTGAACAAGGACGGAGACCTTGTCGGTATTAACACTGCGATTCTTTCAAGAACGGGCTCCTACACGGGTTATGCATTTGCCGTTCCAGTCGATATCGCAAAGAAGGTCGTAAACGATTTAATAAAATATGGGGTGGTGCAAAAAGCATTGTTAGGCGGCAGTGTGATCGATTATGACTATTCAACCGCGGCTACTTACAATCTTCCGACAGTGAAAGACTTCAAAGGCGTGGTCCTCGCAGAGGTTGAAAAGAAGGGTGTTGCAATCGCCTCTGGTATGAAACTCGGCGACATTATCGTTAAGATTGACAACACAAGTATCAATAGCAAAAGCGAATTCGAAGAGGAACTGAGTTACCACTATCCAGGCGATAAAATCAACGTCACTTTCATTCGCGATGGAAAAGTTGCGACAGTGCCGGTTTCATTAGTCAACAAGTATGGTGATGGCAATCTGATGCGTCGCAAGATCGTCACTGACGAGGGACTTGGCATCGATCTCGAGGCGGTGGACTATGGGGTAAAAGTTTCAAGGATCAAAGATGGTCTTTTCAAACGTGTGGGCATCCCGGAAAATTACACCATCATCTCCATCAACCGCGAGCGCATCAAGGATCCACAGGATGTAATCGATTTCTTTAAGAAGTACAGGGGGCGCGTACTTTTGTATGGAATTAATGCAGCGAAGCAGGAAATGCCTTTACAGTTTCTCCTGCAGTAAAGTTCAGGGTTCAGAGGTTAGAGTTCAGAGTGTTTGCTTGGAAATTTCGCGGCTTCCGAGCGAAGTGCGCTGATTTCCGTTTTTGAAACATGCCTCGAACCTTTCATTCCACTTTCTTTCAGGCTGTTTCTTAGTGAGCCAAGCATTTTAACGATTGCTTGAGCTTTGATACTCATATCCGAAAATTCGGACTCAGTAATATATTCTCTATCGAAGGCACGATAGAGTTGCGACCGCACCTCTCCTGCAGAGCCTTTTGCGATGGTCAGGAAGAAGGCAAACAGACCCGGACGAGCGATTAATTTGATTGCGTAGTTCAAAATCAGTCTTCCACGGTGCAGTCTTACATTTCAAGAAAATTTCCCTAGATAATTCACGTGCCTTCTGCCAGACTATTAGATCTTCAAAAGCGTTAATCCGCGCCATGTCCCAATTTGGGACACTTACGGGAATTTTAACAAAATCTTATGTAAGGAATTCCTAACTAATTATCGAGGGAAAACTCTGAACTCTGAACTAAAAAACCAAACTCTGAATTTTTACGATGCCATCCTCATCTTCAACTTCTTCGTCAGCTCTTCAACGGAGTTTTTGAAGTTAGGATCGGCTTTCATCATGTCCTCTACTGACTCGAGGGCGTGGATAACCGTGGAATGGTCGCGGCCGCCAAAGTTTTCGCCGATGAGGGCGAGTGTGAGCTGGGTATAGCGCTTGCAGAAGTACATTGCCACCTGGCGGGGAATAACAATCTCGCGTTTCTTAATCTTTCCTTTCATGGCATCGAGGTCCACGCGGAAATAATCACCTACAGTCTTCTGAATGAAATCCACGCTAACATCTGATTGGATTTCTTTCACAATATTTTTCATCACCTCTTTCGCAAGGTCGAGGTCAATCTCCTTCTTGAGCAGCGTTGCATGGAAAATAAGAGAGTTGAGCACGCCTTCCATGTCGCGAAGGTTCGTGTCAACACTGTAAGCAAGATATTCCGCTACTTCGGTCGGGATCTCAATGCCATCCGACTCCATTTTATTGTGAATGATGGCAAGCTTTGTCTCAAAATCAGGTTCCTGGAGATCAGCGGTAAGTCCCCATTTAAAGCGCGACAGCAATCGCTCCTGGAATCCTTTCAGATCACGCGGCGGACAATCACTTGTCATGATGATCTGTTTACCAGTTTGATGGAGTTGATTAAAAATATGGAAAAACATCTCCTGCGTCTTCTCTCGTCCGGCAAGGAACTGCACGTCATCAAGGATAAGAAGGTCTACCTGGAGGTAGAAATTCTGAAAATCCTGGAGCTTGTGGTTTTGCAATGCGTTCAGGAACTGATTCGTGAAATCATTCTGATCGACATACAAAACAATTTTCTCAGGAAGTTTTTGCTTGATCTCGTTTCCAATGGCCTGTACGAGGTGCGTTTTACCTACACCTACTCCGCCATATAGCATCAATGGATTAAAAGAAGTGATACCAGGCTTTTTAGCGACAGCTACGCCCGCAGAACGTGCGAGTCGGTTACAATCACCCTCCACGAAGTTCTCGAACCTGTAATTCGGATTCAATCGCGAATTAACCGTTCTGGGATCCAGTGATCGCAGAGAAAAAGGGGAATATTGCTCTAAATGTGCGTTTCCGTTAGAATTTGCCGACTGGCTCACTTTGCCCTGTCCATTAGGGTAGTTTACAGTCAATGGTGCATTGCGCTGATTTCCACTATCGATTATGACCGAATATTCAAGCCGGGCATTTTCACCCATGACTGAATGAATGGCCTTCTTCAGCACAGGGACATAATTTTCTTCCAGCCATTCGTAAAAAAACTGAGATGGAACCTGAATCGTCAAAACATCACCTTCCTGACGCAGCGGAACGATGGGTTGAAACCATGTTGTAAAGTTTTGTTCGTCAACTTGTTTCTTAATTATTTCGAGACAGTCAGTCCAAACAGTTGCAGAGTCAACTTCCATAATAGAATCGCGTCAAATGGAATTTTTAGGCTTCCGAAATTGGGAAGGGAGACAAAAGTGTAAAAAAATAGAACAACAAAAAAACTAAAATCTCCCTTGATTTTTTCGTGAGATTGACATGTGAGTAAAACTGCAAAAACGTCTGCCAGATTGGTTAGGATCGACCCTGAAAGCACTAAAAAAAAATTTTTTAAACCCTTGGCATTGAAAAAGTTGAAACTTGGAGCACATGCATGAAAAAAAATCACAAATGAGTTCCATCCCTTTTGTGATTTGCAATTAATACCTTATATGCTTCAATTTGAAAGATAAAATGGCGCCATCCTTGAAAGACGTAGAAAGATTATTCGACAGATTCGCCCCGGCCGGTTCGAAAGAGTGGGAAGCCGCTGCCCGCGAAGAGCTCAATGGCGCAAATCCATGGGAAAAGCTTTCGCATCAGGGCGAAGGGTGGTCTGCAAGACCGTATTATCCGCGGGACGAACAATCAATCACCTCGCCAAATGTATTGCCTGTTTCAACTAACGAATTTTTAGGACCTCGCACATGGTTCAACTGCCCTCGAATTGTGGTCGATGATTCAAAAAAATCCAACAAAGCAGCATTAACCCATTTGCAGGAGGGCGCGGATGGAATTCTTTTCGAGCTGAACGACACAGTTGATTTCAACGCCCTGTTGGAAGACATTCAATTACCCTATTGCGCTCTTATTTTTTTGGCAAAAGAAAAACCAGCTGACCTGGCAGCGTCACTTCAAAAATTTCTCGTCGAAAAGAATTCGGCAGGGACATCGCTTCAAGGCTCATTCTTTGGAAATACCACTATAGGGTCGGGCTATACACCAGCGTTTAAGTTCTCCGGATTTCAAATTCCTGCAACGACAAATCCCTCGGCCGACATTGCCGCTGGATTTAATGCTATTATCAACGCATCTGGTACGTACCTCGACGCGCAAATCAACTCCTTCGCATTATCTGTGACGATAGAACCAGATTTCTTTTTAGAGATTGCGAAGTTGCGGGCAATAAGAAAGGTGTGGCGACGATTATTGACGACACGCGGGCTACCGGCAGAAGCCACTATTTATATTCATGCGGTTTCATTGCCCTGGAAAACGAACGATTTTGAACCACATGGTAACATGTTGAAGAGTACAACCGCGGCGATGTCGTCAATTCTCGGCGGATGTGACGCATTGACGATAGATGCCGATGGCGATCAGGCCATGCTATTGCGTGTTGCGAGGAATGTCTCTAACCTATTGCGCGAAGAATCTTTTTTTTCGAAAGTAGCAGACCCGGTTGCGGGTTCATACTTCGTAGAGGACCTGACACATCAGATTGCCGAAGGTGCATGGAACTCCATTCAAACCCAATAAGAAATGGAGCGGCCCTGGATATCACCCGAAAAAATTGAAATCTTTCCCGAATTCGGAAAGCACGAATACGAACACCTGAAATTCTCCGCTGGGGTTCCTCCTTTCGCACGAGGTCCATACGCGACCATGTACACGGTAAGGCCCTGGACCATCCGACAGTACGCTGGCTTTTCGACAGCAAAAGATTCAAATGAGTTTTATAGAAGAAATCTGGCAGCTGGACAAAAAGGTCTTTCTGTCGCGTTTGATCTTGCCACACACCGCGGCTACGATTCAGATCATCCACGTGTTGCAGGTGACGTAGGCAAAGCAGGCGTCGCCATCGACTCCGTCCTGGACATGAAAATACTTTTTGATCAAATACCTCTCGATCAAATATCGGTGTCGATGACGATGAATGGTGCAGTGCTGCCCATCATGGCGTTTTATATTGTCGCTGCTGAAGAACAAGGTGTTAAACCATCGCAGTTAAGCGGCACGATCCAGAACGATATTCTCAAAGAATTCATGGTCCGTAACACCTATATCTATCCGCCCGGCCCTTCGATGCGGATCGTTGCAGACATTTTTTCGTATTGCACGAAAGAGATGCCGAAATTCAACTCGATCAGCATCAGCGGCTATCACATGCATGAAGCAGGCGCACCGGCACACCTTGAGCTGGCTTATACACTCGCAGACGGTCTTGAATATGTACGAATAGGATTGCAGGCAGGGATACCGATCGACGATTTCGCTCCACGCCTTTCATTCTTCTGGGGTATTGGTATGAATTTCTTCATGGAGATTGCCAAGATGCGTGCCGCCAGGTTATTGTGGGCAAAAATCATTGAACCTTTCGCACCAAAAAATCCGAAATCGATGGCGTTGCGCACCCATTGTCAGACAAGTGGCTGGAGCCTGACGGAACAGGATCCTTACAATAACGTTGCGCGCACAACTATTGAGGCGATGGCAGCGGTGCTCGGCGGCACACAATCTTTACACACCAATTCTCTCGACGAGGCAATTGCACTACCGACGGATTTTTCGGCAAGGATAGCCCGTAACACACAACTTTTCATTCAAAAAGAGACTGGTGTCACGCGCGTTGTGGATCCGATGGGTGGTTCATATTATGTCGAATACCTGACAGACCAGCTGGTAAAAAAAGCGTGGTCATTGATTGAAGAAGTGGAAAAACTTGGCGGAATGACAGAAGCAATTGAAAAAGGAATTCCGAAGCTGAGAATTGAAGAAGCGGCAGCAGCCAAGCAAGCAAGGATTGATTCGGGTGTGGACGTGATTGTTGGCGTTAACCGTTTTACCACAGACGATAAGCCTGACTTTAAAATCCTCGAAGTTGATAATGCTGCTGTACGAACCGAGCAAGTAGAGCGGCTCAACAAGTTGAAAAAAGAACGCGATACTGAAAAAGTCAACGCAGCATTACGGGCACTTGAGGAAGGCACAACATCAAAAAACAAAAATTTGCTGGCGCTGGCCGTCGAAGCAGCGCGGCATCGCGCAACATTAGGTGAAATCTCTTCCGCCCTGGAAAAAACATTTGGGCGTTACACAGCATCGCTGCGTACAATTTCGGGCGTATATTCAAGTCAGATGAAGGACGCGACTGTGGTACAAGAAGTGAGAGCGCTCTCAGATCGGTTTGCAGCACTCGATGGTCGCCGCGCGCGCATACTCGTGGCAAAAATGGGGCAGGACGGGCACGATCGTGGTGCAAAGATTATTGCAACGGGCTTCGCCGATCTGGGATTCGATGTTGACATTGGACCGCTGTTCCAGACACCTGATGAGGTTGCGAAGCAAGCAATCGAGAATGATGTTCACGTTGTCGGAATTTCCAGTCTCGCCGGCGGTCACAAGACTTTGGTACCCGAGTTGATTGCAGCGTTAAAGAAATCAGGCAGACCCGACATTCTCGTCGTCACGGGAGGCGTCATTCCACAGCAGGATTATGATTTTCTTTATAGTGCAGGCGTCACCGGAATTTTCGGACCTGGCACGCCGGTCACTGATGCAGCACGAATTGTCTTGACGAAATTGATTGAGGAGGGACGCGCGTAGTTTTTCCTTTTCACGATCGCACAAAAAGAAAAGCCGATAGATTCTGATAATCTACCGGCTTATCAAAATTTTGTCCCTCCTACTTAGAATTCAAAAATTTCATAAAGTTATCGGCGTTTGACTTAAACGTGAAAATGTCACTCAGCGTGTAATATTCATCCTTGTTGTTCGTGTGTTCGTACGCATACTTAAGGAAATCCAACGTTTGATCTTCAAATGCAAAGAGTTTTCCGATCGCTCTTACCTGCTGTAGAGAAAGGCATTTGTTCTTCGTGGCCTGCTTTGCCATTTTCATCTTCTCGTCTCTGAATGACTGTGATTTAATTGCCTGCACCGCTGCATTGAACTGATGATCACTCATGTCACAGGGTGGTGCGGTAGGGACAGCCGGCGTTACCACTAACTCCTGCACCGGTTGCGAAGTGTTTGTTGACCATACCGGTCGGTTGCCTGCAGCATAGATGACAAGATTTCCATCATCCTGTACCACGAGTGACGCGTTGTAATTCCCTGTAGTGTTCGACGCCCATACTGCACGTGTCCCATTGTACACAACTAAGTTTCCATCCGCCTGCATTGTCACGAGGTCTGCATTGTTGTTGGTGCCGGTAGCCCAAAGCGGCTTATCACCGTTGGCCGACCTCATGTAAAGCACAAGGTTTCTATCATCCTGGAGCGTCAGGAAAAAACGGCGATTGAAAGATTCCAGCATGGCGCCCACCTGTAATCTTTGTTCGCAGCACAGCCGGTCTGTCGCACTTGCCGGCATGACTGTTGGAGCAGGCTTTGCCGTCGGCAAAAATTTAATCGAAGAAATCATATCGTTAAAATCGTCTCCTGCTGTGGTCCAGTCTTTGGATAATATCCTTGACTCACCTCCGAACTCGATGTGCTCGAAGACTTGAATCTGGGTTCCTGCAGGAATTTTTATTGAACTGATCTGATCATTCCAGTCCATATCCGAAGTGGCGTCCCAATCGGTTGTGATTTCAACGGAAGCGCCCTGGAAATTGGCATCACGGTATAGCACGACACCTGTGTGCGGATATTCCAGAATTTTTATTGACGAGATAAAGTCATTGAAGCTCCCGTCTGTGACAGTCCAGTCGCCTGTCAGGATTTTTGAAATGCCACCGAAATTGGTGTGCTCGAATACCTGAATCTTATAACCAGCCGGAATTCTGATTGAGCTGATCTGGTCATTCCAGCTCATATCCGACGATGCATCCCAATCAGACGTAATCTCCAGTGACTGACCCTGGTAGCGGCCATCGCGGTAAACCACGACACCTTTGCGTGGATATTCGAGAATTTTTATTGAAGAAATATAGTCGTTGAAGTTGCCATCTGGTACAGTCCAGTCACCCGACAAAATCTTTGACGCTCCACCGAAATTTGTATGTTCAAAGACTTGAATTTTGTAACCCGCGGGAATTCTGATTGAACTAATCTGATCATTCCATTTCATGTTCGAGTTCGCATCCCAATCTCCTTCAATGACAATCGATGGACCAGAAAAATTTCCATCCCAAAATAATGTCACACCCTGAGAGAATAGTGAATGACTATGCAGCAATACGAACACCGCCGCAATCAAGACTGATTTTTTCATAAGAAGGGTTTTAGTGAATAGGTTTTTACTAAAGTAAATGTTTTGTATGAATACCCAATTCTGTGCCAGATTCGCCATGACGTTAAAAAAGGGCTACAGCAGCCTGTTTTCGCTCTCTTTAGGTTATCCGGTCTGCGGTTGGCACGTTACCACGCACCTCCATGTTGCAGCTCCAATCTGACGTATTTTTAATTTATGACTGATGCAAAATCACTCAGCGCTACACGGTTGCCACGGAGTTCATTTATGAAAATAGTAAACCCTTTACTTTGAAATCCAATTGGAAACACCACACTGAGCACGGTCAATTGCCTTAAGGGTTTTTTGTATCTTAGACCTCCTGAAATTTTCACCCACTATGAAAATCACAAAGCTTGTATTCCTTAGTGCCATTTGCCTGATCTCTGCGTCCCTTTTTGCGCAAAGCAAGTATGATAAAGGATTGCAGAAGGCTGAAGCAGCATTCGAAATCGGCGATTACAACGGTGCAAAAAAGAACCTGGTGAAAATCAAGAAGAAGATCAATTCCAAACTGGGACAACAGAATCAATACACGGCGGCCATGTACCTGATGGATGCAAAGTATGACCTTGGGCTGGGAATGGTGTTTGACTTTGAAAGCAATTTACAGAATGCACTCAAAGCAAGTCAGGCGCTCAATACTGAAAACAGTGCAAACTACGGTTCGATGCTGATTGAAGGGGCTGATCTATATAACCTCAACGGTTCGTATCGTATCGCAAAGGAATATCTGATCAAAGCAAAAAAGGTTCTTGAGTCGGGAGGTTGGATGAAAGACCCATTAAAGTTACGGTGGGAATTTGCCATGGCGGAGACGCTCACAGGCCAGGGATTTTATAACGAAGCCATCGATATATTAAAAGGACGCGAATCCTATCTCATTGGGCGTGCTGTCAAAACAGAAACGGCTGCAGACGAAAAAGGCGGGTTGAGAAGCCGAAAACTTTCAGATGCAGAAATAAAACAACGGTTCGGTGACTATGCCCGAATGTTAACTGATTTGGGAACGGCGTATGGAAGCCAGGGTAACCTGCTAAGTGCTGACTCTGTATTCGAATTCGCGTCCCAATGGATTGACAAGAACATCGGTAATCACACGTTGACCTATGCCAAAAACCAATACTTGAATGCTAACATGCTCGTGGAGAATGGAAACGTTACGCTTCCAAAAGATCTCGAATATGATCACACGTTGCTGATTGTAAAGACATTCTTCAAACCTACCCACTTCCTGGCCATAAAGTTGTACGAAGAATACATGAAGCAACTGATGCGCGAGGGTAACACGGCCCGGTTTTACAACACAAAAGATGAATATGAAAAGATCATCAGCCGAGAATTCCCAACCGGCAGTATTTACAAGGTGAGGTTGCAAGCCGTAGAATTCGATACCAGGCTGAGCAAGGACAAGACAAAAAATCTGGAAAGTGCGGCCGTCAATGTCATCAACAATACACCCAGCCTTCCTCACAACAACATCACCACCGTTGAGGTGCTTGATTTCCTGGCAACCTTTGCCACGAGTGAACGGAAATTTCCCAGTGCCGAAAAATATTTAAATGACATCATCGCGATCACTGACGACCTGTACGGTACCGATGCCCCGCAGGCACACCTGTCGCGCCTCAGGCTTGCGAACTTTTTGGTCGATGAAACCAATAAGATTCAGGAAGCGGGAAAAATATATGAGGAAAGCTTTTCCAAGGTAGTGGAGAAAGAGATCAAGGCGCGCCATAAAGACCACCTCGAGATTCTCAACCACCTGGCGGCGTACTACGAACTCACTGATCAATACAGTAAAGCAAACGCGACGCTGGCAAAGGCAGCCAATGTGGCTCAATTGAAATACGACAACAAGGATTTCAAGTATGCAGAAGAACTTACATTGATCGCCAAGCTTGAAATAAAATTGGGCATGTATGAAGATGCTGAAAAGCATATTAATCAATCGCTAAAAATTCTTGAAGAATTCAGGAAGGACGAGTCAAAGAAATCACTCATGGTTTCCGCAATCGATACGCAAGCCACCTTGTTTGGCATCAAGGGTATGTTTGACGAAGCGGAAGATGCGCTGGATCGTTCGGACAAAATCATTCGAAAAGCAGACACCGATCTTGGGGTCACAGGCTTGAGCACCGCCCAGGATCTCGCCAGCTTGTTTATTCAACTTGGGCAATATTCTGAAACCGACGAAATTCTTACGGAGTTGCTCGAGGAATACGAAAAGATCTATGGTCCGAACTCGATCCGCCTCATTGAGCCGTTGGTAAATAAAGGCAAGCTGCTGCTTGCACAGGGAGACTACACTGCTGCGGATAAGATCGCCCTGCGTGCCAACCAGATAGCGGTAAATACCTATACCGAAAAATCCAGCAAGGCAGCACCGACACAGAAGCTGCTAAGCGATATTGACTATACAATCGGTGACTATGACAAAGCAGAGGACAACATCAACAAAGCGATTGCGAGTCAGGAAAAGCAATTCGGTCGAAAACACATCGATGTTGCCAAGTCCCTGGCACAACTTGCGCTGATCAAGTTTTACAAAGGCGATGACAAGGCACAAGTAGAGAAACTGATGGTAGAGGCCCGTGACATTATGGGCGCTCGCCTTGGCAAAGACAATCCACAATATGCCGACATCTTGAAGAACATGGCGGTGTTGTACATATCACAAAAGAAATACGATGTCGCATTTAGTTCGCTCACGCAGGCCGAGTCTATCTGGCGCACCAAGACCGGTCGGAAGAATAGCATACAGGCCGCTTCGATCTTTGCCCTCACAGGTGACGTTTATTATCAGCTGAAAAATTACGTGAAGGCTCAGGAGTTTTATGAAAAGGGCAAGAGTTTGTATGAGAAATTTTTCAGCGACAAGCACCCGGAGTATGTAAAGATCCTTTCGAAGCTTGCGCGTGTTGATTACATGGAAAAAGATTACAAAGGCGCGAAGAAAAACATTGAGCAGGCGTTGAACACGTATGAAAGCTTTATCAAACAATTTTTCCCAGCACTCAGCGAACGTGAAAAAGCGAAATACTGGAACACCATAAAGGGTGACTTCGAATTTTATAATACACTGGCATTCGGTCAGCTTGATGACTTCAAGGACCTTAGCGGAAAAGTTTATAACTACCAGCTCCTCACCAAGGCGTTGTTGCTGAGCAGCTCGATCAAGATCCGGGAACGCATATTGAACAGCAAAGATGAGGCGCTCAAGACAAGCTATAGTTTATGGGTGCAGAAGAAGGAGTTTCTTACCAACGCACTCTCCATGAGCACGCAGCAGCTTGCAGACAACAACATCGATCCTGTTGCCCTCGGCAATGATGTGGAAAGATTGGAACGCGAGCTGAGCGAGAAATCTGAAATATTCGGGTCGAGCTTCGAGAACAAGCGCATCACGTATGAAAACGTCCAATCGGCCTTGGGACCGAGGGATGTAGCCGTCGAAATGGTACGTTATCGCTATTTTAATCACACATTTACAGACTCTATTATATATGTGGCGCTGTACGTGAAAGGCGAAAAAGGCAGACCAAAAGCCGTGGAGCTGCCCGAAGGTCACCGGATGGAAACCCGTTATTTCAGGTATTATCGCAACTCGATCATCAACAAATTACCTGATCAGTTTTCTTACAAAGTATTCTGGGAACCCATCCAAAAAGAGATCGGACAATACGCCACCATCTATATTTCTCCCGATGGAGTTTACAACCAGATCAACCTGGAATCCATCCCGACGCCGGATGGCAAGTATGTCATCGACAATTCCAACATTGTGATGGTCAGCAATACCAAAGATCTCTATCTCAGAAAAGTAAAAGCCAGAACCGCAGGTGCCCCTGCTAAGAATGCGTCGATGTTCGGCAACCCCCAGTTCTACCTCACCGCGTCGGCGACCAAATCTATTTCTGATCTGCCGGGCACAGAAAAAGAAGTTGATGAGTTACAAAAACTTTTGAAACAGCAGGGCTGGGCAACCGATGAGTACATGGAAACCAAAGCCAGCGAAGAGCAGGTGAAGTCGCTCGACAATCCACGCATCTTCCACATTGCTACACATGGATTCTATACGAAAGCTGAGGATGCCAACCTCGCAAAAGAATTGACGGAAAATGAAGCGATGATGGCAGAGAACCCATTAATGAAATCGGGGCTCTTACTCAAAGGCGCTGGCGATATCCTTGCAAAGACACAATACAACTATAACATCGAGAGCGGCGTGCTTACCGCATATGAAGCAATGAGCCTTAACCTGGACCGCACGGATCTTGTGGTGCTAAGTGCTTGTGAGACCGGACTTGGTGAAATCTCCAACGGTGAAGGAGTCTATGGATTGCAACGCGCGTTCTTTGTCGCCGGCGCCAAAGTTTTGATCATGTCGATGTTTAAAGTCGACGACGAGGCAACGCAAAAACTCATCCTTAACTTCTACAAGAAATGGCTTACCTCAGGTAACATGCGACAGAGTTTCATCGATGCGAAGAAGGAATTGCGCAGTGAATATCCGGAGCCGATTTATTGGGGCGCATTTATGATGATAGGGTTGGAGGATCAAGTGGCCAGTGGGAAGTAGTAGTTCGATGAGATAATTTAAACTCAAATGCGTCTCGCCAAATAAAAAACTTAGTTGGTAAAAAAACTACCGTCGGCCTCCGACGACTCGGCAGTCAGCGGGCATTTCCTATGCCGGACATAGCACTTGCGGTCACTGGGCTGAAGTTCACCTCCTTAGAAGAATTGTCAAGCGCTAAGACTCCCGCAATTTGATCACGCAGAACTTAGAACATCGTTTGGCAAATTTTAGTTAGTCTACGAGTGATGTAATGTCGGCAATGAAGATTCAAATCCTATGAAAAAATCAAGTCTGAACTCGACGATTTTTAAAATAATTAAGATCGTTAAAGAAGACACTCAGTTTTTTTATGACGTAGTGGATTCAGAGCAAATTGGTGTGTTTCCTTATGTGGAGTGGTCATACAATCTAACCTATGACAAAGGTATCACGGCTCAACATGGAACAAGTCGGCTCTTCACAAAACCAATGAAAAGTCCAATCCTAAAAAAAGATGCCCTTAGCATAATCAAAACTAAGCACCCAACATTCTCAAATGCACTGACGACAATCCATACAGAACTTGGCGTCGACAAGGATCAACTTGCCCCGAAGATAATCGGGCTAATTAGATATCTACTAGCTCAAAATATTGAAGACAAGGATGATAGTGACATTGTAGAAATAACGAATCTGTTTATCACTGACTTAATTGATGGACCAAAAAACTTTAATATTAAAGTATTCATAACCGGTATTTGGTTAGAAACCGAGCTTGTTGACATTGGAGATGATTTTTTAATCAGGAAGCCAACAGACAATGACCTCAAAATAACCATGCTTGCATTTCAAGGGCCGTCCCACACTCCAGATCTTATGAACTGCGGCGCCGTTTTAGAGATATATCAAAGAAAAACAACGGAAACATTAGTACAGTCGTTCATTTCGAGGTTACTTGTTCTCTTAGCCCTTTATAAAACTGGATCAATAACTTCTCTGAAATACAGTTTCATTCCTGAATCTACGGTTGATTCGGGAGATGGGTATCATGGGCCACTTAACGGAGCATCACACCCGGTCAACTATAAGTATAAAGTGGATGACCCTGACAAATTCGACCTTAATAAATTTTTAAAGCAATTTGATCCCATACTAGGACATCTTCTTGAGTTATCGAGTTCCGATTCGAACAAACCAATCACAATAGCCATCGAAAGATATCTAGATTCGATAAGTAGAGGTCAACAAATTGAGGGAAAAATTACCGGAGCTATGACCAGCTTTGAAGCCCTTTTTCTAAAATCCAATGAGCGTTCAGAATTAAGTCACCGACTCTCGCAGAGGGTGGCTCGAATACTTAAAGAGTTTGGCTTTAATTCATTAGAAGTGTATAATAATTTAAAAAAAGCATATGACGTTAGGAGCACATTTATTCATGGAAGTATTTCCTTGCCGTCGCAAGCGCAATCATTAGTGAACCTTGCGGACCAAGTTATCGAGTATCTGAGGATATCGATCGTATTGTCAATGTTTTGCACTCATGATTCGGACAAAGAAAAATGGATCGGCCTAATTGACAATGCAATGTTGGATGATAATGCAAGTCAGAAGCTAATAACCAAATTATCAAGTGCAAAAGAATATATCTTCAAATAGAATGGGGTTCGTTCGGGCGCCCGATCAATCGCCTCAGGACTAGGTAGCCCCTCCCACTTCCGAACACTCCTGTCCTAATCTGGAATCATCACCTAATTTGGGATTGGGTTTTTGATTCAGAATCAAAGGATGCAACTGGCATCGATTTGGAATACCATTATCACATTCAACCCACTCCGCCGGTTATGCCATTCAAAACGATTCTCCGAAGTCTCTTCAAAGACAGACTGTTCACATTCCTTAATCTCGCAGGTCTTTCGCTTGGACTGGGATGCATCATTGTGATTGCGTTTATCATCCAGGACGATCTTTCGTACGATCGTTTCCACACCAAAGGCAAGAATATTTACCGGCTTCTGGCCGAGGATGTGTATAAGGCAAATCCCATGATCACACACGCCAATACACCGTTCCCTTATGGACCAGCCTTGAAAGAGAATTTTTCAGGTGTCGAAGAAGCCGTTCGGTTTCGCCAAGCCTATCGCGCGGTAGTTTCAAATCACGAGAAAACTTACAAAGAAGAAAACTTCTACTACGTCGACCCGGAAGTGTTCTCCATGTTCGATTTCAAATTAAAAGAGGGCGATCGGAGAACCGCCTTACAGGAGCCCAACACAGTTGTTCTCACGGAGAAGACCGCCAAACGAATTTTCGGAACGACGGATGTAATCGGCAAAACGATCGGGTACAACGGGTCAGGCGGTACGAAAGAACTCAAGATAACTGGCTTGCTCGCCGATCTTCCTTCCAATACACATTTCAACTTCGACTATCTCGCGTCGATCAAAAGCCTTGATTTGAGAAGCGCTTTATGGACACAATGGCCGTCCCTATGGACCTATATCCAATTAAAGGATGGGCAAGATCCGTCGGCACTCAGCGCAGAATTTACCAAATACCTTTCAACGCATGTTCCTAAAAACGAGAACCTGGAAGCCGACCGATTCATATTTGCCCAATTGGAACCACTCCTTGGCATTCAGCTTCACTCACAGTTGGATAACCAAATGAAGCCGACAAGCAACATCAACTTTCTTTATTCCATTGCCGGGATCGCAGCGCTGATTTTTGCCATGATCTGCTTTAATTTCATCAGCCTTTCCACCGCGCGCGCACTGAAAAAGATCAAAGAAGTCAGCATCAGAAAAATTGTCGGCGCACGCAAACAACAACTGATCAGCCTGTTCTTAAGTGAATCGTTTGTTCTTTGCACAGCGGGCGTTCTTCTTGCTCTGGTATTTCTCGAAAGCTTCGCCGGAGAGATCTCAACGCTCACCAACAGAAATTTTTCAATGGAAATCACAACTGGTACAGTGGTCGCGCTTTGCCTGGGAATTGTTTTCATCACGCTCGCAGCCGGCACCTACCCTGCATTCTTCCTTTCGTCATTTAACCCAAAAGGAATGTTGCAGTCAGTGAAGATGCGCTCATCATCAGCGGCAGTCTCGTTGCGAAAGTCGCTTGTCGTCATACAGTTCCTGATTGCATCCCTTATGATCTTCGGTTCAATCTTAATTCGGGAACAAGTACACTTTATCCGAAGCAAAAGCCTCGGCGCCGACATCACTCAGATCGTATATGTTCCGGCCATTGCAAAAACTGAAGCATTCACAACTGAATTGACCACACACGACAATATCGTGGCTGTGACAAGCTCCTCGCGATTGCCTGCTAACGAGGATACCTTTGATACACGACCCATCATCGCAGAGGGCTCCACGAAGATCCGGGACATGGAAAGTTTCGCGATCGATGAAAATTTTCTGTCGACTTACAACATTGAGCTTGTAGCCGGAACCAATCTGACCAGGAGCACCGATACAGTAAACGCGAAGTTCCTGATCAATGAGGAAGCTGTAAAATACCTGGGTTGGTCCTCACCGGAAGAAGCACTGGGAAAAAAGTTTTCATGGCAGCATGGGTACATTAAAGGAAACATTGCGGGCGTGACAAAAAACTTTCACCTCGCATCGCTCCACACACACATCGGTCCGTTGGTGATGTTATACGCACCGTCAACAGACTTTCTTGAATTCACGTCGATCAAACTTAAAGCCAATGAAAATCTTTCCGAAACGCTAGGACTCATAGAAAAACTATGGCGGAAGTATGATCCTGCCGGTGGCTTCGAACTACGTTTTGCCAATGACCGGTTTCTCAAACTGCACGAAGTGGACGTACGCCTCGGCAATCTGTCCAACCTGTTCGCAGGTATTGCAATTGTGATTGCGGCGCTGGGACTTCTTGGATTGACCAGCTATATCGTTGAGGAAAAGACCAAGGAGCTTGCGATCAGAAAGACGCTTGGCGCTACATTCACCAATCTGTTGAAGTTGCTATATGCGATGTTTATGCGGCCCGTCATCATCGGCGCGCTTCTCGCAACGCCTGCCATGGTACTACTTGCAAACAGGTGGCTTCAAAGTTTTTCTTACCACATATCCCCCGACTGGAAATTTTATGCGATTGCCATAGCGCTCACAATCATGCTTGCGGCTGTAACGATCAGCTATAAATCGATCAGAGCGGTGTTTGAGAATCCGGTGAAGTCGTTGAGGAACGAGTAATCCATCGGGTCTTTTATCAGTACTTTTTCCCTGCCCGAATGAATTCATTCAGGCCATGATCAGAAAAAATTTAGTATTATCGATTTCGAAAAAATCAATGTGAATCCGTGTGCATTATTTCTGTGTAATTCGTGAGAGCTGCATTTGGCGTCATTTTGTATCGCCGTTACTGAATTTGATGCTACCCTTGATTTTTCCTCAATATCCTCTTTGAGTCAAATACCTGTTCAACGCCTCGAGATGGTCAGTATTGATAAGATCCACCCCAGCATTCGACAATTCCCTCCAGGCAAGAATATTATCTGGAATAGCCCAGAGTCTCAACTTCTTGCCCTCCGCATGCACCTGGGTAGCGAGGTCTCTGACACGGCGTAAATCTTTTTCAGATGGAAATGACTTTCCATCCCACGCAGACCATTTGGAAAAATTGTCGCTGATGACCGGCATCCATTCCACAGAATACCCCTTGCCCAGATCAGTGGGTCTTCCGTCGATACTCAGTCCGTCATATCCATCGCCCATCATAAGGCTCACCGGTCGCTCGCCAGAAAGAAATATCTTCACCGGGCAGCTTGCACCCGCACACTTAAGTGCCGGAAATTTTTTCATCATCTCACGAATAGCATGGTAAGTTTCGGGA
The DNA here is from genome assembly GCA_044223825.1 of Cyclobacteriaceae bacterium. Classification (GTDB taxonomy): domain Bacteria; phylum Bacteroidota; class Bacteroidia; order Cytophagales; family Cyclobacteriaceae; genus ELB16-189. Next base: position 257,208 of record JBGALO010000006.1, on the reverse strand, counting down.
CCATCCGTTTTGATGTCTATCATCAGATAAAATGTGGCCGTTGATTTCGGATAGACAGATCCTTGATTGGCTTTCAACAGGCTATCGAGCGGCTGCAAATAGAGTTTCTGCAATTGCGGAGAACGACTCGTCGCCTTGTTGTGGGCGACCAATAAGATACCATCTCTTAAGTGGACATCAGCCTCAACCGAATTGAATCCGTTTTGCAATGCATCCAGCAATGGGCGGGTGTGCTCGTAATCATTGTGTGCATGGGCTTTGAAGTGGGGTGCTAAGACCTGGCCAACGCACCAATGGCTGAACAGTAGCAGGCAGGCAATTACAAAGAATTTCATTTTCGACTCAAAAATAATCCTTCGAGCATACTTTAACGGCAGTTGCGCAGTGGCTGGCTTTTACTATCTTGAAATAAATCCCTCTCAAGCGATTAATAAAGGAATCATGAAAAAGAAAACCGGACTATTTATGGCCGGCGCGCTAATCGTGTGCGCCACTATGTTTGCCTTCAAAACAGACGATGACCAGGAACGGACATCAATTGTCATGGTGCGAGCCACCATCATTCCTAATGGAAATTTATCCACTATCGAAGTATATCGGGGTGATGCCCGAGTCGAAGAGATTAAATTGCCAAATCTTCGCGCCGATTCCCAACAGCTCAACTGGCAGGCGATTACCTCAACTTTGAACAAAATCCAAAATGAAGGCTATCGTCTCGTCTCGATTACCTCGAATGGCGAGACCCGGGTCCTGAACACTTATATTTTTAGCAAATAGGCGACAAATTACTAACCTAAAAAAACATGTTGACACTCGACCAGCAGTTGCAGTATTGCAAAATCTGCACTAACCGAAAAATGAATCCTGCGATAGGGCTCGTGTGCGGTCTGAACGATCAAAAGCCTTCATTCGACCCTACATGTCCGACCTTCAACATCGATCAACCAGAAGCCGACAGGCTTGTCGCGCTCGAACGCCAGGCGAAAGCCGAAGATGAGGCTTCCGGAACATTTGCACCAGAGCAACAAGGAATTAAAAAAGGTGTTATAGGAGGAGTAATCATGATTGTCATAGCGCTGGTATGGTTTTTCGGTGGCCTGGCTGCGGGCTATCTCTTCTACTATCCACCAATCCTTCTTCTTATTGGTATCTATGCGCTGGTAAAAGGCGTCACAAAAGGAAACTGGAGCGGAGAAAAATAGTAAAGGTTTTTCATCACAATTTCAATAGCCTTACCTATCCGATCAATCAATGATTTCCTGATCATCTTTAATGCAATGCGAAACCTTTGCGGTCTTTGCGCTCTTTGCGGTTAATTTTCTCCTCCACGTCCAATCCCCACCCCTACCTTTGTCTTAAGGGCATATTGTATTATTAAACCTTAAATTCTCGTCAAATGAAAGATTTCCTTTTTGTATTCAGAATGGACAGCCAGAACCGGCCAAAAGGCTCTCCCGAAGAGATGCAGGCAATGACCAAACGATGGATGGATTGGATCGGCGGCATTGCGGCCCAAAACAAACTTGTCGACCGTGGCAACCGACTGGAATTGGGAGGCAAGGTTGTGCGACCGAAAAATGTTACCACCGACGGACCTTATATGGAGATTAAAGAATCCATAGGCGGTTATACAATCATCAGGGCAAATAGCATCGACGAAGCCACAAGACTTGCTGAAGGATGCCCCGTGCTTGGATTGGGAGGCAATGTTGAGGTACGGGAGATCAGCGTGCTTTAAATTCAAATGAAATTCTGCCACAGATGCCCACGATGACAGCAAGTTCGGATCACGTATCCGTGATCATCCGAGTCATCTGTGGCAAAAATATTACGAGGCTTGTTGGTCGACAGATAAATTTCGCATTTAAACAATCCGCTGCTCAGGATTAAAATCGGGAATGAACGGGGACCAGCTTATACCGCACCTTTTCAGAACAGAGTATAGAAAAATAACATCTGTATTGTGTAAGCGCTTTGGTATACGCCACATCGAAATTGCAGAAGACATCGCCAGTGACACGTTCCTCACAGCAAGTGAAACCTGGGGAATAAAAGGCCTTCCAGAGAATCCTACCGCTTGGCTATACACCGTTGCAACGAACAAGGCGAAGAACTTCCTGCAACGGGAGTCTCTTTTTCAAAATAAGATCAGCACACAATTAACCGAGACATCGCAAAAGGCAACTGAACCGGATCTCGACTTGTCGAATCAAAACATAATCGACAGTCAACTTCAGATGATGTTCGCGATTTGTCAGCCATCCATTCCGACCGAAGCTCAGGTGGGTTTATGCCTGCGTATTCTCTGCGGATTTGGAATTGAAGAGATCGCTGACGCGTTTCTCACTAACAAAGAGACAATCAATAAGCGATTGTTTCGGGCCAGGGAAAAATTGCGTGTTGACAATCTGAAGATTGAAATGCCCAGCACCGCACAGATCGATGAGCGTCTGGAAACAGTATTGACAACCCTGTATCTTCTATTCAACGAAGGTTACTATTCTGCATCCCAAAAGGCAACGCTGAGAAAGGATCTGTGCCTCGAAGCAATGCGGTTATGCCTCATGCTGATTGAAAACCCAGGAACCAACAGACCGTCCGCCAACGCTTTGCTTGCATTGATGTGTTTCCATGCGTCGAGGTTCGAGGCGCGGATCGACAAGAACGGAGCCATCATTTTATATGAAGATCAGGACGTCCGGCTTTGGAACCCTGAGCTTATCAAACAAGGTGAATTCTATCTGAATTCGGCCGCGACAGGTAAAAAGCTCTCCCGTTATCATCTGGAAGCTGCGATTGCATATTGGCATACGCAGAAAGAAGACACCCCTGAGAAATGGGAAAATATTTTGCAATACTATAATCAGCTTGTGCAAATTTCTTATTCCCCCATCGCCGCCCTGAACCGAACCTATGCACTTTCAAAAGCAAATAGCAAAGAAGAGGCAATCATCGAAGCGGAAAAACTGCAGCTGACCGACAATCGATTTTATTTCATGCTGCTGGGTGAACTATATACAGGAATTGACAACAGCCGGGCGAGGTTGAATTTCCATCGGGCGCTCGATCTGGCAAAGACTGACGCCGATCAGGATGCAATCAAACGCAAGATCGCTGCACTTTAAGCCAACTTTTAAATTCATTAGTTTGCATACCTGATCCCCGCCAATTGACTGCCTATATTTCCATCGCACTCAGTCGCGTTAAAGCCTCAGCGGATGAGGTGAACACCATCAAATCCGTCCTGGAATTCTTTGGACTCAACACGATGGTTTTCGTGGAAAAATATCAATTCAAAGCGAATCAGGAGAATGACATGATGCGGCAGGCGATGGCAGACATTAATGCCTGCGATCTGTTTGTCGCGGAAGTCTCAGAAAAAGCAATCGGCGTTGGACTCGAGGCCGGATACGCAAAAGCAAAAGGCAAAACGGTTGTTTATGTACGGCACAAGAATGCAGAACATTCAACAACCGTTTCCGGGATCAGTGACTATCATGTCATTTACAGCGATGTCAACGATCTAAAATCAGGTCTTGAAAAGAGTATTAAATTGTGGATCTCTGAGCGTGGGATCAGCATAGAATAAGGGCTATGAAAAGGTGGATGATCATCGGTATTTCAGTCGTTATTCTCATGCTTCTCGGCTTCAATGCGATTCGCAAAAAAGTGAACCGCGCCAAAGATCTCCGGAAATGGTACGTTGAACGGCTTGGTTACAAGTTCTCCGGAAAAGTCGACTCGGTCTTCCAAATCAACAGTGCAAAGGGATTCATCATTTTTCACACGAATGACTCAATCGACGAAACTGTTGAAAACTACCTTAACACCAATAAAGAGATGAAAGACCGGGGCATGCGATTTCTCATGTTTCGTCCAAAGGGCAAGATTACGATTTTCGCCACAGCAGGTGGCAAGGCCGCTGCAGGCGACAGTATCCGCGTCGATTCAGACGCTGATCGTATCTATCTTTTTCGCCATGGTGAGAAACTCACAGAGTCGTCCATCTCAGCATCACTGCGCGGAAGGCCATTCTGACATGATTCGAATGGCAAAGGATGTTTTTGAAGGACAAATCCTTCGTGAATCTTTGCGCCTTTGAATCTTAGTGGCTATGTCCTCTGGCATTAAGCCAACATAACCTTCTTACCCGTACGCACCGCTTCGAAGATTGCATCAATGATCTTCATATCTTTTACACCCTCCTCCCCGTCAACCGGGACAATGGGTTGCTTGTTCTCGAGAATGATCGCTGCCATCTCTTCCATCTGAACTGTCTGGTGCGTGACGTGCGGGAAGTCGAGTTCACCTTTCATGGTCTTTCCCTTGATCGGCCCATAGCCTGTCGATGGCTGAAGTTCGGCAAAGCCTTTGTCCCCATTCAGGAAGAAGCGATCGAGATTGTTCATCGCGTACGTTGACAGGCATGATGCAACTGCGCCGCTTGGAAATCCGAGCTGAAACTGGATCGTTTCATCGACACCTTCTTTGAACTTAACGGGGTCAGTTTTCGTCTCCTCTGCCGTCACCCATACAGGCTCCTCACCTACCATATAGCGCGACCCATTAATCGAATAAATACCAATGTCCATCATGGACCCGCCACCGGCAAGCTGCTTATTCAAGCGCCATTGTGTGGGATCACCGATCCGGAAGCCCGTAAGCCCCTGAAAGAAAAATATTTTACCCAACTCACCATCTTTCCTCATCCTGATGATCTCGAGTGTCTTTGGTTCGAAGTGCATCCTGTAGCCAATAAGCAGTTTCACGTTTGCCTTCTTGCACGCATCCACCATTTCCTGAGCATCCTTTGCATTGATCGCCATCGGCTTTTCGCAAATGACATGTTTGCCGGCCTTGGCAACTTTAAGAACCTGCTCCTTATGGAGCGCATTGGGTGTGATCACATAGACAGCATCGATATCCTTGTTGTCTTTGATTTTGTCCATGTTCTCATAGTTGTAGCAATTGGCAGCGGGAATATTGTACTTCTTTTGCCAGTCGGCAATTTTAGAAGGCGTGCCACTCACCACGCCGACAAGCTTTGCCTTTTTGCAAGCCAGCATTGCTTCGGCAACACGTGTTCCATAGCTCCCGAGTCCACATATCGCAACCCGCAACACCGGTCCCTCATATGGTCCACTGCTAAAAATATTTTCATCAATGTTTTTGGCGTTAACATTTCCAAGATTGACCAGCGGCAGGGCGAGAGCCGAAAGTGTTACTTTCTGAAGGAAATCGCGACGTGAGTTCATGTATTTAGATTTATAGTGGAGTTGTAAATTATCTATAAAATGTCGGGAAGACAACTCACTTGTAAAACTCTGATACCCTAACTATAATGCAACTTTCAATCACGGGCGCATGGCATACAATGAAGAGCTCACGAATCGGTTGCGCAATGCGCTTGCCGGGGTAAAAAATGTAGAAGAAAAGAGAATGTTTCGGGGCGTCACATTTATGGTGAACGGCAAGATGTGCATTAGCGTAGGTGACACAACGCTCATGTGCCGCATCGATCCCGACATGCACGACATTGCCATGGAACAAAATGGGGCACGCATGCTCAAGATGCGAGGTCGTGAATACCGGGGATTTTTATATGTCGACGAGGAAGGGTTCAGATCGCCGAAGGATTTGAAATATTGGGTTGACTTGTGTCTCGACTATAATAAAAGAGCGAAGGCATCGAAGAAAAAAATAAAAAAGAAGGCAAAAAAGGTGGCAGTTAAAAAACGAAAATCATCTCAAGGAAAGTGACCTATCGCCAAATAAAATTTCGATACCCACGGTCAGGGTTTGTCAAGAGTATTTTCGATGAAACATTGCTCGAATCTTTAGTAAAAAAATAGACTAACTTCGGAGACATAGGTAAAAAATTAAAAATGCCATGAGATATCAATTCGCATCCTTAGCAATAGTATCCTGTTTTTTATACCAACCGTCATCGGCGCAGCCGAAAACGCGCGAGCAAAGAACGGATTCCCTTTTCACACAATGGGATAATGTGAATTCACCCGGATGTGCACTCGGCGTCATTAAAGACGGTGCACTCATCTACAAGAGGGGATATGGGATGGCTAATCTCGAACAAAATGTTCCGATTTCTGCCACTTCAATCTTTGACATCGGGTCAACGTCCAAACAATTTGCCGCGACCTGCATCGTGCTGCTGGCTCAGCAAGGGAAGCTTTCTGTCGACGATGAAGTAAGAAGATATGTGCCTGAACTACCAGACTATGGCAAACCAATCACGATCAGACATATTCTCACACATACAAGTGGTCTGCGTGACTATCCCAGTCTGATGGAGCTGGCAGGTTACCAGCTTGAGGAAGTAACAGGAAAGCAGGAGGCGCTGGATCTTATCAAAACGCAAAAAGCCCTGAACTTTAATCCTGGTGACGAATGGCTTTACAGCAACACAGGATTCTTTCTGGCATCCGTGATCGTTTTTCTCGACGATCATACGTTGATTATTCCAAACCGAGCCATCGGTTACGATCATCGTGAATCTGGAGGGTTCAAAACAAATATGTCGAACTGGGAACAGACCGGCGACGGCGCTGTCCAAACCAGCATCGAAGACCTTAAGCTCTGGGACGATAATTTTTACAATCCAATAGTCGGGGGACAGGCATTAATTCAGGCATTAACAACCGTTGGCAAGTTGAACAACGGCGAACAACTGGACTATGGATTTGGACTCCGTATGAGCAAATACAAGGGTCTTGACCGGGTGAGCCATGGAGGTGCGTGGGCGGGATATCGCGCAGAGCTTGCGAGATTTCCAAAAGAAAAACTATCGGTGATCTGCCTGTGCAACCTTGCCTCCATGAATCCTTCCGGATTAGCCATGCAAGTAGCGGATATCTACCTGGCCGACAAAATCGAAAAGCCAAAAAAAGAGAGCGTTGCCAGCAAAAGCACTCTTAAGGTAAAGCCGACGGAGCTCGCTCGTTATGCTGGTGCGTACAGACGGCCTGCCGATGAGTTCGTCCGTAAGATCGAAGTGAGAGAAGGCAAATTATTTTACGTCCGTGAACCTGGCAATGAAACTGTCTTGGAGCCCGTTTCTAAAGATAAGTTCTCACTTGAAGGAGAAGCATCCGTTGCATTTACATTTGATGCAAAAGGTAACGTATCTGGTTTTGATCTTATCGGATTTGGAAAGCCATCACACTTTGAGCCGTTTGTACAATTCAATCCAACAGCAGAAGAGCTAAAGCCATATGAAGGAATTTACTATAGCGATGAATTACAAACTTCATATGGAGTTACGACGGATGGACATCAACTCAATGTCAAGATTGGTCGGATACCCAACCTTTCAATGAAACCAGTCGTGAAAGATTCCTTCACAAGCAATGCACTTGGTGCTTTCAAATTCTTTCGTGGTAGCAATGGAAACATCAAAGGGTTTACCCTCTCACAGGGACGTGCCCAGGGTATTGTGTTTGAAAAGAAATAATCAGCCATAATGACGACAAGTGAACTGATTCGTCATCGCCTGATCAATCAGCAGATCACCGGAACTAAATTCACTAAACCCGAACAAATCGTTTCCTGGCTCGTGGCCATGCAGGCGCAGGAATACGCCATGTCAAAATGGGCCATCGGTCTTCGGTTGCCAGGGTCTACAGAAGATAACATTGAGAAGGCATGCGATCAGGGCAACATTCTCCGGACTCACCTGCTGCGTCCAACCTGGCACTTCGTCACTCCGGCGGATATCAGATGGCTACTGGCTTTGACTTCACCGCAGGTTCACGCAAAAAGTGCGTACATGTACCGCCAGACAAATCTTGACAGCAAAATCTTCAGAAAAAGCAACGATACCATTGCGCGCGCCCTGGAAGGTGGTCATCATCTAACGCGCACTGAGTTGCAGGTCGCGTTGAAAGAAAAGGAGATAATTGCCGATGGGTTCAAGCTCGGCTACCTGATGATGAACGCTGAACTGGAACAGATAATGTGCAGCGGGAAGCGCCGCGGCAAACAGTTTACTTATGCGTTACTTAGTGAAAGGGCGCCGAAAGCGCGGATACTGAGTCGCGAGGAATCTCTTTCAGAATTGCTACTGAGATACTTGCGATCACGCAGTCCAGCCACCTTACAGGATTTTTGCACTTGGTCAGGATTGTCTACAAAGGATGCACAAACAGCACTTGAGTCAATCAAGGGAAAGCTTACTTCAGAAATCGTCGATGGAAAGAGCTATTGGATCGCGTTGCCATCGCCATCATTGAAAACCAACGTATTTAATGGAAGCAAAACAACATTCCTGATGCCGGACTATGATGAATTCGGAATGAGCTACAAAGACAGGAGTGCAATTTTCGACCACGAGGCTCATACTGCAGCGGTAAGTCGTGGAAACCCCGTATTTAATCGAATGATAATTGTTGATGGCAAGATCGCCGGTACGTGGAAAGCGACTATTGAAAAAAAGAAAGTGGCGATCAATACCGTGCCCTTTGCGCCATTTAGTAAAGCAGCCGCGAAAAAAGTTGAGGCATCCATCAAACACTTCAAAAGATATTGCGGGTCAGTCTGAATGATAGTTGGAATAATTTAAACAAGAGCGGTCATGTTATTACGTTCAGCAACGCTCTTTGCGACTTAGTGGTTGGCATCAACTCATTTTAATTAAAAAAATGAAAAATCATCAGTCAATTTACTTCCTGATCCGCAATGCTAATCGCTTCACTTATGATGGCCAGGCCTTCATCGATCTGCGCCTTTGTCACGCATAGTGGCGGCGCGATGAAAATAAATCCCCACCGGACAAAGGTGTACATGCCGAGTTCCTTGATCTTTGCCGCCACCTTATTCATAACTGTCATCTCATCCGGTTTGGCGTTAAAAGGTGCCATTGGCTCCTTCGTGCTCCGGTTTTTTACCAGCTCGATACAACCAAGCAAACCTGTATTGCGATAATCTCCGATACTCGCATGTTTTTCCATCATCATGCTGACTTGTGCATCCATGTAATTACCCATGGCAGCGGCATTGGAAATCAGACCATCATCCTCGTAGATTCTTAAAACCTCAAGTGCAGCGGCGCAGCTCACCGGATGCGCTGAATAAGTAAGGCCCAATGCCAGCACCGCATCATCGTACTTTGCAGCAATTCTGTCTGTAACCATCAGGCATCCAAATGGCAGATAACCGGAGGTCAATCCTTTCGCCATCGCAATCATATCCGGAACAATGTCGTGATGCTCAAAGCCAAACCATTTCCCCGTGCGGCCAAATCCGCTCATCACCTCGTCTATTATCAACAGGATCCCGTGCTGGCGGGATATTTCCCTTACCGCTTTCAAATACCCTACGGGATATTTCAGACAGCCTGATGATCCGGATTCGCCCTCAAGGAGAATCGCCGCGATACTGCCAGGACCTTCGTAGGCGATGATCCGTTCCAACTGTGCAACCGCATCGGGTAATAATGTCTCTTCGCTATGAGGCCAGCGATATAGATAGGGAATGTCGACATGAATGAAGTTGGGCGCCTGTTGCGCATCTGCGGGAAGCTTACGCGGATCACCACCAGCAGACATGACACCATAGGTCGACCCATGATAAGACTGATAACGCGCGAGGATCTTATGACGGCCGGTGTACATCCTTGCAAGCTTGATCGCATTCTCAATGGATGTGGCCCCACATAACGTAAAGAATGCTTTGTTAAGATCGCCCGGACAAATTTCTGCCAGCTTTTTGCCAAGGTCGCCACGCGCTTTTGTGACACAACTGGGGGTGACATAACTTATCTGTTGCATCTGTTCCATCACCGCACGCGTTACACGCTGGTTGCCATGACCGATGTTGACGTTCATCAGCCCTGATGAGAAATCGATATAGCGTTTGCCATCATAATCATACAGGTATACGCCCTCACCATACTTCACTGCAATGGGTGCAATACCTTTTTGCTTGCTCCACGAAAAGAGCGTGTAATCCTGATTGTCCTGAATGATCTCTTTTGTCTGTGATAATGTCTTAGACTGCATACATTCAATTTTATCCGTCAACAAATTCTATTCAAACGTTCCAACTGCTTACTGCTTACTGTTTACCGCTCACTGATTACCGATTACAGCTTACTGCCCACTAGCTCATCCAATTTATCCCCGCCTCAGGATTCCATTTCGTCGTCGTCTTTTTCAATTTGGTCCAAAATCCGATCGAGCTCTTTCCTGTTATGTCTCCGACACCGAATTTGCTTTCGTTCCACCCGCCGAAAGAAAACGGTTCGCGTGGCACGGGTACGCCGACATTAACACCTACCATTCCTGCACCCGCATGGTCGATGATATAACGTGCGACACCTCCACTTTGTGTAAAGACCGAAGCAGCGTTGCCGTAGGGATTAGCATTCTCAATCGCAAGCGCTTCATCGACCGTCTTCGTCCGCATGATGCTTATCACGGGTCCAAATATTTCCTCCCGCGCAACCGACATTTCCGGCCGCACAAAATCGAGTACCGTGGGCCCGACATATGTTCCGTTCTCCTTCCCTTTCACGACAGCGTTTCGGCCATCTACTAATATCTTCGCTCCCTGGCTTTCCGCCTCTGTAATATACCTTTCAATTCTTTCTTTAGACTGTTTGTTGATAACAGCACCCAGGTTCTCGCCCGGCACGATTCTCCGCGCCTCATCACAGATCTTTTCAATGATATGATCGACTTGCCCCACGGCAACCATCGCAGATGCTGCCATACAGCGTTGGCCCGCGCAACCACTCATTGACGCGGCAACATTTTGTGCTGTCATAGCCGGAATTGCATCGGGCAACACGAGCAGATGATTTTTTGCACCACCCAACGACAGACATCTTTTAAAATTCTGCGTAGCCCGTTTGTATACAATCTTTGCAACTTTTGTTGAACCCACAAAAGATACCGCTTCGATCCCCGGATGATCACAAAGTGCATCCACAATTTCTGCGTCGCCATGTACCACATTAAAAACACCATCCGGTAGACCAGCTTCTTTCAGCAATAACGCAAGCCTTCCTACGCTGAGAGGCACTTTCTCCGACGGTTTAATAATCATGCAATTACCCAATGCTATTGCATTAGGAATCGTCCAGTTAGGGACCATGCAAGGAAAGTTGAATGGGACAATCGATGCGACAATTCCAACCGGCACGTGTTCCGTCCTGCACTCAACACCTTTGCTCACCTCCAGTACTTCACCCGTTACTATCTGCGGCAATGATGTTGCAAACTCACTTAGCTCAATACTCTTTTCGACTTCAGCAACGGCCTCCCCGTACGTCTTTCCGTTCTCCTCCTGAATCAACTCGGCTAACGACTTCAGATTCTTTTCGAGCAAGTACTTATATCTGAAAAACACCTGTACACGCTCCTTGATAGGTGTTCTGCTCCATCCTGTAAAAGCAGCCTTTGCGGCAAGAACAGCTCTTTTCAGATCCTCGTTTGTTGACATTGGCACCGAGGAAAGAAATGCACCATCAATGGGCGATACCACGTCAAGTGTTCGCGTTGCCGCAGGACTTACAAACTCGCCATTGATGAAGTTTCTTATCGCGGGATATTTCATAGATTATTCACCTGGTATGTCTTTCAATATAATTAGAAAAAACTCAAAATAGTTAGTGAATAAAAGCAAAGGAGTGAGTTTTCGCTTCAAGATGCACACGCAGAATTCAATGTGTGACCGAAGAACGAAATTCTTGGCACTGAATCGAAATTGTTCGTATTGCCGGGGAATTGTAAATTAGTAAGACTTACCCCGAAAATTTTATGAAAAAGGTCATCAAGCTCAAACCGCTTTCCAAAGACGGAGTTGAATCTGCGCTGGCAAAAGCTGAACACTATCGACTGTTGAATTCACCGAAGCTCGCGGAAAGTATTTGTTTGGACATTCTGGAAGTTGACAAGGGAAATCACAAAGCAAGCATCGTTCTTCTTCTTGCGCTGACTGATCAATTCGGTCAATCTACAATGACCGTAGCGAAAGAAGCACAGGATATTGCCTTTGGTCTGAAGGACGAATACTCCAAGAACTATTATATGGGCATCATTCATGAACGGCAGGGAAATGTCGCACTGAATTCTGCTGTGCACGGTTCAGATTTCGACGCGTACGAGTGGTACCTCGAAGCCATGGATTACTATCAATTAGCTGAAAAACTCGCACCGGCAAATAACAACGATGCAATCCTGCGATGGAACACGTGTGCCCGCACCATCATGCAATTCAATCTTGAAGAAAGGCCGAGTGATACCCCTTTTCCGATTTTGGAGTAGCAGCAAGTCAGCCCCATTCTCCTACCCTTGACAGCATTGCGTGAGCTATGGCCATTGATATAGCCAGATTTATTTTTGGATTTCCTGCAACCTTTCTACCATTCTCCGGTATTTCCTTCTAAACGGTAGAACAAATGCCGGTGGCAATCGTTTATTACCTCTACAAATTAGTACCATATTGACCTGAAATCTGCAAAAACAATGAAAGAAACACGGATAGGTGAATTTGAAGAAGTGATCCTGCTCTTAGTCGGAATACTGGGCGAAGAGGCCTATGCTTACCGGATCGCGGAAGAATTTGAAAGTCAAACGAAACGTTCAGTCTCGATCGGTGCGGCGCACTCCACATTGACGAGGTTGGAAGATAAAGGCTTTTTGGATTCAAAAATGGGGAAAGCGACAGCTGAAAGAGGCGGCAGGCGAAAGCGCATTTATACAATAACTGCAAGTGGCAAACGGGTGCTTCAGGCAGCCCGTGACTTCAGAATGTCATTGTGGAAACAATATCCAGCAATTAGTCTGAAAGCCGTCCCTCCTTTAGCGTGGCTAACGGGGCAATAAACGAGTTTAGGTTCAAGGTATAAAGTTTAAGGTTCAAGGTCGTGAAAGAGGGTCCTCCAGCGTTAGCCAGAAAGCTTCTCATGATTTTCCTTCGCGAGGATCTCACGGAAGAAGTGCTCGGCGATCTGGATGAAAAATTTTATGCCGCTATTAAGAAGAAAGCTCCCTGGAAAGCAAAGGTCAACTACTGGTTTCAGGTTATTAACTACATCAGGCCTTTCGCCATTAAGAAAAACAAGTCATTACCATCAAATAGTACAGCCATGTTCGAAAATTACTTCAAAGTTGGTTTCAGAAATCTGAGAAAGAATACGGGATATTCCATCATCAACATAGGAGGACTTGCCGCGGGTATGGCGGTTGCAATACTGATTGGCCTTTGGGTATATGATGAGCTTTCGTTTGACAAGTATCATGCAAACTATGAGCAAATCGCCCAGGTGTATCAAAGTCAAACGATTAATGGCAGAGTTGGTACGGGGCCTTCCCTACCAAGGCCGCTGGAAATGGCGCTGAGAAATCAATACGGCAGCGACTTTACATACCTGGCCATGTCCTCATGGACAAATGAACACCTGCTTACTGTAGGTGAAAATAAGTTCACCAAGAACGGAAGCTTCGTCCAGCCCGACTTTCCAAAAATTTTCAGTTTGAAAATGAAATACGGAGTGCTCGACGGCCTGCGTGATCAATCTTCCATCATGTTGTCGGCATCTACCGCACTTGCCATCTTCGGCGACAAAGATCCTGTAAATCAATCGGTCCAGATCAACGGCAAGCTTGATGTAAAAGTCACAGGTGTGTATGAAGATCTCCCCGCCAACACGACGATGTCAGAACAGGAATTTTTGTCAAGCTGGGACCTTGACGTGGCGTCTGAACCCTGGAGGCAACGAGCCATTGATCAGTGGGGAAACAACTCCTTTCAGATGTTCGTCCAGATTGCCCCAGGTGTCACTTTTGAGCAAGTCACTGAGAAGATCAAAAAAGTCAAAGCGATAGCAAAACCGGAAGAGGCTCGTTTCAATCCCGAGATCATTCTCTATCCGATGAAGGATTGGCACCTACGGAATGACTGGAAAGATGGAAGAATCGTGGGTGGCCGCATACAAATGGTTTGGCTGTTTGGCATCATCGGGGTCTTCGTTGTGCTGCTGGCTTGCATCAACTTTATGAACCTGAGCACGGCCCGTTCGGAAAAGCGCGCAAAGGAAGTTGGTATCCGCATGACGATTGGATCCGTGCGTCGTCAATTGATAACTCAATTTCTCAGCGAATCCTTTCTTGTTGTCTTGCTTTCATTCGTGTTAGCACTGCTTATCGTAGTGCTTTCGTTTCCGGCCTTCAACAATCTTGCCGACAAGCACATGCAGATAAACTGGTCTAATCCGTTTTTCTGGTTGATTGCAATAGCATTCGTGATCTCCACAAGTCTCCTCGCAGGATCGTACCCTGCCCTATACCTCTCATCCTTTCAACCCGTCAAAATTCTTAAGGGGTCCTTTAAGGCTGGAAAATTGGCGGCACTTCCCCGCAAAATGCTTGTGGTATTGCAATTCACAATTTCAGTTACCCTTATTATTGGAACGATCGTCGTTTACAATCAAATACAATTTGCCAAGAACAGGCCGCTGGGGTACGATCAGAACGGATTGATCATGCTGCAAAAGAAATCGCCTGAATTCTTTGGTAAGCATGATGTCATGAAAAATGAAACAACTGGCGTGGGCGCCGTTGATTATTATGCAGAGGCATCAAGTCCGCTTACTGCGATATGGTCGAACAATGGCGGGTTTTCATGGGAAGGGAAAGATCCTGCGGTAGATGGAGAGTTCGCGACGATCTGGGTTACATACGACTATGGAAAGGCTATCGGCTGGAAAATCAAGAAAGGAAGAGACTTTTCCCGTGATTTCGCAAGCGATTCGACGGGGGTAATCATTAATGAAGCAGCAGAGAAATTTATCGGTAAGGAAAATATCATCGGAGAAAACATCAAATGGGGAGACAATGGTAACTACCGCGTGGTCGGCGTAGTTTCTGATATGGTGATAGCAAATCCGTATCGACCTGTGAGGCCGGGAATGTACTTTTTGCAAACAAAGAACAATGACCTTGACTGGATGGTGATGAAACTTAATCCCAATAAGAGCACCGGCGAATCATTGTCATCGATTGAAACCATTTTCAAGAAAAACATTCCAACTGGAACTTTCGACTACAAGTTTGTAGACGAGACTTATGGGAAGAAATTCGACGCAGAAGAACGCGTCGGCAAATTGGCAACCGTCTTTGCAACCCTGGCAATCATGATAAGCTGCCTTGGGTTATTTGGTCTTGCATCATTCGTGACTGAGCAACGCACAAAAGAAATCGGCGTTCGAAAAGTTATGGGTGCATCTGTGAGAAGTCTCTGGAGAATGCTATCGAAGGACTTTGTGGCGCTTGTCACGATTTCCTGCCTCATTGCTGTTCCTATCTCGATCTACCTTCTTCAGGACTGGCTGAAAAAGTTCGAATACCGCACAGAAATATCATGGTGGGTACTCGCGGTTTCCTGTCTCGGTGCGCTGGTTGTAACAATTACCACGGTGAGTTATCAAGCCGTCAAGGCCGCGTTGATGAATCCGGTGAATAGTTTGCGATCAGAGTGATTAAAGAGTTCAAAGATCAAGGTTTAAAGTTCAAGGGTTCGCACCCAATAGCACAAATCTGGGACACGATAAAGCAGGGTTAACCCTTGAACCTTAAACTTTAAACCAGTCAACGAATGACGTTCCCCAGCCTATCCCAACGCACTTTGTGCAGCAAGTCGGCCTCTTCATCGAGTGACAACCAGATGAAGAGCGCCTTTCCGACGATATGATCTTCGGGCACAAATCCCCAGTAGCGGGAATCGAGAGAATCATGGCGATTATCGCCTACCATGAAATAGTAGTTCTGATGAAATGTGTACTCCGTGACAGATTTTGAGTCAATAAAGAGCTTACCATTTTCAATTTTGACATCCTTGTTTTGGTCGTATAGCCTTATCGTTTCTCCATAAAAACTCAATGTTGAATCATTGATCATGATCTTCATTCCGGCGTGCGGGATTATGAGCGGGCCGTACTTGTCACCATTCCACGAGGTGTATTTCAATGAAGGAAATATTCCGACTTCCGGTCCGTCACTTCTTGTATTGTCCTCTTCAACCCTTCTGACAAAACCGGCACTCTTTACCACATCGATTTGTTCTCGTGTGAGATACATCCGATACATCACTTCATTCAGCGAAAGCCTGCCGAGGTAGGAATAATCATCTCCATCAAGGCCCATCTTTTTCAAATTCCGCTTGTTGATCTCGTCGCGGGCAGTGACCAGGTAGCTGAATTTCATATTGGGCGGATTGGGCAACATCTCACCATTTACAACAATATCACGATTGAGAATACTTAGTGTATCACCTGCCACGGCGACACATCGTTTCACGTAGTTATTTTTCAGATCGACGGGGTAGTCTATGTTCTCATTCAATCTTTTAGGAGGCGCATAAAAAACAACAACATCATTTTTCTTGATCTTGCTGATGCCGGGGAAACGGAACGTCGGCAACTGAATCCATGATAGATAAGAAGGTATGTTAGTTCCCCATATTTTTTGATGCGTCAAAGGCACTTGCAACGGCGTCATGGGAGTCTGTGGGCCGTAGTGAAACTTACTTACAAACAGGAAATCCCCAACGAGCAAAGAATTTTCCATTGACGGCGTCGGGATGACAAATGCCTGCACCGCTGACCAGCGAATCAGGGTGGCAACAATAACCGCAAAAACAATGGCGTCAGACCATTCCCGCAAAAAGGACTTTGGCTTTTCCTGGTTGGTTTTACTCCAAAATTTCCATTTCATGTTATCTGGATTAAACAATAGCGATTAAACGCAATATTTCGCAATTATGTTAAAGGGTAACATATAGACGGCATCTCATTTGTGTCCACCTGGATTAAAGTGGAAATATGATACGCAAACTGGCCACCGGTGAATACCGGCTTTATTCAAGGAAAAAGAATCCCAAAACGGGAAAACGCAGGAATTTAGGAACATTCAAGTCCTTAGCCGCGGCTCAAAAACATGAGCGGGAAGTTCAATACTTTAAGAAGCATTAACACTGCCGCTTTTCATGTGTAATGTGCTATTTTCTTGGTTTCGCGGAAGTCGACACTTTTACCTCGCCGATTGTTAGTCCCACAGGACTCTTCAAAACGCCACTTTCAAACGTATTCAGGTACAAAATGATTGGCGCTGTCTGCCCCTGCCACGTGACTTTGTATTTATCTAATTGTCCGATGCCGCCATATCCTGATGGCGTCTTGAATGTGCAGCAACTACCTGTCCGCGCGTACGTGACCTTTTGACCTTTTGGACCCGCGAGTGCATTGAGGTACCTGCGCGCGTTCTTTGGCCCATTCCCTACCCGGATCGGATTCGACTCGCTATATCCGTAAGTCTTCTCGGTCGATGCATCTGTTATTTTGAAAGTATTGTCGTTGAGCAACGGAGGCGGTGATATGACCTTGACCTTTTTCTGGGTCGAAGAACAAGCGATCAGTAAGCACAATGCCAACAGTCCTGGCAATATTTTCATTAGTCGTAACGAGCTGTTTATTAACTCTATGCGAGATGATTTTTCCGATTCGAAACTATTTTTCACAGAAATTCATTTACAAGTGTCAATCAACGATATCTGTGCAACGATATTGCGACACTTTACAATTTCAACCGATAACCCGCATTTATGATCGATCAAAAACAATTATTCGTTAAAATGGCCGTCAGCGCCTGGGACACAGAAGTAAGCCGCGTAAACAAAATCCTCGATGGCTTGACTGATCAGGAACTTCAAAAGGAAACAGGGCCGGGTAGAAACTCAGGGCACTATTTGCTTGGACACCTGCTCGCAGTAAGTGATGGCATGATCGGGTTGCTTGGCTGGGAAGAAAGATCTTTGAAGAATTTGGATGCTCCTTTCATTTCAAATCCGGAGAAAGCGGCTAATGAAAAACCAGCCGTTTCAAAATTGCGCGACCTGTGGAAAGATGTTAACGCAAAGATTAATCAGCATATTCAAAAAATGTCTGCTGACGATTGGTTCAAACGACACAATGCCGTGTCAGACGAAGATTTTGCGAAGGAACCTCACCGCAATAAACTCAATCTATTGCTCAATCGGACAAACCACATGGGTTATCATCGTGGACAATTGATCTATTTGACGAAGAAAGCTGAGGAGTAGTTCGAGACTCTAAGTCGTTCTAGGTTCTAAGTTCTAGGTTCTAAGTTCTAGGTTCAAGGCTGTCCGACGGCGTGGCGCTAAACCTTAAGCGCAGGCGCAAGCGTCTCGCGAAGTTCACTTGATCCTACCTCTTCTTTTTGACAGGCGATGGCGAGGGAATGCGGTTGTATTTTCTCAATGTCTTGATAACAAGGTCGTGCGGGAGCGCATATGCTTTGTTGCCGTTAATTCCCTCCATTGTCTCGGCGGCGACCATAGCGTTGATAATGGCTTCTTCAGTTGACTGAACAGTCGCTTCGAACAAGGGACCGATTTGCTCGTTGGGCAGCATTTCATTCGTTGCAATTGATTGCCGGTTGAATGCAGAAGGATTTGCTGTCGAAAACGCAATAAATATATCACCAGATCCATTTTCACCACGACCACCAACAGCGCCGATGCCCAGCGGCACGCGCTGAGCGATACGTTTCAGCTGATGCGGTAACAATGGCGCATCCGTCGCAACAACAACGATGATCGAACCTTGTCCATCTGTTTTGTGATCAGCGGGTGGAGCCTTGAATTCATAGTTGAGGGTATCTTTTAATTCCAATCCGACCGGTACACCCGCAATCGTCAGGTTCTTCTTTGATCCGAAATTGGATTGCACTAATACTCCGACGGTGTACGTCTTATTGTTCACAGTAATAATCCTGGACGCCGTTCCGATGCCACCCTTAAATCCCAGGCACATCATCCCAGTCCCTCCACCCACATTTCCCTCCTGTACAGCCCCGCCCGTTGCTTTCTCGAGTGCTTCATACGCATTGTCTTCCGTTACATGGAATCCATAGATATCATTAAGAAATCCATCGTACGTTTCCGCGACAACGGGATAGATGTACCAGAAATCATTTTTGAACCAGCAGTTTTTCACAAACCATTTCAGCATTGCGTCACGTACCACACCCACGCTGTTTGTGTTGGTTATCATTACTGGCGTTTCAAGAAATCCCGATTCGGTGATCCAGGTTGTCCCAGTCATTTCTCCATTTCCATTGAGCGTGTACCAATTCGCAAAAACAGGATTGTTGATTTTACCACGCGGAAAAATGGCGGTGACACCTGTTCTCACAGGTCCCTTTCCGATCTCATTCTTCCCGGTGCCAGAGATGATGGTGCTATGTCCAACCTCAACACCGGCAACGTCAGTAATCGCATTGAACTTTCCAGGTGTTCCATTGAAAGGAATTCCAATATCACGGGCCCGTGGTTTCTGGGCGATTGTGGCAACATGAAAAAGAATGCCAACGATTATTAATATTAGCTTTTGTTGCGTGATGTTCATACCCTGGACATTTGGTTGAATTTCAAAAGGAGACCAAAAATTAACCACAAAGAAATCACAAAGTACGAAGGAGCACAATTAGTGCAACTTGGTGTCCCAGTGCCTAACTGGTAAATACCCGGTCTAGTTTGATGCTACAACTTTGAATTGCTCACGAATGCAATCTTCTTGCTATCTGGTGACCAGCTTGGAACATTGATCGTCCC
Source organism: Cyclobacteriaceae bacterium (assembly GCA_044223825.1). Classification (GTDB taxonomy): domain Bacteria; phylum Bacteroidota; class Bacteroidia; order Cytophagales; family Cyclobacteriaceae; genus ELB16-189. Next base: position 237,558 of record JBGALO010000006.1, on the reverse strand, counting down.
TTGCCCACCATACACATACGCGATATTCCTTGGAACGCCACCTGATGTAGGCATTATGCGGATGTAACAATGTTTATAAAAGGGGTGCGACGACGGATCGATGTCCTTGGGGAAAGAAATAAATACAATCCATTTGCCGTCCGGAGAAATATGCGGGAACCAGTCGTTGTATTCATCGAATGTGATTTGTTCCTGATTACTCCCATCCGGCTTCATGCGCCAGAGTTTCATTGTGCCCGTGCGCACGGAATTGAAATAAATGTATTTGCCGTCCGGCGTGTACTCAGGCCCATCGTCCAATGTTGCGCTTTGCGTCAGCGGCGTTTCTTTCTTCGTAGCAACATCCACCGCCCAAATGTCAAATACTTTGTTGCGTTGACCCGTGAAAATCAAAGTCTTCTTATCCGGCGACCAGCCATGAAGATATGAAGGTCCTGAAGCCTCTTGTGTGATTTGTTCCGGCTTATCGCTTCCACCAGATGGCATCACATAGATGGTCGAGCGAGCGCCCATGTGATTGCTGAGTCCGATCATCTTTCCGTCGAATGATAGAACGTGATCGTTGTTATTGTCGGTAATCTCACCTGTATTCAACTTAGATACCGTTCCTTTCGCAAGATCATAGTTGTATAACAGTCCCTCCGAATTATAGATCAGGTACTTATTGTCGGGCGTCCAGTTCGGGGCCTGAAGAGAATTGGGAGCGCTATAAACTACTTTGCGGTTGCCCGTCGCGACGTCCATAACTTCTAAATGACTTCCGATATAATCCGTGTATGGTTTAAAATCTTTCGCAGCGGGGATAATAATGCGTACGTTACTAAATATGGCCTGCTCCATAACATCCTCGCGATGGGAACACAGAAATATACCGGCATACACCTCTTCGTTGAGCGCAAGCTCTTTGACGACCGATTTATAATTCTCGCCAGGTGCTGCCGCAGAAAAAGTGAATGTGTTACCTGAGCGTTCAAACTCAATATTTGTTGGATGGTACGTTGCAACAGCCACCTGATCCGTCACAGCATTTTCTTCTGCACGAAATTGCAATGATGTAAGTATGTCACCATGCACGCACGCATCGGCATAGCGTGATCCTGTATTCAGGTTATCCCTGGCAATGATTCCCATCTTACGGTGATCGTCGGTGCCCTTACCAACAAATTGAACTGTCGCCTGGATTATGAAATCGCCTTTGATCTTTTTGAACAGGAAATGGAATTGGTCTTCGCCAAACCACATGTTTTTGCCGGCAGCAGATACTGAATAGGTTTGGTCTTCTTTACTATAGGTGGCCGACCCTTTTAGCTTTGGATTGCCGATGTCTGCGTGATCGTCAAAGATGCCTATAGGACTTTGAGCGAATAGGCCGCTGGCGTAGCACAAAAAAATAAAGGCAAGCATCGATTTCATATAGATAGGTTTTAAGTAAACTATGCAACAAAGTCTTGTTACATAATCCTACTTTTTGAAAATAGCCGATGAAAATCGAAAATACTACTCAATTGGGCTGAACGGCTTCGATCTGCAGCACCGAGTGAAGGGAATAATTCTTGCACTACACTTTCTCCACCTTCACCGCCGTCCCATACACTAACACCTCGGTCACCCCTGCCATGATCTCATTGGCATCATATCGTATCGCGATGAGTGCATCCGCTCCTTTTTCATCGGCGTGTTGAACCAGAAGATCGAAAGCCTCTGCACGGGCCTTCTCACACAGCTCGGAATAAATTGAAATATTACCGCCAATCAGCGTCTGGAAACTTGCCCCAATATTCATAAAAACATTACGTGATCGTACAGTGATGCCGCGTACGACGCCGAGGTTTGAAACAATCTTGTAGCCTGGTAATTCGGTTGCTGTGGTGATTAAATTCCTGTCCATATTGATTTTTTTGGATGAAGATAGCAATGTTAACGTTTTGACGATTGGCCGGGTTTAGAACACTTTTCTCGAATTGATCTAACGAGATAGAAATCCCAGATCAGGATACCCAAATTTTACCTACATTAAGTGGCGTTAAACCCAACCTATGAACAACTCTTCATCGGCATTCCGCAATTCGATCGTAGCCGCACTTGGTGGCTTTCTTTTTGGATTCGATACCGCCGTTATCTCCGGTGTTGAAAAATCGATCCAGCAATTGTGGTCACTCAGCACTTTCGAACACGGCTTTACCGTGGCGTCGGCACTTATTGGCACTGTAATCGGGTCGCTTGTGGCGGGGGCGCCTGCTGAAAAATATGGCCGCAAAAAAATTCTCCAGGCAATTGGCCTTCTGTACCTGGTGACTTCGCTTGTGACTGCTCTTACGCCGTCATGGGCTCCGTTTGTGATCTTTCGCTTTCTTGGCGGAATTGGTGTTGGCGCATCGTCTGTGGTCGGGCCTATGTACATTTCAGAAATATCACCTGCCCATTCACGCGGACGGTTGGTGGCATTGTTTCAATTCAATGTGGTCAGCGGAATCCTTATCGCATTTGTTTCGAACTATCTATTGAACGGCGTCAGTGAAGAATCATGGCGGTGGATGCTGGGCGTTCAGGCTATACCGGCTTTCCTTTATTTCGCCCTGGTATTTTTTGTGCCAGAGAGTCCCCGCTGGCTGATGAAACAAAAACGCGAGGACGAGGCGCGTAAAGTGCTCGCGGAGATCGGTGAGAAAAACATTGACAGCGAGGCAACACAAATCCGCCAGTCCCTCGAGCAGGACGAACAGGGTATAAAGGAAAGCCTCTTTTCCGGCAAGTTCAATAAACCGATTTTATACGTTGTGGCGCTAGCAATATTTAACCAGGTATCCGGTATCAACGCCGTGATGTATTACGCGCCGCGGATCTTCGAAATGACTGGCCTTGCAAAAGATACGGCCTTACTTCAAGCCATTTCAATCGGCGTAACCAACATGTTGGCAACACTGCTGGCAATCTCGGTAATTGATAAGTACGGCCGAAAAACATTGTTAATCATTGGATCATTCGGGATGGTGTTGTTTCTCGGTCTGGTGGCCTTCGCATTTTTTACCGGAAACTTCGGCGGTTATCTGGTGATGCTGTACCTCGTTGGATTCATCGCATTCTTTGCATTCTCGCAAGGCGCCGTCATTTGGGTGTTCATGTCTGAGATATTCCCGAATAAAGTAAGGTCGGCAGGACAAACATTAGGAAGCTTTACGCATTGGATCATGGCGGCTGTGATTTCATGGACGTTTCCCATATTCGCAGAATCATCAACGTACGGGGGTGCATACGCCTTTACTTTCTTTAGCCTGATGATGTTCGTCCACCTGATTTTCGTATGGAAAGTTTTACCTGAAACAAAAGGGCAGTCACTGGAAGGGATACAGAGATCGCTCGGAATACATTAGTGCATTTATCCTCCCGCAGATCGCGCGGATCTCGCAGATTTTTTTTCCCTTTTTTTAATCAAAAAACAACTGACTTGATATGCGCAGTTTGCCATACCTTCGCCGAACGGGCTTCGCGCAGGCAGGCGAGATCTGCGGGAAAAAGAATCTTATTGTTTGAGGCGATCCTTCACCGGGATCACCAACTTCAACCCAGACCACACCTCGTCAACCGCACACACTTTTATGTCGACGAGGCTATTTTTTAATGCGAAGTCCCGAATTACATCTTCATTCATGTCAGTGACAACACCGGAGGATTTTTTGGGCCACGAAACCCAGATCATCCCATCCTGCTTCAAGCTCTTGCGGCAACGCAACACCTCCTTCTCATAGACTTTTTTCTCTTTGACGAAAAGGTGTATGAAGTCGCAACCACCGCTGGATGGCTTTTCTTTCACCGCGATATTCTCTGGCAAAGGACTAAGCCATTTCCAATAGTCATTTGGTTCATTAAGAACGAGCATCACATAACCAGGCTTGACGCCTAATTTCTTTAATAGTGGAGTTCCTGAATAGCCTGCCATAGTAGACTTTATTGATGCAAATCCTGGACGAATACTTTCTCACGCATCACTCCAAGAGTCGGAACCGGCAAGCTCGGTCTAAATGTATTATACATTCTTTTCGAGCTTTGCGCCCCTGCCTGCCGGTAGTCAGGTTTGCGCGGAGAGTTTCCAAAAGTTAAGAAATAAAAAAAACCCCGGCTATACCGCCGGGGTTTCTTTGAATTATTCACCAATTAATTGCCGTTCTTCTTTTTCTCCATCTCGGCATTGAAAGTGTCCTTGAACTTCTCATAATCATAGTCGATTTTGAGACGGTCGTCTGCGGACATTCTTTCATTGTATTGCTTTACAAGATCATCAGCCGACAACTCAATGGCAACATACGTCTTATAGCCACCTTCTTTTGTTTGTACCAGCTTTTCGCAGATCGTACGTACACCTTGCAGTGACTGATCTACAACTTCGCGGTTGAGCTGTTCGAATTTTTGCTCTAGCTCTTCTTTCCTGTTCATGGTGCGCGAGTTCGTGTAGTTGTCAGTCACAGTCTTCACCGTAGTGTTGATGGCCTGAGCAAGTTCATTGCGCGCATTGGTCAACGCCTTCTTTTTAGAAGTAACCTGATCCATGCTCTCACCGATGGAGTTCGCACGGAATACTTTGTTTGTTGTAAAGAAGTCAGGACCTGAGCAAGGCACAACAACTTCTTTTTCACCCGAAGGCATAGGCTGCTTTGACTTACAGCCGGCAAACACCGCGGCAGCAACAACCACCACCACGTACGAGAGACGAATTAGGTTTTTCATTTTTTTAGTTATTAGATTTTGGGTTCTGGGGATGGTCACTCACGACTCGCCACTTCTTTACCGGCGTTTTGAATTAACCACCTTTTACTTATCTCAAATTTAGTCGTGCAAGATAGTCATTGCAATTAAGAGGCCACAGTTTAAAATGAAGGTTTTTCGGTTAAATTTTGAAGAAAAAGCGGTTTTTTCACTGCAAGATGGCGTTGAGAAGCTCAGGCATTTTCTCCTTGTCGAGTACGTCAAGCGACTTATTGTAAGCATCCTGACTTGACCTGTCAAAATCGAGGCTATAACCTTTAATGCGATCCAGTGTTGTAGCATAAATTTCTTTGTTGTCCTTCAGGGTGCTTACATGAATCTGACTTGTGACAAATGCAATGTGGATGTTCCCTGAAACCGCGCCTTTCTCCGAATCGGATGCAATGTCAACCCACAATTCTGCCTTGTCTTTTTGATCTGTAAATTCAAAACCCTGGTTTGCAAGAAAATTCTTGATCTTGTTTGTGATTTGCATGTTTGTTTTTGCCACGCCAAAATTCTTTTCAACCGCAGTGATATAAACAAGTGGCCGCTGGACTTCAAGCACGACATTCGCCTTTGGGATCACCATCTTTGATGAAATGAGCGTAAAGATCTCTGAAGGGTTGGCGCCAGCAAACGCAAGCAAATCGACGCTCACTGCAACAGATTGCTCGAGGTCGCGCGATCCGATCTTCGTCAGAAGAATCTTTGCCTGCCCTGTTTCATCAGTCTTATAAGTGGGATAGACATCACCGGATCCTTTGTCGAACGCGGCGCGCAGAGGAAGGCCAGCCATGCGGGTTTTTAATTTTTTATCCGTTGCAGCGGCCATAACGGAAATACTGCTTTGAGCAACCCGGCGATTCAACGCAACTTGTGAAGGATTAACAGTAATCTGCATGTTATCAAGCAAGGCCTGCATGCTTGCATAAATTTCGTTTGTGATAATAATCTCTTTCCCCTCCCACGTCAGTGTAATAGGTTCAGCTAGATACTTTTCCACCGCACGAAATCCCATGTAATAAAATCCAAGCGCCTGTATGGAATTGTTCGCGCGCTCCGATTCCTTTCCTTTTGTGAAATAGTCCAATGCGAGCTTCACTGCATCGCGCTTCTGTTGCTCTTTGATGTCGCGATAGGTCTGCTTTGAAAGGCGGTAATAAACCCAATAGTTAAAATCATCTTCCCACGTGTCGACCATCTCGAATTCCTCAATTTCGTCAGCGGCCGTAGTCTGAATCATCTGCTCGTACTTGTCATGAAATTCCTTGTTCTCGTCGATGGACGTAAGCACGGAACTGGATGAAATGTTCACTTTGATTTCAGAAACCAAGTCTTCGAGGGCGCTCTTTTTTGCCTCCTGTACATAATTATTGGTACCACCTTTCGTGCTATGACCGATCCCCACATAGTAGGCATCCGTCTCTGGCTTGGCGCTCAGCCATGCAGGCTTCGCATTTTCCTCTTTCTTTTTCTTATGTTTCTGACTGGATGTCGTCACCGCAGGTGAGCACGCAGAAAGGACAAGAAAAGCGATAAAAATTCGTTTCACGGCAGGGAAGGTTATTTCACGTATCAAATAAACCACATTCGTGCCAGAATATGGGGTATTTGTAAAGTAAAGCTAAAATGCGCAAATCACCCGGAATAACATTTTAGGAATTTTTTAATTTTAATTCAAATTCACGGAATATGAAGAAGATAAGCGGGGCAATTATTTTAGCATTTCTGACGCTAGCCTGTCAAAAAAATGAGGCTATCTCTGAATTCACAGGCAACGAAACAACTTATGCCCTGCAGCCAGGTTCTCAGTTTTCAATAAGCGGCACCGTTATCTTTAAAGAAAGAAAAGACGGAAAGATATCAGCATCCATTGCCTTGAAGGGTACTTCGGGAGATGCCAAATTTCCTGTTCACCTTCACCTTGGCGATATCACCAAGCAAGGTGCGGACGTGGCGCTTTTGATGAATCCGGTATCAGGAACTACTGGCACTAGCGAAACTACCTTTGACCGATTGGCTGATGAATCATTGATCAATTATAGCAGGTTAACATCATTGCAAGCTTGTGTAAAAATTCATCTGGGTGACACAGGTGCTGATCGCGATGTGATTCTTGCAGCAGGAAACATTGGAACTGCTGTTGCATCGACGAACTCTGGTGGAAGACTTGGGGTTTCTGTTTGCAAGAGCGAGTAGTCAATTCATACCTACTTCTTCCAAGTTTTATCCTGACTATACTTCCTCGGCATGTCGAATCAAGGAGAGCTTACTATTTGAGAGTCGAAATTTCCAATCTTGGCCGGAAAGAATATTTAACATCCAACCTCAAATATCCAACATCGAATGTTAGTCCCCGCCTCCCTTGCTCTGTATCTCGTACGATGAGATCATCGAGCCAAAATACTCGCGGTTCATTCGTGCGATGTTAGTCACTTTGATCGCCTTTGGGCATTCGGCCTCGCAGGCATATGTGTTTGTACAGGCGCCAAATCCTTCTTTATCCATTTGTGCCACCATTCTTTCAACACGTTCTTTCCGCTCAGGCTTGCCCTGTGGTAATAATGCGAACTGAGACACTTTCGCGCTGACAAACAACATGGCCGAAGCATTCTTGCAAGCTGCAACGCAGGCGCCGCATCCGATACATGTCGCGGCATCCATTGCCTCGTCGGCTACCTTCTTGGAAATGGGTATTTCGTTTCCATCTGGCACGCCACCTGTATTTACAGAAACATAACCGCCAGCTCGTTGAATGCGATCAAAAGCGGAGCGATCCACAACAAGATCTTTTACAACAGGAAATGCTTTTGCTCTCCAGGGCTCTACTGTGATAGTGTCTCCATCATTGAATGTGCGCATGTGCAGCTGGCATGCTGTTGTTTGCAAAGGTCCATGCGGGCGACCGTTGATGTACATGCTGCACATTCCGCAGATTCCTTCACGACAGTCGTGGTCGAAGGCGACTGGCTCCTCATTCTTTTTTATGAGGTCTGCATTAAGGATATCGAACATCTCAAGGAAAGACATGTCCTGAGAAACGTGATCAAGCTTGTACGTTTTAAATTCACCTTTTGAGTCGTGACTCTTTTGTCTCCAGACTTTCAGATTAATTTTCATGGCTTCTACGGGTGATTATTTATAGCTTCTTTGCGTCAACTTAACGTTTTCAAATATCAACTGTTCCTTATGAAGGACTTCGGGTTGTCCGTCTCCCTTGTATTCCCAGGCTGCGGCGTATGCAAACTCATCGTCTTTTCTCATTGCTTCACCGTCTGGTGTAGAGGACTCCTCTCTAAAATGGCCGCCGCATGATTCAGTGCGATTTAGTGCATCGTCGATCATCAATTCGCCCAGCTCCATAAAATCCGCTACACGTCCTGCCTTCTCAAGTTCCTGGTTGAGTTCGTTTGATCCGCCCAGCACATTCACATTTTGCCAGAACTCTTTCTTCAACTCCTGAATTTTCCCTTTCGCCTTGCGCAAGCCCGCGTCGTTGCGGGACATACCACAATACTCCCACATAATATGGCCGAGCTCGCGGTGCAATTCATCTACTGTCTTCTTCCCTTTGATCGAAAGTAACTTTGACGTTCTATTTTGAACCTCTTCCATCGCGGCCTTGAATTCAGGGCGATCTGTACCAACTTTCTCCCAGCCTAACGTTGCCAGGTAATCTCCAATCGTGTATGGGATTACGAAATATCCATCGGCCAGACCTTGCATCAGCGCCGACGCTCCGAGGCGGTTAGCTCCATGGTCAGAAAAATTGGCTTCACCAAGCGCGTAAAGACCTGGTACTGTTGTCATTAAATTATAATCAACCCAAAGGCCACCCATTGTATAATGCACCGCCGGGAAAATCATCATGGGCACCTCATAAGGATTGTCGCCCGTGATTTGCTGATACATGTCGAACAGGTTTCCATACTTAGCTTGTATCACAGCACGTCCATCACGCTTGATGGCGTCGGCGAAATCGAGAAACACTGCAAGCCCGGTTGCTCCGACGCCCCTGCCCTCGTCACAGATCATTTTTGCATTTCGTGATGCAACATCCCGGGGAACCAGGTTTCCGAATGAAGGGTAACGTCTCTCAAGGAAATAATCACGATCGCCCTCGGCGATATTCACCGCATCCTTTGCTTTCAACCCTTTAACTGCAACTTTCGGTGCCCACACTCTTCCGTCATTGCGCAGCGACTCTGACATCAGCGTAAGCTTGGACTGATGATCGCCAGACACTGGAATACAAGTAGGGTGTATCTGGGTAAAGCAAGGGTTTCCGAAAAGAGCTCCTTTCTTGTGAGCGCGCCATATTGCGGTAGCATTAGAGCCTTTCGCGTTGGTTGAAAGGTAGAAGACGTTTCCGTAGCCACCGGTGCATAGCAACACCGCATGCGCTGCATGTGATTCGATCTTTCCCGTAACAAGGTCACGCGTGATGATGCCCCGTGCCTTCCCATCGACAATCACAAGCTCAAGCATTTCAGTGCGTGAGTACATCTTCACCTTTCCGTTTGCTATCTGGCGATTCAATGCCGAATACGCGCCAAGCAGCAACTGCTGACCTGTTTGTCCTCTTGCATAAAAAGTCCGGGATACCTGCGAACCGCCGAAAGACCGGTTAGCAAGCAAGCCGCCGTATTCGCGGGCGAAAGGCACACCTTGCGCAACGCATTGATCAATGATATTGACACTCACTTCTGCAAGGCGGTGAACATTCCCTTCCCGTGCACGATAGTCACCACCTTTGATCGTATCATAAAAAAGACGGTAAACACTGTCACCGTCGTTTTGATAGTTCTTTGCTGCGTTGATACCGCCCTGTGCAGCGATAGAGTGGGCGCGACGCGGACTATCCTGAAAGCAAAATGCCTTGACATTGTAGCCGAGCTCTCCCAAAGACGCAGCCGCGGACGCGCCGGCCAGTCCTGTCCCAACCACTATTATCTCATACTTCCTTTTATTGGCCGGGTTGACAAGCTTAAGATTGAATTTGTGCTTGGACCATTTTTCAGCGAGAGGGCCGGCAGGAATTTTTGAATCTAAATTCATAATCGACGGAGGTATTAGGATCACATTTTAAAAAACATGGCTATCGGAATCCAGGCAAACAATGCCGGAACGATTAGTGAGAACGCAATTCCCACCACTTTAATAACAGGATTATACTTCAAGTGGTTTAATCCTAAAGTCTGAAAAGCGCTGCTGAAGCCATGATACAGGTGAAATGCCAGGGCGATCATACAGATGACATACAGAGCCACGTACCATCCCTGGCCGAAGGCGAGCCCCACAATTGTATACAAGTCTTTGACCTCTTTTCCTTCGTAGGATTGCATTGGCATAGCGCCCCAATGCTGTTGTGCGTAGAAGTCCTTAAGGTGCACTACGAGGAACACCAGAATAAAAGTCCCCAGTATCCCCATGTTGCGAGAGGACCAAATTGACGATTTGCCGCTCACTGCGTAACCAACAGGTCCGCGTGCCTGGCGATTTTTAATCGTCAGCATCAACGACCAAACAATGTGCATTAAGATGAGAGCGAAATTGACTTTAGAAATAGTCTGAATAATGGGATTGTGTCCCATGAAGTCAGCGTACGTATTAAAGGCAAGGCCATTATCATTTTTGAGGAGCTGCAGGTTTCCGATCAAGTGGATAACCAGGAAAGAGATAAGAAAAAGACCCGTAAGGGCCATCACCAGCTTTCTCCCAAGGGTGCTGGAAAACATTTCTGTAAACCACTTCATAAAGGACAGTTAGGGGTTTTTCAAGCGAACCAAAAATACTGTCCAAAGGTTTACCAAACAATCAGGAACTGCTTTTAATGTCGTTGCAAAAATTAGGTGCGACTGCATTATTTTTACCCTTCAACCACTACGTTTCGTTCGCTACATGTATTTGATTTTTGATACGGAAACCACCGGGGTTCCGCACAATAAAACTGCGCCACTAACTGACCTGGAAAACTGGCCACGCGTTGTCCAGATTGCCTGGGAACTTCACGATGCAAAAGGAGCGCTGTTGTCACAGCACAACTACATCGTGAAACCCGATGGTTTTGATATTCCTTATAAGGCGGAACAGGTACACGGTATCTCCACGAAACGTGCGATGGAGGAAGGACATCCACTGAAAAAAGTCCTCGATAAGTTCAACGCCGATCTTGAAAAGACCTCAGTCCTTGTAGGGCATAACATTGAGTTTGACATCAACATTCTCGGAGCAGAGCTCATCCGGCAAAAATTGCCGACGGAAAAATTATTGGCCACTTCAAAGGTCGACACCGGCGTTGTTTCGGTGGATTTCTGTCAGTTAAGTGGCGGACCGGGTGGCAGGCTCAAGATGCCACGACTCACCGAGCTACACGAAAAACTTTTCGGAAAAGGATTTGACGATGCGCACGATGCATCATATGATGTTGCAGCGACCGCCCGCTCCTTCTTCGGGCTGATAAAGCAAAAAGTTGTCAACCCATTCGACGCAACGCCTTTGGCGGAAATCGAATACGAAGAGCCCAATCTCGAAGCCGGCAATGCAAGCAAGCGGGAAAGGAAACGAAAAGCCTCTTACACATCCGAAGGAGGCAGCGATGGCCTGACCGAAAAACCGTTTTACCATTTGCATTTGCATTCGCAGTATTCTGTGCTTCAGGCGACGGCCAACGTTCAGAATATTATCGCAAAAGCAAAGGCGCAGGGAATGAGCGCGATCGCGCTCACGGACCTTGGCAATCTCTTTGGTGCATTCAAGTTCGTTGCCGAAGCGCTAAAGAATGAAATCAAACCCATCGTCGGTTGCGAATTTTTTGTGGCGGACGAGCGGAAGAAAACAAAATTCACAAAAGACAATCCGGACAAGCGCTACAATCAGGTATTGATTGCGAAGAATAAAGACGGCTATCACAATCTCGCAAAACTAAGTTCGCTTGGATTCATAGAGGGACTGTATGGAATCTACCCGAGGATAGATAAAGCACTGATACAGGAGTATCGGGATGGCCTCATCGCAACGACCGGTGGGTTAAGCAGCGAAATCCCTCACCTGATATTGCACACTGGCGAGCGGCAGGCAGAAGAAGCATTTGTTTGGTGGCACAAGACTTTCGGGAAGGATTTTTATGTCGAATTGAACAGGCACGGAATTCCGGAAGAAGATCACGTCAATCAAACTTTACTGCGCTTTTGCGAGAAGTACAAAGTGAAATACTTCGCCGCTAATGAAGTGTTTTATCTTGAAAAAGAACAAGCCAACGCGCACGACGTTTTGTTGTGCATCAAAGAAGGCGAATTCCAGTCGACACCCATTGGAGAAGGGCGCGGCAAACGGCTGGGGTTGCCAAACAATGAATATTATTTCAAGTCGCAGGAAGAGATGAAAAATCTTTTCAGAGATCTGCCTGAAGCGATTGAGACCATTAGTGAAATTGCTGATAAGATCGAGAGTTACAAGCTTGAAAGAAAAGTTGCGCTGCCAAAGTTTGCGATCCCGAAAGATTTCAAGACCGAAGATGACTACCTGCGGCACCTTACCTATGAAGGTGCGAAAAAGAGATATCCGGTTCTTACTCCGGAAGTCAAAGACAGGATTGAGTTTGAACTGGAGACCATTAAGAAAACCGGCTACCCGGGATATTTTCTCATCGTACAGGATTTCACATCGAAGGCACGCGAGATGGGTGTGTCCGTTGGTCCAGGACGTGGTTCTGCGGCCGGATCCGTGGTTGCCTTTTGCACTGGAATCACGAACGTCGACCCGATTGCCTACGATTTGCTTTTCGAAAGATTTCTGAATCCCGATCGCGTTTCACTGCCTGATATTGATATTGATTTTGATGATGAAGGGCGTGACAGCGTGTTAAAATATGTCATCGAGAAATACGGCCACAATCAGGTAGCGCAGATCATCACTTATGGCACCATGGCAGCAAAGTCATCGATCCGCGATGCTGCGCGTGTGATGGAGTTGCCGCTGGCAGACGCCAATAATCTGGCGAAGATGGTTCCGGAACGGCCAGGGACAACACTGACTAAAGCGTTCGAAGAAATTCGTGAATTGGCGGACGTTAAAAAAGGAAGTGATAAGCGGGCGGACGTGTTGAAGCAAGCAATTGTCATTGAAGGTTCCCTGCGCAATACCGGTACCCATGCCTGCGGCGTCATCATCACGCCGGAAGACATGACCAAGCTTATTCCGGTTTCGACTGCGAAGGATTCGACGATGTTGGTTACACAATTCGACAACAGCGTTGTTGAAAACGCCGGCATGTTGAAAATGGACTTCCTTGGGCTCACCACGCTCACCATCATAAAAACTGCCTTAAAGAATATCAAGAAGCGCAAAGGCATTGATGTTGACATTGAGAAAATTCCGCTTACCGACGCGAAGACATATCAATTGTATCAGCGGGGCGAAACCATTGGCACGTTCCAGTTTGAAAGCGAGGGAATGATCAATTACCTCAAGGCCCTTAAGCCCGATAAGTTCGAGGATTTGATTGCGATGAATGCCTTGTACCGACCCGGTCCGATGGAATACATTCCGAACTTTATTCTTCGGAAGCACGGCAAAGAACCGATCCGTTACGACTTGCCGGAGATGGAAGAGTATTTGAAGGACACGTACGGCATTACTGTTTATCAGGAACAGGTGATGTTGCTGTCGCAAAAACTCGCGGGCTTTTCAAAAGGTGATGCCGACGTTTTGCGGAAGGCAATGGGTAAGAAGCAGAAGGAAGTTCTGGATAAGATGAAGGATAAGTTTATCCAGGGGTGTAAGAAGAACGGGCACGACGAACGGATTGCTGATAAGATATGGAAGGACTGGGAAGCATTCGCTCAGTATGCCTTCAATAAATCGCACTCGACGTGCTATTCATTGGTAGCTTATCATACAGCCTATCTGAAAGCGAACTTTCCCGCAGAGTACATGGCGGCTGTGCTAACGCATTCTCAAAGCAACCTGGAGAATGTGACCTTCTTCATTGAAGAATGCCGTAAGATGGGCATTGAAGTATTGGGGCCGCATGTGAACGAATCGGGCGTTTATTTCGAGGTGAACAAGAGTGGAGCCATTCGTTTTGGGTTAGGCGCTATCAAGGGTGCCGGCGATGCTGCTGTTGAATCCATCATCCAGGAGCGTGACGCCCACGGCAGCTTTGCAGACATTTTTGATTTCGCCAAGCGGCTGAGCACGCGCGCCGTCAACAAGAAAACATTTGAATCACTTGCCCTTTCTGGTGCATTTGATTGTTTTACCGAATACCATCGCAGACAGTACGTGTATTCAAAGGAAGGAGACATAAACCTAACGGAGAAGGCAACGCGTTACGCTGCAAAGCTGCAGCAGGAAATGATGAGCTCGCAGGTCAGCATGTTTGGAGGATCAACGGGCACGGAGGTTCCCAAACCGAAAATTGATCCCGTCGAACCTTTCAGTGAAATTGAAAAACTTCACTATGAGAAAGAAGTAGTTGGTGTATACATTTCAGGTCACCCCCTTGATAATTTCAAATTCGAAATAGATACATTCTGCACTGCCGGCGTCGCAGCATTAAATGATATTGAGGGGTCAGAAGGGAAAGAATTCAAAGTGGGAGGCATAGTCTCTGCCGTGGAGCACAGAATGACCAAGACCGGCAGACCCTTTGGAAAGCTTGGACTGGAAGACTATTCCGGTAAGTATGAATTCATATTATGGAGTGACGACTACATGAGATTCAAATCTTTCCTGATGCCTGGCTTATTTCTTTTCATCGAGGGCGTCGTAATCCGGAAAGCCTGGGGTGAACAGAATCTTGAGTTCAAGATCAGGAATATGGAGATCCTGAATGACATCGCCGCGAAAAAAGTGCATGGACTGGCCGTACGCGTCGCGGCCACGGACGTGAATGAAGACCTTATAGACACCCTTGACAAGCTCTGTAAGAAGAATTCAGGGGGCGCCGCGCTTCAGATCTACCTGAAAGACGATGTCGAAGTACCGATGTTGTCGCGGGGCTGTAGAATAAAGCCAAGCAATCAATTTATCCGGGAACTCAAGCGGTTTGCGGACGTGGGATTCATCACTGAAAAAAATTATGTCAGGTGGCTGACGGACGTGCCAATAAAACCTGATCAGCCGGCGAGCACAGTTGGAACAATTTCCCCTACCTTAGTGTTGGATACGGTGGAGCAGGATAGTTAACCTAAATACATTAAAAAAAGACACTTTTAACACCTTTAAATTTTAATACAATGGGAAAAGCACTAGTACTTACCGATGCAAACTTTGATGAAACCATCAAATCCGACAAACCAGTTCTTGTAGACTTTTGGGCGGAGTGGTGCGGGCCGTGTAAGATGATCGGGCCGGCAGTCGAGGAACTTGCAGGTGATTACGAGGGCAAAGCAGTGATCGGCAAGCTGAATGTTGATGAGAATCCGGAAGTTACTGCACGCTTTGGAGTTCGTTCAATCCCTACGCTGCTTGTTTTCAAAAACGGACAGATCGTCGACAAACAAATAGGTGCAGTTCCTAAATCGGTGCTGTCATCGAAGTTGCAGGCGCAGGTCGCATAAAAGATCACCCAATATGGCATGAACCCCGACAAAGCTGTCGGGGTTTTTTTTATTTAATTTTGGTGAAAGCCAAATCGTTATGAGAAAATCTGCATTCTTCATACTTGCCTGCATGCTCATTTCGTCCCATGTCATGGCACAGAATCTTTCCGCTGCTGCCAGAAGGACCCCTGTATTTACCGACTTGATGAATGGCCTTCCTATTGCGCGACCCGCCAGCGGCATAGAGGGCGACCCTTATCTCAATACCCAATGGCGGCGCGCTAACGTGAAACTCTATGATGTCGAGGATGAGATTACTACCTATAAGGTTCAATATAATATCTACTTTGATGAGCTGACCTTTCAGTTACCAACCGGGGTTAAAGCGATCGATGGATCTAGAGTCAAAAGTTTTGTATTTAACGGCGACACGACCCAGACATTTATCAATGCAAAACAGTTTAATCAGGACGGAACTCCTCTTCGCGGTTTTTTCGAGCTCCTTGTTGAAGGCCCGTCTCCGCTTCTAAAGAAATATTATGTCATTGTAAAGGATCCTGACTATCAGCCGGCTCTCAACACAGGAAGCCGCAACACACGGATCACCAAACGCACTGATCTTTATTTCGCTAAGGATGATGAGGTATTCGAAGTGAAAGGCAAAAAGAAATTGCTGGCGGCCTTTGGCGACAAGTCCTCCGCCATGGAAAAATTCATGAAGGATAATGCGCTGTATCCAAACGATGAGAAAAGCGTCATCCGTATTTTTAAATACTACAATAGTCTTTTAAAATAACGTAGTTAAATTTTAATCTGCTTAAGTCGTTCGACCATCTCAGCAACGGCAGGGCATACCAGCGTGTTTTTGTACGTCAAGTCAGTGATCTGAACCATCTTTTTCCGATCGGTGTGAGGGTACTCACGACACGCTTTCGGGCGATCGTGATATACTGCACAGTAATTATCAGGCAGGAGAAAAGGGCATGGTGCTGAATTAAGCACATAATCTTTATCGGCATCAATGTGCAGGTATCGGTCGATAAATTCACCGGGCTTTATCCGAAGCGCCTTCGCTAACCTTTCAATGTCGTTCTGATAAAAAATCGGACTGGTGGTTTTGCAGCAGTTTGCACAAGCGAGACAGTCGATCTCTTCAAAGACCTCTTCATGCATGGAATGGAATGCATCATCTACTTTACGCGGATCCTTCTTCTTCAAACCTGCCAAAAACTTTTTGTTTTCGGTCGATTTATCCCTGGCAGTCCTGAGAGCCTTCTCTATCATGCCACAAAATTACCTGCTGGAAAGGAAAAAACCTGACACCTTAATGCCTCATTCAAATCAGCATCATCTGTAAAGCGTACGACCTTTTTTGGTTACGATCTCTTTCTTCCTCGTTCGGAGTCGTGATGCGCACGGGGTATTTTTTTAGTTGCAACGAATAAAAATGTAGCGCCTTTTTCTATTCAAAGATAACCAAACACATTCGCTAGCCTTCTGCCTCTTTCTCATTTTCATCTCGCCGGTCTTTGCGAGGTGGAAGATATGATCCAATCAAACGCCAGATCATGAACAGGAACATGCCTGTGAGTGTAATTCCAATAATCGCACCAATGATTCTCATATTTATCTGTAACAGATTCTTCGGTATGCGCAGAACTTGCAGTTGTCAACGTTCTTTGTTTGTTTAAACGTCCCTTCGGGGTTGAATAATTCTTCCAACAGCTCCTTAAGGTGTGTCTTAAGCGCGTCGAGCAGCGGAACAGCGTCGTCAAGCTGCACTCTGTTCATGATTAATCCGAACTTAAACTCCTCTTCAAACAAGTTCAATCTATTGATCAGTCCGGGCTTGATTTTTATCCCGCCGGGATTGTTTTCAGCATACAAAAGCGCATACAACAATATCTGGAAGGCTGCTTTGTTACGGCTTCCGTCGCGACTAAACAACGATTCAATGTCATCAAATTCCAGCTTGTCGCGCCCCGTCTTATAGTCGATCACCCTCACACTATTACCCTTTTTGTCAAGGCGGTCGATCTTTCCACCGATCACAGCCTGGCCAGGTCCATGAGCGATCGGCACATAATATAACAGCCCCTGGTGTTCCAGACCTTCAATCGAGAATGGTGCATATTCCCGGTCATACCTGATAATGCGCGTGATAAATCCTTTCACAACTTCGCGGACAACCAGTCGCTGCCCCGCGTAAACAACTTTCTTTTTTGGATCAAGTGAATAATTTCTGATAAAGACGTCGTCAATAAGCGCGTCGGTGACACTTTCGTAATTCTTCAGATCATCCGCTTCAATCAGGTTACTCTTCTTCCGCTGGCCGATGCCGCGGTAAAAAAGCTCCATCACGTCGTGAAGTATATTTCCGAGCCATCGTGCATCCAGGTCCTCCTCCACTTCATTTGCCTCACGAATTTTTGCAATGTGTTTGAAATAAAACTGAAGCTGACATTCGATATACGTGTTTAATGCCGATGGCGAAATGCCCTTGAAGCGATAGTTCCCTTCGTTCAATTTCACCAGGTTCTTCAAAACGGTTTCGTCCTTGACGATCTCAATAGGTTGAATCGCATGCGGCTGAATTGGATTATGCAATACGTCATGTGAGGGTGCCCATCCCGACTCAAATATGATTTGTTGAAGGAACCGACTCATTTCCCCCTGACCCAACACGTCGGTCTCAGTATTGTAAAATAAGAATACATTCTCGGCACGCTGCAGCACACGATAGAACAGGTACGCATAAAATGCGTCCTGATGTTCGGCAGTTGGTAAAGAATACGCTTTGCGAATATTAAAAGGAATGTACGACGCTTTGTTGCCGGCGGCCGGAAGTGCGCCCTCATTCAAGGAAAGAACAAAGACATTCTTATAATCAAGATTGCGTGTCTCCAGGACACCCATAACTTGCAAGCCTCTCAGCGGTTCACCCGTGAACGGAATTTTTTCCGACCGCACCAACTGCCGGAAAAGGCGTAGAAAGGACTTCAGCTCGGATTGAAATTGTTTTTCATCATCCGTTTCGACCACGGCGAGGTTATCCCCTGTCACTTCTTCGAACCGGTTGATCAGCTTCAGGAAATGAAATACAAACTCCTTGTCAAGCATTGTGAGCGACGACAACGTTCCGAGGGCATGAAGGACTTCTCTCAAGTATGAAAGAAATTTGCCAGGTTTTACAACGACAAAAATTGAACGCCACAATTCCGGGCCGGCAAAAAGCTCTTCGGGCGAAATCGTGATTCTATTTTTTTCAATGATTTCTTTGCGGCGGGAATTCGCTTGAACCGGATCAGCACTCAACACATAAGGATGACCGATCACTGAAAGTACGTTGCGGTGGTTGAATGCTCCATCTCTTCTGCCAGCCTGAAGTTCAGCAAGGAATTCAATCAAATTAAACACCGGGGTGCTCGACAGCGGGAAGCCCATCGTGACATTCAGCTTTTCGACCAAGCCGGAAATGCCGTGTAATACCGGCAATAATAGCTTTTCGTCCGGCAGCACGATCAGCGTTTCTTCCGGATTGAGGTTATGTTTCCTCAGCTGTTCCTCAAGAAATTCAGCCATGATTTTTGTTTGGCCGATGTTCTGTGCAGCTCCAACGATCTTGACATTTTTCTTCGCATTGAAATTTGCGGGGACGTCGGGTGAAAAGGTCTTTGCAAGTGTACTATGGTCCTGATATTGCCTGAAAAACCTCCCGGCTTCCTGGGTATTGTTGTTGACGTAATAGTGGTCGACGTCCCAGTGAACTTCACCGATGCCACTGGCAACAAATGACGATATAATCTTCTCTTCTGCGGCTGTCAGTGCATTGAAGCCAGCAAAAATTATCTTCCGATCCGACGGCGCGCGCTGAACAATCTCAGTAATCCGTTCGGCGACTTCGCGGTGGAGCATTCCCTGATATGCCAATCCACGCTCATGCAACTGCTCTTTGAATTTCGAGTAAACAGCAGGAAGCTGGCGCCACACGTACAGGAATTTCTGTTTGTTCGAAGTCAGTTGCTCATCAAAATTGCCCCAAAAATCTTTCAGGAACTGGAGTTGTTCTTCGGTAAGGAAATCAAAGCCTGTGTCAAGTTCTTTTTGATTGCTTAGGTCAAGAAAAAGCTGGCCTGCGTTCACCATGTACTTGTCCACTTCATCAAAATCCCGAAGCAACATGTCGCCCCAGAAATAAAACTTATCGAACGCCTCTTTGTCTTTTTGATCAAGCATGTTGTAATAAGCGTTGTAAAGACGATAGACGAGCTCAAGCTTGTCAGGAACTTCATACGTTGAAAACCCACCGATAAAATCTTCTATCGTTGTGAAACGCGGCGAGAACACGGGCTTCTTGATGATATCTGTCAGATGCTTTCTGAAGTAGAGAATTGCCCGGCGATTCGGAAACACAAAAGTCAGTTTGTCAAGGTCCGGGTGGGCCTCCGTAATCTTTTCCGCTACCTCAAATAGAAACGACTTCATTATGATTTTTTTGAACCGCAAAGGCGCTGACGCGCAGAAATCTTAGTATTTCCAGTTTCATTTATCTGCGCCTTAGCTCTGCGGTTCATTTTTTAATTTTAAAAGTCAAGCCCCAACTGGTTTTCATTCCTTTTCTTCTTTACGATCTTCTGAGTTCCCTCTCCGATTGAAACAACTTCCTGATCGCGTGTATATAAGAGAAATCCCTCTACATCGATGAAACCCATCTTTCGCAGGATGTCCATGTAAGAACCAACTTGCTTTTGATCTGACTTAGATTTCACGCCGGTTTTAAAATCGATAACAATTGCTTTAGATCCTTTGATCAGGAGTCGGTCGATTCGATTTTCATCACCTGCGGGTAATAAGATTGGCACCTCTGTCCGAACATCCCAACCTTGCTCAAACCATCTTCCGATTACCGGATGACTCATCAATGTGTCGAGCTGCTGACGGATTTCCGCTACTTCCTCTTCCAGGATCATTCCTTCCCGGACAAGCCGTTCGGTCGCTTTAGGAACGTCAGCAGCGTATTGTATTCTGGACAGCACTGCATGAAGGTGAATGCCATACTTGATTTTCAGCGTTGCTTCAGATTCCAATTCCTGGAAGAATGAAGTCCCCGCCTGACGAATCACGAGCGTGTCACGCCAACGATTCGATGCGTAAGATTTCAACGCTACCGCCTCTGTTGTCGCAAGGTTTTTCGACGGCTCAATTCTATTCCAATCGCCTAACCGGAACGTCAGGGCGGCTTCATTAAAATTTTCTTTTAAAAATTCATCCTGTGCAAGCGCATCCGCCAGCCATTTTCCAACATGCCTGAATCTCGACTTGACCGGTGCAGTGATGATCAGACCCATTTCCGCGCGACTGAGTGCAACGTAAAGGAGGTTCAAATTATCAAGGAACACGGCAGTGCGCTCCCGCCTGTAATCATCCTGAAAATACGTGTTGTCGAGCGCCGACGAATATTGCACGGGAAGTAATCCTGCATTGGCAAACGGTTCCTCTTTGGATGTCACCCAAAGGTTGGGTGCTTTCGTGGGGCTATGATCCACCTGCCACCCACAAAAAGGAACGATCACATATTTAAACTGAAGTCCTTTGGCTTTATGAATACTCAGGATCTTTACGGCATCTACTTCCCCGGAAATCTTGATTGAAGTCTTTTCGTTGTCTTTGTGATCTTCCCACCATTCCAGGAATGCGGCAATGTCATTTCGTTCACGATGATAAAACTCCAGTACCTGATCCTGAAAACCGATGATGTAGGCGAGCTCACCTTCGAACTGGCCGAGCCGGAATATTTCTATTAACGTTTCGGTGAGCTCATATAGAGGAAGTTTCTTGAGCGCAATCTTTTCCTTCGTAAAGCGGTCAGGGAGCTGGCTTTCAAAAACGACCTGGTTCGTCACTGCAAACACTTCGACATTGTTACGATCAGGCTCGTGAAGCTTTGCATATTCAAATGAAAGCTGTGCTCGGGCAATGGCATCGTCCGGGTTTAGCAGATAACGCAGCGCGCCAAGAAGCAGGTTCACTGACGCGGCTCCTTCCATTCTCAATGATTCATTTGAAACGACATCGTATCGGCAGTTCGCAAGCGCCTTTCCGGAATTCTTGTATTCCATCAGGTACGATGCGATCTCGTAACCCTCGCCATTGAAGCGAACAAGAATTGCTATATCACTCAATGGAACACCCTTCTGCTGCAGCTTTTCGAGGTGATGGGGTATCATCTCCATCGATACATCCTTCCACTTCACACCATCCTGTTCGTCAGGAAAGAAATCGATCATAACAAAGCCGTCTGCCTCCTTCGATTGCTGTTGCGCTACATCCCCGTAAGCCGATGATGCCAACGGCGACCCCGTATCCGCGGCGACAATCGTCGACGCCATTTTAAAGAGCGCATTGTTGAACTTCACAATATTTCCAGCGCTCCGGAAATTCTTGTCCAGTTGCTCAATTTGAACCCGATGTTTGCCAATGGCTGTCTCTACATGTTCCTGAAGTAATGTCAAATCTCCGCCACGCCAGCGGTAGATCGCCTGCTTCACATCTCCGACGACCAGGCTCCTGTATCCCTGATCAAGTCCATTTGAAAGCAATGGCAAAAAGTTCTTCCACTGAAATCCGGAGGTATCCTGAAACTCATCTATAAGATAGTTGCGGTAGAACGAACCGATTTTCTCGTAAATAAATGGTGTGTCACTGTCCTGTATAATACCATTCAGAAATTTCGGCGCATCCGCCAGCAGCATCAGGTTATTTTCTGATTTGTAGTCCTGTAGCTTGCGGGCAATGTCTGACAGCAACCCGAAAACATACATGTTCTTGAGCGCAACCTCCGCCGAAAGAGCTTTTTTGAAATCGCGATCAAAAACTTCTACGATCTTTTGAATTGCTGGTATCAGTGTTTGCTCGGCGCCGGCCATGATGGCGTCGCGCTTCATCGTATTTTTAGACGGCCAGTTTTTTGCAAACTGGTAATGATTGCGCATCCGTTCGAAATCCTTCTTATAGCCGGCAAGGTTCGTGTTGAAAGCAAACTGATTAAAGAATGTGAAAATGCCTGATCCCTTTCCATAGCTGAAATCGAAATCGGTCCAGCCGCCGGCATCGATCGTGCGAAGCGATTCGCGCGCCGGTTTTGAAACAGCGTCGACGAAAACGCTCTTCACTTTCCAAAGCCTGTCCTTTAGCGTATTGAAGAATTGTGGGTCAGCAGAGCCTTCACGTACCTCTTTTTCAATTGCGTTAAATTCTTCGCGAAATATCTCCCTGGCGAACTCAATGAGGCTTGTACGCACGTCCCAAGCCTTATCGTTCTCAAGATTCTCCTTTGCAAACTCGACCACCCATTTTGTGAGCTCTTTGTTTTCACCCAGCTCATCAATCAGTGTGTTGATCACCTCTTCAAGCACAGCATCCTGATCCACCTCAAGCCTGTAGTCGCCCATGAGCCCGGACTCGCGCGTGAAAGCCCTGATAACTTTTTGAAAGAAAGCGTCTATCGTGCTGATTGAAAACTGGTCATATTGATGGAGTATCTCTGCACGAAGCTCTGTTGCGTTTTGTCTGAAGGTCAGATCATCGAGCTTCAGTTCAGCCTTCAACTCATCAGCCAATGGATCCGGTGTGCCCTTTATGAAGGCGTCGAGGTAAAGGAGTATTCGGTCCTTCATTTCCTGTGTCGCCTTGTTTGCGAAAGTCACGGCGAGAATATGGCGGAAATAGGTCGCCTTATTCCGCAGCGCCAGTTTCAGATATTCTTTCGCCAGCGTGCGTGTTTTGCCGGAGCCCGCAGAGGAACGATAAAGTGTGAAAGTTTTCAGGGAATGCAACCAGATATGTAGCTACGATTTACCTCAGATGCAACACAAAATCAAGACTCGCTCGTCGGTTGTCGATCCAATTCGTGCTTCATTAACAGGAGTAGGATTCTACCTATTTGTCGCCGGCGACCGGTAGCCGGTGACTGGCAACCGGTGCCTTCTTTACCCCCTTTGTTCAAAGTCCTTTTTCCCCTACCTTGAAATATTTCCCTATCTATGGCCCGGCTGAGAAAAATCACAGACGCCTTCTTTTATTCTTTCCCTGTTCAGCTGTTGCTGAATAATTTTAAACGAAATCAGATATTACTGCTTTGCTGGATCATCCTGTTCGCGATGATCACTGGAAACTTCGGAAAGTACCTGGGCATCCCCTATCTTTTCCTGGATCCGGAATATCTCAACAGTGTAAATTTCACGAGCTTCTTTATCATGGGCGTGATGGTTGCGGGCTTCACTGCGGCCTTCAACATTACATGTTACATCGCGGACGGACATAGATTTTCATTTATTGGCGCGCTTCCCCATCCATTCATAAAGTTTTGTGTCAACAACAGCATTTTACCCATTGCTTTCCTGATCACCTACCTGTATGAAATGATACGGTTCCAGGTTAACAATGAGTACACTACCGGAATGGAGCTTGCGATGAACATCACTGGGTTTTTCGCCGGCTACATTACCATGACCGGGCTTTTGCAGATCTATTTCTCGCTGACGCAGAATGACATTTTTAAATACATGATCTGTCGGCTTGATGAAAAACTGAAAACGACAGTCAAGGTAACACGTGCAAGCGCGATGAAGAAGCTGGATATCGCGCGCAAAAAACAAGAGCGTGTCGACAACTATTTCGACGGAAGCCTGCGTCTCAGGGCCGTGCATGAAGACGAAAAAGACTTCTACGACAAAAACGCAATTCTTCAGGTTTTTGATCAAAACCAGTTCAATCTCGTTGTCATCGAGTTGTTGATCCTCGCGTTGGTGATCATCCTCGGAATATTCAAAGATTACGCTGCGTTTCAATTTCCAGCAGCGGCAAGCTTCATGATCTTCCTTACGATTTTCGTGATGCTGTCAGGTGCGTTTTCTTACTGGTTTGGTGGGTGGTCCATTACCGTTGTTCTAGTCCTTTTTCTTTTTGTGAATTATCTGGTGGGCGAAGGCTGGCTTACGAAAAAGTATCAGGCATTTGGACTAAACTATAAAATCCCGCCGGTGGAATACACGATCGGTGAGCTGAAGACCGTCAACGATTCATCGAGCATTCTCTCTTCTAAAAAACATACCCTCACAATCCTCGAAAACTGGAAAAAGAAATTTGCCGTTCAGCCCCCTCCAAAAATTGTTTTTGTTTGTACGAGCGGAGGTGGTAAACGTGCAGCACTGTGGACGCTCGCCACCCTGCAACGCGCCGATAGTTTAACGGAAGGACGTCTGATGAATCACACCGTATTGATCACGGGTGCCTCCGGCGGCTTAATCGGTGCGAGTTATTTTCGCGAAGTGATGTTGCGGGCGCACCAGGGTGAAAACATTGCGCCTTATTCCCCGCGACATCAACGCAATATCGCCACCGACAATCTCAATCCTCTGATTTTTAGTTTGCTTGCAAACGATCTTTTCGTGGGCTTCACCAAATTCGAATATGCCAATCAGCGGTATTCACGTGATCGTGGCTATACGTTCGAGGAACAACTGAATCTGGATACCGAAGGTTTGATGGACAAAGAACTTTCCGCGTACAAGAAGCCGGAAGAAGAGGCGATCGTACCGATGGTACTGCTGTCACCGACAATTGTAAACGATGGACGGAAATTATACATCTCACCACAGCCGGTAGGCTATTTGAACTCGGATATTCTGAATTTTCCTAACTATCAGAATTCCAAGTTTAGCGGAGTAGACTTTCAGAGAATGTTCCAAAAGCACGGCGGTGAGCGGCTGCGATTTCTGACAGCGCTGCGAATGAGTGCGACATTTCCTTACATCACACCCAATACAACCCTTCCCACCCATCCTCCGATTCAAATTATGGATGCAGGAATTTCCGACAATTTCGGAATCGCTGATGCGGTGCGTTTCATGTATTCATTCCGTGAATGGATTGCAGCCAATACCTCCGGCGTAGTGATTCTTTCCGTTCGCGATTCACCCAAGCTCGCACCTGTTTCGGAGGAGAAAGGAAATACATTGATGGATGATTTCACCCAGCCTATCGCGAGTGTATACAACAATTTTGAGAATTTCCAGGACATCACGAACGACAACCTCATCGGTTATGCGCGCACCTGGTTCAAAGGGCCCATCGACCGCGTCGACATACAGTACTTCCCGCTGAGCTACAGTGATATCCTGCAGAACATGGACAGCATCCGGCAGCATAGCGTAAGGGCTTCGCTCAGCTGGCGCCTGACCTCGAAGGAAAAAAGGGACGTTGTGGAGACGCTGAATACGACTCCGAATCAGAGAGAGATGGAGAGGTTGGTGAAGCTGTTGAGGTAATTGGGAGATTTGAAAATTTGAAGATTTGAAAATGGGGCGTCACCTTACCAGACTGAGTGTCAGTTTCTTAATTGCTGTTGCGTTTGCATGTGGGAGCAAATCTTCTAAGAATGATAAAACCCCATGGTGTACTGTTCCGATTCGAGCGGAGTACTCATCATTGAAAAAGGTTCCAACCTCCCGACAATGGTTTAAGATTTATGACGTGGGAGACAGCGTATTTGCGATTTATGAGCCTTACAGTTTTCAAGAGGCCATCTCTTATCTGATCCTTGGTAAAGAAAAGGCCTTGCTGTTCGATACAGGGAATGGAATCGATTCGATTGAGCTACTTGTGAAAGAGTTGACCCCTTTGCCAGTCACCGTCCTGAACTCACACACACATTATGATCACATCGGCGGCAATGCGGCCTTCGAGAACGTCATTGCGATGGATACTGCTTATACGCAGGAGAATGCGGTGAAGGGTTGGTCACATGATCGCGTACGAGGGGAAGTAACTCCCGAAGCGATCTGTCTGGACAAAATTCCCGGGTTCGATACCGCGAAATATGCTATCCGCCCTTTTACAATCCGCGAAAAAATAAACAATCATCATGTCATCGATCTTGGCGGTCGAAAGCTTGAAGTCATTTCATCACCCGGGCACACACCTGATGCGATAGCATTACTCGATAAAAGTCATGGCCTTTTGTGGACCGGTGACATGTTTTACGAGGCGACTATCTGGTTGTTCTTCCCTGGCACCGATCTCGGTGCGTATGAGAAAAGTATTGGGCGATTCGCCGACTTGGCTCCTTCATTGAAAAAAGTACATCCTGCTCATAATTTTCCCGTTGCAGATCCTGTGAGACTCACTGAACTCAAACAAGCTTTCCAAGACGTGAAGAGCGGAAAACAGAAGGTGGAGATCGTAGATTCCGTTAGGAAGAAATACGTGTTTGAGCATTTCTCGTTTTTGATGCGGAGATAATGCAGAAATCAAAAAACCGCAGAGGCCGCAAAGGGCCGCAAAGATTGTATCCTCAGGGTTAACTTTCTCTGTGGCCCTCCGCGCTCTTTGCGGTTAAATGAATTCTGTTCGATTGCATAATCACTTTAATTCCGCCACGCACTCAATCTCCACCAAGGCATCCTTCGGCAGCCTGCTCACTTCGACTGTAGTTCGCGCAGGTTTATGCTCACCGAAAAAAGCTTCGTAGGCTTTATTCATCTTTTCGAAGTCGGCGAAGTTCTTCAGGAACACTGATGTCTTCAGAACCTTTGAGCGATCTGATCCGGCGTCTTTCAACACGGTCTCAAGATTGTTCAGAACCAATGTAGTTTGCTCCGAAGCTGTGGCTCCCTCGATGACCATGGTAGCGGGATTTAAAGGAGTTTGACCTGAGCAAAAGATCAGGTTTCCGGATTTGATGGCGTGAGAATAGGGACCGATGGCTTTGGGCGCGTTGGGAGAAAAGACTTTTTCCATGTTGATTACTTTAAATTTTAAGCAACTTAGTTATCTGAATTTTCTGTTAAATACTACTTGTTCTGCTTTTGTCAAAAGAGGTAGTTCGGGTAGATGATTGCCTCGAACCCTGCTTAACGAGTCCATATATAAGTAAAAATAATCCAGCTCAGATTTTTTCAATTCAAGGTGGGTCCACTTGTAGTAGTAACCTCCTATCACAAATCGTTTGTTGCCGGAATGATCTTCGATAAAACAGTAGACTGTATCCTCTGAATTCATATTTAAGTGGACCTTTCCCTGGGGCGACCTGAATTCTTTATTATATTCAAAAACGTCGGTCGCGATTCCATCTTCAATTTTCAAAACAAGGTGCTTTAAAGTATCCCGTTCTTTCTTGTCGAAGGAGTAGGAGTCGTTATCATTATATCGACCATTAAAATAAAGTCGCCATCCCCACGAGTCAATATAATAATGTGGCTTTTCAATCACATTTCTCGTCGAGCTTCTTAAAAAAAATTTATGCTCAAAGGGCGCAAGGAAATAAATCACCAAGCCTACTAGAATTGTAGCAATTAAAATGGCAATGCGTCTCTTTTTCACAACAAATAGCTACAATAGGCTTCCGATGCCGAACAGCACTACAAAAAGCAATGTCGACACGGCCATCTGTTTCAAATATGGATCTAATGCTTCCGAAGTTTTTGTAGACACCGCCCTACCGTTTGCGATGAGCAATGGGGTGGCAATCAGAAACAGGAATTGGAAAGGTGAATGATAATTCAGGATGGTATAAGCGACTCCTGCCCCAAGTCCTGAGATGAGGAGGAACCAGTGATATTTAATGGCGTTTTGTCTTCCAATGCGCACGGGCACAGAAAATTTTCCGGCGGCACGATCGGAGTCTATGTCGCGGATGTTATTGACATTCAGCACAGCGATCGAAAACAGTCCGCAACTCAGGGCCGGCAGCGCATTGGTCCATTCAATCTGTTGGGTGAATAAATAGACTGATCCCATGACCCCAACCAATCCAAAGAAAATCAGAACAGAAAGGTCACCCAAGCCGAGATAGCCATATGGTTTATTTCCCACCGTGTACGCTATTGCGGCAGCAATGCACAACAAACCAAGTACAAGAAAAAATAAGAGTGAATTCCAGTCGGGACCGAAGGAAACGAACAGCAAGGAGAGGCCGCTGACTAAGCACAACAACGCAAATACTATTACTGCCGTCTTCATCTGGGCTGAAGTAATTACACCCGACTGCACAGCACGCTGTGGGCCTTTGCGTTCCGAATGATCCGCTCCGTGGATTGAGTCGCCATAATCGTTGGCTAGGTTCGAAAGTATCTGGAGGAAAATTGTTGTGAGGCAACAAAGAGCGAATATCAAGCCGTTGAATTTTCCCGCTGCGGCGGCGAGAAACCCTCCCATCCCGATACATGATAGTGACAGCGGTAACGTACGGAGTCTGAAAGCGCCAATCCAGGGTTTAATGGTCATGAGTGACTACCTTTTTAACATTCGATCGAAAGAAAAACTTCCGGGTCCCGTGAGGAACAAGCAAATAAAAGGAAACATAAAGAGAAATGCGTGTTCTTTATCGCCTAGGGGATCGCCACCGTGGATAAACACAACAATAACGATCATGGTTGCGATCAATGGAATGAGAACGATGCGGGTAAAAAGTCCGATCATCAGAAAGCCCGAACAAAAAAGCTCGGCGAAGATTGTTAGAAGCATTGACACTTGTGGTGTTACATGCAGCGGGTCGGGAAAAGTCGATGCCTCTTTGGAATAGCTGGTAAATTTGCCCCAACCATGTCTCGCGAGAAAAAAGGCAGTGCTAACACGTAAGGCAAACAAGCCAACCTCGAGGGCAAAGGGACGCGTGGTCCAGAGTTTCTTTAGCATTGACTAATATTTAAACCGCGGAGGCGCAGAGGCGCAGAGTTTAAATATAAGATCCCTGCATTTCTCTGCGTCTCCGCGCGTCTGCGGTTCAATTTAAGTTTTGATTTTATCAATAATCTCGGAATCGAGCGGCTTTACTTTCGGAGTAAAAAATCCAAGCACTTCGCCCGTGGGACTGATCAAGTATTTACAAAAATTCCACGAAGGTTTTTCGCCGGTTTTTGCTTCGAGCCACTTATACAGCGGCGACGTGTCTGATCCCCGAACGGAAATCTTTTCGAACATCTGAAACTTAACGCCGTAATTCTTCTGGCAGAAGTTCGCTATCTCTTCGTTGGAACCAGGTTCTTGCCACAGAAAATTATTGGCAGGGAATCCGAGTACCGCCATCTTGTCGCTGAACTGTTCGTGCAGTTTTTCCAGGTCAGCGTACTGGGGTGTGTAACCACATTTTGATGCCGTGTTAACGATGAGCATGTACTTGCCTTTGTATTGGGCAAAGTCTATCTCTCTCCCATCCAGCGACTTCAATTTGAAATCATAGATAGAGCCGCTCACATCAGACTTGGTTCCCTGGCTCAACTTCGACGAAACAAATGAAACAACACCCATGACGATAACGATACCTATGCCGATCTTAAAGAAGCTCATCAGTGATCTCTTTCGACATCGGCTTTACAGCAGAAGGAAAAAATTTCACGGTGCCGTCTGGCTTCACGATGTACTTACAAAAATTCCAGCTTGGCTCTTTTCCTGACTTCTCTTTCAGCCATGCATAAAGAGGATCCTGATCGGCTCCGATGACAGAAATCTTCTCGAACATCTGGAAAGTCACGCCGTAGTTGGCTTTGCAGAATGTTGCGATCTCGGCATTAGTGCCTGGCTCCTGTCCTTTAAAATTGTTTGCAGGAAATCCAAGAATGGTAACTTTTCCAGCGTAGGTGTCATTCAACTCCTGCAACTCTTTGTATTGCGGAGTATATCCACACTTCGATGCAACATTGACGATCAACAGGGTTTTACCCTTGTACTGTGAAAAATCGATGGATTTGCCATCAATCGCGTTCTTTTTGAAATCATAGAACGTCACCGGTGCCGCAAACAACGTGACGAGGATCATGCTTATAATGGCTTTCATAGTTGATTGGTTTTAATGCGTAAAAATTAGACTGATTTGTTCATTTTCTCAAGTTATTTTCCAGCACGGTTTGAATTCGCAAGCCTTTGTCGATGATTTCGGTGTATTTCCCGATCCCGTCATCTAACTGTGATTCGATCATTAACACGAAATTTTTCGTTTCTGTTCTCTTTAACAAGGAATCGTCCACCATTGTTTGCGTTGTAAAATCGACGCTACCATAGGTGTACGCGAAGGTTTTCATGATCACTTCGGTATATACATCCTCAAAACGCCGGACGCCGGGATAATTGCCATAATACTCCGCGACTTGTGTCCGCATGTCACGGTCCTTGATGGCTGTAAGGCCATTGCCATTAATCATCAAATCATACGTGTTGCTGTGCTGATCAAATGTGCTGAAACTAACAATATGACCCAACGCTTTGGCGATAGAATCTTTTAATAAGACGGGATCGGCAGACTTCAGGATTTCCATGATCATTTCCGCCCTTTTGAAATCAGCCTGGAGTTCGGCAAGATTTTCTTTTGCTTCGGAGACGTCGGCTTTAACATCAGCAACGAGCCCTTCAAGATAAAATTGCTCTAAAGATTTTGAATCTGAATCCAGTTTCAGGTTATTCAACTGAAAGGCGATGGATACACCTGCGATAACGATCATGAGATCAAATACCTTGTTGATAAAGAGATCACGCCACTTGAATCGCTTTGGCGCGTCGGCTGATTTTCCTTTCATTGGCTTTTCAGGCTTTGATTGCAAATTCTTCTCCATGATAAAATTGACAAAATCTTTTCCATTGAGCATCTTCCTGTTCTCACGAACGAGGCTATAACCTTTCTTTTCGAAAAAAGGTCTTGCTGTTACACTTGCCTCCACACTGGCAACAGCAACGCCATCTTTTGAAAGTCTCTTTTCAAGTTTCGAAAGCAGTTCAGTCGCTACCCCCTGCTTTTGATGATCCTTGTGAACGTAGAGCATCCCGATCGTCTTCTGATTGTTCTCAAGATTGGCGAAGCCAACTACTTTTCCATCCATCTCGGCAACAATCGTCTTTGATGCTTTCAAGCGTGATTGCCACCGCTTGACATCCGGACGCTCTGGCGCCCAGGCGTCGAGTTGATCCACAGGATAGTCCTTCGCATTGATTGAATGCACGGTATCGTAGAAGAGCTGCAGAAGGAAAGGCGTGTCTTCGGTTTCGAATTTTCTGAGGGTGGCCTTCATTCTAAAAGTTAAAATAGATCATTGGCCGCTAAGGCACAAAGTCGCAAAGGTACGCGAAGAAATACGATGACATTATTTGCGTTTCTTAGTGTCTTAGAGTCTTCGCGGCGGAAAAAAAGATTGAACTACATTCTCTCCGGAACCCGGATTCCCAGCAAACCCATCGCCTTCTTAAGTACATCGCCAGTCGCTTCTGAGAAAGCCAAACGGAATTTCAACTTGGTCTGATCAGTTTCTGCAAATACCGGTATCGACTGATAGAAATGATTGTATTGTTTCGCAAGCTCAAACGCGTAATTGGCGATCACAGCAGGTGAATATTCGCGTGCTGCTTCCTGAACTTTAGCAGGATATTGAGAAAGCATAAACAGCGCGTCGCGCTCTGCAGGTTCCAGCGTCGCTACATCGCCAACAGCGCCTTCCAGTTGTTGCGCGCCGGCCTTTCTAAGAATGGATCGAATACGTGCGTAAGTATATTGAATAAATGGACCTGTGTGACCTTGCAACTGTATCGACTCGGCAGGATCGAAAAGCATACGCTTGCGCGGATCTACTTTCAACAGGAAGAACTTTAATGCACCAAGGCCAACCGTTTCCGAGAGCTCAGCGATTTCATTCGAACTCATTTCATCAACTTTACCCAACTCTTTCGTTTGACTCGCAGCCTCGTCCACCATCTCCTGCATAAGATCATCGGCATCGACGACAGTTCCCTCGCGGCTTTTCATTTTACCTGAAGGCAAATCGACCATGCCATACGATAAGTGATAGCATTCTTTCGCCCATGCGTAGCCAAGCTTTGCCAGTATCAGGAACAATACCTTGAAATGATATTCTTGTTCATTCCCAACCGTATAAACCTGCTTTTCGATTTTAGGAAATTCGCGGAAACGCATGATCGCCGTCCCGAAATCCTGGGTCATATATACAGACGTTCCGTCTGAACGCAACAAAAGTTTCTGATCGAGTCCATCTGACGTGAGATCCACCCAAATGGATCCATCATCTTTTTTGAAAAACACGCCTTGGGCAAGTCCCTTCATCACTTCTTCTTTACCCAGGAGATAGGTCTCAGATTCATAATAGAGTTTCTCAAAGTCGACGCCCATTCTTTTATAGGTAACGTCAAAACCTTTGTACACCCAGCCGTTCATCGTGGACCAAAGCTTCAATGTTTCAGCGTCCTTCTGTTCCCACTTCTGAAGCATTTCCACGGCAAGCTTCATGAGCGGCGCTTCTTTTTCCGCTACTTCTTTTGTGATGCCTTTTTCTTCGAGCTCTTTTATTTGAGCTTTATAAACTTTGTCGAACTCAACATAATACTTACCAACAAGTTTATCGCCTTTCAAGCCACTACTCTCCGGTGTCTCGCCGTTGCCATAGAGTTTCCAGGCAGCCATTGATTTACAAATATGAATGCCGCGATCGTTGATGATCTGAACCTTATGGACTTCATAACCAATCGCTTTGTATATCTCAGCAACACTCCATCCTAAAAAGTTATTTCTTAGGTGTCCCAGGTGAAGAGGCTTGTTGGTATTCGGTGAAGAATACTCGACCATGATCTCTTTGCCATTCGCTGCTGCGACACCAAAGTTCTTATCATCATAGATGGATTTGAATGCTTCAATCCAGAAGGCATCAGCAATCACCAGATTGAGAAAACCCTTCACCACATTGAAGCGATCGACGACCTTTGTGTTTGCTTTCAGGTACTCACCGATCGCGACGGCAGTTTGTTCGGGTCCTTTCTTTGAAATTTTCGCAAGCGGAAAACAAACGAGCGTATACGAACCTTCAAACTCCGGATTGGTAGGCTGCAGTTGGATGTTGTCAATAGATTGACCGAACAGTTCCTGGGAGGCTGCTTTTATTTCGGTGCGGAGGACTTGTTCGAGGTTCATAGATAAAGGAACCGCAGAGGCGCGGAGGCGCAGAGTTGTGGTACGGTATTTCTCTGCGTCTTAGCGTCTCTGCGGTTTAAAAAATCACATATCAAGTATGTACGCGAACATCAACGGCGCCACAATCGTCGCGTCGCTTTCGACGATAAACTTTGGCGTATCAATACTAAGCTTACCCCAGGTGATCTTCTCGTTGGGTACCGCACCAGAGTACGAACCATAGCTGGTCGTTGAATCGCTGATCTGGCAGAAATAGCTCCAGAAAGGAACGTTGTCGCGCTCGAGATCCTGGTGCAGCATCGGAACAACACATATCGGGAAGTCGCCGGCAATACCACCGCCGATCTGGAAAAATCCAATACCATCTTTGCCTGAATTCTGCGTGTACCAATCAGCAAGCCACACCATGTACTCAATACCTGACTTCATGGTCGATGCTTTCAATTCGCCGGTCACAACATAAGAAGCGAAGATGTTACCCATGGTCGAGTCTTCCCATCCAGGCACAACCATCGGCATGTTCTTCTCAGCTGCGGCGATCATCCAGGAATTCTTAGGATCAATCTCATAGTATTGTTTCAAATCTCCAGTCTTCAGCATCCGGAACATAAACTCATGCGGAAACAAACGCTCGCCGTTGTCTTCAGCGTCTTTCCAAACTTTGAACAAATGCTTTTGAAGTCGTCTGAAAGCCTCTTCTTCCGGGATACAAGTATCTGTCACCCGGTTGAGATGGTTTTGTAGAAGATCCCACTCCTGCTCAGGAGTCAGGTCGCGGTAATTGGGGATTCTTCTGTAGTGCGAGTGCGCCACAAGGTTCATGATATCCTCTTCGAGGTTGGCACCGGTACAAGAAATAATATGAACCTTATTTTGGCGGATCATTTCTGCGAAGCTGATACCGAGCTCGCCTGTGCTCATCGCGCCCGCCAGCGTCACCATCATCTTTTTGCCGTCGGCGATGTGTTTTTTATAGGCCTTGGCAGCATCTACAAGCGCTGCCGAATTGAAGTGGAGGTAGTGCTTTTCGATGAAGGAGGAGATGGGGCGGTTTTGGGTCATGGTTATTTAAAATTTGGGCAAAAATAAATAAATAGTTCAAGCTTTAAAGGTAAAGTTTTGGGCCACGGAGGACACTGATGAACACGGATGAATGCAAAAACCGCCAAGACCGCAGAGGGCCGCAGAGAGGCGGGAATAAACCTTTGCGGAACTTTGCGGCCTTTGCGGTTCCTGCCTCTTACCAATCAAAAATCCCTACATTAGAATTGCTTTAGTGAAATGACGTCTATTCCAATACGAAAGATCAAACCGACTGCAAGCGAACCGAAGATCGGGCAGACGTTTAGAATCCGTGATGTTGAGACATTGCTTCATGGTAAGGACATGGCGCAGGACCTGCATCGCCACGATTTCTTCTTTGTGCTCGCGCTGGAAAAAGGGACAGGAGAACATGTGATCGACTTCATCCCTTTTGATGTGGGGAACAATTGCATTTTCATCATGCGTCCCGGACAGGTGCACGAACTTTCTCTAAAAGCCGGGTGTAAAGGATATCTCCTCGAATTCAATGCAGCGTTCTATCGTCTGAACGACCGTGGAACGACACAGACCGTACGCAGTGCGACGAAGACAAACTTGTGCAAAGTCGACAAAGATTCTTTTGGACGTTTGCGTGCAATCCTCGCCAATATTTTCAGAGAATACAGTGAACAGAAAACGGGGTACGAAGAAGTGATTCGCGCGGAGCTCGATATATTTTTTATTGAGTTGGTAAGAAACCGCCAACAGGCATCACCTCCGTCAACTGCCGAAACGCGGTATGACCAGGAGCGGATTGATGAGTTTTTACAACTTATTGAAACGCATGCTGCCATGAAAAAGCAAGTGGCAGATTATGAGGATATGCTGAACATGTCCAACTACCAGTTAAGCGCGCTGACTAAACGCGTTTTGGGAAAGACGCCATCCGAAATAATCAACTACTACCTTATACTTGAATCTAAACGGCAACTCCTCGCTACTTCAAGCCAGGTAAATCAGATAGCATGGCACCTCGGCTTTGAAGATCCGTCTTATTTCATTCGGTTTTTCAAAAAGCACACAGGACTCTCTCCCGAAGCCTTCCGGTCGAATTCAAAGTAAGTCCTACTCAACTCAAATTTTGTCCTATTCCGCTGGCTGCAGCGCAAAATACTTTTGTGACATAAGTATTTCAAAAAGCAATCAGTATGAAAACAAAAATGAAACTGATCGCATCCCTGAAAATATGGGCTGTGATCTACCCTTCCATCACACTCTTTCTCTACCTGTTCGGTGAGTCGCTCGCGCCACTACCACTCTATCAGCGTACGTTCTTGCTGACGGCTTCACTGGTACCGTGGATCGTCTTCGTTGGAGTCCCCTTCGTCGACCGGATCATCCGGATGTTGTTTCCTGCAGAAACCAACGGCAAATAACCTACGACGATGGAACAATTCGAAGTCATCATCGTCGGCGGCAGTTACTCCGGCCTAGCGGCAGCAATGGGCCTTGGGCGTGCATTACGAAAGGTGTTGGTCATTGATAGCAACAAGCCAGCAAACCGTTATACGCCTTATTCGCACAACTTCCTGACACATGACGGTGATAAACCATCGGAGATAGCGGCCATCGCAGCGAGCCAGGTTGACAAGTATCCGACCGTCAAACGGATCCAGGGCGAAGTTGTGAGCGGATCGATGTCCAACGGGAATTTTCAAGTTGTACTCGCTGACGGACGAAGCTTCCACGCAAAGAAACTCGTGTTCGCCACGGGGATTATTGATGTGTTCCCAGACATATCTGGTTTCGCGGACTGCTGGGGCAAATCGGTTCTTCATTGTCCGTACTGTCACGGCTATGAAGTGCGGGGAGCCAAGACAGGCATACTGGGCAACGGTGATTATGCTTTTGAGTTTTCCAGCTTGATCTCAAACTGGACCTCAGACCTTACCATCTACACAAATGGTACTTCATCGTTGACCGCTGAACAAACGACAAGGCTTCGCTCCCACAACATCAGAATTATCGAGAACCAGATCCTCGAACTGAAACACAGCAACGGTAACCTAGAGGAAATTTTCTTCTTAGGTGGCCACCCCGAAAAAATCGAGGTGATCTACACGCGGCCCGAATTCAAACAGCATTGCGATTTACCCACACTGCTGGGCTGCGAAACAACACCGGAAGGATATATCAAGATTGATGCAACTCAACGGACGACAGTGCCGGGCATCTATGCCTGCGGCGACAATGTCACACGGATACGTACAGTAGCCAACGCAATCGCGATGGGAACAACCACCGCCATCACACTCAATAAAGACATCATTAATGAATCGTTTTAATCAAACCATAATACCAACAAACAAATGAAAAAGTTATTTACTACAGCGGCTCTGCTGCTCGTCATCACGGTAACAGCGTTACGCGCACAACAATCACACATAGGAATTCTGGTAAATACCGTGAGCTCGAACCTGAACTACGGAGACATAAATGGATCACTCAGCGGTTATAAAGAAACTGTTCGTGGGATCAGGGCTGGTTTGTCGTGGCAGGCCGGACTTACAAAGAATTTTTCAGTCGTCACAGAGGCGTACTTCATCAGAAAAGGCGGCGGCCTGGAAACCGGCAATCCATTGAATGGCGTGAACTCTGCAATCAAGCTTAACACGATAGAACTCCCGGTTCTTGCGCGTGTTCATGCAGGCCGATTCTATTTCAATGCTGGCCCATACGCCAACTATATCTTCTCAGGCAAGAGAACTGCAGAAGGAGAACAAGCAAAATCAATTTCCTTCGGTAGCGAACCTGATGACCTCAGAAGATGGGAGGCGGGCTTCCAGGGTGGTGCGGGCTATATGTTCAATCTGAAGAAAAAACGGTTCGCCATCGACTTCCGCTATGCGCATGGCGTGACGAGCATATCTTCAAACAGCGATCTCTACAACCGGACGTTTAGCATCAGTGTCGTTCTCCTTAAACCGCTGAAGCACCGCGGGCAATAAATCTTCAGCTTAAAACCATCGTGCAATGAAAACATCAAACATTCAATCTCAAATGAGCCCGATGCGAAAGACAGCTTTGCTGGCGGGCATAGTGTATCTTCTAACCTTTGTCTCAATCCCCACACTGG
This sequence comes from Cyclobacteriaceae bacterium, assembly GCA_044223825.1. Classification (GTDB taxonomy): domain Bacteria; phylum Bacteroidota; class Bacteroidia; order Cytophagales; family Cyclobacteriaceae; genus ELB16-189. Next base: position 200,147 of record JBGALO010000006.1, on the reverse strand, counting down.
CACTCTATAACCCATTACGCGATTTGAACGCCGCTGAAGCAGGCGGTGTCATCATCGGCGCCATGCTCGAGACCATTGTCGGACTTGCTGGAATCGGCACTGCTGTAATTCTATTTCCTGTCTTGAAAAAGCAAAATGAAAGCCTTGCTCTCGGATTGGTGGCTGCACGCGTCCTTGAGGCAGCTACCATTTTTGTCGGTGTAGCTTTTGTGTTGACTGCAGTGGCGTTGTTGCAAGGCGGCGTTAGTGAACACGCTTTGATATCGACACTTGTGCTTTTGTATGACAGAATATTTCTCGTTGGGCAAGGCCTGATGCCAGCAGTGAACGACCTGCTGTTGGGTATTTTATTATACCAATCCGGCCTTGTTCCTAAGTTTCTTGCCTCAATTGGAATCGCCGGAGCATTCGTGCTTGTCGCGGGCGACATTGGGGTACTTTCCGGCATGCTGGAGCAACGTGCTCCCATTACAGCGCTGTTCGCAATCCCGGTTGCGGTATTCGAGTTTTCGTTGGGGTTGCTTCTGGTTTTCAAAGGCTTTCGAACTTCAGGTGTTGCCAAAATCAATGCGGATTAATGCAGAAACCGCAAAGAACGCGGAGCGCCGCAAAGCAACCGTCAAAATTCCTCTGCGGAACTTTGCGGTCTTTGCGGTTCCTGCATTCTATCTTTAAACCATGACTCAAATAAGATTCGGGATCCTCGGCCCCGGCAAGATCGCCAACCGTTTTGCGGATGCATTCAAGTACGTACCCGACGCTAAGGTTTATGCTATCGCTTCACGTGAAGCCGAAAAAGCAGAGCTCTTCGCCACAAAGTATGGCGCGCAAAAGGCCTACGACAACTACGAAGCGCTGGCAAAAGATCCGCAGGTCGACGTGATCTATATCGCCACACCGCATCCCTACCATTACGAACAAACCTTGATGTGTTTGAATCATGGTAAGGCTGTGCTGTGCGAAAAGCCAATGTCATTGAATCTTCGCCAGACAAAAGAAATGATTGAGCTGGCGAAAAAGAAGAAAGTGTTTTTGATGGAAGCCATGTGGTCGCGGTTCTTTGGCACCACACACAAGGCCTTGGAACTTATTAAATCCGGTACCATCGGTGACGTGAAGTTTGTGCATGCCGATTTTGGATTCGCTGGTCCGGTCAATCATGAGAGCCGACTATACAGCCTTGAGCTTGGCGGCGGCGCGCAGCTTGACGTAGGCGTATATCCGCTGTTCCTTTCACTCCTACTGCTTGGTGATCCCTATGAAATCAAAGCATTGAGTCATCTCGCTCCCACCGGCGCAGACACGGTGACCAACGCATTGCTGACATTCCGAAGCGGAGCCGTTGCACACATACATTCATCGATCGTGAGCGATTCTGTAAAAGAGGCGCATATCATCGGTACACTTGGGAAGATCATTATTCAAAGTCCATGGCACAAATCAGAAAAAGTGACGCTCAAATTAAATTCTGGCGACGTAAAGGAGTTCAATTTCCCTCATTCAGGAAATGGATTTGAATTTCAGATCGAAGAAGTGGTACGATGTCTTCGTGCCGGAAAAACGGAAAGTGAGTTGATGCCGTTTTCGTTGAGTTTGATTATGGCGGAAGTGAGCGATGAGATTAGGAGGCAGGGTGGCGTCAGATACGCGGTTGATTGAGGGGGTCAGGCACCTTGTGGTTGGTGACAACACCAACCACAGGCTGAAAATAGGAGGGCTTGAAAATGGAGCGCAGCGAAATGTCACGCTCGACCTACACGTCACTGTCCCACGACACCGAACGTTGTTTGAAAACTAAACTACAAATTTACACCGAACCACGCCATTGATTATGCACATTGATGTGCGTTCGTGCCTCTTTTGTCAGTTTTCTTTTATCCACTTACTGTCTTGTCCGTGTTCATGAATTGTCAGTGTAGACTCTCTAAAATTCAGTATGGTATTGAAATCTCTGAAGTAATATTGATTGTCGTTTTCTGCGTAAAGTTTTATCTCAGGCAGTCCAGAAATTACAGCATAAAGGAGGTTCTCTTTTAATTTGATTTCAATTTTGGATTTTCCATTTGTATAGCATCCTGTGTGTTGTTGCATTACACTTGGGTCAACGGTAGCTGAATCTCTTAACTTCCAATTATCATAGGGCAATTCAAAAACTATTGAAGATATACCCATACCGACTGACCAAATGTTTTGGTCATAAGTCCCGAAGTTATTTAGAAGTATTATTATCAGTTTCTGGTTAGGGTAATAAATGAACTCTGACATATATCCCGGATATCCACCTGAGTGCTTAACATATTTGCGCCCAAAGAATTGACCTGTCTGCCAGCCGTAGCCGTAGTTCTGAATTTTTGGTTTGAATGCAAGTGCCCATGTTTTCGCTGACAGAATCTTTCCTTCCGAAACCGCTTTTCCCCATTTCATCATGTCATTGGTTGTACTATAAATTGAACCAGCGGAATAGGCAAAGGTAGAGTCATAATGCTTGTAGGGAACTACTTTTTCCTTATTCCAAAATTCATATCCTTGCGCTTTGATTGTTTTAGGAAGATTCATAAAGTCAAATCCCGACTGTATCATTCCAAGCGGATTAAAAATAAGCTCTCTCACAACAGTTTCGTATCGCTTTCCTGTTACTTTTTCGATAATGAGTCCCAGCATGAAATATCCTGAATTATTGTAGCTATAGTATTTACCAGGTGGAAAGTCTAATGGTTTGTCCTTGAAGTAGCTCACTACTCGTTCCTTTGATATTGGATGATTCACAATTGCAGAGTCCTCAATACCCACATCGCCAGTATAGTTGTATATTCCCGATGAATGTATTAGTAAATGATGTATTGTTATTTTGGAACCATTCGGATAATCAAAAAAATACTTTGAAAGCTTGTCATTAACGGAGAGTTTTTTCTCCTCCTGCAATTTTAGAATGATTGTCGATGTAAAAGATTTGGTAATCGACAGTATTGGAAAGCGAGTATCAGGATTATTCAATGCTTTTGAATCCATATCGCTGAATCCATAACCTTTATTCAACACAATCTCATTATTGTGTATCACTAAGGCGATTCCGTTAAACTTGTATGCATTATTTGCCGACCTTAAATATTCGTCTACCTTCAATACTGTTTTATTGTGTGCTTGACCACTTGCATTGAAATTGCAAATCGTCAATAATATGAAGAGTCGTAATAAATGTCTCATTTCAATTGATTGTCTCCTTTGTCCAAGAGGCATGACGCACAACATTTGTATATCGGAGACTCGTCTCCGATATATCCCTATTAATCAGTGCACAGCCCCCCACCTGCCTACTGCCCACTGCCTCCTGCCAACTGATTTTCAAATCGTCCCAATCGGGCCTCTACTATCATGCTTCTTCGGCCTTCTCGACTTCCTCACAACAGCCGCCTTCTTCGGCGACTCGGTAGCGGGAGGGCGCGACTCGATGATGCGGGCTGTTGCCTCGAGGATGTCGAAAGCATTTTCGGCCATGCTGTTCTGGGTGTCGAGGGTGGGATTGACCTCGGCAACTTCCCATACGCAAAGCTTCGGGCTCTTGGCCAGTTCGGTGTTTAAGATTTTTGCTTCCTCGACAGTGAGTCCGTTGGGAACGGGCGTGCCGGTGCCGATGGAGATGCGGCTGTCCATGCTGTCAACATCGAAAGAAACATAGATAAGATCACAATGGTCGAGCAGTGTGAGCGCTTCTTGTGCCACTGCAGCAGGACCAAGCTTTCTTACCTCCGCAGCGGTAAAGTTAGTGATACCGTGTTTGTTGATAAGGTAGTTCTCTGGCTTCTCGAGGTCGCGGACAGAGATGAATACAATATCCTCAGGATAGATCTTCGCGCCGGGGGTGCCCACGTTCATGATCTGCTCCCAATATTCAATGGTCTCGCCTTTCGGATCGTTGACCTTGCACTCGAGGTTATCGACGTCGCAGGCCATCGCCAAAGTCATTCCATGCATGTTGCCGGAAGGAGTCGTGTAGGGAGAATGAAAATCAGCGTGTGCGTCTATCCAAATGACGCCGAGGCGCTTCTTGGGATGCATCTTTTTAATGCCGGCAATGGTGCCATAAGCAGTGCTGTGATCGCCGGCGATGACCATCGGGAAAAAGCCGTCGAATAATTGCTCATAGACTTCCAGGCAGACCCGCTCTTCCATGATCAGGACACCGTCGATGAACTTCGCGTAGGCGTGCTCGGCGCTGTTGAACAGCAGCTCGTTGACGTTTTCAACCTCCACACTCTCATTTTCCCTGAAAAAGTCCGACTTCACGTCCAGGCTGGCGATCTTGATGGCGCCCACACCGAGGCTGGCACCGCGCGTACCGGCACCGATCTCAGATTTTACTTCGATGATTTTAATTTTCTCGCTCACAACGACTCAGATTAAAAAAGATTAACAAACAGATAATGTGAAGACTCCCAACTAAGACGATCCAGACGGTAATGAATCACCGATCCGGCAACGGATGTGCCGCAGAGGAGGCGAAGAAAATCAGGCGGGATGCCATACTTTTAAATGTATTGCAAAGATCGCAATTTTATCTGAATATTGCGTTTTTAGCGATAATCCCGCCGTACGCGCGTTAAACCGATGATTGTGAAATGAAGAGCTACCGCGAACTCATTGAACAGACTTTTGAGTTTCCTCAAGAAGAATTCAAAGTCTGGGAGCACGAGTTACTGTTCAACGACGTTCCCTTGATGGACATCATTAAGGAATACGGCACTCCCCTCAAGCTTACTTACCTCCCGCGCATCAGCGAAAACATACGATTCGTCCAGGCGACGTTCAACAATGCCATGGAGCGCTTCAAATACAATGGCAAGTACACGTACTGCTATTGCACGAAGTCGTCGCACTTCTCCTTCGTGGTGGAGGAAGCGCTGAAAAACAATGTTCATATCGAAACCTCGTCTGCTTTCGACATCAATATTGTTCGTTCGCTGTATGAGCGGGGCAAGATCAACAAGGAATTGTACGTGATCTGCAACGGCTTCAAGATGCCGCAGTACACAGAAAACATCTCCAACCTGCTCAACGACGGTTTCGTGAACTGCGTGCCCATCCTCGACACGCTCGGTGAGATAGATGTGTATGAGCAAAAGGTAAAAACACCCTATCAGGTTGGAATTCGCGTAGCCTCTGACGAGGAACCTAAATTTGAGTTTTATACGTCGCGCCTGGGCATTCGCTACAGCGACATCGTCAATCTCTATAAGGAAAAGATTGGACCCAGTTCCAAGGCATCGCTGAAGATGCTGCACTTCTTTATCAACACAGGTATCAAGGATACGGCATACTACTGGAGCGAGCTCAGCAGATTCATCTTTAAATATTGCGAGTTGCGCAAGATCTGCGACACGCTGGACTCCATTGACATTGGCGGTGGTTTTCCCATCAAGACATCATTGACATTCAGCTACGATTATAAATACATGATCGAGCAGATCGTAGAGAACATCAAATGGATCTGCGATAAGAACAACGTTCCGGTTCCCAACATCTTCACGGAATTCGGAAGCTACACCGTAGGTGAAAGCGGCGCGATTCTTTACTCAACGGTCGACCAGAAGCTCCAGAACGACAAAGAGCTGTGGTACATGATCGACGGTTCGTTTATTACCCAGATGCCTGACGCATGGGGACTGAATCAGAAATACATCCTCCTCGCCGTAAATAAATGGGATGATCCCTATCACAAAGTCAACATCGGTGGACTCACCTGTGACAGTATGGATTACTACAACTCCGAGGCACACATCGGCGAGGTATTCCTTCCCATGATCAACGACGAAGAACCTCTTTATATCGGATTCTTCCACACGGGCGCCTATCAGGAGTCACTCGGCGGTTACGGTGGCATTCAGCATTGTTTGGTACCCGCCCCGAAACATGTCCTTGTCACACGCAATGAGGACGGCGAAATCATCACCAGCTTGTTTGCGCCCGAGCAGCAAGCCGAGAGTATGATGAAGGTGTTGGGGTATGGGAGTGAGGTTGCTGAAACGGTAAAGGTGACTGCGAGATAGAAAAGGCCGTTGGCGGTTGGCCATTGGCTGTTGGCAGCGCCCGGTTGTTTCGACGATTGGGTTTCACCTTGAAGTGACCCCCGCACGCCCCTCACCGAAAAGGACCGGCGCGCATTCCCTGAAACCGAACTATTCGAAAAAATAACAACAAAAAAATAGGTCCCGGTTAATTCACCGGGACCCACTCATTAACTCTGAACTCTGAACTAACTATGGTCTGCCTCCGTATCCCATTTTGCCTTCTTTGAAGTCGGCGGGAATGGTGAAGTCTGAATCAGGAAGAGACTCTCTTTTAATCTCGGCAACTTCCATAACCATGTTGCCTTGTTCAGTTGAATTTTCAATCCTGAGTGGAATACCCTCGACACCCTCGGGCATCATGGGACGGCTATTCGGTCCCATTCTTTGACTGGCCATGTTCTTAAGATCAAGATCTTTGATTTCAGTTGTAGTCCATAATACAATGCTAACGGGCTTTCCTCTTTCAGTTGCCTCGCCGATGTATTTCGTCGCATTGTAGCCCATGATCTTCATCGTCTCACTGGTCTTGGTGATCTTGAACTTAGCTTCTGCAGCCTGGCCGGATCCGGCAGGCGGCCCACCCATGGGAGTCCATGTTTTGTTCTTTCGATCGATGCGCACACTTTTATCCTTGTCTTTCATGTGAAGGATCTCCATCCCGTCCATCATCCCGCCTTGCATCAACGTCACCGTGTTGTTGCCTTTAACTTTGATGAGGAAACCAGACGGCATCATGGAACTCATGCCGCCACCGCCACCCATTGATTTCATCATGGCCTCCATTTGTGCCTTCATTTGTGGATTGGATTCCATCATTGCTTTCATTTGGGGGTCATTCATCTTCTCCTGCATCTCCTTCATTTTAGCCTGGTTGGCCGGATCATTCATTTTCTCCATCTCGGCCTTCATCTTCGGGTCCGTGATGTCCATTTTCATGGTCCATTTGATAGTGCCTTCAAATCCCTGACTCCAGGATGTGAGCACAACACACATCAGCAGGAGTGTCATCAATTTTTTCATAGTTGATTGGTTTTAGCGTCGCGGTTGCAAAAATGCAGCCAATTGTTTTCTGGTCAGGTAAATATCCATGTTTCAGGCTGATGGCGCAACAATTGTTCACCGCAATTCCAAGGCACGAGCACACCGTTCGCGGCTTTAAAACTTATTTATCTACGGTCTTTCGTTTTGTCCATTCAACAAGGGCATCCGGGTACCCGTCGGGAAATTTTTTAATACGTAGTGCTTGAGCCTTCGTGCTATTTTTTGAATTCACTTCCATCATCCAATGATTAGCAGGAAAAGACATAAATTCAGCGTCGTGACCGGCGAGATAGTTTGTCATCAGTGGAAGATTTCGTGCGGTGTTTGTCGAGATGTCGAATTCACCATAGACCATAAGTACCGGACATTTGATTCTTTCGAGGGCAGGGCGAGGGTCGTAAAAACCATTGGCTTTCCAGAAAGTTCCGCCGGGAAGCCTTCCACCAGTGTATTTAAACCACGGCTTTTTTTCAGCTTCGGGCAACATGCGTCGCTCATAATGCCGTACGTCTCCACCACCCACGCCGACATCATATTTCAATTTTCGAAAAGCGCGAACCTCCTTGATTGTGCTTTCATCCATTCCGAGGAGTTTCAATTCCTCATCGCCTGCATCGAGTGTTTGCTCCACAGGTGATACTGCATTTGCGGCACTCATAATTCCAAAAGAAAATATCGCCGTTTTTGACAGTGCAAGAGGAACAATCCAGCCGCCCTGGCTATGTCCATAAATCCCGACCATGTTCCTTTTTACAAACGCCTGTCCTGAAAGGAACTCGGCGGCGGCAATAGCATCATTAGCATAATTATCGAACGTATCCTGCCAGTCCTTCCCGCCGGATTTGCCAGTACCGCGCTTATCATAAATGAGACCTCCAATTCCATGCAGCGCAAAGTAATACGCCAGCGCGCGGCTCTCTTCACGCGTTTCCTCACCCGATCCATGAGTAAAAACGACAAACGGAAATGGCCCTGATCCGCGAGGCAAAATTATGCTACCTGCAAGATTGAGTTTGGCATTGGCAAACGAGATTTCCTTTTCTTCAAAAAGGACGCGTGTTCCTGTTCGAACAATCTCCCCCGCAATCCAATGAACTTTTTTATCGCGGAATTCGAGGGAGCCTTCTATTGAATCGAAGGATGCCAGCGCATTGCCATATTCAAAATTATCAGGAGTCTCTGCCTGTCTCAAGCCACGGATCTGACCCTCAGATATCACGCAAGGGTAGCCACTGATTACGCTGACGGTAAGAATTGTGTCGTCGAATTGATAAGTCCCTACGGGAGTTTGGGGCCAACACTCTACCGCAAGGCAAAGGCCAACCAAAAAGGCAATTGTAGATGTGTATTTCATATAGGTTTTTAGGCAAACCTATTTGGCGGCCACGCTGCAATCGACTCAGATTAAAACTTGAGACCTATTTACCCGACGGGTCGAACTTATCAGACGCTTGAAGCCTCGATTTGTATGTACTGGGAGTCATACCGGTGAATTCCTTGAACACGCGATTGAAAGTGGCTTTGCTGTTAAAACCGGCGTCGAGTGCTATCCCCAACATTGACTTGTGTTTCTGGGCAGGATCGTTGATCATTTCCTGGACCTCCTGGACACGGTAATAATTTACAAACTCATAGAAATTCTTATCCAGAACCTCATTGATAATCTGGGAAACGTGATGCGCGGGTATATTAAGTTGCTCTGCGAGGTCCTCTACCTTCAATTGCTGATTTCGAAATGGTTTTTCAACCTTCATCCAGTTGAAAAGCTGATCCAAATAAATTTTCTTCTGGGCCGCCGTAAGGGACGACGATTTATAGCGACCAGGTTTTTCATCGTTGGCACCAACCGAGAGATATGACGCCGGCTCACGCAATGCCGTAAAGACAAAAGGAAATCTGATGGCAATCACGACAAGTGCATATATACAGAGTACTATGACAAGGGATGAAAGGAGATCCGAGGGCCAGAAATATCCCGGCAATAATACGTTGAGATTGAAATTCGTATAAATGATCAGGATGAGTATGAAAACAATCCTCAATGTTATCAACGTACCATTGATATGAACTTCGTTGTTGTACGGCAGGCCTACTGAAGATCTCGTGTTTGACAGGCGCAGCGTTCGCACCGCGGTGTAAAAGTACAACGCGATATACAGAATTTTCAGATTTACCAGCGCAACAAAAAGTCTTGTCGGTGCTGGAGCAACCCATACAAAGGCACCGCGCTCCGTGCCAAAATGAAACAACAAAAAAGCCGCAGTAACCATTGCTACCGGAAGGAGATGCAACAAAGCGCGTGAAGGCCCTTCGCGACTTACGAGAGACAATGCGTACAGATAGATCAACGGGCCGAACGCCATGTCGAGCGGAAACGTCGTTAATAGTAACTTAGGAAAATGCGTGAAGAGGTGCGCGGCCTCAAAAAATTCTTCCAGGAGAATAAGCGTAAGCACGCCGACCATGGCGGCCAGCAAAAGGTTTCCGGTCCGGTTCGCGCTCTTCAGCAGGAGCATTATGAAAATCATAATGATGCCTTGCAATACTCCCAATGCATACAGGAGCGACCATATGTCGAGGGAGGAATTCATGTTTTACAAATAATCAGAGGTCCTTCCTGCCAATAAGTTCAGCGGCTTCCAGCAGACTCTCCACCCTGTAGTCGGCCTTATCCTTTTCCTCAATCTCGTCTCCAATCTGGATCGTTTTTATTTTGAGATTTCTCGCAGGAATAATATCTCTGCCGCGATCACCTACCATCCAGCTTTTGGTGATGTCGATCTCGAACCTGGCGATCGCACGCTCAAACATCAACGTGTCGGGCTTCGTAAGCAACGAGCTCGTGACGCTGAGGTGATAAGGTGAAAAATAAAATGCGTCGATCAGGTGATCACAGCATTGTTGTAAATAATCATGGCATGCCTTCATCTGTTCTATTGTATAGATGCCCTTCGCTATTCCAGACTGATTGGTCACAACGACCAGCTTGAAATGATTGTCTTTCAGCATGCGCAAGGCTTCCGGAACACCGGGAAGGATGTGGAATTTTTCAACGTGGAAGGTATAGTTCGGATCATCGGCATTGAGGACACCGTCGCGATCGAGGAAAACACATTTGTTCATAGTCGTAAATATCTACAATTGGGGCCTTTTTCATTAGCTTTGACGCTTAGTCGTTTTTACCGTGAGCAACGCCCTCGTCATTATCCCTACCTACAATGAGCGTGAAAATATTCAAAGCATTGTCGAGGCGGTGTTTGCCCAACCGAAGGATTTTGATCTCCTTATCGTAGATGATGGCTCCCCCGATGGTACGGCTGGCATTGTCAAAGGGCTTCAACAGAAATACAATACCCAGTCACCCCACCTTCACCTGCTGGAACGAACGGGGAAACTTGGATTAGGCACTGCTTACATCGAGGGATTTAAATTCGCTTTAGCGAAAGGCTATGATTACGTCCTTGAAATGGACGCCGACTTTTCGCACGATCCAAAAGACCTTAATCACCTCTACCTCGCCTGCGCGGAAGGAGGCGCCGATCTGTCGATTGGCTCCCGGTATATCACGGGTGTCAACGTGGTGAACTGGCCGATGAGCCGCGTGTTGCTATCCTATTTCGCAAGCGCCTATGTGCGCGCTGTAACAGGCATGCCTATCCGGGACACGACAGCCGGTTTTGTTTGCTACAAGAGACAAGTCCTCGAAACGCTTCCGCTGGACAACATAAAGGCAATCGGATACGGATTCCAGATTGAGATGAAGTTCAACGCCTGGATGTACAAGTTTTCAATCAAGGAAGTCCCAATCATTTTTACCGAACGTGTGAAGGGACAATCAAAACTCTCTGCCGGCATTTTCAAGGAGGCACTCCTCGGCGTGATCATGCTGAAAATTAGAAGCTGGTTTAAGAGTTATAAACGGCCCTAGTCAAACCTTATCGCCTTAATAGGATTGATCCTGGAAATAATCGCCGTTGGTAAAATCAGTACGACGGACACCACAACGAAGATCAACACATTGAGCAACAATACGGTCGGCCAGTCCCAACCTATGGGAACATAGCTCATATAATAATCGTGCGCATTGAGTTTCACGATCTTCAGTTTATCCTGAATGAAACAAAAACCGAGACCGAGTATGTTTCCCAACAGCAAACCGCGCATAATCAGATTAATTCCCTGGTAGACAAACACACTTCTTACCACTGAGTCTTTCGCACCCATCGCTTTCAGTAGGCCCACCATCTGCGTACGCTCCATAACCAAAATGAGCACGACGGAAATCATGTTCACGCAAACCACCACCACAATAATCACGAGTAAAATCGTCACTTGCCGGCTCACCAGTCCAAGCCATTCGAAAACCTGAATGAACTTGTCACTGACTTTCTCGACATACAATTCATATGGAACTCCATCGATAAGATCGGGATACACGACATCTTCCTGGCGCGGATCGTTTAGAAAAACCTCCAGCCCACCCGCAACACTGTCAGCCCAATTGTTGAGTCGCTGGATGAGTTTGATATCACCGATGATGACCTTGCTGTCAAAGTATTCTGACAGGTTAGTTTCATAAATACCCGAAACGTGAAGGCGCCTGAACCGCGGTGGGTTTTGAAAAAAATGTACCGTCAACTCGTCGCCGATCTTCGCGTTGATTTTGTCTGCAATAATTCTGCTAAGCACAACGTCGCGTGAGTACGATGAGTCGGAAAAAGCTATAAATCTTCCTTCAATGATGTTCTCGTTGAAACTTTTCACATCAAAACTTCTTCCCACACCCTTGAATGCGATGCCCAGAACTTCATCATCAACCTTTATCAAGCCGGCCTTGTGAGAAAACTCCTGCACGTGGCGGACGCCATCAAACTCTTCCGGATGGTTGTACAGGTCGATGTTGTAAAAAAATGGTTTTTCTTCCATCGAATTGTTGGTACTCCTCGCCTGCACCAGCATGTTTGATGTGAAGCTGTAGATCCTATTCTTCACCGTTGACTGAAACCCTTCCATAATCAGAAATGCAACAATCGACGAAGCGAGGCCTATCGTCAGTGTGACGATGGCGATTGTGTGGATCGTTGAAGCAAAGCCATCCTTTTGTTCTCGGCTGATGCGCCTGGCAAGGAAGTAGGAAAGGTTCAAGATTGTGGCGTATTTTGTTCACCCCGATCGCTGTTCCTAATATCGGGGCTAGGCAAAGAAACTAAAATGAAAAGACTTTTTCTCGTTGTTTCATTCACCTTCGCCGCACTTTCGTGCTGGTCGCAAGGATCATCACAATCCCGCAGCAAGCTGATGACGGGGGCCGACCGCCTTGATGTGCTGTTGCCCAAGCTCTCCGGTAAAAGAGTTGCGCTGGTCGTGAATCAAACGGCCATTGTCAAGACGACTCACCTGACTGACACGCTGAAATCGCGGGGTGTGAACATTGTCAAGGCATTTGCCCCGGAACATGGGTTCAGAGGCAATGCCGCCGATGGGGAATTAGTTAACGACAGCGTGGACGTGAGAACTGGTGTAAAGATCGTGTCGTTATACGGCAAAGATTACAAGCCAAAGCCAGAGCAGCTTACGGATGTAGATGTAGTGATTTTTGACATCCAGGACGTGGGTTGCCGGTTTTATACCTACACCAGCACGCTCCATTACGTGATGGAAGCATGCGCTGAAAACAACAAAAAACTTATTGTACTGGATCGCCCTAATCCGAATGCATTCGTCGATGGTCCCATCATGGAGAAAGAGTTCATGTCGTATGTCGGGCTGCATCCCATTCCCGTAGCCTACGGTCTTACCATTGGTGAACTTGGAATGATGATCAATGGTGAAGGCTGGCTGACAAACAAAAAGAAGTGCAATATGGAAGTGGTGCCACTTAGAAACTGGAAGCACTCTGATCCTTATGTATTGCCGGTAAGACCCTCGCCAAATCTTCCTAACGATCAGGCGATCCGTTTATATCCTTCGATTTGCTTTTTTGAGGGGACGCAGATCAGTGTTGGACGCGGGACAGAGATGCCGTTTCAAGTACTGGGAAGTCCCAATCTGTTGAACATGCCATTCGAGTTCAAACCCGTCAGTATTAAAGGAGTTTCTACAAGTCCTCCTCAGGAGAACAAGCTTTGCCGTGGCATCGACTTACGGACTGTGCCGACGAAGCGCGAGATCGAGCTTGACTATCTGTTAGACTTCTATAAAGCCTATCCTGACAAAGAGAAATTTTTCATTCCGTATTTCGAAAAATTAACAGGAACGAAGACACTCAGACAACAGATCAAAGACGGCCTTAGCGCGGCGGAAATAAAGAAGAGTTGGACGACGGGTCTGGAGAAGTATAAGGTGATGAGGAAGAAGTACCTGCTGTATGGGGAATAAAGTTCAGAGGTCAGGGTTCAGAGTTCAGGATTCAGAGTTCAGGGTTCAGAGTTCAGGGTTCAGAGTTCAGAGTTTAGAGTTCAGGGTTCAGAGTTCAAGGTTCAAGGTTCAAGGTTCAAGTCTGCCGCAACGTGCTTCACTTCGCTATTAGATATTCGGTGTTCAGCGTTTGATGTTAATAATCAGCAATGACTAAAAAGGAAAAAACAGCGGACATCCTAAAGATCCTGAACAAGCTCTATCCCAATCCTGAGGTTCCTCTTAAGCATAAAGACGCGTATACACTTCTTATTTCTGTGCTGCTGTCTGCACAATGCACGGACGAGCGTGTTAATAAAACGACGCCGGCACTTTTCGCGATGGCTGATAACCCATTCGACATGATGAAACATTCTGTGGAAGAGATACGGGAAATCATCAAGCCCTGCGGATTATCGCCAATGAAATCCAAGGGCATTGCAGGGTTATCGAAAATCCTGGTTGAAAAATATAATGGCGAAGTTCCTCAAACTTTCGAAGCGCTTGAAGAACTTCCGGCTGTCGGGCATAAGACCGCATCAGTAGTGATGACGCAGTGGTTCAATCAACCTGCTTTTCCGGTGGATACACACATTCACAGGCTGGCATATCGATGGGGCCTTTCTGGTGGGAAGAGTGTAGAACAAACTGAAAGGGATTTGAAAGAACTCATTCCAAAAGCAAAATGGAACAAGGCTCACCTTCAGATCATTTATTTTGGACGTGAGTATTGCACTGCGAGAGGGCATAATTGGAGGGAATGTCCGATTTGTAAGAAGTATATGAGGAAGGAGTTAAGGAGTTAAGGAGTCAAGGAGTTAAGGAGTTATAATGAATAGTCTGCGCATCATCTTCATGGGTACTCCCGAGTTTGCTGTACCGAGCCTCGAGATTCTCGTGGAGAATAAATTCAACGTGGTTGCTGTTATTACAGCGCCCGACAAACCACAGGGACGCGGGCAGAAGCTCGTTGCCTCACCGGTTAAGATTTGCGCCGAACGTCATCACATCCCTGTATTACAACCCACCAATCTCAAATCCCCGGCGTTCGTCGATGACATAAGAAGTTATAACGCCAACCTGCAGATCGTCGTCGCATTCAGAATGCTGCCGGAAATCGTGTGGTCGATGCCGTCGATTGGAACGTTCAACCTCCATGCCTCGCTCCTCCCGCAATACCGCGGAGCGGCGCCAATCAACTGGGCAATTATCAACGGTGAAAAAGAAACCGGCGTAACAACATTTTTCCTCAAACACGAGATCGATACGGGCGGCATTATCTTCCAGGAACGGGAACCTATATCTGAAAATGATGATGCCGGTTCTTTGTATGAACGATTAATGAAAAAGGGTGGTGAGCTTGTCTTGAAAACAGTGAAGGCCATCGAGTCAGGCTCCTATCCGAATTCGCCACAGCCCGAATCAGGTGAATTGAAACACGCGCCAAAAATTTTCAAAGAGACCTGTGAGATCAATTGGAATCAGACCTCTGAACAAGTAAGAAATTTTATTCGGGGCTTGAGCCCTTATCCCGCGGCATGGACGACTATTGGAGGAAAAAACTACAAGATTTATCGCGTCACCGTGATGTCCGCGGGACAAGATTCAAGACTAACAGCCAACGGCCAACAGCCAACAGCCAATAGCCAACCGCCAGCTCCAGCAATCAAGACCGACAATTCCACGTATCTTCACGTCCGCACCAACGACGGGTGGGTCGCTGTGGAAGAACTTCAGGCTGAGGGGAAAAGGAAGATGAGTGTGAGGGAGTTCTTGATGGGCAACAAACTTTAATGTTACCGGTTGCCCGTCGCCAGTTGCCTGTAGCGGGCAAAGGGTAACAGGTGACCGGCAACAAGCAATGCTTAAGATATAGCAAAATGGTAATCTCCCTGATCGCAGCTCTTTCCCGCAACCGCGTCATCGGCCGCAACAATGATTTGCCATGGAAACTACCCGATGACATGAAGTATTTCATGGAGACAACGGTGGGCAAGTCGGTGATCATGGGACGAAAGAACTATGATTCTCTTCCACCAAAGTTTAAACCTCTCCCAAAGCGCACCAACATAGTAGTGACACGCCAAAAAAATTTCAAAGCTCCCGGTTGCCTGGTGGTTCATTCGTTTTTTGATGCAGTGACGGTTGCCAGACAAACGGGCGATCAGGAAGTCTTCAACATCGGTGGCGCCGAACTGTTTAAACTCGGAATGAACGTGACTAACAGAATGTATTTAACCGAAATCGATGCCATTGTCGAGGGCGATGTTTTTTTCCCGGAGTTCGACAGGAACGTCTGGACAGAGACTTCGCGCGTACGTCATCCTGCCGACGAGCGTCATGCGTTCGCATTTGATTTTGTTGTCTACGATCGTTTAAGCTAAATTCACACTCCCCAAACCCAAACAGCCATGGATAGCCACAAACGGATCCTCGGAATAATATTCACGGTAACATCGATAATTTCCATCCTGGTCGCCCTGTTTCTGAATATCTTCTTTTCTGTACTCTGGACTTTTATCATGAGCCAGGCAGACGCAGATGAGCAACTTCCGCTGCAATTCATTTCGATGCTTTTTGAATACCTGCCCTGGATCATCATTGTATTATCGATTCCATCGTTAGTTGCCGGGTTAGGTCTACTGAACAAGGCATCCTGGGCAATGACCCTTGCGTTGGTGCTTGGCTGCCTCAAACTCTTATCTTTTCCTGTCGGAACCGCCATCGGAGTGTACACAATCTGGGTTTACTCCGAAGATCAAAAAAATGCGAAAGTAGCCGCCACCAACTGACGGCATGGGCTACCTCGAAAACAAAGTTATCTGGATCACCGGTGCGTCATCAGGAATTGGTGAGGCGCTCGCATACGAACTTTCAAAAAGAAAAGCGCGCTTGATTCTCTCGGCGCGCCGAAAAGAAGAGCTCGAAAGGGTGAAGGGTAATTGTTTTCCCGCGAGTCAGCCGAATATTCGCCTGCTACCGATGGACCTCTCCGAGTCATCGACGCTGCAGCTTACCACAGAGATCGCGATACAATATTTCGGGCACGTCGACATCCTCGTAAACAATGGTGGCATTAGTCAACGCAGTTTGGCCAAAGACACGATCCTCGATGTCGATCGTCGCATCATGGAAGTAGATTTCTTTGGAACGATAGCCATCACCAAGTACCTGCTTCCCCATTTTCTAAAAAGAAAAACCGGACACTTCGTCAATGTCAGCAGTGTAATGGGCATCATTGGCACACCATACCGAAGCGGCTATGCGGCCGCCAAACATGCGCTTCATGGATTTTTTGATTCTTTGCGGGCGGAGCTCTGGAAAGAAAGCAAGAGCATCTACGTCACCATGATCTGTCCGGGTTGGGTAAAGACCAATGTTTCAATGAATGCACTGATCGGCGACGGCACTAAGCTCAACCAGATGGACTCCACTACCGACAGCGGGCTTGACCCGGCGAAAGTCGCATCGAAAATAGCTTCTGCGATTGCCGGGCGAAAAAAGGAAGTTTATATCGGGGGACTTAAAGAGGTTTCCGCCGTGTACGTCAATCGTTTTTTCCCTTCTCTTTTTGCAAGAATAGTCCGTAAAGCAAAAGTACGGTGACGCTCGACTGGTACGAATATTTGCTCATCATTATCGTAGGTTTTGGCGCAGCCTTTCTCAACACTGTCGGTGGTGGCGGTTCATTGTTTTCGGTACCGATTCTTACGTTCATGGGGCTTCCTATTACCATGGCGAACGCTACAAGTCGGGTAGCCCTGCTGTTCCAAAACATATTCGCTGTCGGTGGCTTTAAAAGCAAAGGTGTTGAGCTGCCATGGCCTTACAGTTTATACCTTGGATTTGCATCGCTGGGAGGCGGGATTATAGGATCCTTTCTGGCATCGCGGGTGAGCGATGCGTCCTTCACAAACATTTTCGTCATTGTAATGATCGCCGCCGTGATACTGATCATTTACGATCCATTCAAGTCGGCAGGTGACGAACGACTTGATGTGAAGAGTCAAATCACTGGAGCAATCTGGTTCTTTTTCATCGGAATCTACGGTGGCTTCGTACAGGCAGGAATCGGTTTCCTTGTCATCGCTGTGTTGAGCGTCGTAAACAGGCTGACATTGGTAAAAAGCAACTACGTAAAAGTATTTGCCGCTATTGTATACACAGGTGTTTCCGTTGTTGTCTTTGCATTCGAAGGAAAAATTTACTGGGGAATTGGATTGATTTTGGCAATTGGTCATGCACTTGGCGGATGGTACGCGAGCCGTTGGTCAGTAAAGGCGGGCGAAGTCTGGATCAAAAGGATTATGATCCTTTCTATCATCGGGATGGCAATTAAACTTTGGTTTTTCTAATTTGACCTCATGACCGGTACCGCGCTGAAGAAATTCCTACTCGGCAATCAACCGTTTATTCCATCTCACGGCGAATACAAACGCGTTGTTCTCACCGGCCAGCTCAGCTTACTTACATTTTTCGTTTGCATCATTTTCGTAACGCTCGATGTCGTATTTCAGCGTTATCACGCCTTGTTCCTTCACGTAGCGTGCACCCTTGCATCAGTCGGTGGATTAATCTTGAATCGCGCAGGAAAGCATCTTGCATCTAAGGTCATTCTGGCGTTAAGTACGAACGTAACTGTCTACCTGTTCTCCACCAGCGAGCCCGTGAGCGTGGGGTTGTATTTGTTTTTCATTACCATCAACCTCGGCACTGTAGCCGTGTTCGGATATGTTCAGCGGAAGATCGCCTTTGTTTTTATTTGCTTCTCCGTATTCCTTTTCATGATGTTTCTGTTTAATGATTTCAGTCCGTTTGGACGAGCCGGTGGCGATGAAACTTATATCAAAGTCAACATTTTTGTCAATTTCATTATCTCCCTAATCGCGTGTACCGTCATCATAGTCTTTCTCATCAATTTGAATTTTCGTTCTGAACAAGCATTAAAATCGAATGAAAAGGAGATGTTGCAGAAAAATGAGGAATTGACCAAGCTTAACGCGGAACTTGATCGCTTCATGTACAGCACGTCGCATGACCTCCGTTCGCCAATCAGTTCGGTGCTCGGTTTGATTCAGTTGGCGAAGATGACCACTGATCCCAACGAGATCAAGACTTACATGGAGATGATGGAAGAGCGCTTAGCAAGCCTCAACAAATTCATCAAAGATATTTCAGAATATTCCCGTAATGCGCGAACGGAAATCGACAAGCAGCCGGTGAGGGTTCATAAGGTGATCCACGAAATTGTTGAAACCTTGAAATTCTATCCAGGCGCTGAAAAGATGAAAGTGTCGATCGAGGTAGATCCTCATTTGGAAATCGCAACCGATCCGACGCGCCTCCAGCTTATCCTGAGCAACCTGATTTCCAATTCATTTAAATACGTCGACCCGTTCAAGGAGACCCCTTTTATCAAGGTCTCTGCCAACATGAATTCGACCCACGTTCATTTTAAGATTGAAGACAACGGGCTTGGAATCCCAGAAGCCTTTCTACCGAAAATATTCGATATGTTCTTCCAGGCCCACGAAAACTCAGAGGGCTCCGGCCTTGGACTCTACATTGTCAAAGAGGCGGTCGCTAAGTTGAATGGAACCATTGGGGCGAAATCGAAGTTACAGGAGGGATCGCAGTTTGAAGTCAGACTGCCTGCATAAGCAATAAAATCTTTATTCATGCTAAAATGGAATGATGTCATTCGCTTCGCGAGCAAAGGCAATCCTACACCTCCGCGACGGGTCGAAAAAAGTGACGCGGAGTGGAAAAAGCTTCTGACACCTGAACAGTTCATGATCGCACGCAAGAAGGGTACCGAGCGTGCATTTACCGGCGAATATTGCGAGGCACATGACCCGGGACTTTATGCCTGTCGTTGTTGCAATACACTTCTGTTTGATTCAACGCTCAAGTTCGAGTCCGGCACCGGATGGCCAAGCTTTACGCAGCCCGTGGAGGAAAACGCCATCGCATATCACCAGGATTCAAGCTATGGAATGATCCGTGTCGAAGTTATTTGTAATGTGTGCGATGCGCATCTGGGCCACGTTTTTCCGGATGGTCCGATGCCAAGTGGACTGCGCTACTGTATTAATTCGGCTTCTATAGTTCATGTAGAGAAGGCTAATACCAAGGCTTAAGCTTAGGCTTAGGCTCCCTTAGCCAATTCAATGATCTTCCTAACCCTTTCGGGATCCACGGTTCTGACGGCATACTCATCTTCACCTTGTTCTCCCATCGCAGCGATAGAAGGATTCCTGAAATTCATCTGACTCTGTCTTGATGAAGAAGCTGAAAAATGAATTTCATGAACATTCGTGGTGGCAACTATTTCACTAACCGTCGATTCATTCACGCCGGAGCCTGCCATAATTGAAATGCGGCCATCCGCCCTTTCAACAAGCTGCCGGATAAGATCGCGTCCCTGATGAGCATTGGGTTTTTGTCCGGACGTCAGGATGCGTGTGAATCCCACTTCAATACAATCTTCGAGGGCCTCAAAGGGATCACGCGTCATATCGAAAGCACGGTGACAGGTGACTTTCAGCGGCTTCGATTTTTCTATCAACTCACGGCATCGTTTTTTATCAATCGTGCCGTCGTGATTAAGTATCCCGAATACAAAGCCGTCGACGCTAATTTTTTGCATTGCATAAAGATCACGCTTCATCGCATGATACTCATAGCTCGAATAGCTGAAATCACCTCCACGCGGACGTAACATCACCATAATATCCATCGTGACGTTAGCGCGGACAACTTCGATCATGCCGGCTGATGGCGTAGTGCCTCCATCTGCTGGATTGTCACAAAGCTCAATGCGGTCAGCGCCGCCCTCCTGAGCCTTGAAAGCCGACTCAATATTGTAGACTACTACTTCAGCTTTGATGTTCCTCATGCCGGTCAATAGTAACTTTTCGATTCGAAAAGTTCATTAGCAACTTTTCCCGAATAGACTGCATACGTAAATCCCTTTTGCAAGGCATACGCGCCATATTCTCCCGATTTATTAATCGCCAAAAAACCCACTTGCATCTCTTTCGACTTTTCAGGTTGATTTTTTACGATTCGCATGACTGCATTCTCACATGCTTTCTGTGGTGAATTGCCCTGGCGCATAAGTTCAACCACGAGGTGTGAGCCACAAATTCGAATCACTTCCTCGCCTACCCCGGTTGATGTTGCCGCACCCACTTCGTTATCAACAAAAAGACCTGCTCCAATAATCGGTGAGTCACCAATCCTTCCCCTCATTTTATAGGCCATGCCACTCGTGGTGCACGCGCCTGACAGATTTTGTTTCGAATCGAGTGCAAGCATTCCGATGGTATCGTGATTCTCAATGTTAGCAACAGGCTTATATTTTTTTTCCTTCAACCATTCTTTCCACGCCTTCTCAGATTCTGGTGTTAGTAAATTTTCCTTTTTGAATCCTTGTGCAAGGGCGAATTGCAACGCGCCATCACCTATCAGCAGCACATGCGGCGTCTTCTCCATCACTTTTCTTGCCACTGAAATGGGGTGTACGATATGTTCAAGACCGGCGACAGCCCCACAATTTGAAAATTCATCCATGATGCAAGCGTCAAGGGTGACGTGTCCATCGCGATCGGGTGCACCGCCATATCCAACCGTGGTAATTTTCGGATCACCTTCAGGAACCTGAACTCCTTTCTCCACCGCATCCAGAGCACGGCCGTTGGCGCTTAACACCTTCCATGCTTCAGCATTTGCCCGCTTGCCAAAATCCCATGTGGAGATCACCAGGGGTTTTGTGGGTTCGGCATTACCTGCAAGGAGTGCCGTGGGGAAAAAAGATGAGAGTGCGGCACTAGCTTTTAGAAATTTTCTACGGGAGGTCTTCATGAGGGATTGCTGTTTGTGGAAATGTAATTGATAAAATTGACAGTTGACAAGAAAACAGTTGACAACGGTCTCCCCAATCGGAAAAACTCCAGCAATTAATCACGTACCGACATATTGTCAACTGCACGAGCGCAGCAAAGTGATTGTCAATTGTCAATTGTCAATTTTTGATACACACAGCACGACACCGGCAAACTCACTGGTTAATTACCCGCCTTGCTGTTCTGAACCGCTTGATGTAGTAGTCAGAATACAAATTCGTTTCAACCACGCCCAACGAAGTCGATGCATGAATGAATTTGACATCCGAACGACCCTTCACGGTTGTAACAATTCCCACGTGGGTAATCACATTTTTTTTCTTGCCCGTTGCGAAGAAGAGCAAATCGCCCGGTTTCAGGTCTTTGATCTTGACTTTATCTCCGACGTTTGCCTGCGTATCGGCCTGTCGTGGGAGCTTTACATCGATCGCAGTAAATGCATTGGAAGTAAGTCCCGAGCAATCAATCCCTGATCGTGTTGTTCCGCCCCACTTATAGGGCGTGCCTGTGTACGTTCTTGCCTTTTGAATGACGGCATCCACTTTTTGGGTATGGCTGGCCTTGCGTGAACCGGCACAACCCATTAAAGCAGCAAAAAGTAAAAAATATACGCCTCCGGTGGACATCCGGATTTGCGTAACTTTGCGCTGTTTCATTTGGTTTTAGAGCATAAGCAAATTTAACTTATTCATGGGACAAGCTAAAGCGCTGGACATACAGGATAGCAATTTGCACGCCACGGTTGTCGAACGCTTCAGGGCCATTGTTGGGTCCGAAAACGTGATTGCCGAGGGTGCGGGAAGAGAAGATTACGGTCACGATAAAACAGAAGACTATTTTTTTATGCCCGACGTGGTGCTTAAGCCACGCACGCCGTCTGAAATCAGTGAAATACTCAGGTATTGCAGTGAAAATAAAATCCCTGTTACGCCGCGCGGTGCCGGTACAGGATTGAGCGGCGGCGCCCTTCCGGTAAAGAATGGTGTGATCATTTCAATGGAGCGCTTCAACAAGATCCTGCATATCGATGAATTGAATCTGCAGGCGACGGTTGAGCCCGGAGTAATCACAGAAGTCTTCCAAAATGCGGTGAAAGAGAAAGGACTCTTTTACCCGCCCGATCCCGCGAGCCGCGGTTCTTGCTTCCTCGGTGGCAACCTCGCGAACAATTCCGGCGGACCGAAGGCTGTAAAATACGGAGTCACCCGCGACTATGTAATAAACATGGAAGTTGTGCTTCCAACCGGTGAGATCATATGGACCGCGGCCAACGTTCTGAAAAATTCCACAGGTTATAATCTCACACAGTTGATGTGTGGCAGCGAGGGAACATTGGGAATCATAACCAAGATCGTTTTCAAGCTTCGCGGTCTGCCGCAGAAGAATGTGCTGATGATGATTCCCTTTGTTACGAATGAAGAAGCATGTAAAGCCATTGCTGCGATTTTTGTCGCTGGAATTCAACCGTCCGGGGTGGAATTTTTTGAAAGAGAAGCTGCCGCTAAAACATTTGACTACTGCGAGAGAGTATTGAACAGTCCCGTGACGACAAAACTTACGCCGGGTATGGACGCTTACCTGCTTTGCGAGCTGGATGGGAACGACGAAGAAGTATTGATGCGTGACGCTGAGCGCGTGATGAATGTCGTGGAGAAATTCAATGCGGGAGAAGTTTTGTTTGCTGAGAGTGCCGCACAAAAAGATGAACTTTGGAAGATCCGGAAAAACATCTCACCGGCAGTCAATTGGTATACTCTCACAAAATCCGATGACGTCGTTGTACCGCGTTCGAATCTACCGAAACTCATTTCAGGCATTAAAGTAATCGGCAAACAATATGGTTTTAACACCGTTTGTTTCGGTCACCTCGGTGACGGCAACCTGCACGTGAACATCCTGAAGGAAAATATTTCCGAACACGACTGGGAAACAAAAATTCCGGAAGGCATCGGAGAGATCTTTAAGCTTACTGTCAGCCTGGGTGGAACATTGTCGGGAGAGCATGGCATTGGCATTGCAAAGCGGCCATACATGCCCATCGCATTGGGCGAGATGAATCTTCAGTTGATGAGAGGCATCAAAAAGGTGTTCGATCCAAATGGAATATTGAACCCCGGAAAGATTTTCTAGGACCCACGCAAAGGCGCAAAGCGCGCTAAGAAAATATGATATTTATTCAACGCCCCTTTGCGGGCTCGGCGCCTTTGCGTGAGGTTTTAAACCTTTGAACTTTGACCCTTGAACCCCTATCTTGGCATTCAAAAACCAACTGCCATGAAACGACTTATCCCATTCCTGCTCATCGTTACCATCCTCGCCGCCTGCGGCAAGAAAGCTTCCACTGAAGAATCAACTGCTACGGCAGCTCTGGCACAAGCTGACAACACCCTGACTGAGCAACAAAAAGCCGATGGTTGGAAATTGTTGTTTGACGGGCAAACGACGAACGGATGGCGTTTCTACAAAGGAAAAGAAAATGATACGTGGGAAGTTGTTGATGGCACCTTACACTGCAAGCTTCCCGACTCAACTGCGAGCAAGCGTGCCGACCTGATGACAATCGAAAAATACAAGAACTTCGAACTGTCTTTCGATTGGAAAATTTCTGCAAAACAAAATAGCGGTGTAATGTTCCGGGTGACTGAAGAGTTTGAAGTCCCTTATGCTACCGGCCCTGAGTTCCAGCTTATCGATGACGTCAATTACCCTGGCGGCGTTAAAGAAGTGAATCAGACAGGCGCGAACTATGATGTACACGCACCTGAAAACAAAAAATTGAATCCAGTCGGCGAATGGAACAATTCAAAGATCATTGTCAATGGAGCGCATGTTGAGCATTGGATGAACGGCGGCAAGATCGTAGAGTATGATATCAACTCGGACGACTGGAAGAAGCGCGTCGCTGCCAGCAAATGGAAAGAGTTTCCCAAATATGGCCAGGCGGAAGAAGGACATATCGATTTGCAGGACCACGGGGGTGAGGTGTGGTTCAAAAACATTATGATCAAATCGCTGTAATCACCACATCTGAAAGAACGCAGTTTCAAATTGTAAGCGGTAAGCAGTAAATCGTAAGCAGTCGTGCCAGTACCAAGAACCTAGCACCCAGTATCATGTGCGGTATCACCGGCGTCTTCGCCTTCAACCTCGTCGGCAAGTTCAGCAAGATCAATGTGGCCGCGGCGACGATGGCATTGGCGCGGCGAGGCCCGGATTTTCAGGATATCTATACGGATGAGTGGGTATGTCTTGGGCACCGACGACTCTCCATCATTGATACCCGTGCCGTTGCGCACCAGCCGATGTGGGATGAAAGCAATCGCTGGTGCTTGATTTTTAACGGGGAGATTTTCAACTACCGGGAATTAAAACAGTATTTAGTAAGCAAAGGGGTCTCATTCTTTTCGGAGTCGGATACCGAAGTCCTGTTAAAGCTATTCATTCATGAAAAGGAAAAGTGCGTCAGCAAGCTCAACGGCTTCTTTTCTTTCTGCATATACGACAAAGTTGAACAGTCTCTTTTCATTGCGCGGGACAGGTTTGGCGTAAAGCCCCTTTTGTACCTCTTCGACGATGACAAATTCATATTCGGATCGGAGATGAAATCGATTGTTGCCTATGGCATCGACAAGAAGATCGATTATCAATCACTCCACACCTATCTTCAACTTAATTACATTCCCGCGCCCAACACAATTTTCAAAAAAGTAAAAAAGTTGATGCCTGGTTGTTATGCCGAGGTGAAAAGTCAAAAGCTGGAAATAAGGAGATATTATGAGATTCCGTTTGACTCAAATGCCGCGGAATCAAATTCCATTTCGTACGAAGCAGCGAAACAACAATTTAAAAAGACGCTGGAAGCGTCGGTGGAACGACGAATGATTGCCGATGTACCATTAGGGTCTTTTTTAAGCGGAGGCATCGATTCCTCAGTCATCACAGCGTTGGCAAGCAAGCACAAACCAGGACTTCACACTTTTTCCATCGGGTTTAAAGACGAGAAATTCTTTGATGAGACGGAATATTCCCGGCTCGTTGCCAAAAAATTCAATACCCAGCACACAGAATTTCATCTCACCAACAAAGAGATGTATGAAAATCTGAGCACAATCCTGGAATATATTGACGAACCATTTGCAGACTCTTCGGCGATCGCTGTGTACGCCTTGAGTCAGCAGACACGCAAGCATGCAACGGTGGCGCTTTCGGGTGATGGTGCTGACGAATTACTGGGGGGATACAACAAGCATGCAGCATTCTATCGCGTACTACACAAAGGCTTTAGCGAAAGTGCAGTATCTGCGCTGGGTCCGTTGTGGTCGCTCATGCCAAAGTCAAGGCATGCGCCGTTCGCGAACAAATTTCGCCAGCTCGACCGCTTCGCGTCGGGTGCAAAAATGAATTCAAAAGAACGCTATTGGCGCTGGGCCGGATTTGCCAGGGAGACACAAGCTACTAAGCTCTTGTCACAACAAAGCCTGGCACAGCTTTCAATGCAGGAGTTTGAATCACGGAAGAGTGAGCTGCTTTCGACTTTGCCTCCCAAAGAGTCGATGAACGATATTCTGCTGACTGATATGAAGGTCGTTCTTCCAAACGACATGCTCACGAAAGTTGATCTGATGAGCATGGCCAACAGCCTTGAAGTGCGTACGCCATTCCTCGACTACGAATTGGTAAATTTTGTTTTTAGCCTGCCGTCCGATTTTAGAGTCAACGAATCGTTGCGGAAAAGAATTTTGCAAGATTCTTTCAGAGACATTCTACCACCAGAACTCTACAATCGTCCAAAGAAGGGCTTCGAAGTTCCGTTACTGAAATGGCTGCGGAAGGATATGAAAGCGATGATCAAGGATGATCTGCTGTCAGAAAAATTCATAAAAGAACAAGGCATCTTCGATTACAAAGAGATTCGGAGGCTAAAGAGCAAACTGTTTTCAATCAGTCCCGGGGACGTTCATGCGAGGGTATGGGGACTGGTGGTGTTCCAGAGTTGGTGGCGGAGGGTAATAGATTAGGTTCACTCATGGGAATTCATCTCCATATGAAATTGGATAGCGGGCAAGTAGCGATGACATCGGTTTTGTTGATGTTATCGCTTTTGTATGCGCCTGCACCGCCGGCCAGAGCACAAATTGGCGAGCGGCCAGAGCAAACATCGGAAAAAAATGAGCTCGCTTTCGTCAGTGACACGCAGGCACCGCTCTGGGTGGAGAATATTTTTTTAAAATCTCATCACAACCGTGAGGCGACCGGCCTGATATTTCAAGACATTATCAAAAACAAACCAAGGGCGCTATTCATTCTTGGCGACGTTGTATCACTTGGCTATCGCGACACCAAATGGAAAAACATAGACAAGTATCTTGAGTCCTGTCGGGAAAATGGAGTCGAATTTCATGCCCTGCTCGGCAATCACGACGTCATGGGGCGGCCTCATAAGGGTGAAGCAAACTTTCAGAAACGGTTCCCTGACCACGTTAGAACCGGCTATGTAAGCATTGTTGATTCCATCGGCGTGATCATGGTCAATTCAAATTTTGGAAAGCTGACTGCCGAAGACATTTCCACCCAGCAACGTTGGTATGAATCTACCCTAAAGTCCCTCGATGCAAATCGAGAGGTGAAAGTCGTGATCGTGACATGCCATCATGCGCCTTACTCAAACAGCAAACTCGTGGGATCTTCTATCCCGGTACAGGAACACTTTGTGCCGGCATTTCTTGCGTCCCGAAAAGGAGCACTTTTCATCACGGGTCATTCTCATACCTTCGAACACTTTAAAACAAAAGGAAAAGACTTTCTCGTCATTGGGGGTGGCGGTGGCCTCCATCAGCCGCTCAACACGAAGTTGGAAGACACGGCCCTAAAATATAAGCCTATGTTCCATTACCTGACTGTGTTGCGCACCAGGGAAGTTGTGCATGTCATCTCACATTCTTTGAAGGATGACTTTTCAGGATTCGATAAAACATACGAATTTTCGGCCGTGATCCCGGAAGTCAACTCTGCTGGCAACAACGTACATTAGCACATGATCAGGTCGGGCACATCCTTCTGCTTTCTCATCTTGATTTTTTCGGGCGTTCACGCTCAAAACGATTGCAAACTAAAACTCGATCAGGACAGCGTGAAGATCTGGACATGTCCTTCTACGAATACCAAGTACCGGTCGGTACGATCGACTTTTATCATGAAGGGATACCCATCACAGCTGGCGGCCCTCGTTCTTGATTTTGAAGCCCATGAAAAATGGCAATACAAAACGATCAGTGCTTCATTGCTGAAAAAGATAAGCGATCGACACCTGATTTATTATACTGACATAGATGCTCCCGTCGTAAACGACCGCGATCTCGTGATCGACATGACATTCAATCAAGATCCAAAAACAAAGGTTCTTACAATCGACCTTGTCAGTGTACCGGATTTTATTCCACCCAAAGATGGTCTGGTGCGAGTCCCCTATTCAAAGGCGCGATGGACTGTAAGAGAAATTGGCAAGGGATATCTCCAGATTGATTATGTCATTGATATTGATCTTGGCGGTTCAGTTCCTGCGTGGATTGTAAATGCGTTCGCACACCAAGGCCCACACGAGACGTACAAGGGAATGCACGACCTTATCGGAACGTATCCTAAAGGAAAAATTGCGTTTGTGAGAGACTAAACGGGTTCAGAGTTCAGGGTTCAGAGTTCAGGGTTCAGAGTTCAGGGTTCAGAGTTCAGGGTTCAGAGTTCGGGGTTCAAGGTTCGGGGTTCAGGGTTCCAGGCTCATTGAAGGTGTACTCTGAACTATGAACCCCAAACTATCGAACTAACTTTTGGTCTTCTCCTTCGCCCACATATCCCGTAACGTTACAGTCCTGTTGAAGACAAGCTTCGCAGCCGTAGAGTCGGGATCAAGACAGAAGTATCCTACTCTCATAAATTGAAAGCGATCCTCGGGCTTTGCCTGTTTCAATGAAGGTTCCGCATAAACTTTCGAAAGAATTTTCAAAGAATCCGGATTCAAATAGTCTTTGAAGTCTCCTTCCATCGAATCGAGGTTCTCAACTTTAAATAATCGGTCGTAGAGTCGCACCTCAGCTTCGACTGCATGGGAAACGCTGACCCAATGGATAACACCCTTGACATTTATACCCGAAACATCCGAACCGCTCTTACTTTCAGGAATGTATGTGCACTTGATTTCAATAATCTCGCCTGCCGCGTTCTTGACAACATCTTCACACTTGATGATGTATGCACTTTTCAGCCTAACCATTTGGCCCGGCGCCAGACGGAAGTATTTTTTCGCAGGCACTTCCATAAAGTCATCCCTTTCGATATAAAGCTCACGGCTGAATGGAATTTCTCTGGAGCCACTATCGGGATCTTCTGTGTTATTCTCGCTTGGAAGCATCTCCGATTTTCCCTCAGGATAATTAGTGATGACGACTTTCACCGGATCCGATACTACCATACGACGGGATGCAATCTTGTTCAAATGTTCACGAACGCAGAACTCGAGCAATCCTATGTCGATCAAGTTCTCCCGGCGGGCAACCCCAATCTTCTCACAAAATTCCCGGATGCTTTCAGGTGTGTAACCGCGGCGGCGCATGGCGGTAATTGTCGGCATGCGGGGATCATCCCACCCGCGCACATGCTTTTCATTTACCAGTTGCAACAGTTTGCGCTTGCTCATCACGGTGTAGGTAACATTCAAGCGGGCAAATTCATATTGATGCGAAGGATAGATTCCCAATTTCTCAATGAACCAATCGTAAAGTTCCCTGTGTGGAACATACTCCAGCGTGCAAATACTATGCGTCACGCGCTCGATAGCATCGCTCTGTCCATGCGCAAAATCGTACATCGGATAAATGCACCACGCATCACCCGTGCGGTGGTGAGGCGCGTGCCGGATCCGGTACATAACCGGATCGCGCATATGCATATTGGGACTTGCCAGATCTCCCTTTACGCGCAACACCTTTTCGCCATCCTTATATTTTCCTTCCTTCATTTCTGCGAACAGGCGAAGATTCTCCTCTACAGATCTGTCGCGATAAGCATTTCCAGTCCCTGCTTTTGTGGGTGTACCCTTTTGCGCGGCGATCTCGTCACTTGTGCTGTCATCGACATAGGCCAGCCCCTTCTTTATAAGCGTAACCGCAAAATCGTATAGCTGAGAAAAATAGTCAGATGCGTAGAGCTCGTTGGCCCATTCGAAGCCGAGCCAGCGTACATCCCCCTTGATACCCTCTACATACTCCGTCTCTTCCGTGATAGGATTTGTGTCGTCAAAACGAAGGTTGGTGCTACCACCATATTTTTGTGCAAGACCAAAGTTCAGGCAAATACTTTTCGCATGACCGAGGTGCAGGTATCCGTTCGGTTCCGGTGGAAATCGCGTGATAATTGTCTTGTGCTTGCCAGTCTTTAAATCGTTTTCGACGATCTCTTCGAGGAAGTTCAGGCTCTTTTCTTCTGTCATTTCTTTCTAAAAGCTGCAAAGTTAAGATTTGGCAGGCATTCCGGACGGGCCGGTAGCAAAAAACGCAAAGGCAGAAAGTTGACTGTTACCAGCGGGCGGCAGGGCCGTCGTGAACTGTCAATTTGCAGTTTGAATGACTATCGAAATTACTTCCCGTAGATGTTGTTCAACACCCCTGCCAGCCTGATCCCGGCCTGCATTAATCTCGTCTTGGCTATTCCAAAATATTTGTAGGTATACTGGTAGCCGAGTTTTCCCGTGCCAACGTCATAAACTTGCGGACGAAAGCTCATTGACTCTACCGCCCAATCGCGGACCGTGGAATTCTGCAGCTTTTTCACAGCAGCAGCGTCTGGTTTGGGAATGAACTGGGCTAGTTCAGTAAAACTCAGCTTACTCTCGTCAATCATCTCGCTGTCCCATACACGGTGAAGCGTGGAGTTCGCACCAAACCAAGTCAACTTAACATCGTTGCCACCTTTGTCACCAGGTTTGCCAACATGAAGGGGCTGATGAATATCGCCAACAAGATGAATCAGCATTCTGAGGTACTCGAGCTCCTGCCTGGCGGACAGCTTGCCGGTACCGAGTTCTTTAGAGAATTTTTCAATCATCATCACAATCTTTCCATCAGGGTGTTGCTCAATATCTTCATAGCGTTTGCCATCAGGCACCGTGGTCCAATGCCAATCGGTAGTATAATTATAGGTTGAATCCGATCGTATCTCATCCATCCACGTACTTGCCATCGCCAGGGACTCCTGACCCAGAATTGCGGCAAGTCGTTTTTTTGCCTTAGCATTCAGGTATTGTTCGGCGATGTAGCCAGTGACCCGGTGACCTGTCGCGCCCCAGCCGAAGGACTCAGTGACGAATGGGACAAGGAGAATGAGAATCAGGAAAGGTTTCTTCATAACATGGGATAATGGCACAATATTAATGTTTTAACCAAGAAGCAGGATTTAAAAGATGATAATCGGACTATCTTTGATTGACCGGCCTTCATCTGCGCTTCGGCACGGTTTCTTTCTCAGATCACAATATGCAACGGCACGCCTTATTTCTCGATTTTGACATCAAGGCACAACCCGACGAAGTCACGTGCGGGCCCACTTGCCTGCATGCCCTTTATCAATACTACAAAGACGACATCGGCCTCAAACAAGTCATCAAGGAAGTAAAACAACTAAAGAATGGAGGCACACTCGCAGTCATGATGGGCTGGTTTGGGCTTCCCACCGCCAAGGTGATCTCAAATCTTAAGAAGCAGATGCGCTATAAGTTCACACGGCGAAAACTGCTGGTGGCAACCCGTGCGTATATCAAATTCCTGCAAGCAGGAGGCAAGCTGCTCAATGATGAACTTGATGAAAAACTGATCAAGAGTTATTTGAAAAAGGCGACCCCCATATTGACAGGCCTGAGTGCCACCTACCTTTACGGAACACCCCGTGAAATTTCTGCGACCAACAAATACGACAGCATCAAAGGGGAGCCAGTTGGCCATTTCGCCATCATCAACGGCTACGACTCAAACGCCAACTCCGTTTCGCTTGCGGATCCCATGAATCCGAATCCACTGAAAAGCCAATACTATAATGTCACATTCGACCGTTTGATCAACAGCATCATGCTGGGCATTGTGACCTACGACGCCAACCTTCTTGTCATCGAACCGAAATAGCGGAGCCAATGCCTAAACTCATCGTCGTAGAAAAGCCGGAAAGCTGGAACGTCCGGCTGGAGGATGTCGAAGTGATCACGCCCGCAGCCTATATCACAAACTCGCTGTATCAGTCAGTGAAGAACCTGAAAGTTTTAAATCTCTGCAAGTCGTATCAATACCAAAGCGAAGGCTACTACGTGTCTCTTCTCGCCGAAGCCCGCGGTCACAAAGTGCTGCCGGAAGTCTCGACGATTCAAGACCTGAGATTTCCCTCGATCCTGCGGGATGACTCCCTCGACTTCGATGCATTGATACAAAATACTTTCAAGCACGAGCCTTACGACCGCGTAGAATTCAACGTGTATTTCGGATCTGCACAAGCCGAGCACCTGAACAAACTCGCCTCGCAACTCTTCCAACTCGTTCAGGCGCCCCTTGTGCGGGCAAGCTTTTCCAAGAAAAACAAATGGGTATTGCAAAGCATCCGGCCCGTGAGCTTGAGTGAAATGCCCGACACGGATCAACCAATCCTGGAGAGTGCATTGGAGAAATATTTGTTGCGAAAACGAGATTATAAAACAGACAAGAAGAAATATGACCTCGCCATCCTCATTAATCCCGACGACACCTACCCTCCATCAGACGACCGGGCGCTGAAGAGGTTTTACAAAGCATCTTTGGAGGCAGGATTCAACACGGAGTTCATTACAAAAAACGACATCGATAAGCTCATTCAGTACGATGCCCTTTTCATACGCGAAACCACTAACGTCAATCACCACACGTTTCGATTTGCAAAAAAAGCGGAGTCACTCGGCCTCGCTGTGATTGATGATCCCGAATCAATATTGAAATGCACGAACAAAGTCTATCTGCATGAGTTATTAAACGCCAATAAGATTCTCACGCCTAAATCGTATGTCATCACAGAAGAAAATTGTGCTGGCGTCACGGAAAAGATGACCTTCCCCTTCATTCTAAAGCAGCCCGATGGAGCGTTCTCGAAGGGTGTGGTGAAGATTAACAACGTGGAAGAGTTTAAAAAAGAGCGTGCGAGCATGTTTGAGAAATCCGACCTTATCATCGCCCAGGAATTTCTGCCCACACCTTTTGACTGGCGGGTCGGCGTCATTGATGGACAGGTGATTTTTGTTTGCAAGTATTTCATGGCGAGCAAGCACTGGCAAATCGTCAACTGGAGTGCGAAAAGGCAGGAGTCACGCGATGGTGATGTTGAAAGCATAGCAGTCGACCAGGCACCGGCCGGTCTTCTAAAAGCTGCATTGAAGGCAACGGCCCTGATCGGCACAGGACTTTATGGGGTAGACATGAAAGAAGTGGAGGGAAAGTTTTATATTATCGAAGTGAATGACAACCCGAACATAGACGCGGGTATCGAAGACAAGATCCTTAAGGACAAATTGTACGACATCATAATGGAAGTTATTCTCGATAAAATCAGATCTGTTAAATGAGCCAACCGTCACGATTACATCTTTTCCAGGCATATGGCGTGGAGCTTGAGTACATGATCGTTGATCGAAAAACGCTCAGTATACGCCCGATTGCCGATGAATTGCTGAAAGCCGAATTAGGAGAAGTAGGAAGCGATTTTGAAAACGGGATGGTCACATGGTCCAATGAGCTTGTGATGCATGTCATTGAGCTGAAGTCAACACATCCGGAGAGTAATTTCAGTGCGCTTGAAAATGCCTTCGCGGATAATGTAAAAAGGATTAATTCCATCCTTGAAAGATGGGATGCCATGCTCCTCCCGACGGCCGCTCATCCATGGATGGATCCGATGACGGAGACAAGGCTTTGGCCCCATGACAACAACGAAGTGTATGAGATCTACAACAAAATCTTCGATTGTCGCGGTCATGGTTGGAGTAACCTTCAAAGCACTCACCTCAATCTGCCGTTTTACGACGATGAAGAGTTTGCAAAACTACATGCCGCCATTCGCTTGATTCTTCCCCTTCTACCGGCATTGTGCGCGAGCTCGCCTATCCTAAACGGCAAAATTACCGGGATGCAGGATACACGAATGAGCTATTACAAATCGAATCAGTCAAAGATTCCTTCTATCACCGGAAAAGTCGTCCCGGAAGCTGTGTTTTCGAAGCGCCAATATCTTAACACAATCTATGAGAAGATCAAGACCGACATCTCACCCTTTGACCCGCACAATATCCTCAATCCGATCTGGGTCAATTCGCGGGGTGCCATACCGCGCTTCGATCGTGGTTCAATCGAAATTAGAATCATGGACATCCAGGAATGTCCACCGGCAGACCTTGCCATTCAAACATTAGTCATAGAGACTTTGAAAGCGCTGGTGAGCGAGACTTTCTCGTCTCTTGAAGAGCAAATGCGCGCAAGAACTGAAATATTGGCGGGTATTCTGGACGACACCGCGCAGCAGGGACAGCAAGCCGAAATACTTTCCTCCGAATATCCATCCGTTTTCGGTCTTCAAGCACCATGTACCGCCGGCGAGCTCTGGCAGCATATCCTGGCACGCCTCCTCAGGATCGGCAATGTGGGACTCGAAAAATCCAAGCAAGAGCTGTCGATCATTTTGAATGAAGGGACCCTGTCGGATCGCATTCTGAAACACATCGCCGCTGACTCATCTCAGGATGCATTAAGAAATACCTATCAGCATCTCGCTGACTGCCTGGCGCAGAATAAGATGTTCATCAATTAATTCAGGGTTTAGTCAATAGAACCAGAGTTCTGAGCGGGCCACAAGCGAAACTCGTCAGGTTTTCCGTATCCCAGGAAGTCGCCGCGGCCATTGGACCGATTTACTTTTGTAGAAGATTTCCTTTCGTTGAAGATGCATCGAGTCAGGGTCTGGGTACGGGGCTTTTTTGGTTTTTCCCGAAAAGAAACCAATGCATTTCTGATATTACTTCCTTTGATGATCGTCATTTTGGTTTCCGAACCGATGTACGAAAGACTGAGATTCCGGAATGGAAACCCCAATCTGTTCGATCAACATTACAGTGACAGCGTGCTGGCCAGCCTCACATATTCATCCAGAGATTCACAAGCCGCGCGCACAACAGTCAAATCCCAGAAAAAAGAAATTCATTTCAAATACTTTAACCCCAACGATGCATCTGAACAAGATCTTGTTGAACTGGGACTCGCTCCGTTCATGGCGGGGCGGATTGTAAGCTACCGCGAAAAAGGTGGAACATTCAGGAAGAAGGAAGATCTCCTGAGGATTTATGGGATAGATTCCGCCT
The DNA here is from genome assembly GCA_044223825.1 of Cyclobacteriaceae bacterium. GTDB lineage: Bacteria > Bacteroidota > Bacteroidia > Cytophagales > Cyclobacteriaceae > ELB16-189. The sequence goes on along the minus strand of JBGALO010000006.1, from coordinate 165,330 downwards.
GGTTCAGAAAGGCGAGCGCGTGGATAAAAATTCCTGAGAGAATTACGAAACCGAGTGATCGCCCGCCTGAGGGAAAGAAATTCACAAAGCCCGAGATCACTGACCTCAATACGGCGGATTCCGCGCAATTGGTCCGTGTTTTCGGCGTTGGACCGGCACTATCAAAACGTATCAGAGGCTATCGTAAAAAGCTTGGCGGTTTTGTTTCGATGGATCAACTAAAAGAAGTATATGGCCTTGATACTTTGGCACTGAAAGAACTTAAGGCAAATTTCTTCCTCTCTCCTGAATTTGTACCAAGACAAATCGATCTGAACACCTGCAACATCGACACGCTAACGAAGCACCCTTATGTAAAATGGAAAGAGGCACAAGCGATTGTGAACTACCGCAATCAGCACGGAAAATTTGCGTCACCGGAAGATCTGGCGAAAGTGCAGATCATCACAACCGAGTGGCTTAATAAAATGCGGCGATATGTCCGGGCCGGCAATACGTCGGGCCAGTAACAATCTTCAAGGTCAGGCAGCGACTTCCATCTTGCCCGATGCCGTTGCACCAGGCGCGGTTTCCCTTACATCTACCTGGATGGTTTCGGCATGCTGACTGATATCGAGGCCTAAACGCTCCTCTTCTGGTGATACACGAAGGCTGGTAATAAGATCCGTGAGTTTGAAAATCAGGTACGACCCAATGAACGTGAACGAACCCACAATCAACAATGCGATGATGTGGTATTTGAAAGTTTCGAATTGTCCGTAGATGAGCCCGACATCTTTCGCAAACACGGCGGTTAATATCATACCTACAATGCCGCCGACGCCATGGCAAGGAAACACATCTAAAGTATCATCGAGTGATGTGCGTTGCTTATAATAAACAGCAAGATTGCTTACGATCGCGGCCGCGAACCCGATGAAAATGCTTTGCCCAAGGTTGACATACCCGGCTGCCGGTGTGATTGCAACAAGTCCAACGACGGCTCCGATGCATGCACCCATGGCGGAAATTTTTCTGCCGACAAGGGCGTCGAACAAAACCCATGTGATCATAGCTGATGCAGATGCAAAATTGGTAGTCGCAAACGCCTGTACCGCCTGACCATTTGCTGAGAGCGCCGACCCTGCGTTAAATCCAAACCAGCCAAACCAAAGCATGGCTGTTCCGAGAATGATGAAAGGGATGTTTGCAGGCTGATTGTATTTGTGCTCCCGTTTTCCCAGCACAAAGGCACCGGCCAGGGCCGCAAACCCCGCTGACATGTGCACCACTGCCCCTCCGGCAAAATCAAGAACACCCCACTTACGCAGGAATCCTTCCGGATGCCACGTCCAGTGAGCCAACGGGCAATAGATCAACAATGAAAAAAGGCAAATGAAAATGAGGTAAGAAGTAAACTTGACCCGCTCTGCAAAACTTCCGGTGATAAGTGCAGGCGTTATGATTGCAAATTTCAGCTGAAACAGCGCAAACAAAAGGAACGGAAATGTTGATGCAAAGGCCGGGTTAGGACTCAAGCCAACATTTTGAAATGCAAAGAACGTAGCCGGGTTTCCGATAACTCCGTTCCAGCTTTCACCGAAGGCAAGACTGAAGCCAACGAGATACCAAAGCAAACTTATCACACCGAGTGCAATAAAACTTTGCAGCATGGTTGATATCACATTTTTCGCACTTACCATTCCGCCATAAAAAAACGACAGCCCTGGGGTCATGAACAGTACGAAAGCCGCAGCCACAATCATCCAGGCCGTATCCGCTTTATCGATGGCGTTTGCTGACACCGTTTCAGGATTTGAGCTGTTAAAAAGAACGAGCATCTGAAGCGCCGCCAGAACTATGAAAATGACTATGTAGCGTGTTTTTGGTTTACTCATGACCTTATTGATCGAAAACTTGTCTCAATTTCGGAACAATAGGGTTAAAATCAGACCATATCTGGCAATATTTTACAGAATTCGTTTGCACTAGGGTATTTTCGGCAGCGCATGCCTTGTAAAAGCACTGAAAACATTAAAGTATTACTTCAGACGAGAGAAAAGAAAACGAGGCTACAGTTTGAATTTCAAGAGCCAGTCATTCTGAGGATCATGTCCCATCCAGAAAACATGTTCTGCAAAACGAGTGAATCCGCATTTTTCATAAAACTCCTGCGCCTTGACGTTATGTTCCCAAACACCCAGCCACAGCCATTCGAAGTGGCGGTCGCGACCATAGCTGATAGCCTGTTGCATCAGCGCGTAGCCAATTTTTTTTCCCTGGAACCCACGCCGAACATATATACGATGCAATTCCACTGCGTTTTTTCCTAGGTATTTTTCGGCTTCGTCGGTGACGCGCATTCGGAGGAAGCCAGCCATCTCATCTCCTTCCCAGGCGATATAGAATGCAGTACCTGGCTCATAAAACTCCTTTTCAAAGAGCTCGCGATTGTAAGAGCGTTGGATGTGCGCCTCCATGATCTCCGGTGTGTTCTGATCGGCGAAGGTGTCCATTTGTGTCTCAATAGACACCTGAAGCAGCAACGGAATATCTTCTGGTCTTGCTTCGCGGATTTCAATCATGGCAAATTGAACAGTTTTTCCCGTTAAAGGAGTTTGGACAATTTAGACATTCCTGCGGCCAGGGTGAGCACCCCCAACACCACAAACACGGGCTTGTATTTCTTGACTTCGTCACTAAACTCGCCGCTGAAAGGCCAGTAAAAATTCAAGCCGATGAGCACAAAGATTGCCCCGACAATCAAATTAAAAATAGCTGAAAACATTGCCATGGATCCGCATATATGGCATAAGCTAGTATGCCGCTACGTGATTCCAAAATCAAACAATATTCGGCACTGCCCTCGCCTTATTCAATGCTATTTCTTATCCTCAAAATTCTGGAAGGTGTACAAAACCCCGAGTGAGAACGCCTGGCTGTATTGCGGACTGGCATCCTGGTCAAAGTCATAGAGGAAGATTCCTCCGAGACTTACGTTAACGAACTTATTGACTTTTGCCACCAGGTTAAGGTCGACCCGGTGATCGACTTTGTTGATTTCAAGTGTCTCATAGTTCGCAAACATCATATAGCGCCATTTAAGATTCAGGTTCTTAGCAATATCCTTATCGAACTCGGCTATCATCTGGAATGCGGACCACTCAAACCTGTAATTTTTACCGACATCAACGCCGTATGGTTTGAGTGGATCCACCGCCGCATAACGACCATCATTGTTGGCAAGTAAAGTCACGCGTGGAGATAGCGGCGAAAATCTGACTTTGAAGAATTTGGTCGGATGCCATTCGGCACCGAGGTTGAGGGTAATAAAAGTGGGTGCAAAAGAGTCCGAAATAAGCTGGCCTTGTTCCACGCCGTTAACGTCCTTCACATATTTATAGCCGCGCCCGAACTGAGACAAGACGTTAGCCGCGACAATGAAATCCCATTTGTCATTCATAGCGTAGCCATACCGGGTGTCAAGGAAGATTCGATCCAGAGTTTTGCGGTATCCCTGACCCGCGTTATTGACCATTCCGTATAAAAGGTCGATTTCATTGTCCCACGAATTGCGACCACTCTTATAGTTGGCCTTATAGTTCAACAGCGCATTGAAGCCAAATGAATTAATGCCTCCTGCCTTCCAGTTTGTTGAAAAATTCGCCTGGTTCAGATTGAGACCAGCCCGGAAGGCCTTTCTCCAATTAGACAGGGAGTCAACCCTTATTATCTGGGCATTTGCCTCCGCGCAAACCAGCGCGATAACCAGGACCGACAAGAGAGTTCGTAAGCATTTTTGCATGACCGTTGATTTTTTGCGGCCAAATTTACAAAAAGTGCGCTCAGGTCAGATGTTGTTTAATTTGATTTCGTCAAGGGCAAGCTCTGTGAGTGGCTTCGTTATGAACTTGATGACGTAATTATTATTGACAATCCTATCGATGTCACGCTTGTTATCGGAGCTTGACAAGATGATCACCTTACATTTGGTACGCACAAGCTCCTTCAATTTCTCGAATTCATACAGGAACACAAACCCATCTACGACAGGCATGTTGATGTCGAGAAAAATGATATCTGGAAGATTGCCGGGGTTATCTTGATTTTCCGTGTCATCCACCAGCATCACCAGATCTATTGTCCTCACGGGGTTTTCCATTCTATATTAAATGCCAAAGACCACCATATCGGGGGCCCGGCAAAATTATCTTTTTTCTACATAATCAAAACCCTTCAAAAAAATAATCAAAATAATGAGGTAAGATATTGAGAGAATCCGTCAAAAAACCATCAACCGAGTACCCGGTTGATTAAAAAAGGGACTTACTCTGAGCGGACTTTAAGCTTTTCGCCTACGGAAACTGTAAAATCTTTTTTACCATTCCATTCCATAAGTTCCTTGATCGTGACACCGTACTGACGGGCTACGCTGTATAGTGTATCAGTGGATTTTACTTCGTGAAGCCCCATCACTTTCTGCACGTTTTCTGCCTCAAGTCCGGCTCCATCGGCAGTGGCCCAGCTTACATTACTTTCTTGATCAACTTCGGCGGACGGCGGCGTCGGTTTGAGCGGCTGATCCCAATTGAATGTCGCGTCGCCATCCACTTCCGCCACAACCACATCTTCATCTTCAACGCTACCGGCAGGTTTACGATTGGTGAGATAAAGAGTCGTGCCAGGGATCAGGCTCTTTGTGTCGTGAATACTATTAAACTTCAAAATGGACTTTTGTTGAACACCGAACCGCTGACTCACCGTCCAAATGTTTTCTCCCTGTTTGATTGTATAAAGTTCCTGGGATGCTCGCTTTTTCTTTTTGTGAAGGAAGTACAAATCGCCAGCGCGGATTGGCTGATCAATGGTCATGTCGTTGTTGTGCAGAAAAGTCTGCAAACTCAGATTCCCTCTTTTGGCGATAGCAATAAGTGATTCGCCCTGAACCGCCCTGATCACAGGAATTCCATTTATTTCCAACGACTCTTCAACTGTTCTTTCAGCGATCGGCGTTTCCTTACCCTTTGACGTAGACGCCATCAACACACCAAAGTCAGATGTTCCGGGCCCATGAGGCAGTAAAACAGCATACTCCCGGTCAACCGGAATGCGTTCGGTTTTCAGCCATTTATTAAATTCTCTAACGCGTTGCTCTTCGATCGACCCTTCTTTTGCAATTTCCTGTATCGACCTGCCGCCGGCGTAAAGATGTGTTACCTGCTGCATTGGCTTTCCGGCGACAGAGTTCTCAAACGCCACCTTGTGAGCAATGTATTTTCTCACATACCAATACGTATCCATAGTGATTTCCATATGGCGGGCACCCAGATCCTTATCGCCAACTGCTCTCATTACACCTCCCGCCCCCATTTGATATGCTTGAAGGGCGTATACCCAATTATTAAAATAGTGGTTGCATTGCTTGATATAGCGCGCAGCAGCTCTGCTGGCACTTGCGATGTTCATACGTTCGTCGATCTCGTCGTCAACACGAAGACCCATTTCCCGCGCGGTGAAATCTTTAAACTGCCAGAAACCAACGGCGTTGGATGATGAAACAGCGTCCGGCACCAATGCGCTCTCCTGAAGACATAGGTATTTAAAGTCATCGGGGAGGCGTTCTTCGGCGAAGATTCGTTCTATGATCGGGAAGTACGTCTTGGCGCGCTCCGCCTTTACATTGAAATATTTCGGATGCAGCGTGAGTGCATCAACATCCTTTTGAATTTCTCTTCGTGCATCGTCGCGGATGGTCAGTGTAATGCCCGCAAACTGCATTTTGTGGGGTACTTGCGGAGACTGAGCGAAGGCCGCTGCTCCGCAAAAAATAAGCGCTGGAGCGAAAAACTTCATGTTATTGAAAGGCCAAAGGTACACTAAAAATAAGGAATGTTCAAGGCCAGCACCCAGGCCCGAGTTCAAGGTTCAAAGGTTCAAAGTTTAAGGTTCAAAAGTGGCTGCGTAGGAACAACTAGCGCTCTGAAACCGACCTTAAACCTTAAACTTTGAACTTTAATCGGTCTTTCGCATCATCATGATCCCATCCCGCACAGGCACCAGAACATTTTCAACGCGGGAATCGTCCTGGATTTTTTTGTTGAATGCCTGGATGGCACGCGTGTCTTTATCTGGTTTTTCATCGAGCACTTTACCGCTCCAAAGCACATTGTCCGCAAGGATGAATCCGCCCGCAGCTACTTTATCTATTACCAGATCAAAATAGGTGGCATAGTTTTCCTTGTCAGCATCAATCCATACTAAGTCAAAGGGGCCCTGCAGCGTAGGGATAATCTTTCTGGCATCCCCGATCCGGTAGTCAATGACTTCCGGCTGCTTCCACTCCATGAAAAATTTGCGTACGCGGCTTTCGAGTTCTTCATTGATATCAAGGGTAATGATTTTGCCACCATCACGCAGACCCTCTGCAAGGCAAATTGCAGAGTAGCCGGTATAGGTGCCGATCTCGAGTATCGTAGACGGTCGGATCATACAACTTATCATAGACAACAGTCGGCCCTGCAAATGCCCGGAAAGCATACGTGGCATTAACACATCAGCATAGGTTTCACGATTGATTCTCTTCAAGAGATCAGACTCCGGCGACGTATGCGCTTCGGCATAGCGATTCAGGTTGGGATCAGTGATATCCATTGTTGGATGCTATTTTGGTTAGACCTACACGGTGGTCATTGAAAATAATTACAAGTGATGGTTTAGGCCACGACGCGTTAGCCAACAGGTTCCATCATAAGGTAACTCATCTTGCCCTCGTCAAACATCTCGTTTGCCATCTTCATGATCTCATCCGCCGACGTATCTCGTATGCGTTCAAAGATTTCCTCTATGGAAGGAATGCGGCCCAAATCAAGAACACTGCGCGCCATCATAATCATAAAGCTAATGTTGCTCTCTTCAGCCATGGCCACCTGTCCCATGATTTGTTCTTTAGCCGATGACAGTTGTTTAACTCCCATTTTCTCCTCGCGAAGCTTTCGCAGCACCTCACCTACAAGCCGGATGCTTTTATTCAGTTGTGTGGGCTCAGTTCCGAAGGTGATCGCAAACAGACCGGTATCAGTGAATGGAACGAACTGCGAACCGATGGAATAGACAAAGCCGTGCTTTTCGCGCAGGGTTAGATTAAGGCGCGAGTTCATCCCTGGACCTCCGAGAATATTATTTAAAAGATAAAACGCACCTCGTTGCTCGTCTTTCAGAGAATAAGACGTTCGACCGATAGCACACCGGGATTGCTTCACCTGGCGTTTTAAGGTGACCTCTCTTGGTTTATAACCAGAGAAAGATTTCCGTTGTCTCTGAGAAGTAATCTTCGGAATCGGACCCATGTATTTTTCCGCCAGCCGGATTGCTTCTTCCAGCGAAACATTACCTGACACAGAAAAAATTATCCTCCGGGTGTCAATATGCCGTTTGACAAATGCACGGAAGTCGGACCGCTTGAATGATCTGACCGTCTTCTCCGTTCCAAGAATATTCATTCCAAGCGAATGTCCTTTAAAAACAAGGGCATCAAACTCATCCTGGAGCGAGCCCTCAGGGTCATCGTGATACATGGACATCTCTTCAAGGATAACGTTGCGCTCACGTTCGATCTGTTCAGCTGGGAAGATTGATTCGAACGTTATGTCTGTGAGCAAGTCCACGGCCCGTTCGAAATAGTCGTCGCGGATAGAAGCGAAGAACAATATTTTCTCCTTATCGGTAAATGCGTTTAACTCACCGCCGAGGGATTCGAGGCGGTTAAGGATGTGGAAGGCTTTTCTCTTTCTGGTGCCCTTGAATGCCATATGTTCCCAGAAATGAGCGATCCCCTGATTTGTAGGATTTTCATCCCGGCTTCCGATGTCAAGCATGATGCCGCAGTGAACAATTTTGGTTGCTTCCACCCTGTTGTGGACGAGCCGGATCCCGTTTTTCAGTGCATGAATGGAGTATTCTCTCATAAGGACGTGCAAGATAAGGCGGGTCAGTGATTTGTATCACGTACGAACACAATTGCTCGTATCCGGTCGTAACCCTTGACTCACTTTCACAATTTTATTTAAAATAGAGGTTTAAACGTGGCATACGCATTGTAAATCCAAACACTATTATGGAAACACAAAAAGTTAAAACCTGCTTTACGATCACCTTCACTGATGAACAATATGCTCATGCTAAAATGTACGTGGAGGATATGAAGAATCATCCTAAGCGAGTCTTCTGGAGAGGGAAGGAAGGGAAATCGGAAGACGAGCTTGTTGTAGAGCAGATCGCGCACCGGATTCTTTCAGGGTTCTACAACAACGATGCGTACCGTGCTGCCAAACATATTATCCGCATGGATAGCATGACTGCTGCGTAAAGAAACGCTCAGGGTTTAAACGAATCGACTCCGCTATTCCTTGACTTTTTGCGCAGGGTTACCAAAGACCGTTTCTCCTGCCTGCACAGAGGCAATGACAACGGAACCCGCGCCAATCCTCGCGCCCTTGCCGACGGTTACACCGGCCACAATCGTCGTTCCCGTTCCGATAAAAACTTCGTCTTCAATGGTGACATTAGCATTGATTATGGTACCCGCCCCCACTTGCACAAAGCTTCCGACAGTTGTCTCTGCGCCAATATGACTTTTAGCGTGAAATAAGCAATGGCTGCCGATCTTTGAGCCAGCACCGGAACTAAATCCCGTATCGAAAAAGTTTCCATGACCAATTTCGCATGTAGGGGAAAGCTGTGCATTCTTGTGTGTTGCGTTCACGGGCTGAACGTGGCGTATATCATGCAACATCTTGACAACACTTTTTCTCAACCTTGTATCATCGATCGCGACGAACGCTTCACATTTTTTGCCTATTAACTTTAAGAATCCGTCGTCATCGGTGCTTCCCAGAACAACAATATTGTCGATCTCCGTGTTGTGTAATTTTTTATTGTCGTCAAGAAAGCCATAGACGACGACCTCATTACTTTCAAATATCTCTTTGGCAACGCGGCCGAGATAATTCGCCCCAAAAACTATAACCGGATTTTCCATTTATTTTGATTGACGTGACAAATTTACAAATCTCAAATTTCGGACGAATACTGATCCCTGCGAGGGAGTAATTTTTCAAGTACCGGGTTCCTGTACAAAGCAACAAACAGAAGGAAAGGCGAGAACCCGGTCTTGTAACGATCCAATGTTCCAAAATTCGGTGTCGACAACGCAAGGAAAGTCGCAAGCATCATACAATAAGTAACAGCTCCAATTACCAACAGGCTATTTTGTGTTGAAGAGAGTTTTTTCAAACCGGGAATTGCGGTGACAACAACTGCAAGCAGGAACAAATTTCCAACCGATGCAATGAAAGACAGGGTATTGAATGCTTCCCATATGAATGGGCGGAAAAAACCTGTCAGAAGCGCTTTCGGGGAATTCCACAGCATGCTAAAAAAATCAGCCTTAAGGTCAGTGAATTCAACAGTGTTGCGAGGGTCGCTCAGCTTCATAAACGCCTCATTGTTTTCCACGATCATGGGAAAGAAGCGATCTGACGAAAAATTGGGGTGAAGTGATGTTCCTGCAACGGATAACAACATCAGCAAAACGATCCACAGGGGCAGCGCATACCTTGGAAGTCGATAGTTCTTATCCCGGAGCAACGACACAACAAGAACTGACACACTAATAAGTAAGAATATAGCAATCCAATAATATTTCAAACGCCAACCGATCCAAATGAAAATGAGGGCAAAAATCAATTGCATCAAATCTATTTTCTTCTGGAAGACAAGGCGGAGAAAAATGCCGGCGAGGAAAAAAACAGATGCCAGACCAAGGCTCTCTTTGATAAGACCCGAAGACCAAAAAACAACAGGAGGAAAAAAAAGAAACGCCACGGCCGCGGCGAAGCGCGATGCAGGGAAACACTCAATCGTGACGCGAAAAACAAACCACGCCGCCAAAAAAGAAATGAATGACAACACGATGCTCATCATCCAGTAATTATTGTCACAAAAAAAAGCAATGACTCCAAGGTTCTTGACAAAAAATACTGCCCTGTCTTTATTGTAGACTAACCCCTGAACTTGCCCTGCACCGTCGTTATACATTGTCGCAAGGGTCGTCATGGGATCCGCACGAAGGTTATTTGAAATGACGACACTGTCGCGCCAGAACATAATAGTATCTCCATGACCATAGTGATAGAAATAAAGCAATCCGACCCCAACCCCGGCCAGTAGCTTGAACAAGAGGGCGGGCCAAAACAGCGTGCCGATATCTTTCGGTTGACCACGATAGCGCCACCAGGCAATGGCGCTTAGCGCCAACAAATCAAATATCAATATCGCGGGATTCATTTCGAGGGGCGTACCAATGATGCTCCAATATTACAATTCAAACAGTTATTGCGCTGGCAGAAATTATTATAAAGCTCGATGAGCGCCTGAGAGTCAAATGCTGAACCGGCGGTCATGCCGATATCTCGCCATGCCTTCACAATTCGATTCTCTTCCGGGGTAGTCTCTTGGAGGATTTTAACGGCCTGATCGATATGAGGCTGGTTGTCATTGTGCCTCCCAAATGCCATGAGTACCGGACAGACGGTATTGATGATCACATTTTCTATGCTCGACAACCCAAATTCGTGAATCGTAGCCGTCGACTTTTTACCAAACTGGTAATGTTGAACCCAATATTCAGAAGGGGGACTTGAAAAAATGTTCAGCAAAGAGCTGAGGCTTTCCGCGGCAATCACCTCAGAAAAAATGTTTTGCCGCGCTTGAATAAGGCTGGCAAATTGTGCGAGCCGAAGGGATGGAAAATTTGCCGGCCGCAGCCGAAGAAATTTCCACTGCGACCGGGTCATCCTTTTCTCGAAGATTGAATACTTATGCGCAAGTAGCTTGTATTCCCTTCTGAGCCCGCGGTAATAATCATCACCCTTCGCACCTTCGACGAACCCCGCCTGGCCCAGGACCAACGCTTCGATTTGCCCGAGGTTATTACCGTGCTTTCGCAATAGCTTAAGAGGCAACAATTTCGAAAGATGAAAGAAAGGGTCAGCATTTATCTTGAATCCGAAATTCCTTGCCAGAAGTTGGTAGAATGTTTCTTCCCAATCGCTGTCGTTTTGCTTGTAGAGTTTCAGAACTTCATCTGCCTTTCGCTGCAATCGATACAGCAGCGCTTTGTCGAGCATTGAATGTTTTACGATGTCTGGCACAGCAGGAAATGATCTCTTACACGGTATTGAGAAAGCGCTGTTTGCCAACTGCCTATAGGTTGCAACAAGCCCCCGATCAACACGCTCGCGAATTTCCAGTGTCGGCAGGTGCGTGCCGTCTTTACGCACAATTTCCGAATCATGCTTCCAAACCAGGTGAAGTATGACATTGTCGTACGCTCCATCATCATCGTGATGGTGGTCGAACCACATGGCAGAATTGATATGCGCCTCCACGGTTCCTACCCATTCTATTCCACCAACTTTCACCCGGGCATTTGAAAAATCCGGGCCAGCATCGGAGTTCAAGGTACCCGGATTGAAAACCTCGATCGGTTCACCATCAGTAGTCCTGAGGTTTTGCTTTTCAAAATATTGCATCTGCCAGAGGTAGTGAAGAAACGATTCGTGCATGGCAGTATGCGTGTGGCTATCAAAGTAGTGTCTCGAGGAGACCAGCCATTTCCTGTTGAATCTTTTTTGCTTCCTTCCCTGCGGCAGCGGCAAAATCCGTCCCGCTGGACGCATAGAGAATACTTCGTGAAGCATTCACGAGCAACCCGCACTGGGAATTCATGCCGAGCCGGGAAACTTCTCTCAGATCTCCGCCTTGCGCACCGATCCCTGGGACAAGAAAGAAATTGTCCGGAGCAAGTTTTCGAATTCCCGCAATCCGATCCAACTGAGTCGCACCGACAACATACATCAGGTTGTCTGAACTACCCCACTGCTGGGATCGTACAATCACCTCCTCATAGAGTTTTCGCTTCGATGCGGTTTCCAGCAGCTGAAAATCATCAGCTCCTTTGTTGGAAGTGTGTGCGAGTAATATCACCCATTTGTTTTTAAAGTGAAGAAATGGCCTCACCGAATCTTCACCCATATAAGGGGCCACTGTGACAGCATCGAAATTCATTTGTTCAAAGAACGCCTTCGCATAAAGTTCAGAGGTGTTGCCAATGTCACCGCGCTTTGCGTCAGCTATTTTGAACAATGATGGCGGAGCATATTCTATGGTCTTTTGCAGACTCTCCCATCCTTTTGGACCGAGCGCTTCGTAAAACGCCAGGTTTGGTTTGATAGCGACCCCGAATTGGTGTGTTGCATCAATGATCTGCTTATTAAATTCAAAGACGGGATCCGGACTTTTCAACAGATGTGTAGGAATTTTTGTGACGTCGGTATCCAGGCCGATACACAAATACGATTTCTTATCCTGGATCTGCTGAAAAAGTTCGTTGCGGTTCATGGTTTAAAATTAGATAAATGAACGAGAGTGCGCACATAAGAACAACGATTGTCACATTTTCCGTACAATAAAAAAATGCCGCTCTGAAACATCAGGGCGGCATTTAAAGAAACTGTTGTGTGGCGGAACACACCAAACAAAGGCGGGAATCGAAGATTATCTAAGGTCGATAACTTCAACTCCAGGATATTTTTTAGGATCGAACGTGAAGAAATTGTCTTCAACTTTAAAGTTGGGAGTAAACCTGGTGATCAAATATTTGTAGCGGTTACCGGACTTATCAAACATAGTCCAGCTCTGAATGCTTTTATCTTTCTTCACAATATTCATTCTCACCTTGTAATACTGTGCGTCTTTCTTTTCCGGCACAAGGTCCACCACTTCGCAAAGTACTCCACCTTCAGTTTTGTCCTCGAGGTAGATGTATTTGAATCCCTTCTTATAGATGTCATAGAATTTCGAAGGATTGAGATCATCTGAATTCGGATCGAAGTTGTCGATGTTCACTTCCTTGGCATCGGGTAAATAGGTCCAAATGGTTGTACCGTTATTGACAACTTCCTGTTCGGGCAACGCAAGCTTGTACTTATCACCTTTCACAGTCATTTTTCCCTTGAATTCGTCGTTAATGTTCTCGACATCATTCGTGAGGGTGTAAGAAAAGGCGGCTTCGAATGAGGGAACTGCCTTGTATTTTTTAGCCATAGCCTCCAGAATCTCCAGCGCTTTTGGATCGTACTGGCCGAACGAATAAAATGATCCGAGTGATATTAAACTTAAAACTATGAGCTTTTTCATCTTACAAAGGCGGTTTTTTGGCAAAGGCGGGGCAAATTTAACTATTGGCCATGCTTTTCTTTCAGACTGCTCAATAATTGTTCCAAACTGATATCATCTTTGATTAACACCTCCCGCGCCTTCGAACCCTCGAATGGCCCGACGATACCGGCCGCTTCGAGCTGATCAATCAAACGCCCCGCACGATTATACCCAAGTTTGAGCTTACGCTGAATGAGTGAAGTGCTTCCCTGCTGATGCATAACAATAAGGCGAGCCGCATCCTCAAACAACGCGTCCCTGTCGGAAAGATCAATGTCACTTGCACCGCCCTCGTCTTCGCCTTCAAATTCAGGAAGCATGTAGGCAGAATCATAGCCACGCTGTGAACCAATGAATTCACACACTTTTTCAATCTCCGGAGTATCGACAAAAGGACTCTGAAGACGGATCACATCTGAACCCGATGAAAAGAGCATGTCGCCCATTCCAACGAGTTGATCTGCTCCGCCTGCATCGAGAATCGTTCTAGAATCCACTTTGGATGTAACACGGAATGAAAGACGAGCGGGAAAATTCGCCTTAATGACACCCGTGATGACGTTTACCGAAGGACGCTGCGTTGCTACGACAAGGTGAATTCCAATAGCGCGGGCGAGCTGTGCGAGTCGGGCAATCGGTGTTTCCACCTCCTTGCCTGCCGTCATCATGAGGTCAGCAAGCTCGTCGATGACCAGCACGATGTATGGAAGGAAACGATGTCCTTCTTTAGGATTCAGTTTGCGTGCAACAAACTTCGTGTTATACTCCTTCAGGTTTCTTGCTCCGGCATCTTTCAAAATTTCATACCGGTTTTCCATCTCAATGCACAAGGAGTTCAGCGTGTGCACAACTTTCTTGGTGTCGGTGATAATTGCCTCTTCACTGTTAGGGAGCTTGGCGAGGTAGTGTCTCTCAATCTTACTGAACAACGACATCTCCACCTTCTTTGGATCGACGAGAACAAATTTCAACGTCGCCGGATGCATCTTATAAAGAAGCGACGTCAGAATCACATTGAGTCCAACTGACTTTCCCTGTCCAGTTGCGCCCGCCACGAGCAAGTGCGGCATTTTCGCGAGGTCGATGACAAGGAGTTCGTTTGAAATCGTCTTACCTATTGCAATAGGCAGATCCCGGTCTGTCTTCTGGAATTTCTCAGATGCAATCACCGAACGGATGCTGACCATCTCGCGGTTCTTGTTAGGAACTTCGATACCAATCGTTCCTTTTCCTGGAATTGGCGCGATGATCCGTATACCAAGGGCTGCAAGGCTTAATGCAATGTCGTCTTCCAGATTTTTGATACGCGATATTTTGATACCGGCGTCGGGCACGATCTCGTACAACGTCACCGTGGGGCCGATGGTGGCCTTGATACTTTGTATACCAATCTTGAAGTTCGTCAGTGTCGCAAGGATCTTGTCTTTGTTTTGATTCAATTCCTCCTGCGTCACCTGCACCTTACCGACTTCATATTCATTCAAAAGTTCAACAGGCGGAAATTTGTAGCTGCTAAGATCCAGGGTTGGATCATAGAAACCTTGTTTGTCGACGATCGCTTCGGCCAGTTCATCGGTATCTGATTTCGGTTCTTCAATGATAAAGACGGGCTCCTCTTTTTTCTCCTCCTTTTTCTTTTCCTCTTTCTTAGGCTCAACCTCGAGCTCAACAACCGGCGGCAATGGTTCTTCTGCTTTCGTCACGATCAGTTCGGGCTCTGGTTCAGGGACAGTAAGATCGGGCCAGCTGTCGCGTTCGTCGAGGTAGGTAGAAGTGGGTTCTGCTGCGGGCGTCACCAGGGCATCTGCGCCCATCGGCTTCGGATCTTTTACCTGGAACGCGTTGATGGCAGTGACATTGAAGAAATAGATAATGAAAATGAATAATGTAAGCACCAGCAACAGGAAAGTTCCCCAACCCAATAATCCATCGGCGAGGTAGGCCAGCTCATATCCCAGCCCTCCTGCCAGAAAGCTAACTTCCGTCGCGCCGGAGATACTGTGCGTGAGGTATCCCATAAGCAGGCAAAGCCACAAGCCTGCAAAAAGTGAGAATGTGAAAGCAGAAAAGAACGATACGATCTCGCGTTTGAATACAGTTTTAAAACCTAAAAGGAAAAGCAACGGCGGGATAAAGAAGGCGGAAATCCCGAACCACTTGAAAACAAAATAATGGGATGTTGCTGCACCGTAGAGACCAAGCCAGTTGTCGGTTTCTTTCCCTGATTCGACTAGTGTTCCATCACTGAGCCCTTCGACAATACTCTGGTCTGCTTTTCCGGTGAACAGATATGATATAAAAGCGATGAATAGAAAAAATGAAAGGATCAGAAGGAAGAATCCAAGCGCAAGGTGGAACCTGGGGTCTTTAAAAAAATCAAGATTGAAACGTGATTTCGACTTACTCTTACTTTTCTTTTCTTTCTCGGGTTTCTTAAAGGTGTTGGACTTGTAAGTGTTTTCTGCCATTTAGTTTAAAAAGTACTCAAAACTAAGAAAATCAGGGGGTTTAAAAAATGTGGTGCGATTGCGTTCCACTACACAATTCGCGGCGCGTAATCATTAAGAACACACGTCAATTCGTGGAAAATTTGTGCTATTGTTTGTCGTGGTGTTTACATTTGTAGACTGCGCAAAATCCAGGTTTAGTTATTTATCTCATTTATTTAACCTTCTCACTGCATGAGAATTTGCTACCGGATTGCCATCCTGTTAGGGCTCGTTTTTGTTCAACATACTCTAAAAGCACAAAACATTGTCAGCGATTTCAATACAGTCGCTGCTGGCGATGAAGGCTGGACTTCATTCAATACGAGTACCGGTGCTAGTTCATCGGTGACGTACAACGCGACGGGGGGAAATCCTGCTGCCGGAGGGTATATCTCATTTACATCGGCAGGACTTGGCGTTTACTTCGAGGCACCTTCAAAGTTCAATGCAAATTTTAGTTCATCGTACAGACTGAACCTCAGTTTTGATCTTAAACAATCGGGCAGTGGAATAGACAATACCAATGGTGACCTCATCTTGACGAACAGTGCTTCAGGTATAGTGCTATATTATCAGCTGCCATCGAAGCCCGCGACAGCTAATTTCACCTCATATACCGTTCAGCTTTTGGAAACATTTCCGGGTTGGCACTATGGAAGCCCCGGGGGTCCCGCTCCAACCAGAGATCAAATGAAAGGAGCACTGGTGAATCTCACCAAGCTGAGAATCCGTCTCAACTATCTTGGAGCAAGTGAAACCGGTTCACTGGACAACGTTGTTCTCCAGATCCCGACGCTCGCCACTCCTCCCGCCATTTCTTCTATTTCACCGGTCACGGCAGTGAAGGGAACTTCGGTCACCATCACTGGAATAAATTTCGACCCAAGTGTTTCACAAAACAATGTGTTCTTCAACGGTGTGAAAGCCGTCATCACTTCAGCGACGACCACCCAGCTTGTTGCCACCGTTCCAACCAGTGCACCACCTGGACCAATTACTGTGGTTAATCTCGCGACGGGCCTTCAGGCGACAAGTAAACAAGCATTCAATCTACAATTCAACAATAGTCAAGACAATGGTGGAGCGATACTTCCTGCCTCTATGCTGCGTGGTAACAGCACCCTGATTCCGCTTGGCAACAATTCAAATAATTTCGGAGGCATTGGAAAAGCCGACTTTGACGGTGATGGTTGGGTCGACCTTGTGCTAACCGAGACTGCAACAAACAAGATCTATGCTTACCGCAATTTGGGCACCGGCGGAACAGTAACACCTGCATCTTTTGGATCGCAGATTACACTTCCCTCTCTCTCAACGGTACCCGGGGGTTCGCCGTCACTCACACATATTAAGGTGGTCGATATTGACTCAGATGGTAAGCCCGATGTAGCCGTCATCTGTGCCTCCGGTGCAGGCACTGCGTACTTTACAATCTATCAAAACACGAGTACGTCCGGAACGGTGTCGTTTGCCGCGCCACAATATTTTCCGATGCCATTTTACTCTTCATTAAAACTTCATACAGCAGACCTCGACGGCGATGGACGGATGGATTTACTGGCCTGTACCGGTACATCGCCCAGCAACCTTTATGTAGCGCGCAATCAAAGCACACCAGGAAGCGTCGACTTCGCCTATGGTCAATTTTTCGGACCTAATACGGGGTTTGCCGCGATAGGTACCGGGGACATGGACAGCGATGGCAAAGAGGAAGTGATCCTTGCCAATTCAAATAAGTTCGTATTTCTCGCGAATGCATCAACACCCGGAATAATTTCATTGACACCGGGATTTACGCTTAATCCAAACATTGCAACTGGTACTATAAACAATTTTAAGGTCACCGATATCGATGGTGACTTCAATCCGGATTTAATGTGGACTGAAGGAACAGCAAATATCTACGCTAAGGGTAACCTCCACGTAACTGGGCCAGTGACGGCAGCAGCCTTTTCTTCCGATTTTGTTTTTGCATCACCTGTCCAGGGAACATCGGACATCGATTACGGAGATATCAACTCAGATGGCAAACCGGATATTGTCGTGGTGGGCACTTCTGATATGGGCATTTTTCAAAATATCGGAACAGGATTATTGAATGGATCCTATTTTTCGCCCGGGCGTATTTTTCAAGGAAGCGCTAGTGGGGCATTACTTTCAAACCAGGGACCAATCATTGCAGATCTTGACGGCGACAGCAAAGCT
The DNA here is from genome assembly GCA_044223825.1 of Cyclobacteriaceae bacterium. GTDB lineage: Bacteria > Bacteroidota > Bacteroidia > Cytophagales > Cyclobacteriaceae > ELB16-189. Next base: position 147,379 of record JBGALO010000006.1, on the reverse strand, counting down.
GAAGTTGTGATGTGCTATGCAGCGACCGGTGCATCTTCGGCCGAAAAGGGCATTTACATTTTTCATAACGAAAGCTTTCCAGTTCCAACGCTTACCGCAATCTCTCCTGCTTCAGGCGGGCTGGCAACAAGCATTGCCGCCACGGGATCTCTGTTAAATACAGGCGTAACATCCTCACCCTCGATAAGGTTGGGATCAACATTGACCACGTCAACTCCAGTAGCAAATACTGAAATAGATTTCACCGTACCGTTAGGAAGCGTGAGTGACAAAGTTTTCATTACCAATCATGGACTCACCAGTGTTGGAAAGCGATTCAAAAGCACTTTCAGAACGAATCGCGTTATAAACTCATCGACATTTCCTTCATCAGTAGATTTCTCGCTTGCTCCCAATAACCGCGATGCACTTGTCGCGGCAGATGTCGACGACGATGGCAAGACCGATGTGATGACGACCGAGAATTTCGGAGACCTGCGCATCTTCCAAAATACGCAGGCAACGGCGGGGACACCCATTACGACTTCTTCGCTTACAGAACTCGGAAGTACTTTGTTAGGCGGATATAATTCAACCGTCTACGATATTGACGGTGACGGAAAGGCAGATCTCGTTAGTGGCAGCGGCATCTACAAAAACAACAGCACCGCCGGCACCATCAGCTTTGGGCCCCGTGTAGTTTCAGGATACCAGTCATTTGTGCGCACTGCAGTTGCGGACTTCAACAAGGACGGCAAACTTGATTATGCATCAACCAGCGGAAGTGCCAGCCTTTTGATTTCTGAGAACCAAAGCTCACGTGGAAACTTCGTCGCCGTGGGTTCAATATTTACCTACATGCAATCAAACGTTACGCTGACAACAGGCAGCACAAGTCTCGGTATTGTGGCGGAAGACTTTGATGGCGACGGGTACGAAGACCTGATCACAGTAAATCAAAGCAGCAATAACATGACGATTTATCTGAATACGAAACAAGTCGGTCAGATGAGTGCATCATCGTTTTCATTTTTAGGAAATTATTCTGTCGCGGGTTCGCAACCCAATGGGATCACCGCCGCCGATTTCGACGGCGATGGGAAAATTGACGTCGCAGTATCTTATTTTAATTCTTCGTTTGTTTCTGTTTATCGCAATGCAAGTTCAACGGGTGATATATCTTTTTCCGGGCCCATCAACCTTGGTGCAGCAAACAAAGGATACAACCTTGCTGCACAGGATCTGGATGGAGATGGGAGCGCAGAAATAGTGGTGATTCATCAGCCCAATCCAGGTCCGGGCTCGTTCACGGTTTTTCAAAATACCAGTACCACAGGAAGCATCAGCTTTTCGTCCGGCGTCAACTTTGGGTTGACACGAAATCCACAGGCGCTCGCTATTGCAGACATCAATAATGACACGAAACCGGACATTCTCATCGTCGGTTCGGGTGCATCGAGTGCGTTGTCAGTTTTTGAAAATAAGATCACTTCGATATTCGATACCAACCGGATCATTTACAGTCGTCCGGACAAAACCATCTGGTCGACGGCCGGTGATGGGTCACCTGACAAATTTTTGGCCAACGGATATTTTGCGCGATTATCGCAAGATGGCCGATACCTCCTGTACCTCAACGGCCCGAACCCCGAGACTTCATCGCGGAACGAACTCTACACAAAAGACCTTCTTACGAATGTTGTAACGAAGGTCTTTAGCAATCCTTCCGACTATATCGTTGCGGCGTCGTGGTCACCTGATGGCTCGAAAATTATTTTCGACTATAACTGCTATATCTGGTCCATGAACCGCGATGGAAGCGGCGTGACGAACATTACCGGTTCAGACTGTTATGATGATGCGCCCGCCATCAGGCTCACAGATGGAGCTGTCACATTCCACAACGAGCACAATGGCATTTTTTATATGAATGCCAATGGCACCGGACGCACATTCGTACCCAACACACAGCCAAACGATTTTTGGCCAACCTGGACACCCGATGGACAGTGGATTGTGTTCGGAAGATACACAGGTCCCAGTGGAACACTGATCAACATCTTCAAGATCCATCCTGATGGAAGCAATTTGACCCCACTTACTAACCTCGCGGGCAATCAGGTCGGACCATGGATTGTCTCCAACGATGGACTTAGCGTTCTCGCTGCGGGAACAATCGCATGTGCGACCGGTATTTTCGAATTTCCCATGGATGGAAGTCAGACTTTCAAGCTTATCAACAACGCGGGAGCATCGGGTGCGATGGATTGGGTAGGATCCGAAATCGGGACACCTCCCCTTACATATGTTCCAACAACGGGTGCACCTACAATTACTTCGGTAAACCCCAACGCGGGATCAATAGGTTGGACAGTTGTGATTACGGGAACGAATTTCAATCCAACACCTATTAGTAATACTGTAAAGTTCAATGGACTGAACGCCACCGTCGTTGCTGCAAGTTTGAATTCTCTGACTGTTGTTGTTCCCGCTGGCGCGACCAGCGGCACCGTAACAGTAACGACATCATGCGGCACCGGCACGAGCCCCGTGGTTTTCACCGTTACTCCACTTGTCTACAACACATGTCGCAACGTGATTAACCTAAATGGCACAACTGATGGGGTTCGGGTTCCCGACAACAGCGCACTACACACAACATCAATCACGCTGGAGGCGATGGTCAATTTTTCATCTGTTCCTTCTTCAGGATTTGCTCAGATCATCGGTAAGCCTTATCAACCGGCGACAGGAGTTGCTGAGTCTTATGCCATTCACTATTCAAACGGAAAATTATTTGGCGGATGGAATCCAGCGACGGTAACAATCTACGCTTCATGGACACCAGTGGTTGGACAATGGTACCATGTAGCCTTGACCTACGATCAGGCAACTACAGACATAATCCTGTATATAGACGGTGCAAAAGTGGCAAGTGACAATGCGCCAGCCAATTTGTATGACGCTTCGGATCTTAGGATTGGAATGGATGTTGACTTTGGCGCAAACACCGGATTTTTTCCCGGACAAATCGACGAAGTGCGTCTATGGAATGTGGCGCGCACGCCGCTCGAACTTCAATCCACCCTCACCGGAACTCTGACTGGAAACGAATCGGGCCTTGTCACATATTATAAAATGGATGACAATGGACAGGGTGCTGGAATCACGGCAGTCAACAGTGCGAGTTCAGGATCAGCATTAGATGCGGTCACAATAGGGAGTGCCTCAACACCTTCGTTCATCTGCACTTGTCCGCCTGCCATAACATCGTTTAGTCCAGCAAGTGGGACACCGGGCAGCACCGTCACTATTTCTGGAACCGGATTTGATCCAATAGCTGCCAACAATCAAGTGAAGTTTAATGGGGTGGTTGCTTCGGTAGCAGCAAGTACTTCAACGAACCTAACGGTCACAGTACCAGCATCGGCGACAACAGGTCCCATTAGCGTGCAAACCTGTGCAACCGCGACTACTCCAACAAATTTCACAGTAACTACACCCTCGTTTTCCATTTCTATTACCACCCAACCCAACGATGTAACAGTTTGCAAGTTCGGCACGGGTACCTTCACGGTAGCAGGGACTGGTACAACAAACATTACCTATCAATGGCAATTTGCAACAACGAGTGCCGGGCCTTTTAAGGATATCTCAAATGGAACAAACTATACAGGCACTACCACTGCTTCACTTGCAGTGAACTCACTGGGAAATTTTGGAACGGGCCGCTACCGATGCAAGATTAATGGTGACTTTGCTACAACAGTATTTTCAAATGATGCAGGATTCACCATTAGCAACGCGCCTTGCTCGAATGCGGCGCCGGTCATTCAGGCCGCGGTCCTAACGACAACGGTCGGCGGTTCGGTCAGCATATCACTTGCGAGTCTCATCAGTGACATCGATAATAATCTTGATTTGTCGACATTGGCGATAATCAAGGCTCCTTCAAGCGGCGCTGCTGCGAGCATCAAACCTGATCGCACGCTCGTGCTGGATTATTCAGGAGTCAGGTTCGCAGGAACAGATAATCTGACGATTCAGGTTTGCGATTTTGCCGGCAGTTGTTCGCAACAACAAATCACCATCACTGTTTCCGGTGAAATTGTTATTTACAATGCGATTTCGGCAAATGGCGACGGCAAAAACGAAGTTTTTTACATTGGAAATATTGATAGCCTGCCTGAGACAAAGAAGAATACAGTCACAATTTTCGACCGGTGGGGGGCTATTGTCTTTGAAACAAGTGATTACGACAATACCACTCACGTATTCCGAGGGGTAAATCAAGATGGCGCCTCTTTGCCAGCGGGCACTTATTTTTATAGAATTGTATTCGCGAGCGGCCTTGAGACCAAAACCGGCTTTATTTCACTAAGAAAATGAGAACGAGCTTTTTTTTCTTCATACTGGCGTTCGGAATTTTACTCTGCACTTCCGCCCGCGCGCAACAAGACCCCATCTACGCACAATATTTAAACAATCCATTGATCATCAATCCTGCTTATGCAGGCAGCAACAACATGTTCAATGCAGGCATTCAATACAGAACGCAATGGGCTGGACTGGAGGGCAATCCTACTACCGTCAACTTCAACAGTCACATGTCGGTATATCAGAACCGCGTTGGTCTGGGATTGATGGTAATCCAGGATAAAATCGGTGATACAAAAAACACAGAGTTCAGCACCGCCTATTCATATAAAATTCCACTGAACAATGCCACATTTTCCTTCGGCTTGCAGGCTGGATTCATACGCTACACCAATGACGCTGCGATGCTCACGATTCGCGACCCGGGTGACAAGGCGTTCCCAAGTTTATCCGAAATGAAATTCAATACCGGTGTTGGCTTACTCCTGAAGAATGACCGTTATATGGTTGGCCTTTCAATTCCTCGCTTGCTCCCGGCAACCGTTAGCCAGGACGGCGGTCAATCGATCCAACTTTACTCACAGAATTACTATTTGTTCGGCTCATATGTGATGTTTCTGTCTGAAGACATTCGCTTCAAACCGTCGGCTTTGGTTCGCTACACCAGCGGAACGCCCGTATCTGTAGACTTGAATGCGAGCATAAACTTCAAGGAATTTTATACAGCAGGATTGTTTACACGAAATTTTAAAACCTATGGATTGCTGGCGCAAGTGATCGTCAGTAATTTCCGATTTGGATATGTTTTTGAATTGCCCGGCAGCTCAACATCCAGCCTCAACTTTGTGAGTCATGAAGTGACGTTGGGTATTTCATTGGCGCTCCTTAGCAATCACGACAAGACGACGAAGACGTTTTAAGGATTTTTGAACATATTAAGTATCCGAAAGGGTAGAAACCTTCGGAAAATTTAGCACGATACCCAATTTCAGACTGCGTGAAAACAGGTATTATTTTGCTGACCATGGCTGCTTGCGTATGCTTTTATGAAAAAAGCATTGCTCAGGAAACTCCCATATATCGTTTTGCGAAACGCGTCGGCGGCAGTGCCAATGAAGCCGGCAACGCAATCACACTTACATCCGCCGGCGATATCCTGGTCACAGGCTATTTTCAGGGTACTGTAGATTTCGATCCTTCCGGAACAAGTTCCTATACCCTTAACGCCTCATCAGAAGATGCATTCGTAGCGAAGTATGATGCGAACGGAAATCTTTCGTGGGCAAAATCTTTCAAAGGAACGACAGCAGGACGTGGGCGTTCCATCGCAACAGACAATTCAGGAAACATTCTTGTAACCGGCGAATTCCAGGGGACAGCTGATTTCAATCCTGATGCGCCAATCGTCAGTCTCACGTCGAAAGGTGGACGGGACATTTTCATTGTGAAACTGGACCCATCTGGAAATTTTATGTGGGCTACGTCAATTGGAAGCACGAGGGATGATTATGGCCATGGCATCAAGTCCGATGGCTCGGGCAATGTAGTTGTTGGGGGCCACTTTGTGGGAACCCCAGACTTCGATCCCGGACCAGCAATATTCCCGCTCTCATCAACAGGCAGCGGAACTGCCAATCCGGATCTTTTTATCTTAAAACTCGACCCGAACGGAAATTTTGTTTGGGCTAAAAGTTTCGGAAATGTGGTTGATGATTTTGGACTTGGACTTGCATTGGATGCTTCAGGAAACCCTCTGATCATCGGTAAACTGCAGGGTGGCGCCGATGTAGATCCCGGACCTGGCACGGTCACACTCACGGGATATGGCGGCGACGATGTGGTGATCGTGAAGCTAAATGCAAGTGGAAATTTTCTCTGGGGCCGCAACATGGGCGGAGCCGGCATGGATCAGGGGTATGCCATTACTACCGATGCCTCGGGGAACGTGTATTCAACGGGACTTTTTTCGGGCACAGCTGATTTTGATCCGGGAGCAGGAACATTCAATCTGGTGGCACAAGCAACTTACACCGAAGTCTTTGTTTCAAAGCTCGATGTAAACGGAAATTTTGTATGGGCAAAAAGATTCGGTGGACCGGCAACTGGCGGGCTATTGGAAACGTGGGGAAGATCAATCGCACTCGACGGTGCAGGAAATGTTTATACGACAGGTGATTTTACCGAAACGATGGACTTTGATCCGGGCAGCGGCACCTTCAATCTCACATCGGCCGCTCCTTCGGGTCGGGCAGACATTTTTGTTTCCAAACTTGATAATGGAGGAAACTTCGTGTGGGCTTACCGCATTGGTGGAAGTCAAAACGAACAAGGCCATGCACTTGCTGTGGACGGAAACGGCGACGTGTACAGCACTGGCTACTTCCTGGCCACAAGCGATTTCAATCCGGGAACTTGTACAGCAAACATCATTTCCAATGGAGGCACTGACATGTACATTCTTCGGACAAGTACTTTGCCTTCACCTGCAACACCCACAATCACTTCTTTTTCTCCATCGTCGGGAGCTGTGGGAACAACTGTCACTATCACTGGCACAAATTTCAGCACGACCCCGGAAAACAATCTTGTCCGATTTGGTGGTGGAATTTTTGCAACGGTCATCTCGAGCACGGCAACAAGCATTACGACAACTGTGCCTGCTGGCGCAACCAACGGAACTATTAGTGTCATCATCGGTTGCAACACAGCAACAAGTTCGAGCTCTTTCCTGGTGTCGACCAACACGGTGCCATCCTTTATTCCCTCTACCGGGCTTGTTGCCTATTATGGCTTTCCAAGTGTCCCGCTCGATGCAACAACAAACCACAACGATGGGTTTTTTGTCACTGCACCCAGTACTCCAACACTCACACTGGATCGAAGGAATAGCTCCAATAAAGCCTTTCTGTTTGACGGCACCAATGACTATATCAAGGTGAACGATAGTCCGACACTCAGGATTTCTGACGTTACCGTGTCCGGGTGGTTCATGTTCAATAGCACGTCAGGCATCCAGGTTATGATCGATAAGCATGTTGGCTCAGCGAATTCAAGTGCATTCAAACTATGGTATGATGCCGGAAAGATCTGGGGAGCGGTGGGCAATATAAGTGGATTAGGCGCGACCGTAAGCGCATCGTTTACACCGGTTAACGGCGACTGGTATAATGTCGCCTATACGTTCAACGACGCAACCAACACCCAGAGTCTCTACATCGAAGGCTGTCTTGTCGCACAAAACACAACGACGGTTAGCATTGGTTATGACAGTGAGCCGTTACTTATCGGCGCCAGCGATGACTTCACAACCCCGTCATCATTCTTCAACGGCGTCATTGATGACGTGGCAATCTGGAACCGTGAACTATCCATTGCAGAAATCAGGGCTGCGATTGGATCTTATCTGTCAAGCGATGGTTACAGTCCTCAAAGTGGCCCTGTCGGAACATCAGTACATTTCTACGGATTCGGATTCAGCAATCAGCTTACTAACAACATCGTGACGTTTAATGGAACGCCTGCAACAGTTACCTCGGCAACTTTCGGCGGCCTCGATGCAACGGTACCTGCCGGCGCAACAACGGGCCCGGTTAGCGTGTCAAGGGGTTGCATGTCATATGCGGAATCCACCTTTACTGTAACCGGCTCATCCTGTCTTCCAGCTTCGGAACGCAACGCACTGATAGCAATCTATGATGCTTTGAATGGAGATTCCTGGACCAACAATACAAACTGGAAAAACGGCGGGGATGAGTCGACCTGGCATGGTGTCACGATTACAGCGTGTCATGTAACAGACCTGATACTTCAAAACAATAATCTCAATGGCACCCTGCCACTGGAAATTGGGGATCTCACTGAACTTATCAATCTCAACCTTTCTCAAAACGCAATCTATGATGTGATCCCGGCAGAGATAGGCTTTCTTACGAAACTCAAAACTTTTTACCTGGATCAAAATCAACTTTCAGGTCAGGTTCCCGCAGAAGCAGGCGATATGACACAGTTGAGAATCTTCGATGTCTCGAATAATCAATTGAGTGGAGATCTGCCCGCGTCAATGGCGACACTCCCAAATATCCAGCAAGTGCACCTGCATGCTAACTACTTTGAAAATATCCCTGCGATGCCCCCACTCGCAGTGTACTCGGTCGAAAATAATCAACTCACTTTTGGGGACCTTGAACCCAACATTACCGTCGGCCATTACGATTTCGAATATGATCCCCAGGCGGAGCTTCCGCCCGGCGGGAATATTTATTTAAGTCCGGGCGACGCCCTCAACATCCCCTTCACGACCGATGGAACCGCAAACGTGTATCAATGGTATAAAGACGGTGCACCGATCAGCGGTCAAAACTCGGCTAACCTTTCGATTGCCTCGGTCACGGCAACTGATGCGGGAGTATATCAACTGCGGATCACCAACACGATCGCCGTAGGACTTACGCTCGCTACCCAATATTACATTGTGGATGTCACCGACCAGTGCGGTCCTCGTGTAGACGGAGTGCTCGACCCAACGTTCGATGCAAAGGTTGGCTACGCCACAGGGTTTTCGGAAATGGAACTTCAGTCTGACGGAAAGATCATCACCTATCTTTCTGATGCCATCATCAACGGCTCGACGTATCCATACAACGGCGTTTTCAGATTCAACACAGATGGGAGCCTGGATGGAAGTTTCAATTCCAACAGCGAAGCACCAGCGTTTAATCAGATTCTCATTCAAAGTGATGACAAGATCGTTATCGGGTACTTTGAAACCGTCAACCGGTACAACGCCGACGGAACACCCGACGCAACTTTTGCAAGCCCCCTTTACCCTGCAGCAAATTTTAACTCGATTGCCCTACAACCCGATGGCAAAGTGTTACTGTCGGTGAACGACACCAATCTTGGTGAAGACGTCATTGTGCGATTAAATACGGATGGTTCTCCTGATGCTACGTTTAACGCACCTTTTGGATACCCGTCTCCTGCGATGAAAGTTCAGCCCAATGGAAAAATCTTAGTCGCGGGATATTTTCCGGGTGGAATTATACGCCTCGATGCATCAGGTGCGATTGACCCAACATTTAATCCAGGTTCCGGAATCGGTGGTGGTGGTGTGTCCAAGATCGCGCTTCAGCCGGACGGTAAGATAATTCTTGTTGGACACTTCAGCTCGTACGATATAACACCAATTGAAAACATAGTTAGATTGTATTCCGACGGGAGCATTGACGATTCTTTTAACCCGGTCGCTGCGGGTTCGACGGACGACTTCATTTATGGTGTAAAAGTCCTTGGCAACGGACAGATTATGGTTGGCGGCTCTTTTAGTCACATCGGAGGCCGTGGCCGTACAAACCTCGCAAGACTTGATGCGGACGGAACGGTTGACTGTGCATTCACCCTCGGCACAGGGATAGACGGCCCCATCTATGATATTGAAATCCAGCCCGACAAAAAGATTTTGATTCAAGGCTCATTCACAACCTATGATGGCGCCTTTCCGAATGGATTCGCGCGGATCAACAATGCATCATCCAGCCCAACGATAACCGTTACCCTTCAGCCAAGTGATGTTATTGCATGTGGTGAGGCCCTTGTAAGTTTTTCTGTGGCCGCAACCGGTACAACAAACATCACATACCGGTGGCAATATAGTCCGAACTCCGGCCCATTGAGTTTTACCGACTTGTCCAATGACATCATCTACTCTGGCGTAACGACACCAACTTTGTCAATAGACGGACCCGGATTTTCTCAGGCAGGTCGCTATCGCTGCCGCATCAACGGCGACGCCGCCGCCGAAGTCTTTACCAATGATGAGGGTCTTTTCGTGAATCCACCTCCTGCCGACCCTGGCGTTGCTGCAGGCTCCGGTTGTCAGTTTACCTCAGTTGTTCTCACCGCCACTGGCGCGACCAATGGTCAATATCGATGGTATTCCGTATCATCTGGGGGAACCGCAATACCAGGCGAGGTCAACAGCACGTTTACTACCCCCTCATTGACTACCACCACGACTTATTACGTAGCGATTAACAACAGTAATTGCGAGAGTGGAAGAACGGCCGTCACAGCTACGATCAATCCGTTGCCCAATGCGCCGATCGTGACGCCAGGTTCAGCATGTGCAATCGTGAATCTGTCAGCCACAGGCGGAACAAATGGACAGTACCGTTGGTACACAACATTGACTGGCGGCAGCGCAATTACCGGAGAAGTGAACAGCACATTCACAACACCTGTGTTATCCTCCACGACAACGTTCTATGTAGCGATTAACAACGGAATTTGTGAAAGCGTCCGATCTCCCGTGGTGGCAACGATCGTTCCCTTACCGGCACCCTTAGTGACGCCCGGTTCAGGATGTGCACCATCGGCAGCTGTGACCCTTACAGCATCAGGAGGGTCCCCAGGGGAATATCGTTGGTATACCACGCCAACGGGTGGGGCTCCTATTACAGGCATTACCGGAGCAACTTATTCGCCTGTCATTACTGCCACCACTCAATATTTTGTCAGCATCAATAATGGATTGTGTGAGAGCAGTCGCACCGGTGTTCTCGGTACAATCAAATCATGTACACCGACCATCACGGCGTCGCCGCTCACAACACAGATCGGAGGACAAGTGACCCTGAATATTGCTCCGCTTGTAGCAACTGTCATCCACGCCATTGACATTAATTCTATCAAAGTCACACAACAACCGATCAGCGGTGCAGCCGCGAGTGTCAATGCCGGCATACTCTCGGTTAACTACGCGGGAATATCTTTCGCGGGTAGGGATCGACTCACACTTGAGGCGTGCGATGTTGCGTCTCATTGCGCCACGGAAGATTTCACGATTGATGTTGCAGGAGACATTACCGTGTACAATGCCGTCTCACCCAATGGAGACGGAAAGAATGATGTGTTTTATATCGAGTACATTGACTTACTTCCTGACACAAAAAATAACCGCGTATCAATCTTTGATCGGTGGGGAAATGTTGTCTTCGAAGTCGGTGACTATGATAATACCACGCGCGTTTTCCGCGGCATTGGTTCGAACGGGAATGAACTTCCCAATGGGGTCTACTATTATGAACTGGTTTTAGTAACCAGCGGAGAGAAACGCACAGGGTTTATTTCGCTCAGGAGATAATCCTTTCGCGCATCTGGGTTGACATCGTTTTTTCCACTCCTGGCAGATCAAATCAACCGTCGAAATCCTTTTTGCCCTCAATTCCCTACCGGGATATGCATTTAACAGTTAGTTTAGAGTCCCCTAACCTCTCTTATGGCTAAAAACATAATTACCGCCCTCACGCTTTCAGCTATTCTGCTCGGTTGCTCTTCCAAAGAAAAATCAGGACGCCCTGACGTAAGACCACCCGTCGCCAAAAAGGAACCAAAGGAAATTGTCGCGAAGCATGGTCATAAGCGCATTGACAATTATTACTGGCTCAAGAATCGGGAAGACACAGCGGTAATCAACTATCTGAAGGCCGAGAACAAGTACCTCGACACTATGTTGAGCCACACAAAGGCGCTGCAGGAAAAATTGTACACCGAAATGAAATCGAGGATCAAGGAAAAAGATGAATCAGTACCTTATAAAGATGGCGGGTATTTCTATTACACCCGTTTTGAAGAAGGATATGATTATCCGATCTACTGCCGCAAAAAAGAATCGTTGGAATCGCCAGAGGAAATTATTGCCAACGGTAACGATCTTGGCAAGAATCAAAAATATTTTAATCTCTTTATTCAGGCCAGTCCAAAACATGATCTCATAGCAATTTGCATGGACACCGTGGGTCGGCGGTTTTATTCCATCAAATTCAAGAACATGGCCACCGGCGCAATGCTCGCTGATAAGATAGACGGAACAACCGGGAACCTGGAGTGGGCAAATGATAATCAAACTATCTTCTACAGCACACAAGACCCCGAGACTTTGCGCTCATCAAAAGTATATCGTCACACGCTTGGGATGGGAACAAGCGACAAGTTGATCTATACCGAAAGAGACGAAACACTTTCCTGCTATTTATCCAAAACGAAATCTGAAAAGTTCATCATGATAAATTCCGGGAGAACAGACGCTTCCTTTGTACAGTATATGGACGCTAACAATGTGGAGAGTAAACCACAGGTAATCGAGCCGCTTCAAAATGATGTCGATTATCAAGTTGATCACGCGCAGGGAAAATTCTATATCCGCACCAATCTTAACGCAAAAAATTATCGCCTCGTAGAAGCGCCTGAATCCAAGCCATCGAAAGAAAATTGGAAGGATGTATTGCCGATGCGCCCCGATGTATTTTTTTCCAACTTCGAGTTGTTTAAGAATTACCTGGCGGTTGAGGACGAGAGCGAAGGTTTGACACGGATTCGGTTGATCAAATGGTCGGATAAATCCGAATCCACCATTGACTTTGGCGAACCTGCTTATGTAGCCAATCTGGATAATAATCGTGAGTTCGATACAAATGTTGTTCGGTACAATTATCAATCGATGACCACGCCGCCATCAACTTATGAATACCAAATCGACGCCCGCGAGAAAAAACTTCTCAAGCAGCGTGAGGTTCTCAATGGATTCGTCAGCACGAACTATGAAACCGAACGAATCATGGCAACGGGTCGCGATGGCACAAAAATTCCCGTTTCGCTTGTCTACAGGAAAGACAAATTCAAAAAAGATGGGACAAATCCATGCCTCGAGTATGCGTATGGTTCATATGGGATCACGACCTATGCAACGTTCAGCTCCAATCGGATCAGTTTGTTAGATCGTGGATTTGTCTATGCAATCGCACACGTGCGCGGTGGTCAGGAAATGGGTGGCCAATGGTACGAGGACGGAAAAATGATGAAAAAGAAAAATACGTTCTATGATTTTATTGACTGCGGAGATTTCCTCGTAGCAAATAAATATGCCGCGAAGGACAAGCTTTTCGCCTACGGCGGCAGTGCAGGTGGATTGCTGATGGGCGCGATCACCAACATGCGGCCCGATCTTTACAAAGGGGTAATTGCCGGCGTGCCTTTCGTGGATGTCATTACGACGATGATGGACGAAAGCATCCCATTGACAACATTTGAATGGCGTGAGTGGGGCAATCCAAACATCCAGGATCAGTACGAATACATGCTTTCGTATTCACCGTATGACCAGGTGGAAAGAAAGAATTATCCTAATCTGCTTGTTACAACCGGCCTCCACGACAGCCAGGTGCAATATTGGGAGCCAGCGAAGTGGGTAGCGAAGTTGCGAGACATGAAAACGGACAATAACCTGTTGCTCATGTACACTAACATGGACGCCGGCCACGGTGGCGCTTCCGGGAGGTTGCGGGCGATCAAGGACGAAGCCAGAAGACAGGCATTCCTGCTAGATCTGGTCGGGATTAGGGAATGAAAATCCCACGCCTGCCTGCGCGTAGCCGCTTGCGCCACCGCTAAAGCTCTAGCGATACGCGGTCGGCAAAGGCAGGCAAAGACGCAAAGCCCGCCAAGGTCATGTGAGGAAATTCTTTTTTGCCCGGACATTAAGGTCAAGGCTAAATAAAACTGTGCGCAGGCAAATCTAGAATCGCGATGAGGTGATATTGACGTCCGCCTTTTTCCAGGCCTCCTTAAAACGCGATTCTGTCACGGCGGCATCTTTCGCCTTGCCTAATTTCTGCTGCGCAACGGATAATCCTTTCAGTGACCAGCCATTCTCAGGATTGCGTGCAAGGTCTTCAAGAAAAGTCTTTTCAGCATTGACGTGCTGACCTGCATCCAAATATGCAGCCCCCAGAAAATGCCTTGAAGGCAAACGCCAATCCGGTGGCTCATTGTACCGAAGGCTGTCTTCTGCACCAACCGCACGCTTCAACGCGGAAATTCCTTCTTCGAATTTGCGCTGTGCAATGAGTAATTCGCCCCGCAACAATTCCCTTGGCACGGTGGAGAAATGCGCTGCAGTATTGTAGAAAGCTTTGACTTTCGAAAGGGTGTCAAGTTTACTGATAGAATCCAGCACTTTGAGCTCACGCGAAGCCTCTTTCAATTTTCCTTTTCTGATAAATGCCAGCCCTCGTGCAAAACGGTGTGTTGAGGCTGTATGATAATAGTTGTCATTCGGCGCGGGTAATGCCAGAATTTCGTTCCATTGACCAAACCTAACTTGTGCCACGATAGGCGCTGGCAGAAAGAAATCATACATCGCCGGAGCAAATGATTCCATTGGCTTCATTTGGTACACAAGCTTTATTGCCTGATTCAACGATGCCTCTCGCTGCCCAGTCATCAGTTCGCCATAATGCAGAAAGTCAATGTTATGAGGATAGTAGCCTATTCTATAAAGCCCACCGTCGTCTGTGCGGGTGAGAAACTCCTCATCCACTTTAACTGCCAGGTCATTGACATAGTTGGATCGTTCATACTTTCCAACGCGGACATAAATGTGCGAAGGCATATGAACAATATGGCCAGCTGCGGGCATTACCGTTTCAAGCACAGCCGCACTTTTCATCGCGTCGCCTGGCTTCGTCGAAGCCTCGATCAAGTGAACATACAGATGATGAGCGCCGGGATGATTCGGAAACTTAGCCATAGCGGTTTCCAGCGCCAGTCTGGCTTCTTTGGTGCGCGGTCTTGGTGACCCATCTTTCAACCAGTAATCCCAGGGGCTTCCCATCATCAAAGCATCCGCAAAAAGTGTCAATGCCTCAACATCATCAGGGTATTTTTTAGCGAGATTCCGCATGGCCTTTTCGTAGCTAACATTCAATGAGTCCCGATCCGCATATGCCTTTCCGTTGTAGCGCGCTGCCATTGCCATGACGAAATCGATTTCCTTTTGTGAGCCGTTTGAAATCGTCTTCCGGGCATTTTGAATGGCCTTGAATGCCATGGCTTCACGATCCATTGGATTCCAGTCGTTGAGATTGGGACCCAATGCCAAGGCCTGACCCCAGTACACCATCGGACTTGAAGGATCAAGTCGTGCCGCCTCAGTAAACGAGCGCAAGGCTTCAACATGATTGAATCCGTATACAAGCTTTAGCCCTTGATCGAAATACTTCTGTGCCTCGGGCACGGAAGTGGTAATCTTATAGTGCAAGTCGCCTAACCCTTCATGTAGTTGCACCGGAAGGTAATTGACCGTGTCAAATGCGTTGAAAAAAGATCCACAAAGAGACATGCGCGTAATCTGAATGCTTCTTACTTTTTTTCTTTCACGCAGGGATAAGAGCATGACAAGCAGCGTACAGCACGCAAGGATTAAGGTTATTTTCCTCATTCTTTCAAAGGTTATCCTTTAATATAACCATTTAAGAAGCAGAATCGAAATTATTAATTTCTTACAAGTGGGAAATTTAATCCTGGTTGGATCTGCTTTTGAGAATCTTCCGGGCAATGCGCTTTGCGATGGCCGGCCCTTCGTAAATAAATCCAGTGTAAACCTGCACGAGATCGGCACCCGCATTTAATTTTTCGATCGCGTCATCGGCGTTCATTATTCCACCAACGCCGACAATTGGAAAGTTGGATCCTAGTTTTGCCCTTAAGTATTTAATGACGTCGGTGGATCGCGTTGAAAGGGGTTTACCACTCAAGCCACCCGCGCCGATTTCTTTTACAGTCTTTTCGTCGGTGACGAGACCTTCTCGCGAGATCGTTGTATTGGTGGCGATTACACCGTCAGTCCTCGTCTCCACCAGAATCTCAACTACATCATCGAGCTGAGTCGTAGTCAGGTCTGGTGCGATCTTGAGTAACACCGGCTTTTGCTTTTCTTTCGCCGCTGACAACTGTTTAACACCCTGCAATAATTTTTTCAGCGGCTCTTTCTCCTGCAATTCACGAAGTCCCGGCGTATTGGGTGAACTTACATTGAGAACAAAATAATCTACGTAAGGGTATAGTGTTTCAAAGCAAAAGGCATAGTCAGCAAACGCCTCCTCATTCGGTGTTATCTTGTTCTTACCAATGTTCCCACCAACAATAATTGAAGAATTCCGCTTTCGCAGTCGTTCAACTGCTGCAGCTGCACCGCGATTGTTAAATCCCATTCTGTTTATCAAGGCTTGGTCCGCTGGCAGGCGAAACAGCCTTGGCTTCGGGTTGCCGTCCTGAGGTTTGGGCGTCAATGTGCCGATTTCTATAAAGCCAAAACCGAAGGTTGCAAGCTCATCGATGAGTATCGCGTCCTTATCGAAACCAGCGGCCAGGCCAACAGGGTTTTTGAATGTGATACCAAAAATCTCTCGCTCAAGAGAAGAATGATTTACCGCATATATTTTATGAATCAATGGAATAACTTCCGGTGCAAACAGGAATAGAAGAGGCCGGACGAAAATTTTATACATGAAATACTACTTCTGCTTGGTCTTCTTCGGCTTGAGAGAAAACTTCTTGAAGCCTGCAGCCACTACTTCGTTGATCATCTTAGGGACATCCGACGGTTGAGCATTTGTGGTTGCATTCACACGCCAAATGAGATTGTTGCTCCTGTCATTGAGGTCAATGACAAGGCTGCCCATCTGGAAATCCCGCGACCATATCTGGCTGCTGTTCCCTGGGCTCGTGCCCAACGGTCCGAGGTTGCTAAAATCGGTCTTCTCCTGCGAACCTATTATGTAGGATACGATAAGATCCCCCACGGAATCCTTCTTTTGCAATCCTTTACCGATTAATTCCTTCGACACTGCGTCGGCAATTTTTTTCAACATCACTGTGTCACCTGCCTGTCTCTGATCTTTTGGTGTAATGATTTCACCGCCGGCTACAGAAAATGATTTATAGCGGGATAGATCCCTGTTTTTATCATATTCGACATTTATGTCCTGGGCATTGACTATGCCCTGAATACATAAAAAAGCCAATAAAATCCGGACTTTGCGCATAGTGTAAAAATAAGAAAAAATGAACTGCGAAAACTTCATAGCACTGTGCAAACCAAATTAGAAACCGCAACCTTTGAACCCCAACGGACGCTAGTGGGTCATGTCGGCACACCCTGAACTCTGAACCCTGAACTCCAAACTTTCGTGACTCAGCCGCGTGGATGAAATTCCCGAATGACTTGTTTCAGATAATCACGATCGAGGTGCGTGTAAATTTCTGTAGTCGTGATCGATTCATGTCCCAACATCTCCTGAACAGCCCGCAAGTCGGCGCCGCCCTCAATCAGGTGCGTGGCAAAAGAGTGACGGAATGTGTGAGGACTGATCTCTTTTTTAAGACCGATCGACGACGCCAATGCTTTGATAATGAGAAACACCGACACGCGCGATATTTTCTTTCCCCGTTTGTTGAGAAATACATGTCCTTCGAATCCTTTCTGAACCGGAATGTGCACTCTGATCTCCTCCAGGTAGATTTTAAGATATTTCATCGCATCCCGGCCAATCGGTACGAGTCGTTCTTTATTGCCTTTGCCGATAACCCGCAGAAATCCCAGATCGAAATAGACGTTCGCCCGTTTCAACTCAACAAGCTCCGATACGCGCAGACCCGAACTATACAAGACTTCAAGCATGGCACGGTTCCTGGCACCTTCTGGCGTTGAAAGATCAATTGCCTCCAATAACTTTACGATCTCGTTGTACTCGAGTGTATCCGGCAGCTTGCGCCCCAGCCTTGGACCCTCGATCAATGCAGTCGGGTCTTTTTGAATCAGCTCCTCAAAAAGTAAGTATTTGAAAAAACCTTTGATGCCAGAGAGAATTCGTGCCTGGCTGTGCGGGCTCATTCCCAGCTCATTGATGTACGCCAGAAATCCCTGTAGGTGTTTTGAGTTAATTCCTGTCGGATTGATTCCGAGTTTAGAGACATCGACGTAGGAGCTCAGCAATTCCACATCGTGGACATATGCTTCAATTGAGTTCTCAGAAAGAGAACGCTCTAGCTTCAGGTAATTCCTGTAGTCTTTGATATATGTACTCCACGGGTTTCCAGCCATTTTTCGGACACGCTAATTTAGCGACATTTGTATTTATCCTCCCGCAAATCGCGCTGATCGTTCAGATATTATGTGAACAATCAATCTGCGTTATCCGCGGGGCCTGCGGGGGAATATTTATTCAAACATATGCGCATACAGATCATCAACGGACCGAACTTGAATCTCCTTGGAAAACGTGAACCTAATGTTTACGGTGGGCAAAGTTTCGAGAACTTCTTTCAAACTTTGGTGCAGGGTTTCCCCCAGGCAGAACTGCACTATTTCCAATCCAACATCGAAGGAGAGATCGTCAACATCATACAACAAGTCGGGTTTGAGTTTGATGGGATCATCCTCAATGCCGGCGCATACACCCACACCTCGGTTGCTATACACGACGCCATCGCGGCAGTATCAACACCTGTGGTGGAAGTGCACATATCAAATGTATATGCCCGGGAAGAATTTCGTCATACGAGTTTGATTACCTCGAAGTGTGCGGGACTGATAACCGGATTTGGGTTGCAGAGTTATGCGTTGGCGTTGATATACCTTTTAAACAAACCCTCATAGGCATGATGTCAAAATTTGTGAGCGGTAAGTGGTAAGCTGTAAGCCGTCACGCACCAACAGCTTACAGCTCACGGCTTATGATTTACAGTCGGTACAAATCTGATAAAAATAGAACGTTGTCCCCGTACATCCCATGATCTCCTTCTACCCCGGTCCTTCCAGAGTTCACGATGAAATTCCTTCGTGGGTTAAAGAAGCCCACAAGAAAGGCATCCTCAGCATGAATCACCGCAGTCCGGAATTCATGGATCTCTATAAGAAAACGGTCAAGCTATTAAAGAAGAAGCTGAACGTTCCTGACGACTACGGCGTGTATTTTACGTCATCCGCCACAGAATGCTGGGAGATCATTGCTCAATCCTTGATTACATCCAAAAGTCACCACATACACAATGGAGCGTTCGGTGAAAAGTGGTTCGACTATACTCGCAGGTTACACGCGGCATCCATTTCCATTCCATTTGAAATCGAACAGCCACTGAAGGCATCGGGTCTGATATTCACCGACGGCGAAGTGATCTGTATTACGCAGAATGAGACGTCCAACGGAACACAGGTGGCCAATGATGTAATCGCGACCATCAAAAGAAATAATCCAGATCACCTCGTTGCCGTCGACGCCACCTCTTCTATGGCCGGCGTGAGTTTAAGATTTGAAAATGCCGATATCTGGTTTGCCTCGGTTCAAAAATGCTTTGGCTTGCCTGCGGGACTCGGGATTATGGTCTGTGGGCCGGAAGCTATCAGGAAAATGGAAGCAATTGGTGAATCGCGCCATTACAATAGCTTGACGCTGGTACACGCCATGATGGAAAAATGGCAGACCTCCTGCACGCCCAATGTGTTGGGCATCTATTTGCTGAAGTGCGTGCTGAAAAAAATGGATCCGATCGACATCACAGAAAAAAAACTTTCGAAACGATTGAAAAAATGGAATCAATTCTTTTCAAACAGCAAGAGCCTGAAAGTGCTGGTGACGGATCATGCGATTCAGTCCAGAACAGTCCTCGCAGTGAAGGGAAATCCAAAACTTATCGAAGCCGTCAAAGCGACCGCAAAGAAACAAGGTTTGTTGGTGGGTGAAGGTTATGGCAAAATGAAAACAGAGACGTTCCGGATTGCAAACTTTCCTGCATTGAAGGGAAAGGAAATTGATAAGCTCATGAGGTTTTTGAAGATCTACTTGTAATCATCTTTATCGTCATATGGCATCGAATCAGAAATTTGTAGATTTTGTACTGGAACAGATCGACACTGCAGGACAAGTCACTGCAAAAAAAATGTTTGGTGAATATGGCTTGTACTTTGGAGATAAATTGTTCGGGCTCATCTGTGACAATAAATTATTCATCAAGCCAACGGCTTCAGGGAAAGCGTTTATCAAGGACGTCGTTGAAGCCCCTCCTTATCCAGGAGCAAAGCCAAGTTTTTTAATTGAAGAAAAGTTGGAAGATCGGGAATGGCTGAAAAAATTAATAAGGATAACAGTCAAGGAACTGCCAGAACCGAAACCGAAGAAGAAAAAGAAGTAGAGTAACAATTGATTTCTCAAGACAACAATCAGGGATCTATCCAAAATCCTCAAAGCGTCTTCTCATTCTCACAGTGCCCATTTCCCACGCTGCTCAATAAGACACGCGCATAAAGTTTATTCTAAAGTCCCCCAGCGGTGTGACTTGTGCACTCCCTTTGCCTCTAAACCTCAATTCATTTCTTGTTTTGGAAAATAGAAGCAGCCTGAACGGATAAAACAGTAAAAAAATAAACCTCACCGGCCCCCCGATCACGGATTTTGCGCAGTCTAAAAATTCGTAACGGGGGTAACCGGTGAGACTCTTTTTTTGGCCTAAGCTTTAGCCATAGCCAAAGCCTTTCTCACTCCATGTCATACTGATAAATCGGATCAACAGCTTTGGAAGTCGAATCGATCTTAACCAGATTATGGAGTATGCCGTCGTTGAGGCTATAAATCCATCCGTGCAAAGTCGGTCTTTTTTCCGATTTCCATGCACCCTGAATTATGGATGTCTTGGCAAGATTCATGACCTGCTCCTGAACACTGAGCTCTGCCAGGCGATCGGCGCGGTCATTGGTGTCGGCTATCGCATCAAGTTCCTCCCTATAAATCCGGTACGTATCTTTTATGTGCCGTAACCATTTGTTGATAAGTCCCAGATCTTTGTTTGTCATCGCAGCTTTTATCCCACCGCAACCGTAGTGACCACAAACAATCACGTGCTTGACTTTTAATACTTCTACGGCATATTGTAAAACACTTAGGACATTGAGATCAGTGTTCACAACGAGGTTGGCGATATTGCGGTGCACAAAAATCTCCCCCGGCGCAGTGTTGGTGATTTCATTCGCAGGCACACGACTGTCGGAACACCCTATCCACAGGAATTCTGGCGTTTGAATATCCGCCAGGCGGCGGAAAAATTCAGGGTCGCGCCCGGTTTGCTCAGCTGCCCATGCTTTGTTTTCCAATAGCAATTTTTCGTAAGATCTCATGGAATTTATGATTCGTATGTTTTTGAAATCAGCTTAGTGATCGCGTGTCGCCTCATGTAAGGTTGGGGCAATGTGATGGGAACCATTCCTTTTCAAAGGACCATTATCGATCCGGAACATCGGATTAATGGCATCGTTCGTCTTTTTCAGTTCGACTTTAATCTTCTTTGCGGCACTGCTCTTGATAAAATCTTCCAGTGTTTCCACAATGTCGGCGTCGAGGAACTGGCTTTTAGATCCATCGATGATTAGTGATGAGCGACTGGGTATGCTATCAAGTGCATTGCGGAGTGAAGACTTATGAACGAACGACACATCTTTCATGAACTTCAGTAGATATTGGTCGTCGTTGTTTACGAGAATGATGGCCGATCTGAAATTCGTCTTCAGCACGAAGAATATCGCAACAAGAATTCCAACAAAAATTCCAATCAGCAAGTCGGTGAAGAGTATTGCAACTACGGTGATCACGAACGGAAGAAATTGATCTCTCCCCTTTTTAAACATCTCCTTATAGATTACTGGTGCCGTGAGTTTGTATCCCACAGTCAGGAGAATGGCTGCAAGTGATGCCAGCGGAATTGCTTCGAGCACATCGGGAAAAAGAAATACCATCAGTGCGAGTAAGATTCCGTGAACGATCGTGGAGGTTCGCGTGCGTGCACCAGCCTGAACATTTGCAGAAGTGCGCACAATCACCGCCGTGAGGGGAAGGCCTCCCAATAATCCCGAGACCATATTGGAGATTCCCTGTGCTTTCAACTCACGATTTAGTGGCGTAACTCGCTTTAATGGATCTAGTTTATCTGCTGCTTCCAGACTTAGCAACGTCTCAAGACTTGCGACCAGTGCCAGCGTGATTGCGATACGGTATATCGCAGGATTAGAAACGGCATTTATGTCCGGAAGTATCCACAGCGACTTATCCCATACGCTGGTGAATTCCGGCAGGTTTACCATGTGATTTTGGGGTAAAGCCAACAGCGGAACGCTCGCATTAAAAAGTATATTCAAGCCGATGCCCATCACAACTACAATGAGTGGACCCGGCAAGAACTTCATTACCTTGAGTTTTTTTATCCGTTCACTTGAAAGAAAGTAGAGCACGAGCAATGACAACGTGCAAATCACAACTGCGCCTGCCGCGGGATTCAATGCAGATGCGAGAATTTCGGTGAATGTATTCTTGCCATCGGTCTGAAAGAACGCCTCATCCCCTTCGAAGTCTGCGTCATATCCAAGAGCATGAGGAATTTGCTTCAGGATCAGAATAAGCCCGATGGCAGCCAACATTCCTTTGACCACCGCCACAGGAAAAAAGTGTCCGATAGTACCAGCCTTCATGAAACCAAGCGCGACCTGGATAATGCCCGCAATCACCACGCAGGTCAGAAACATCGGAAAAGATCCAAGCTCTGCAATGGAAGCAATCACAATAGACGTAAGGCCTGCAGCAGGACCTGCTACGCTGATCGGCGACTTACTGAGAAAGCCTCCGACAAGGCCGCCTGTTATTCCGGCAACAAGTCCTGAAAACAAAGGGGCGCCAGACGCCAGCGCGATGCCAAGACACAGGGGCAATGCGACGAGAAACACGACAAGCGACGCAGGAATATCATGAATAAGGTTGTCGACAGGACGAAATGAAATTTTCTCCTCCATAATGGATTGGTGATTTTTGAATTAAAAGGTGGAACTGAAAGGCAGGACGAAATCAACCCTGTGGAGGAGGAACTGTAATCTCTTGATAGAATTGGTGGAAATTAATATCAGCTGAATAGCTGAGGGTTGGATCAATCGAGACGAATGAGGGCAGGTATATGCTTAATTCAAAAAAATAGTCATCAGTATCTTCAGTCTCTTCACGGGACTCATCTTCTTCGGCGGGTGTTTCGAACCCACCTGCCTCATAGCAAAAGGCCTTATCCTGCTTCGCAAAAAAAGTAACTCCCGTCACCTCACAGATCGTAAGCAAGATTGTCGCGTACAGGATTACTTTCAACACTTTCACAGCTGGCAAATATACGACCAGCCCAAGGGCGAGGATTATAGAAAGTTATTAGAAAAGTTTAGAGTTCAGGGTTCAGCGTTCAGGACTTGCCCAAACGGCCGCGTGTCGCTAAAGCTTTAGCGGTGGCGCAAGCGGTTCGTAGTCGTAGTTCAAGGTTTAAAGTTCAAGGTTTAAGGGCTAACGCAAATGGAACTCTGCTGCTTATCTATTCCCGTTTACGGTATAAATAGCTCCGGGCTTTGTATTGAAAGTTGTTATATATCCGAAATCGGTTTTCACACTTTTTGCGGAAGCGCCAGAGATACGGACGCGTTGCGATGTTCTCAAAACACAAGTCTCTCCGTTTAATGATCGGATTGTCGCATTATCGATAACGTGATTCTTCCACGCAATGTCAACTTCAAAGCCGCCCCTGGCACGCAGTCCTTTCACTTGGCCTGACTGCCATGCGTCGGGCAATGCGGGCAAAAGGTGTATACTGCCAAGGTTACTTTGTAGTAACATTTCAGTGATGCCTGATGTTCCACCAAAGTTTCCATCAATCTGAAATGGCGGATGAGCATCGAACAAATTCGGATACGTACCGCCGGAGTTTGAATAGTCAACGCCGTCCCGGCCTGTGATCGTGAGTTGCTCACGCAATAATTTGTATGCATGATTTCCGTCAAGGAGATGTGCCCACAGATTTATCTTCCATCCTTTAGACCATCCTGTACCTCCGTCGCCACGCAACTCAAGTGACTTGCTGGCTGCTTTTGCCAGGGATGGAGTCGTAATCGGCGATATCTGATTCCCGGGGAAAAGCCCAAACAAATGCGACACGTGACGATGCTGCGGCTCCGCGTCTTCAAAGTCTTTATACCATTCCTGCAGGTTTCCCTTTTTTCCAATTTGAAAAGGGAAAAGACTGTCTCGCTTCGCAAGCAGTTCCTTTCTTAGTTGCGCATCGATCCCCAGTTTTTCACTGGCTGCGGCCACGTTCGAGAAAAGATTATGAATGATTGACATATCCATTGTAGTGGCAGCGGACACTGCATATTTGTTGCCGTCGGATATGAATAGATTTTCGGGCGACGTCGAGGGTGAAGTGATAAGCCTACCATTGCTGTCGCGAATCAACCAATACTTGCAAAATTCAGCGGCACCGCGCATGACTGGATATGCGTCTTTCAAATAGTTTACATCGCCGGTAAATAGATAATGCTCCCAAAGGTGCTGACATAACCATGCGCCGCCCATCGGCCAGTTCGCCCACATCGGCATCCCGCTCATCGGATTTGCCGCTCCCCAGATATCAGAATTGTGATGAGCGACCCATCCGGGTGCTTCATAGTAGTTTGAAGCAGCTAGCGTTCCATTCACTGAAAGCCGCTTGATGAATTCAAGCAACGGCGTGTGAAATTCTGAAAGGTTGCAACTTTCAGCCATCCAATAATTCATTTCGGTGTTGATATTAATCGTGTAGTTACTGCTCCATGGTGGCCTGACATGATTGTTCCAAATTCCCTGGAGATTTGCTGGCTGACCTCCCGGACGAGATGAACAGATTAACAAGTATCTCCCAAACTGGAAGTAGAGCGCTTCGAGCGAAGGGTCGTTTCCACCTTTCGTATAGGCAAGCAGGCGATCATCTGTTGGCAAAGCCGGCGCTTTAGAATTATTGAGGTCGAGGGTGACACGACTAAAAACCTTCTGGTAATCGTTTACATGATTTTTTCTAAGCTCTTCAAAAGGAATTTGACAGGCTCCTTCAATATAAGATGCTGCGAGTTTGTCTTCATCCAGACCTTCTCGATCAGGACATTTGTCAAAACCATTGAAACTTGTCGCCGCTGAGATAAGAATCAACGCATTCGTTGCACCGCTGACGTGCAGCCCATTGGCTGCGACTTCTACTTTACCGTCAGTAGATTGAATTCTTATACGCAGCTGAAATCTCATCCCATCACAATTTGATGGGTCGCCATAAATAACCGGGACCTGAAGAGTCTCCATATAGCTTGGATCTGTGTGCGACGGAGCCTTTCCGTTGACGATGATATCCGAGGGCGGCAGGCTTTTTGTAACCGCATACAATGGACTGGTCGCACTGATTTCAAAAGTCAGCGCGTTGGCTCGCGATGCAGTCAGCCGGACAACCATTGCTTGTTGAGGAGCGGAAATAAATTGTTCGCGCTTGAATTCAACGCCATCAATTGTGAAGCGGGTTGTTGCGACCGCAGATGAAAGATCAAGATCACGATAGTAAGCTGTCGGATCGCCAGAGAATTTTTGCCTTATGATGACATCTCCCAACGGCTCAAATGATTCAGTAAACGGACCTTGCATATGCTTTGCAAGCGCATCCGCTTTTTTGTAGTCACCCGCGGCAACTGCGGCGCGAATCTGAGAAAGGAATCTCGGTGCTATTGGATTGGGATTGGTATTCGCCGGTCCGCCCGACCAAAGCGTGCCTTCATTCAATTGGATAAGCTCATCATTGACATTTCCGAAGATCATCGCACCCAATCTGCCATTGCCTATCGGTAATGCCTCATTCCAGCTCGCTGCCGGTTTGTTGTACCAGAGCTTTAAGTCTGTTTGCGCGACAATGGCTGCCGGTGCCAAAAGGCCCAACATCAAGGTGAGATTTCTCGCTATCCGTGCGATTCTATCCGTGTCAATCCGTGTCATCCGTGGCTCATGCATTCAAGAAAATTATCAAATGTTTTCTAGATTTGAAGGATACAATGAATTTAACCGAAATCTTTTCTGTCACGCTGATCCTTTTTTCGATCATCGATATATTGGGAGCGATCCCTGCCATCATTCTTATACGTCAACGCGAAGGGCGCATACATGCGGAAGCCGCCACCGTGATTTCCGCCGCGCTGATGGTCGGATTTCTCTTTCTCGGACAATCGATATTGAATCTTTTTGGGCTGGACGTAGCCTCATTTGCCGTGGCCGGAGCCATCATCATATTCATCATAGCAATGGAAATGATTCTGGGAATTACATTAATTAAAGATGATCCCGACGCTAAGGGTACAGGCTCCATTGTACCATTGGCATTCCCGATTATTGCCGGCGCCGGAACATTGAGTACGATCCTCTCGTTGCGCGCAGTCTATGAAGAAGTCAATATCCTGATCGGTATTGTATTGAATCTTTGCATCGTATACGTCGTGCTTCGTTCCGCCACATGGCTTGAGTTGAAGCTTGGGAAATCAGGATTTGCCGTTCTACGTCGGGTGTTCGGCGTGATCCTGCTCGCCATCGCGGTGAAAATCGTGAAGTCCAACTTTGCCTGACATGATCAAGCTTTATACTGACGGAGCCGCGCAGGGCAATCCCGGACCTGGCGGTTATGGTGCGATTCTCCGATTCGGAGGACATGAGAAAGAATTGAGTCAGGGATATCGCCTCACCACTAACAACCGCATGGAGTTGATGGCAGTCATTGCCGGGCTTGAGGCCATTAAGAAGCTGGGTATTCCTGTCACCATCTACTCTGACTCAAAATATGTTATTGATTCCGTGAAGAAAGGATGGATCTGGGGATGGGAGAAAATTGATTTTAAAAAGAAAGCCAATGCCGACTTGTGGAAAAGATACATTGGATTGCATAAAAAATTCAAACCTGAGTTTGTGTGGATCCGCGGCCACAACGGACATCCGGAGAACGAACGCTGCGATCAACTCGCGGTGTCAGCAGCACAGGGTTATGATTTGGAAGTGGATGCGGTGTATGAGGCGTTGAATGGGTAGCGATTGTTGCTTTATCGCCGAGGTACCGGGAATAAAGGCAGATTTAAGATTTCAGATTTCAGAATTATGAATTCTACAGTTTCAGAATTCTAGGCCTCTATCAACTTGAATCCAATCTCTCTCAACTCACCCAACAACGGAACATAAAAATCTGAATTCTCAATTCTGCCTTCTGAACTCTGCCTTCAGGTACCGAGAATGCAAAGGCAGATTTAAGATTTTAAGAATTCAGAATTATGAATTTTCAATTCTACTGTTTCTGAATTCTAGCTCTCTATCAATTTAACTCGCATCTCTCTCAACTCACCCAATATCGGATCATAGAACTCTAAGTTCTAAATTCTGCCTTCTGAACTTTGCCTTCAGGTACCGAGAATACAAAGGCAGAGTTACGAGTTAAGAATTCAGAATCATGAAGTCGTGTCGTCGGCTTTTAATGTGCGTGATTCTGGTTTTGCACTATTTTTATTCGCGGTCACCAAGCTCGCAACAAAAATCGAGATCAATTCATTGCACTCTTTGCACACTGGGTTTTCCGCTCTCACATAATTGATCTCTACGAAAATTCTCAAACAAACAGCAGTTTCTCGCAATTCCTTCAAGACGATCCTCAACTTGTGAATAAAGTCCCTCATTGATTCAGCCCCCAAAGCCTCGGCATAATTTAGGGCCGGTGAAGTACCCGAGCGAAGGATTTGTCCTGAAAGGTGATTGGACACCTTTTCGTTCGGCAATTCACTGACCAGTTTAATAATAAGGGCAGCAAATTTTACTAGTCGTTCCTCAAGATCATTTTTCCTCATGAGATCAATATTGAGATAAAAAATGCCGAAACAACCAAGATTTGTTGCCGGTTTTCCAGATAATGTGTGCGTAAAAATCTAAGTTCTAAGTTCTGCCCTCTGAACTCTGCCTTCAGGTACCGAGAATACAAAGGCAGAGTTAAGAGTTAAGCATCAAGAATTTTCAATTCTACTTTTTCTGAATCCTAGTTCTCTATCAACTTGATTCCCACTCTCCCTACCCCCCAATATCGGATCACAAAAATCTGAAATCTAAATTCTGCCTTCTGAACTCTGCCTTCAGATACCCAGAATGCAAAGGCAGATTTAAGATTTAAGAGTTCAGAATTAAGAATTCTGCAGTTTCTGAATTCTAATTCTCCACTAACTTAATTCCCATCTCCCCCAACTCCTTCAATATCGGATCATAAAACTCTCTCGTGACAGGAATCGCCACACCACGCTGTTTGATCTTTCCCTGCAACAACAATTTTGCTGCGATCGCCAGCGGCAAGCCCACCGTTTTCGCCATGGCTGTATTGATTGAGTTCTCACCTTCGGCAACGAGTGAAGCCTGAATTTCTTTCTCCGCGCCGTCCTGCAAAAATCTGAAGCGATGCCACATGACAATAAAATCACGATCAATTGGGCTCAGCTTCCAGCGTTTGTTAAGGATATGTTCTAGTATTTGTGCAGGGGTGCCGGAGCTCAACCCTATAACTTCATTGTCAAAGAAACCCGACCAGCTGAGTCGCTGTAATTCCGGACCATCCTCTTTCAACTTGAATTGGTGAGCGATCTTTTGCTCGACACTCCACTCGGGATGGAAGTCGAGGAACGCGTTCAGGAAATCCTGGTGCGTCAGGTGTTTCAAATCTTCGACCTGATAGGTGTCATCGGCGCAGCCGAGTTGAACAAATATATCCCACGCCGAACAAAAGCCTTTGTTACGCAAGGTGCCGCGCTGCATCGTTTTTATGTTTTGAAGGCCATAGGTTTCGCGGTATTTGAGTGAGTCGCGATTGGCATACCCTTCATATTCTCCATGACCAGGGACACGAATTGATGTGACGCGCTTGAATAGTTGCTGATAGGGAATGAATTTGTATTGGCCGTTTTGTAAAAACTTGGCCGTCCCCTGTCCCGCCATTACCACGTTGCGCGGGTTCCATGTGAATTTATATCGCCATGGATTTTCAGGATCTGTGTCCGGCGCGATCAGTCCACCGGTGAAGGATTCAAAGGAAGTCATTTCGCCACCATTGTCCCGGATCTTGTCGATAACCTGCATCGCGCTCATGTGATCGATCCCCGGATCCAATCCACATTCATTCAAAAACAGAAGCCCTTTCTTCTTTGCTCCTGCGTCGAATGCTTTCATTTCATCGGAGACGTAGCTAGCGGTGAATAAATGTTTGTCATGCTGAAGACACAAGGCTGCGACCTTAGGATGCAGGCTTGCGGGAATCAGAGAAATGACGACATCGTGTTTTTTTATGATGTCGGAAGAAGCTTGTTGTGTAATATCAAATGATGTAGCTGTTGCCTGCCCATTGTTGCCGATCCGCTCCCTGGCCGCTTCGGTCGAAACATCGCCTACCGTAACACGCCATTCGTGTTGAGCAGCGTTTCGAATAACATAATGTATCAAAGCCGAAGATGATCTTCCAGCGCCGAGAATAAGGATTGATCTCATGTTGCAAATTTAAAGGTTCCCGCATTCTTATCTCATCCTTTTCGCCTATACGGAACTACGATTGTTGGATATTTTTTAGCTACGGATGACACGGATTTTCACGGATTAAAAAATGTATTAGTCCGTGTCCATCCGTGTAATCCCTGCTTTCGCCGACCTCGTGTCGCTAAAGCTTTGGCGGTGGCGCAAGCGGCTACACGCAGGCACGCGTGGCTTAAAACTTTGCGCACTTTGTCATTTTTCATTTCAGTTTATCAAGGGAATCATCTAACTTTCAAATCCCTGCTCAAAAAAATCTATCATTGGGCACGAATGTCGTCGTTAATTTTAATTTGGGTATGAAAGGGATTTCATTTTACACGCACCTTGAAGACCTTGACACTGAGTCGAAGTATCTGGTTCATAAAGCGAAAGAAGCTACGAATCTGGCGTACGCTCCGTATTCAAAATTTTATGTAGGCGCTGCGCTATTGCTCGAAGACGGAACGGTGGTGCAGGGCGGGAATCAGGAAAACGCATCGTATCCCCTTTGTATGTGTGCCGAACGCGTTGCGTTGTACGCCGCCTCTTCACAGCACCCCGGAAAGATCATAAAAAAGATCGCGGTCGTTGCGCACAAGAAAAATCATAAAGAGCTGACAGGCGCAGCACCTTGCGGAGCGTGCCGGCAAGTCATGCTTGAGTTTGAGCAGAAACAGAAAAATGCAATCGAGGTCGTGATGTTTGCAGACGAAAATAAGTGGGCAAAAAGTGAAACGGCCGATGACTTGTTGCCACTGAGCTTTGATTCCTCCAAATTGCTCTGATGCAGGAAAAGTCCATAGGGTTTGAATTCAAAGCGCGCTACTACACCCTCGGCACACTAGACGCGAGCACAAATCAAATTTGGTTTGTGCTTCATGGTTATGGTCAGCTTGCGCAATACTTTATTAAGAAGTTCCAAATACTCACAAGTCAAAATATTTTTGTCATTGCGCCGGAAGGACTGTCACGTTATTATTTATCAGAATTCACTGACAAGGGTCGTAAGGACAATCGAGTTGGCGCTGTGTGGATGACAAGTGAAAACAGGCTGATGGATATAGACAATTATATCTCCTACCTGAACACCGTATACAATAACGAGGTCAACAAGTTTCCCAATATTCCAGTAACACTACTCGGTTTCTCCCAAGGCTGCGCGACCGTGTGTCGCTGGGCAGCTGATGGAAAAGTCAAGTTTGAAAAGTTGATTTTATGGGCTGGGTTGTTTCCACCCGATATGAATTTCGGGGCAGGAAAAGAAGTACTTGCTTCTAAGAAAACATTTATGGTTGCAGGGGATCAGGACCCTTTCGTGACGCCCGAGAGAATCAAAGAGTTTGATCTACTCGCGGATAAATTAGGCATCACGCCAGAGAAAATTTTGTTTGAGGGGAAGCACGAGATTGATGAAAAGGTCTTCCTGAAACTGATTTAAATTACAGTTCCCACGGATATCACGGATTGAATATCACTGATTCGCACAGATCTGTGCAAATCCGTGGGCATTTAATCTGTTTGATCCGTGAGAAATGTATTATCAGAATCCCAATTTTTCTTTCAAAAAACCTAGACCGTAGCCACATAGCTGAACAACTGCCGCGGGTATGGTTAATAAGGACATAAAATATATCCGAATCATAAGGAGCATTTGGTCGGGAGGGAGTTTCTCCGAAAAGGTCTTGCGGAGAGACCATCCGGTTTGAAAGTAGCACGTGAACCAGATTGCGCCTAAATACATAAACATTGGAGCGAATAATAAAAAACGCCACTCGTTTTGCAGGATAAATGCCACCACAACAACAAACAAGTAGAAAAGAAACGCTACAGGAAACCAGTGCGTCAGTTTCACTTCTCCCTTATGAATCCTCCCCACACGCACTCTTCCCCGTCCAAATCCCTGGACCTGTTTAAAAAACTGCCAAAGGTTTGTTCTCCTCTTATGATACACGAACGCATCAGGAACTAAAGCAACTTTGAATCCTTCCTTTCGCATGCGGATACTCAGCTCGATGTCTTCAGCAAGACGATCAAATGCAAAACCTTTCGTCAACTCCCACACCTTTCTGCTGAATCCCATGTTAAAACTGCGGGGCTGAAATTTGTCGGCCTGGTTTTTTCCTCCACGAATTCCTCCGGTTGTCCAGAAAGATGACATCGTATATGCCATCGCTTGCTGGAGCGGTGTGAATTTTTCGTGACCACGATCCGGACCACCCCATGCATCGACTGCGCTCGATTCCAAAAACTTTTCCACAGACTCGAAATAGGTTGATGGAAGAATGCAGTCCGAATCGAACATCACAAAATATTGTCCAACTGCCTTTTCAAAACCATAATTGCGACTGGGACCTGGTCCGGAATTAGGTTTGAAAAAATATTGTATAGAAAGCCTGGTCGAATAAGAATCACAAACAGCTTTCGAAGTTTGCTGCGAGCCGTCATCCACGATAATTACTTCGAAGTCAGTGTATGTCTGCACCGTCAAACTGTGCAAGAGCTCGCCCAACTCAGCGGGCCGGTTGTAAACAGGAATGATGACGGAGTACTTTGGGGGAGATGGCATTCAATTCCAAAAATAGGAAATACACGTTAGCCGCGAAGACTCAAAGCCGCAAAGAAACGCCAAGAATTTCTTCGCGAAACTTTGAGTCTTAGAGCCTTTGCGACAAAGCCACCAGATTTTTTCATAATTTGTACATCTTATCGCTGTGAAAATGAAGCTCCTGCTGAACATCCTTCTCTGTCTATTAATTATTCCGGCGCTCGCTCAGCAATGGAAAGTGGTGCAAGCAGCCGGATCATTTGAAACGCGAGGCGAAAGTGGCGTCGCTTCTGTCAATGGAAAAGTTTATTTGCTCGGTGGCCGGGGTGACAAACCGGTCAATGAATACGATCCAAAAACAAATAGCTGGACAACATTGGCGAAGGCGCCGCTCGAAATGCATCACTTCCAGGCGATCGCATTCAAAAACGAAATCTATGTTATCGGTGCGTTCACCGGACCGTATCCCCATGAGACGCCGATCCCAAACATTTATATTTTTAACCCAAAGAAAAATGAATGGCGCAAAGGTGCCGAGATACCGGAAGGACGGCGTCGTGGTGCGGCGGGCGCGTTCGTTCACAACAATAAGATCTATGTAGTATGTGGCGAGCAGGATGGTCATTGGGATGGCCACGTTGCCTGGTTCGATGAATATGATCCCGCAAAAAACAAATGGACACAATTACCGGATGCTCCCAGAGTCCGCGACCACGTTCAGGTTGGTGTGTCCAACAACACGCTTGTCGTCGCCGGCGGACGTCTTTCTACAGCCCGCACTAACAATGTCCTCAACACCTGCGTCAAAGAGACTGATGTTTATGATTTCAAGACGGGCAAGTGGACAACCCTCGACGCCGGAAACAATATTCCAACTTTGCGCGCGGGCAGCTCCGCTGTAGTCTATGATGGAAAGGTTGTCTTGATGGGTGGTGAAAGTGATGCGCATGTTGAAGCTCACAACGAAATGGAGGGCTACGACGTCAATTCAGGCAAATGGACGAAGCTTCCGAATCTGCTGCGTGGCCGGCATGGGACTGGGGGAGCAATTGTAAAAGGGACGATCTATCTCGTTGGCGGTGTGGGCAATCGCGGAGGCGGGCCTGAACTGAGTGAGTTGGAAGAATTCTAATCGAATCTTCAAACACGCGCCTATTCGACAATGCGCCAATTGTATTTCTCCGTGTAAATCCGTGTCATCCGTGGCTTTAAAAAATTAACTTCGCTCCCCGACCTAATTTCTCTCCCCATGAAAAAATACATTATTTCAATTGTTGCAATTGTAGCGCTCGCACCAGCCGCGGTTGCGCAAAAGGATTACTCAGCCGACGTTAAATCTGTCGACGCTATTATTGCCGCATTGTATGAAGTTATCTCCGGTGATCCAGGCCAGGCCCGTGACTGGGATCGATTCAGAAATTTGTTTAAACCGGAAACGCGCTTGATTCCTACGCGGAAAGATGACAAAGGTGAACTAACCATCAAGGCGTTGAGTCCGGAAGAATATGTACAGCTGTTCACGTCCAGAATTTCGACCGGCTTCTTTGAAAAAGAATTACACCGGACAACAGAAATGTACGGAACTGTTACACACGCTTTCAGCACATATGAAACAAAAGAGAAGAAAGACGGTCCAGTGACAAATCGTGGCATCAACAGTATTCAGCTGTTTCATGATGGAAAGCGATACTATATCATTAATATTTTCTGGTGTGCGGAGAGTATGGGATTCCCATTGCCGGCGAAGTATTTAAAGTAACTGCTCTTAGCCGCGAAGACGCCAAGACTATAAGAAGCGCAAAGCTGCTGCTTTTTCCTTCGCGATTCTTGGCGTCTCAGCGCCTTAGCGGTAAGAAATGCATTCAATAAATGACCCTTATGAAATTCCTCGTTGCTGTCTTGTTCTTGGTGTCCGTTCAATCATTCGCTCAAAAATCAAAACCCGATCTCGAATCACTTTCAAAGAAACACGCTGTCACATCGTTCAAAGAATTGTATGATCTACTAAGCCTTACCAATGACGCGCACTTCCCCAAGGATATAGAAAAGAACATTCAATGGTGCGAAGCAGCCTTTGCCAAACGCTCCTTTACAACGAAAAGATTGCAGACACCGACCGTGCCGCTGCTGCTTGCAGAACGCAGGGTGAAGAACGCGAAGAAGACTGTATTGATTTATCTGCAAATCGATGGTCAGCCAGTAAACCCCGCGGCGTGGGACCAGGAGGATCCGTGGAAACCGGTGTTAAAAGAACTAGCACCAGAGGGTAAATGGCAGATCATACCTTATGAAAGATTGCAAGGTGCAATCAACCCCGACTGGAGAATATTTGCCAGATCCACTTCGGACGCGAAAGGGCCCGCGATGGCATTTATCGCGTCGCTGGATGCGCTTCAAGAAATGAAGGCTGACCCCAACTATAACATCAAAGTCATTATGGATTTCGAGGAGGAACTTGGGTCTCCAAATCTTCCCGCGGCTGTTTCAACTTATAAAAACGAATTGAGCGCTGACATGCTGATCATCTATGATGGACCGCGACACATCAGCAACCAACCAACGCTGAGTTTCGGAGCGCGTGGCATTTGCGAAATAACGATTACGACTTTTGGGCCAAGAATGAAGATGGCCGGGTGACGTTGCCGGGATTCTATGATGGTGTAGTAATCTCTGACGAGGATAAAAAAATTCTGGCGCAAGTCCCCGACGACCCCGCTGCTATCAATAAATTTCTTGGCATTGCCGCTCCCGATAAAGTCGGAAACAATTTCCAGGAAGCTATTCAATATCCGACGTTAAATATCCGTGGACTGAACTCGCTGTTCGTGGGCGAGAAAGTACGCACACTTATTCCAGCAACTGCCACAGCTGAAATCGACATCAGGTTGGTACCTACAAGCGATCCTCAACGGCTCATAGGAATTGTAAAAAAACATGTACAGGATCAGGGCTACTATTTAGTCGAGAACGAACCAACCGAAGAAGAGCGAATGAAATATCCAAAAATCGCATCATTCAGATCATCGATCTCATACGGGGCTTTTCAAACGCCTTTCAATTCCGAATGCGGGCTCTGGCTTTCACGGGCAATGGTGAAAGCATTCGGCAAAGAACCCATTCGCATCCGGATGACCGGTGGCTCAATACCTATTTCACCGTTTGTGATCACGCTCGGAATTCCGGCTGTGGCCGTTCCAACGGTAAACCCAGATAATAACCAGCATGCTGAAAATGAAAACATTCGGGTTGGTAATTATATGGATGCCGTGAAAACTTTCCTGGCGATTTTGACGGAGAAATTGTAGGAGGAGTTAAGGATTGAAGGAGTAAAGGAGTAAAGGAGTAAAGGAGTAAAGGAGTAAAGGAGTAAAGGAGTAAAGGAGTCAAGGAGTTAAGGAGGAGGCCATGGTCGTGGGCTGAGAATTGCCAAAAGCCAACAGCCAGCACCGAATCCCGATAGCTAACGGCCCAACAGCCAATCCCGATAGCTATCGGGATCAACAAGCCATTCCAACCGAAAAACCAGGTAACTTTTTTTAAGGCGGGAGTTGCATTCGCAGCTTTTATTATCTTTCGGCCTGATGGAAAATTTTGTTGTTTCTGCACGAAAGTATCGACCGCTTGGCTTCGAAGAAGTCGTCGGGCAGGAACACATTACCACCACGCTCAAAAACGCAATTGACACCAACAAACTTGCGCAGGCGCTCTTATTTTGCGGACCGCGCGGTGTTGGAAAGACAACTTGCGCCAGGATCGTCGCCAGACGCCGCCTCCAACAATTCCGTCGAGGATATACGCAATCTGATAGACCAGGTCCGCTATCCACCGCAGTACGGCAAATTCAAAGTCTATATTATTGACGAGGTTCACATGCTCTCGAATGCCGCCTTCAACGCTTTTTTGAAGACGCTCGAAGAACCGCCTTCTTACGCAATTTTTATTCTGGCCACCACGGAAAAACACAAGGTCATTCCCACGATCCTTTCCCGTTGCCAGATTTTCGATTTCAATCGGATCCAGATCTCCGACATTGCGAAGCAATTGAAAAAGATTGCTGATCGCGAGAAGATCAAGACTGAAGAAGCGGCGCTGCACCTGATCGCTCAAAAAGCGGATGGTGCCCTCAGGGACGCGCTTTCCATTTTCGACCTGATGGTTACGTTCTCATCAGGAAAGGGTGTCAGCTTCCAGGATGTCATCAAAAACCTGCACATCCTCGATTATGAGTACTACTTCAAAGTTGTGGACGCTTTGTTGGCAGAAAATCCGACGGTACCGCTGCTCACATTCGACGAAATCCTTCATAAGGGCTTCGATGGTCAAAACTTTATCGTTGGTTTGAGTGAGCATATCCGCAACCTGATGGTCGCGCAGGATGCCCGCACGGTGCAACTCATGGAAGTCCCAGACAGCATTAAGAAAAGATATGCTGAACAAGCGAAAGCATCTCCTTACTCACTCTTGCTATCATGGCTTAGCATTGCGAACCAGTGCGACATCAATTATAAAATGAGCAAGAACCAGCGCCTGCTGGTCGAACTCGCGCTGATGAAGATGGCGCACGTAAAATCGGCTGTGAAAGCTCCACGCACAACTGAATCCGAGGCACCTGCAGAAGCAGCATTAAAAAAAAAATTAGTGTAACGAGCGAACCTAGCGTCGCCCGGTCGGAAGATCCGGAGGATGAGCCTCTCGAAAAAGATGCGACTCAACCCGAAAAAGCCGAACCGCCAAAACAAGATCTGCAGCAAGTCGTGCTTCAAGATCGCCAGGCTCCCGTGAGCAATGGCGCGTTACCGACGAAGTCGAGCAAGCCCAAGACAACACCAACTTTACCGGGGATAGGACTTTTCTCCAATAACTCCACGCCCGCACCAAAGAAAGAAGAACCTGCTGCACTGCCGAAGCAGAAGGAAGCGGTGACAATTGAAAGGTTGGAATTTGTTTGGTCGGAGTTCGCCGAAACCCGCAAAAACCAAATCGCCGAATATCAAATTCTGAAGCGCGAATTTAAATTCGAGCACCCCACTATTATGGTGACGCTCACCAATCCCGTGGAAGAGCCGCTGTTGGATAACTTCAAACGCGACCTACTGCAATATTTGCGTGACACCCTCAAGAATTCCGAGCTCGATATCGCAACTAGTTTGCAGGAGTCTACCGGTAAAAAAGTGGTATATACATCAAAAGAAAAGTTCGAGCACCTGGCGGAGAAGAATCCGAAGCTTTGGGAATTGAAAGAGCGATTGGGACTGGACTGGGACATTTGATCGTCACCTGTCACCCGTTGCCTGTCGCAGGTAACGGGTAACTGGCAACATATGCCTGCTACATATATGAAGTGAAACACTACGTGGTGGCGCGTTTCAATTCAGAACGACTATATTTGAGCCTCTTTTTTTGAAAAAATGACCATATCCTACAACTGGCTCAAGCAATACATTGACATTCCTGAATCTGCTGAGGAGATATCGAAGACTCTTACCAGCACCGGCCTGGAAGAAGGCCTAGTCATCGGAGAGATTCTGACGTGCAAGAAGCATCCCAACGCCGATAAGCTGTCAATCACAACGGTGGACGTTGGGCAAGGCACTCCAGCACAAATCGTGTGCGGCGCGCCCAATGTTGCGGCGGGACAAAAAGTAGTGGTTGCCTTACCAGGGACCACAGTTCATCCTACAAACGGTGATCCATTCCAAATAAAGCTCGCGAAGATTCGCGGAGAGCAGAGCGAAGGCATGATTTGCGCCGAAGATGAAATTAGCCTGGGTCAGAGCCATGCGGGTATTATGGTGCTTGACACCAAGGTTGCGAATGGAACCCTTGCATCGGATTTTTTTAAGATTGAATCTGATCAAATCATTGAAATAGGGTTGACGCCAAATCGTGCAGACGCAGCCTCGCATATCGGAGTGGCGCGGGACGTAAAAGCCGCGAAAGATCGCGCAATCAGATGGCCTTCTGTCGATGCGTTCAAAGTTGACAATAAAAACCTGACGATACCGGTTACAGTTGAAAACGCAGACGCCTGTCCGCGCTATTCAGCCGTGACGATCAGTGGTGTGACCATTAAAGAATCGCCGCAATGGTTGAAGTCGCGATTGGAATCGATAGGACTGACACCTATCAACAACGTGGTTGATGTCACAAATTTCATCAATCATGAATTAGGACAACCACTTCACGCATTTGATGCCGCAGCGATTAAAGGCAACAAAGTCGTCGTTAAAACACTTCCGGCGGGATCCAAATTTGTGACGCTGGATAATAAAGAACGAACCCTTACGGCCAATGATCTGATGATATGCAATGCCGAAGAGGGCATGTGCATTGGCGGTGTTTTTGGTGGGATAAGATCCGGGATATCTGGAAACACAACAACCGTGTTTCTGGAAAGTGCCTGTTTCGCGCCTGATTACATCCGACGCACCAGTAATCACCACCAATTAAAAACAGATGCATCATTCCGTTTCTCAAGGGGAACTGATCCTCTGATTACAGTCTATGCTTTGAAACGGGCTGCGATGCTTATTAAGGAAGTAGCCGGCGGTTCCATCTCGTCTGAGATCGTCGACGTATATCCGCAGGAGGTAATAAGCAGGTTGATCGCTGTAAAAGACAAAAACGTCGACAGACTTATTGGCAAAAAGATTTCACGCGAAGAGGTATTCTCTATCCTGAAGCGGCTCGATATTGAAGTAGTTGAAAAGGAGAAAGACCATTACGTCGTTTCGGTTCCACCCTACCGTGTTGACGTCGTACAGGAAGCCGACATCGTTGAAGAAATTCTAAGGATATACGGTTTCAACAACATCGAGCTCTATGAAACTGCCGGCACCGATTATCTGGCAGATTTTCCCGAGCAAGACATCGATAAATTCAAGCGAACCATAGGCGGAATTTTGACGGCCAACGGATTTTATGAGATTCTAACAAACTCGTTGACCAATTTTGCATATCAGCAACGCCATGGTCTGACTTTCCGCGGTGAGCCTGTAGAGATATTGAATAAACTGAGTGAAGAACAGGGAATTTTACGGCAGACGATGCTCTTTACCGGCCTTGAAGTATGTGCACACAACTTCAACAGGAAGCAAAAGGGTGTAAAACTCTATGAATTTGGTAAGATCTATGGTCGGGAGGGCGGCAAATACATCGAAGAAGATCGCCTGGCATTGTATATGGCCGGAGATCTTGAGTCTGAGACGTGGCAAAAACCTTCACGCGTTATATGCTATCATGATCTTGCACAAAATATTGCACATATCCTTGAAAAATGTGCACTAAGTAACGTGGGGCAGGAAAAATTGAATGATCCGTTGTTCGAATACGGATTGAAATTCATGGAAGGGAATAAAGAAATCGGATGTATTGGAAAAATAAAATCTGCATTGGTCAAAGATTTTGGCATACGCCACGAAATTTTTTACGCCGACCTGAGTACCGCCTTGCTTTTCCAATCGGCAAATCCTAAGTTCGATGTCAAGGAAGTGCCGAAGTTTCCTGAAGTGAAACGGGATCTTTCCTTAGTGCTTGACAAACGTGTCAGCTTCGATGAGATCCGGAAATTGATAGTCAATACCGAGAAAAAACTCATAAAAGAAGTAACTGCCTTTGACGTGTATGAGGGCGACAAGATCCCAGATGGAAAAAAAGCTTACGCCCTGGGATTCACGTTGCTGGATGAGTCCAAAACTTTGACGGACGAAGAGATTGACCGGACGATGAACAAATTGATGATTGAATTGGAGAAAAAACTTGGAGCGATCATAAGAAAATAGTTTACCGATAGTTTTACCAATAAGGTTTCTGCCACCACCCCTGTCAGAATCCGGAACAAACACAATCAACATGGAACAAGACGTACTCAAAACCAATCTAAGCGGCCTCGAACGTAAGCTTGTCGTGCTATTGAATGAGCACAAAAGCCTAAAACAGGAAGTCGGGAGCCTAAAATCTGAGAATACGGAGCTAAAACAGCATCTCCGCCAGCGTGACGAGCAATTGGGCGGTTTTAAAAATCAGATTAAAATTGCTAAGATTGTAGACAATATTCACCCGGAAGACGGAAGTGTTTCGGAGTTGAGGAAAACAGTGGATGAGTACATCCGTGAGATAGACAAATGCATCGCTCACTTAAGTCGATAAGCAAACAGTAAATGGACGAGCTTTCTATAAAAATCAAAATAGCGGACCGCGAATACCCCATGAAGGTAAAACGCCACGAAGAAGAACGCGTTCGTGCCGCTGGGAAGCTGATCAATGAAAAACTGAAATCGTACCGCGAGCAATTTGGCCTTGACGATAAGCAAGATTTGTTGGCTATGACCGCTTTCGACTGCCTAGTTGAGAAACTGGCAGCTGAAGAAAGTACGCATGCCATCGATCAATCAGTTGTTGATAAGGTTTCACACCTGAACCAGCTGGTTTCGCAAGCTATCCTGTAGTCCCCTCTCCTTTCCTTTCCTGCCGGGCGTTTATGTAACGTTTATCTAAACGCTAAATCTACAATTATGGAAATCATATGGATCGCAGGTGTCGGCCTAGGACTGACAATCGTCTTAAGCATCCTGATCGGTACGCTTCTTTATAAAAGAAAAATCCAGCGGAATAAAGCCGCCAATGACGCGCGCGCCCAACTCATTATCCGCGAAGCAGAACTCCAGGCAGAAAACATCAAGAAAGACAGAATTCTCGAAGCCAAAGAGAAATTTCTGAAAATGAAGCAGGAATTTGAAGAGGAAGCCAATCGCAAGAAGAATCAAATCATCAGCAACGAGCAAAAAATCAAGCAACGCGAAGCCCAGCTTTCCAAGGAACTTGAAAACACGAAGCGCAAGGAAGCCGATCTGGATGAAGAGCGGCAAAGCCTCGCACGGCAGCACGAACTCGTAAAGGCCAGAAAGGAAGAGCTTGATCGTTTTAATCAACAGAAGGTTCAGGTGCTTGAGAGCATTTCAAAGCTTACAGCAGATCAGGCACGGGATCAGCTCGTTGAAACCCTGAAAGAAGAAGCACAGGCGAAAGCCAACTCCTTCGTCAAAGACATTATGGAACAGGCCAAGCTCTCAGCCACGAAGGATGCGAAGAAACTTGTTATCGAAACAATTCAGCGCACCGCCACTGAGCATGCCATCGAAAATTCGGTTTCAATCTTCAATATCGAAAGCGACGACATCAAAGGGAAGATAATCGGCCGTGAAGGAAGGAATATTCGCGCATTGGAAGCGGCGACTGGTGTCGAGTTCATTGTTGACGACACGCCAGAGGCGATCATCATCTCTGGCTTTGACCCCGTGAGGCGGGAAATTGCAAGGCTATCTTTGCACCGGCTCGTTCAAGATGGCAGGATCCACCCTGCCCGGATCGAAGAGATCGTTGCAAAAACGACCAAAAACATCGATGACGAAGTCGTTGAAATTGGCGAACGTACCGTCATGGATCTTGGTATCCATGGACTCGCTCCGGAACTAATTAAAATGGTCGGCAGAATGAGATTCAGATCTTCGTATGGGCAGAATCTCTTGCAACACTCCCGCGAAGTTGCAAATCTCTGCGCTATCATGGCGGGAGAACTCGGCCTCAACGTGAAGCAGGCGAAACGTGCGGGTTTGTTGCACGATATCGGAAAAGTTTGGCCTGAGGAACTCGAGAAACCGCACGCGATCGTGGGGATGGAACTGGCGCAGAAGTATAAGGAGCATCCCATCGTATGCAACGCCATAGGCGCTCACCACGACGAAATCGAAATGACAAGCATCATTTCACCGATCGTGCAAGCGTGTGATGCAATCAGCGGCGCTCGCCCTGGTGCTCGCCGCGAGGTTATCGAACAATATACGCGTCGATTGAAAGAACTTGAGCAGGTTGGTTTGAGCTTCGAAGGTGTGGACAAGTGCTTTGCTATTCAGGCGGGACGTGAACTTCGTGTTATCGTTGACGCTGAAAAGGCGACTGACGAACGCGCGGGACAACTCAGCTTTGAGATCTCACAAAAGATCGAACGCGACATGCAGTATCCTGGACAGATTAAGGTGACTGTGATCCGCGAGATGCGGTCGGTTGCTTACGCGAAGTAAAATCGAGTATTTTTGCAGGTAATGCCAATGCATTTAAAAGAACTCGATATTAGCGGTTTTAGAGGTATCTCCAAGTTACATCTGGATGAGTTCAAGACTATAAATATTTTTGTTGGGAAGAACAATTCTGGAAAGACCTCCGTGCTTGAGGCCATTTTTTTGTTGGTGGGTATTTCTAACCCAGAATTAATTGTTCGCATTAACAATCTCCGGGAGTTATTTGTGATGTCCCGCGAAGATTTACGCTTTATTTACTACAACTTAGATTATAATTCCCGACTGACTGTCAGTGGAAAGTTTGATCAAAACAACTATACTCGTTCATTGACAGTAACGCCAAACAAAAGTAAGATTGCTTCAAATCAGCCAGTATTTGGCAAAATTACTCCCAATAAGCCAAATGAACTTGTGAAAAGTTTTAATTCAATTGATGATGAAAGTACGATCAATGAATTACAAATTCGATTTACCGTCAAAGAAGACCATAAGAGACTCTCAGAGTTCGCGGCAAAACTGACATTAGGCGAAGCAGGAGTAACAATTGAGCCTTCGAAAAACTATAAGGAAACTATCAAAGGAATTTTTTTACCATCACGATGGACAAGCGCATCTAATCTTGAGAAGCGCTTAGAAAACATACTCGTTGCTAAACAGCAAAGACAATTAGTCGAAGTTCTCAGCAGAATTGATCCAAGTATCAAGGATTTCCAGCTTATCAACAAGATAATCTATGTTGACCTTGGGTTGCCGCGGCTAATTCCGATTAATCTAATGGGAGACGGAATTAGAAGATTAATTTCAATTTTGCTTTCGATGTATGATGCTCAAGATGGAATCGTCCTCATAGATGAAATCGACAATGGATTGCACTTTTCTGCACAAAAGACATTGTGGCGAGCGATTATTGAGGCATCTAAAAAATATAGCGTTCAAATTTTTCTTACAACGCACAATCCAGAAGTCCTTAAATATTTAACCGAGCTTGTAACCGACGAAGTGCCTGATTTCAAAAATCAGGTCCAAAGTATAACAATCAGGAAAACAGGCCAGGAAATTGTAGCTTATAAATATGATTTTGACAAACTAGGATTTTCCATTCAGCAAGGCATTGAATTCCGCTAATCTATGACTCAGATCGTTGTCGAAGGCAGGGACAGCAGGTTTATCGAGGTGTACTTAGAATTTCTAATCGAAAATAAGGCAATTCCAAAAACTACCGAATTCAAAATTCTTGAATCCAATGGATGGACAAATCTACCGAAATTGGATAATGCCCTCATCGACAACTCAAAGCAGAAGGGAAAAAATCTCGTGATCTTTGACGCTGATTTTCCTGACGAAGGGGGATTGAAGAAGAGGGAAAGTGAGATCACCAAGATCAAGACTTCTTTGAACCTAAATTTCGAATTGTTTTTGTTTCCGAATCACAAAGACGATGGCGATTATGAACTTCTTTTGGAAAGGATAGTGAATACAACTCATCAGCGACTCCTTGACTGTTTCCATAATTACGAAACCTGCGTCGGACAGTACAACACTGCGGCTCAGGCCATATATAAACTGCCAATTAGAAAAGCTAAAATGTATTCATACATTGATGCCTTTCCAAAGAGCAAGAACAATAATGAGAAGTTCAAAAAAGGTGATTTATTCTTTCGGAATACAGAATATTGGAATCTAGAGTCAGTTCACTTGGGGGCACTCAAGGAGTTCTTAATCAAGAAAATATAATGAAGGCTATCTACCCTTCAACACAAGGAAGGCCGAAGGGCCACTACGCGCCCGCAATGGTGCACAATGGGTTCGTTTATGTCTCCGGGCAAATTTCCACCGACACTGACGGCCGCCCTGTCCTTGATTCGATAGAAGAACAAACACTTCGTTGCCTAAAGAAGATGGAAGTGATCCTGCGGGCTTCCAACAGCGAACCAAATCGCGTTATTAAAGTGAATGTCTACATCGCCAACATGGACGATTGGGCAAGAGTGAATGAAGTATTCGCACAATTCTTTGGAGAGCACAGACCTGCAAGATTGATCGTCCCCACCGGGCCGCTGCATTACGGCTGCGCTGTCGAAATTGATTGCGTGGCGGCAGTAAATGGTTGACCCTTCAGGCAGTCTGAAATTATTTGATTCATTCAAGCATCGTAAGAAAGGGTAAGGAATTATCAGGTTTTCCTGAATTCCATTGGTTCGGGACCCACCTGAAAACCTGCATATTTTCTTCGTCCTCGTACCCGACGCAGGCGATTAAAGATTCCATTTGCCTAAACTTTGGGCTCGCGTCTTTCGAATTCATTATTATCGGCACCTTCTGCTCGTGATATTTTTCGAAACGAAAAAAGTCAAGGCTCATCGAACAGATTCAGCCCGGTACGCAAGGACTTAATCTTTCTGTGACTGTGGTCAATTGCTATCGGAACTGACCAATTGCTGATTCCCAATTTCAAAATTGGGCTTTCAAAACATAGAAACATATGAATAGAGAGTGGTATATGACCGTATTGACGATTTTTGCATTGGCTGCGTCGTGTGCAAAAAGTAACGAGGTAGCGTTTCAACTGCCGGATGGCATCTTTACGATAGTCAACGTGTACGACATCGCAA
Organism: Cyclobacteriaceae bacterium; assembly: GCA_044223825.1. Classification (GTDB taxonomy): domain Bacteria; phylum Bacteroidota; class Bacteroidia; order Cytophagales; family Cyclobacteriaceae; genus ELB16-189. Next base: position 102,525 of record JBGALO010000006.1, on the reverse strand, counting down.
ACTCAAACACGTTCGCTGACGTGAGGGTCGACATCTCCGTTATTCCATCTATCAATACAGCCGACATATCGGAAGTCAGGCTGATATTCGCAAAAGCGTCCACCACGTTCTCCCAGGATCAAATCACGAGCCTCGCCGGCGGAAATTTCTATTTGATCCCTACTTCTTCGCAACCAACCCAGGTTATCAAACCGGCGTCATTCAAAGACTCCGACGGTAGCCCGATTTCGAACAATGTGCCCTACAAAATTTACATCGGCGTGATCGGTAAGCAGGGTTCACGACAATTGTCGACGGCGAAGGAATTTACACTGAAGGATAAACCCGTTTACGCAGGAGACTATGTCGGCACCTGGGAGGATCTTGGCCCTCCCGGTCCAGGAAAATTTGCAATAACACTTAGAGTTGCCGACGATTACTCGGCCCAATTATTCTACACCGGCAATTTTGTTCCATATGGCAAAGCACCTGCGGTACAAGATGTAACTGCGACCGTCACGATCAGCGGCAATCGCTTTTCATTTAACGCCACGCAACGCATAGAGAAATATCTCGGCGGAGGTCTTTTTTCAAGTGGAAGTGGCGGTGGCTGTCCGGCCGCAAAACTGCTCGCGGGGACAATTCAGGACGACATCAATTTGATTTTTGATAAATTCAATTGGTCTGACTGCGACGGAACCAGGGATGTTAACATGAAATTCACAAAGAATTAGAAGCAAGGTCCATCGGTCAACAGCGTTGATAGGGTTTACAATTTCTTTCGCACTGGAAAAAGAATGTTCCAACTTTCGTGGGATAGTTATAGGTCAGCGATCTATAAGTATCTTCGTAAAAAAGATTCCTTGTCGCCCTCACGCCTTGCCGTTAATATCATTTTTTTTCTAAATGGCTTCGTGCACGCGAACTATTATTCGCGCCTGCCCAGAATCCAGGAACAGTTTGGGATCGATAATGGCATGGTTGGCCTAGTTTTGCTAGGCTCATCTATTGGAGCCCTGTTCGCGATGCCGTTCACTGGTTGGGTTATTATTCGAAACGGTAGCCGGAGAATAACATTGTTCGGCGCATTCGCTTACTGCGCGTTGGTTCCCTTTATCCCGTTGGTGCCACAGGTCTGGTCATTGGTATTTCTATTTTTTCTTTTGGGCGTATCGGCTGGCATGCTCGATGTAGCCATGAATTCACAGGCCGTGATGGTCGAGAAGCAACTTCAAAAACCCATCATGACTTCTTTCCACGCACTGTTCAGCATAGGCATGATGATCGGCGCGATGTGCGGCTCCCTGTTCACTGAACTGGAAACGAGTTTGCTCACGCACCTGGTCATTATTAGCAGCACCAGCATCGTGATTGTATTTATCGCCCGATACTACCTCATTCACGATCGTCCTGAAAATAAAGATCAGGAGGGTCCGGCATTCCGCCTGCCAAACGCAGCTATGGTAAGCATTGGTGTAGTCGCATTTTGTTGTATGCTTGGTGAGGGCGCCATGGCAGACTGGAGCACCAACTATATGGAAAACATTGCGATGGCCTCACCCGCTCTGGCACCGATTGGACTTTCGTCATTTGCACTTGCCATGACCATCGGACGAGTTTTTGGGGATGGTGCGCGTGTAAGATTTGGTGACAAGACATTGATGATTACGTGCGGCGTTATCGCAACCGCAGGATTAAGCTGCGCAGTCATTTTCACTCAGCCGTATGCAGTGATTGCAGGTCTTTTTATTGTGGGAATCGGATTGTCAGTCATCGTACCCATCGCCTACAGTATCGCAGGCCACACAAAAGACCTCCCGCCGGGCGTCGGGCTCGCAATGGTAACAACTGTAGGATACTCCGGATTTCTTTTTGGGCCGCCGATCATTGGGTTTCTTGCCAACTGGCAAACCTTGCGCATTGCGTTGATTCTGGTGATTGCTCTTTTTCTTGTAATGACCTTGCTTAGCTATTCATATAATGCTAAGAAGGCGTAGGAGCCTTTCATCTGGGAAATTATTTTAGTGAACTTATTGTTGTCGAACGTATGAACATCCAACTCGAAAAAACAGACACCGGCGGCACATTCTTCATTGAACAAGAAGGAAAGCGCGTAGCATTTATGGAATTCTCCAGCAGTCCAGGCAGAATTATCATTTCACATACGGATGTTTCGGATGTCTTGCGCGGCAAGAATGCTGGCAAGCAACTGGTGGCCGCAAGCGTAGAATATGCCAGGAAAAATAACATCAAGATCATTCCATTGTGCCCTTTTGCGCGTTCTGTTTTCGATCGCGTAAAGGAATATGCCGACGTGTTGTAGCTATGCCCCTGATTTCAACGTCTTCATACAAACATCCATTTTATCTTTTCAACGGACACTTAGAAACAATAATCCCGAGTGCTTTCCGAAAAGTAGGTGGCCCACCTTACCGCCGCGAACGTTTGGAATTGACCGAAGGCGATTTTGTGGATCTTGACTGGCTCGAAAGAAAATCGCGCCAACTTGTCATTATCTCCCATGGCCTCGAAGGATCCAGCAATCGGCATTATAGCAAAGGCATGGCGAATTTCTTCTTCAAGAACGGTTGGGATTCGCTAGCATGGAACTGCAGAAGTTGCAGTGGCGAAATGAATCGTTTACCCAGGTTTTACCATCACGGCGCAACGGAAGATCTAAAGGCTGTTGTTGACCACGCCCTTACAAAGGGCTACGAAACCATCGCATTGGTGGGCATCAGCATGGGTGGAAGTCTCTCCCTAAAATATGTTGGTGAAAATGCCGGAAAGATTTCACCGGTCATCAAGCGCGTTGTAGCGTTTTCAGTGCCTTGTCACCTGGCCTCCAGCGCACGCGAGCTCGACAAGCCTTCCAAAAAATTTTATCTCAACCGGTTCCTCAAAAAACTTGGCAAAAAGATTCAGTTGAAGGCCGCCAGTTTTCCAGATGTCATCTCATACGAGGGCTTCGATCAGATCAGCAGTTTCGAACAATTCGATAATCGGTACACCGCACCGCTGCATGGTTTCCGCAATGCGAAAGATTTCTACGATCGAGCCTCATCACTACCACACATTGAAAAAATTCGAATACCCACCTTAATAGTAAATGCACAGAATGATCCCTTCTTACCCCCTGAGTGTTTTCCCTATGACATAGCGCGTGAAAGTGAATATGTATTCCTGGAAACGCCGAAGCGTGGTGGTCACACTGGATTTACGATGTCAGGCAAAAAAGAAAATTGGATGGAGATAAGGGCATTTGAATTTGTCAATACTAATTTTTGACACACTCTTTCCCGGACTTTTTGCCGTCATGTTTTCCGGACCCGATTTAGTCTCGATTATATTATTTCTGCAGGTATCATAATTTGCGTGAGACGATATGATATACGTGTCAGACACCTTAGGTGTCTGACACATTTTTGAACCTCAATTTTCAGGGTCAACGGGAGCGATTTGCCCCAGTCTTTCCACGGCTGTGTGCATCGTCATAATACAAGACTATTACCGTGGCGGAAGCACCTGTGATAAAGTAGAAGCAAGCTGATCAATCCTTATGTTTCGGGCGATGATTTTGCCCGTAGGATCAATCAGGTAATTCTGAGGGACGGTCTTCACGCCATATAAGAGCGCTACTTCATTTCTCCAAAACTTAAGATCTGAAACGTGTGACCATGCAAGCTTATCCTTGTTGATAGCTTTAGTCCAGCTTTTCCTGTTGCTGTCAAGCGATACCCCAAGGATCGTAAAGTTTCTGTGCTTAAAAGCATTGAAGGTTTTTACGAGCATCGGGTTCTCAACGCGACATGGCTTGCACCAGCTTGCCCAAAAATCGATAAGCACGTATCTACCGTGGAAGGAGCTCAGTTTTAGGTCATGACCCAAAGTATCTTTTTGAGCAAAATCGGGTGCTATTGCACCTACCGCGGTGGCTTTGGATTTCTCAATATCCATTGCCAGCTCCTTGCCCGCGCGTGAATTCTTTACGCGCGAAGTCAGCAGCTTGAATGATGCTTCAACCTGGTCTGCCTCAATGGTAAAAGCCATTTCTTCGGATATGTTATGCAACGCATGAATGCTTACAAAGGAGTCAGGATGCTTTGCCACAAATTTTTCGATCGCATTACGTCTGAGTTCAATGGCATTGGGAACTCGTTTTGGAATCTGTCCGATTGCGGCGTTGAAAACCTCCAGGTCAACTTGCTCCTTTGGTCCACTAATCACCGCAGATCGAAGGGAATCCTTCGTACTGACTTTGATGCCAACATTATCGATGAAAAGTTGGTTAACGTTTCCCATGTGTGGCGCTTTGTCCAACTCACTCTTATATTTCATGACCAGGTAGGCAAACGCTGGCTCTTTAACTGATCCTGTCAGCAGAAAACTATTGCCTTTTGACTCAGCGGTATATTCAACCCAGTTTCCCGCTTCACGGACAGTCATGATAACTTTCGCGGGCTTCGCAAGATATTCAACAGTAATGGCTATCCGAAATTTGTCCTGCGCAACGGCGGCGGACACGGTGCAGAGCACCACTACGAAAAGTAGCCAGCAGTTCCTTAATTCCCTGTGTAGTCTTCCCTTCTCCATTCACTCAAATTTTAGCGACGCAATTTTTCTTATTTCTTTCCCGTCCATCCCGGACCTCTCACCACACGGCCCGGTTTTGCTCCTGTGTGTTCACCATCTTTCAACACTTGCTTACCGTTGACAAAAACATGCACCATGCCTGTGCTGTATTGTTGTGGTTTCTCAAAGGTGGCGTGGTCCTGAACCTTGGATGGGTCGAAAATTGCTATGTCCGCAAAATATCCAGGCTGAAGCAATCCACGATCTTTAATCTTAAGAGTTGCAGCCGGAAGTGAAGTAAGTTTGCGCACAGCCTCCTCCAAAGGAATAACCTTTTCATCCCGCACATATTTGCCGAGCAGGCGAGCAAAATTTCCATAAGCACGCGGGTGATCTTTGTATTTCAAAAACACACCCTCTGCGGCAGGCGAGCCCGCATCTGATCCAAACATGACATAAGGCAGTGCAATCTGGCGCTTGATATTGTCCTCACTCATCATAAAATAGGCAGTTTCAACGCGCGTACTGTCGGTGATCACCAAGTCCATCGCAGTCTCTTCGGGCGACTTGCCATACACTTTTGCTACGTCACCCAATGTCTTTCCGATAAATCGTTTGAGCGAATCATTCGCAAATCCCAGCAACAACACTCGGTCAGGCGTACCCGCCATCAGCAAGAGATTTTCCCATTTGTCAGAAGGCTTTTTCATTTCGTCAAGTACTTGCTTTCTGATTTTTGGATCTTTTAGTCTTTTAATCCATTCAGTTATTCCGCCCGCTTGCACCCATGGCGGCATCGTTGCGTCCAGGCCGGTGGCGCCAGCTTCGTACAAATACATGTCTGCGGAAATGTGTAATCCAGATTTGTTGGCGCGGTCAATCATGGCGATGACACTATCGAGTTTTCCCCAGTTTTCTTTACCGGCCATTTTAAGGTGATAGATTTCAGCAGGCAGGTTAGCCTCGCGGGCGATCCGAATCGTTTCATCAATCGCAGAAAAAATGGAATTTCCTTCACTCCGCATGTGAGCGATGTACATACCGCCATATTGTGACGCGACTTTACTAAGCTCGATTAGCTCTTCCGTCTTGGCATAGTTTGCCGGTGCATAAATCAGCGCAGTCGTAACACCCATTGCCCCCTCTTCCATCGCCTGTTTGACCAAAGATTTCATCCGTTCCAGCTCTTCAGGCTTAGGATCCCGGTTCTCATATCCAAGCTCATGCGTGCGAACAGTAATTGCGCTGACGAACGCCGCAACATTTGGAGCTACTTGTCTCCTTTCGAGCGATTCGAGATATTCCCCCAGGGTTGTCCAGTCAATATCAAAGGCTGTCTCGGGATCACGTTTCATCTGCTTAATCGCTTCCTCCTTTTCTTTTTGACTCAACGGCCCCATTGAGCCCTCGCCGAGAACCTCGAGCGTCACACCCTGGCGGATATCACTTTGAGAATTGCCGTCCAGGAGCAACGTCACTTCACAATGACTAAGCATGTTGATAAATCCAGGGGCTACAGCCAATCCTTTGGCGTCAATCTCGGTTTTACCGGTTGCTCCCGAAAGATCGCCGACAAAAGCAATCGTGTCCGCGTTGATAGCAACATCCGTCACAATGCCAGGCTTGCCTGAGCCATCGTAGACTGTACCACCACGAACTAGCACATCGTACTCTTTCTTCTTGCAGCTGACAAATACAATCAGCAGAACCAAGGGATAAATGATTTTTTTCATTTGGGTTTGATTTGGTGGTGGGTTGGTGTCGTTCAAGTATTATTTTTCAGCACGCCTGATAACTCTTCCCGGGTAAAGGCCTGTTGATGCATTCGTGGCGTAAACTTCCTGACCATTCACCCAGACCTTTTCTATGCCCATCGACTTGGCATGGGGCTCCTGTGGAGTGGACTGATCGGAAACTTTTTCAAAATCAAACATCACGATATCCGCAAAGGCCCCCACTGCAATCTTTCCTCTTTTGTTGATGTTTAGGTTTTGTGCTGTAAGGCCCGTCATTTTATGAATGGCTTCAGCAAGCGTGACGATACTATCTTCCCGAACGTATTTGCGCAACACGCGCGTGAACGCGCCATAACCTCGTGGATGCCTTCCGTTCGTAGAGCCATCAGAACAAATTGTCGTGTGGGGCCATTTGATGATGGCTGCTATGTCTCCCTCAGCCATACTCGTAACGATCACACTTTCATCTCCATTCACCTTCTCAACTTCAGCGATCAAATCCATCAATGTCCTGGCAGGACTTGTTTTTCGCATGAACGCAATTTCGGCGAGTGTTTTTCCGATGTATGTTGTATCCGGCGTATAGTTACCAATCAGTACTCCTTCAGGGTAGGTTACTTCAGACAATGCAAATTGAGCAGCTTTTATGTCTTTGAAGTTTCGTTCCGGAAACATGACAGTCATGGTTGATTGCCAAAATGTATAGGGGTATACATCCGCGGTAATATCGATGTGTGCTGCTCGCGCTGAATCAAGTTTGGAAATAAGTTTTCCTGATTGCCCATGTATGCCGCGCATGGCAAGCTTTGCATGAGAGATCTGAACCGGAATACCCGTTTTAGCACCGATATTTATAATCTCTTCAATCGCCTTCCAATAATACCTGTCTTCACTTCGAATGTGACTGATGTATCGGCCGCCAAGATCTTTTGCCACCTGCGCCAATTGAACAACCTCCTCTTGTGCAGAAAAAATTCCAGGATCATATTCGAGACCTGTTGACAATCCCAGCGCACCGGCATTCATGTCGAGCTCCAGCATCTTCTTCATATTTGCAACTTCTTCTGGCGTGCAAAAGCGCTGAAAGTTCCCCGCAATCACTGAATCGCGCAAAGTATTGTGGCCGGAATACGATGCAATATTAACTGCGACCGGATCTGCTTCGATCTTCTTGAAATAATCTGAAAGCGGAAAATGTGATCCGCCGTCCTGCCCTACTATGATGGTTGTGATTCCCTGGCTGACGCAAGCGGGCATGTCTTTCGTCTCCCACATACCCCAGTCATGATGACTGTGAGCATCGATAAAACCCGGGCTTACTATCAATCCGGTTGCATCAACAGATTTTACAGCGACTGCTTTTGAAAGGTCTCCGATAGCGGCGATGGTGTCGCCATTGATTCCTATGTCCGTCACCAATCCTGGAGCTCCTGACCCATCATAGACCATTCCTCCACGGATAACAATATCATATTTGTTTTGCTTGCAAGAGATCCACGTGAGTGCGAGGAGAATAAGCGTAAGGTTCTTCATCAGGGTAGATTGATAGGTTGCTCAAAATAGAGAAATTTGAATGCCGCTACAACCGAAAAGCTTCGGGCGTGATTGCCCTCGTAGGCCCCCGCAATAACAGCGCAAACATTCGAATCCATTAACTCCGATAAGGAAGGTTTTTTCGTACTTTTGCGAGCCTTTGCCAATGGCATGGCGCTAATGCATTAGCGGTGCGGGCAGGGTAGATAATTTTTTTTGAAAGGTCCATGATTGCTGCGAATAACGTCTCTCTTCAGTTCGGTAAAAGGGTTTTGTTTGACGAGGTGAATATCAATTTCACCCCAGAAAACTGCTATGGTGTCATCGGCGCAAACGGTGCAGGCAAGTCGACTTTCCTGAAGATACTGGCTGGGGACATTGATCCAACGCGCGGAAACGTAACAATTGAACCAGGCAAAAGGATGGCAGTCCTCCGTCAAAATCACTATGAATTTGATGAGGTCCCGGTGTTGGATACGGTGATGATGGGACATGCCAGACTGTGGGAAGTCATGCAGCGCAAAGATGCCATTTATGCAAAACCAGACTTCTCCGAGGCAGATGGTCTGGAAGCTTCCGATCTTGAATCGGAGTTCTCAGAAATGAATGGCTGGAATGCACAATCAGATGCAGCAAGTCTCCTTAGCGGACTCGGCATCGCTGAGGAAGACCATTTCAAACTGCTCAAAGAGTTGAGCGGTAACATGAAAGTACGGGTGCTTCTTGCACAGGCGATCTTTGGTAATCCAGATATTCTCATCCTTGACGAACCTACGAACGATCTTGACCTCAAAACCATTTCGTGGCTGGAGGATTTTCTGCTCGAGTTCAAGAACACAGTGATTGTTGTCTCACACGACAGACACTTTTTGGATACGGTGTGTACGCATATCGTTGACATTGATTTCAGTGCCGTAAAATTATACACAGGCAATTATTCCTTCTGGTATCAATCGAGTCAGCTAGCACTCTCCCAACGCTCAGCTGCTAATAAGAAGGCAGAAGAAAAGCGTAAGGAATTACAAGAGTTTATTGCCCGCTTTAGTGCAAACGCTTCTAAATCACGACAGGCTACCAGTCGAAGGAAATTACTCGAGAAGATCAATGTCGACGAGATCCAGGCGTCCACGCGCCGATATCCTGCGATTATTTTTCAACAATCACGTACAGCCGGCGACCAGATCCTGCATATCGAAGGACTCTCCGCTTCCAATGGCGATGCCAGATTGTTCAAAGACTTCGACCTGTTTGTCAACAAAGGAGAAAAGATCGCATTCCTCAGCAAAGACAGCCAGATAATTACTTCACTGTTCCAGATTCTTGCCGGTGAAAAGAAGCCTGATGCCGGTACTTTCAAATTCGGTCAAACCATCACTACCGCCTATCTGCCCGCAAACAACGAAGCGTATTTTAAATCAAACGATAACCTGATTGATTGGCTTCGGCAATTCGCCTCTGAAGAAAATAAGGATGAAGTATACATTCGCGGGTTTCTTGGAAAAATGCTTTTCTCCGGAGAAGAAGTTTTTAAAAAATGCAGCGTTCTCTCCGGCGGGGAGAAAATGCGGTGTATGATTTCACGGATGATGCTTGCAGGGGCCAATCTGCTCATTCTCGACGAACCAACGAATCACCTAGACCTTGAATCAATCACTGCCTTTAACAATGCATTGAAAGATTTTCCGGGGACGGTATTGTTTACATCACACGATCACGAGTTCACACAAACTGTTGCCACGCGCATCGTGGAGATCTCGCCTAACGGCTTCCTGGACAAACTCATGACGTACGATGAGTACATTGATAGTGAGCGGGTGGCGGAACAGAAGGAGGCGCTTTACGCGTAAAAGTAAGTTCAGAGTTTTAGGGTTCAGTGTTCAGAGTCGCTGCTTCGATCACTGCTCTTCGTGATCCTTTGGTGCCCCTGTCAACAGGTTCGTACCTTAGTGGCAATGACCTAACCGCACAAACAAAGGAAAGCTTACCGCTTCACGATCTCCATTCCAAATTGGTTCAATCTTTTTGACAACATCGTCAACTGGATTGATCCCATTTGCCTGAATATATTTCTGGACAGAAGACCACGTGTTCAAATATCCCTCAAACTCTTTGATCGTCCACGAAAATGGCATCGAGAATTCAGGCGATGACATTTCTTGAAAAGGAAACGGAATCGAGTCGTAGCATTGGTCCACATGCTTTCTTTCTTGGTCCCAATACGGGCCGACAATATCTACGTAAAAATCAGAAATGACTTCGTCGATATCAGGACGGATTTTAAGTAAGCCATACCCCCAGACCGCCAGCAAAGCATTCCGCTTCGCAACGCGTCTTACTTCGGCGTAAAATTCCTCGAAGCGGAACCAGTGCAAAGCCTGTCCTACTGTTATGAGATCAAAAGTATTATCAGGAAATGTTGTTTTCTCCGCAGGTGATACTGAATAGAAAATATTTTCACCGGGAACTGCCTTCTTGATCTGCTCTACACTCATGTCTGTCGCATGGATCTCCTTAAAATAAGGAGCAAGGTCCCTTGCCACCTGTCCGTTGCCGGTTGCGCAATCCCACGCTTTTCCTCTGGCGCTTACATGACCGACAATAAATTCATACAGTGCCTTTGGATAGGTTGGCCTGAACGCCGCATAAGCAGAAGCCTGTTTTGAAAATCTGTCCTTCATTTTGAAACGAGATCTTTTGCTTTGTTTTTTTTCCAACCAGGACCTCTTACACATCGGCCTGGCATGGCACCTGTATGCTCACCGTTTTTAATAACATGAACCCCATTCACAAAAACGTGTGCTACACCCGTCGCATATTGATGAGGATTTTCGAAGGTGGCATGATCCCGGATCGCTTCCGGATCGAATACCGTGATGTCAGCGTAAAATCCAGGCTTGATTGTTCCTCGCTTTTGAATTTTTAAATGCTGTGCTGGCATGGACGTAATCCTCCGAACACCCTCTTCGAGCGTAGCAACATTTTCATCACGCACATATTTACCGAGAAATCTGGCAAACGTGCCGTAGGCCCTCGGGTGCGTCCCATCGTTGACGAATTCCTGTGTAGTTGCAACTGCGCCACCGTCAGATCCAATACTGACGTAAGACTCCCGTAACATTCGATTCAGATTATTTTCGGAAATAAGAAAATAGACTGCGCCAATCGATGACTTATCCGCCGTAAGCAGATCAAGGGTTGTTTCGTCTGCACTTTTGCCGTGCAACCGTGCAATGTCATCAAGCCGTTTGCCTTTGTAACGCCTGTTAAGAGAATCCTTCTTGAAGCCCAGAATCATCACATCATGCGCATCCGAATTTCTTGTAGGAATTCCGTTTGCCATCTCATACAGAATTTTCTCGCGCGTTGCCGGATTTTTGATGCGCGCCCTCAGCTTAGCGATGCCACCCTCCTGAGCCCACGTGGGGATACGCTCTTTCAGCCCCGTTGCACTCGCAGCATAAGGGTACATGTTGGCCGAGATTCGCAAGCCAGCCTTCCGGGCACTGTCGATTTTATACAATACCGTATCGATCTTGGTCCAGTTCCGCTGCTGATTGATCTTCAAATGATATATCTCGGCCGGAATATTCGCCTCATAGGCAATACGAAAGGTTTCATTTAACGCAGCAAAGATCCTATCGCCTTCACTCCTCATATGCGTAATGTACATACCGCCATACTGCGATGCTGATTCGCATAACGCAATCAACTCTTCCGTAGGTGCAAATGCAGCGGGCGCATAAATGAGCGATGACCCAACGCCCATCGCTCCTTCCTCCATCGCCTGTGCTACCAGCATACGCATCTTTTTCATTTCTTCATCGGAAGGTTTTCGGTTTTGGTGACCGATAACATACTCGCGAATGGTAGTCGCACCGACAAATGACGCAAAGTTCGGGCTAACGCCTTTTCTCTCCAGGTAAACAAAATAGTCACCGAGTGATCGCCACAATTGACTGTTTGCGGGTCGTTTGCGCGGTCCTGGGCTAAGTCCCTCTCCAAAGACTTCCATTGTCACGCCTTGCTTAAGGTCACTCATACCTCTCCCGTCTTTCAACAAAGTACCATCCGCCCAACTAAGCATGTTGATAAATCCTGGCGCAACAACCAATCCGGTCGCGTCGATCTCAACCTTACCTTTTGCAGAACTCAAAGCTCCGATAAAAGCAATGGTGTCTTTATCAATCGCGACGTCAGCTTTATAACGCGCTGTTCCGCTGCCATCTACAATAGTGCCGTTTCTGATAATGATGTCATGAACCTGACCTGTGGCTGGAAAAAAAATGAGCAGTAATATCAGGTGTTGGTACGCTCGCATGAATACTGTTTTCCTTACGACATCGTTCACTGCGTTAAGGACCACAAAGCTGGCTGAGAAATTCAAAAATGCTCTTTGCAGTCTTAGCGCGTTGGCGTGACGTGATATTTAAGGCTACAAATATGGAGACTATGGCTTTGAACGCAATAACACATCGAGCATTTCCTTGTACAGCTTCGCTGCAAGCATGGCTGTAATACCAGAAGGATCGCGTAAGGGGTTAAATTCAACAATGTCCGCCGCAACAACATTCGCCTTAAGCCTTTGCAGAATGGTGATTACCTCACGGGTTGTCAGTCCGCCCGGCTCGTGATGCGATACACCCGGCGCAAAGGCCGGATCGATTGCATCAATATCAAGCGATACGTAGACCGGACCATCAAAATGATATTGGCGGAGCGGATCAAAGTCTTTCATCTCAATTACTTCAACACCAAAACGGTCGGCTTGCTCCCGCTGGTGCTTTGCCATGGTCCGTATGCCAACTTGTACCAGTCTTTTCGCCAGGCCTTCTTCCATGATGCGTGCAAACGGGCACGCGTGCGAAAATTTATTCCCATCAAATACCTCATATAGATCGGGGTGCGCATCGATGTGAAGGATGGAAAGATTCTTGTATTTACCGGCCACCGCTTTGACAACTGGGTACGTGATCGAATGATCTCCGCCCAGCGTAAGAACCTTATCGTATTTCGAGATCACACTCGCAACCTGAGTTTCGATTGACACTGTGACAGCGCTGCCCTCAGGCAATACAAATGCCGGAAGCACAGTGACATCACGATGATCTTTGAGATCCGTTCCGCGTTCAGTGAAATAGTTAGCGGAATCCGAATGAAATGCCTCATGAATTTTCGGCGGCGCTAAAGCAGGGCCACGCATAAAGGATGAAAACTCATCAAAAGGAATACTGATGGACGCGATCAAATTTTTAAGAATTAAAAGATGAAATGATTATGGCAACGCAAATGCGACATAATAATCGCCAGACTCCGTTTTCAACTTCCCACCACCACATGCGACTACAATGTACTGCTTTCCGTTTGCCTCATACATCGCTGGGGTTGCAAATGCCGGGACAGGCAATGTTGTTTCCCAAAGAAGTTTTCCGGTCTTTTTGCTAAACGCGCGGAACTTCCCGTCACTCGTAGCAGCGATGAATACAAGTCCGCTTTTCGTCACGATAGGGCCGCCATAATTTTCTGTACCGGTAATAATTCCCTTCTTTTTGAATTCGGGATCTTCACCAAGCGGGACTTTCCATGCGATTTCGCCCGTGTTCAAATTGACAGCAGTAAGGCTTCCCCATGGTGGCTTGATTGCCGGATAACCCTCCTTGCTCAAAAATTTGCGATACCCTGTAATGTTGTAAGGCAACCTCATAAATGAATCTATTTTTTCCGGTGCCCCCACAAATTTCTTCTTGTGGACTGGTGTCATCTCCAGGATGAATGATGCTATGGCACTGCCTTCTTCGCCAGAAAGATTTTTAAATGCTGGCATCATACGACGGCCGCTACTCAGCAGATCGCCGAGGGTTTTCTCGTCATACTTTTTGTGTACGCCTATCAGGGTTGGATAATTGCCGGCGCCTTCGCGATTAGGACCATGGCAGGCCATGCAGTATTGCTTGTATAAACGCTGACCGGCCGCCAGATAGGTTTCATCATCAGGTGCATTGTATTTCACTTCCACCATTCCAATCGCCCAGGGCATCTCGTTGGAATTGATGTACATCAACCCTGACTCGGGATCGTATGCTGGTCCACCCCACTCCGCACCGCCATCGAGTCCGGGAAAGAAAATTGTTCCGGCAGTTGAAGGCGGAACGAACAAGCCACCGGATTTATAGCTGAGAAATTTTTTTCTAATGTCCTGGTAAGAAGAATCGGGCAATAAGTCATTAAGATCGGCTTCACTGAATACCTGACGAGTGAACGGGTTCGGCAAAGTGGGAACCGGCTGTGTTGGCCAAAGCTTTTCTCCCTTCACATCTGTTTCAGTCGGCACTGCAACTTCTTCTACCGGGAAAATCGGTTTTCCGGTTTCACGATCAAGTACAAAAACAAATCCATGCTTCGTGGGTTGAGCCACCGCGTCGATCTTCTTTCCATTGTGCATCAACGTCACAAGTGACGGCGGTGTGGGAAGGTCACGATCCCAGACGTCATGGTGCATGGTTTGAAAATGCCAGACATATTTTCCTGTAGCCGCGTCGAGCGCCAGCACACAATTGGCGAACAGGTTTGCACCTTTACGCTTTCCACCATAGAAATCGAATGAAGCAGAGCCCGTGGGAACGAACAAAAGTCCGCGTTTTTCGTCGAGACTGAATCCAGACCAGGCATTGGCGCCGCCGATGTGACGATATGCTGTGGTGTCTTCCCACGTATCATAGCCAAACTCACCAGGCTGCGGTATCGTATGAAAAATCCATCGCTGCTTACCTGTTCTTACATCATATGCACGAATGTGACCTGGCGCTGCGTCACTACCCTCTGACACGCGCATCCCCATGATGATTGCATCTTTATAGATAATGCCAGGTGAAGTCGAAGCGACATACAGATCATCAACGTTGCGACCGAGACCATCGTGCATGTCAACAACTCCACCATCGCCAAATGAAGTAATCTGCTTTCCCGAAGTGGCATCAATTGCAAAGAGGTAAGAACCTGCTGCAAAAAGGATTCTGCTTTCATTGCCCTCGTTCCAAAAAGTCACTCCACGGTTATTGTTCATTATAAACCTCCGCGAATCCTCCATTGTCGTGTCGGCATGCGGATCAAAGACCCATTTCTCTTTGCCGGTCGCGGCATCGATGGCCAACAGTTTCAGTTGGGGCGACGTGCCATACACAGTTCCATTCACCACAATGGGATTGCATTGAATCTGCGAGTGATTGACTACATCAGCATCATTACTCCGGTAAGTCCAGGCCACTTGCAATTGTGAAACATTGGAAGAATCAATTTGAGTCAGCGCGCTGTAACGAATATTCTCCTTGCTTCCTCCAGTGACGGTCCAACCACGATACTTGTCGTCGCTTGTTGTGCAGGATATTGCCACGCCGGCAACAAAAAGGAAAGTCACTAATAATTTGTTCTTCATTTTTATTATTTGATAACCTTGTTCACGAGCGTACCAATTCCATCAATCGAGATACGGATTTCGTCGCCGACAGTCAACGTAAAATTTTCAGGAGGAATAATGCCCGTTCCGGTCATAAGATAGACGCCGTACTTAAAAGATGTCTCTTTAAACAAATAGTTTACAAGGTCGGTATGTTTCCGCTTCATGCGACTGATTGAAACTTCACCGGAAAAAATACTTTCATTGTTACTGATCACATCCATCCGAATCAACGTACCCGGATCAATCGGTGAGCTGGGAACGTACAAGCAGGGACCAATCGCTGCCGACCCGTCATAACACTTGGCTTGCGACAGGTACAACGCATTCTCACCTTCTATGTCTCTCGCCGACATATCATTACCAATGGTGTAGCCTTCGATAGTTCCTGCAGCGGAAATAAAAAGTGTCAGTTCCGGCTCAGGCACTGTAATGTGTGAGTCACTCCGCACGCGCACACCTTCGCCCGAACCTACGGTACGGTAGGCAGTCGCTTTAAAAAAGATTTCCGGACGATCAGCTTCATAAACGCGCGTGTACGAATTGGCAGTCCCCGTTTCCTTGGTATCCTCAACGTACGACTGACGACTCCTGATGAAGGTGATTCCACAAGCCCAAACCTCCTGGTTGCCGATCGGAGCGCGGAGACTGGTTGAAATAGCATGGGCAAGAGACGGATCCGGCTGCCACTGCCGCAGCTCGTTCCTCACATTATTATATAAGTCCGGACGGTTCACAAATTCATCCCAATCAGCCACGGCCGACAGGTGGTATTTCCCTTGGTGCTCAACAACAATCCCTCTTTGAGTCTTAAAAAGCCGCATTCTTCAAATTCCGGATTGATAATGTAGGCGTTTTTCCCAATGCCCTGCAATGGTGAGCAAGAAATCATCGTAGAAATACGCGCTCGCATTTTCCACGTTTTCAAACGTTTGCATGCATCGGTTTCCACAAACGGTTGCAATTGAAAATATTTCGTTAATTTAGCTAGCATGCAACTAAACTCCGACTTCGATATTCCGAAGCAAAGTGCAGCCGCTGGAAGCTCATTCAGCGATGAAGCGCTGTGGAGTAGCTTCAAGACCGGCAACGAACTGGCATTATCAATTCTTTACAAAAAACATGTTCAGCGGCTGTATGATTATGGAATGCATTCATTCCGAAATCACGATCTCGTTGTCGACTGTCTTCAGGAATTGTTTCTGCGTCTTTGGACCAAAAAAGATACACTGGCCAACGTCCAGGCGGTAAAGCCGTACTTATTCAAAGCGTTTCGGCGGATTCTCATCCACCAATTTGCGGAGCAACGCAAAAAATCAGCCCTTACAAATGCGGCGGTCGGGTTTGACTTTCTGCCTTCTGTCGAATCGACCCTTATCGAGGACGAGTTGAAATCCGAGCAAATCCAGCGTCTCAAGCAATGCGTTCAATCCCTCAGCAAGGGCCAGCGTGAAGTGATTTACCTCAAGTTTTTCAGCGGCCTGGGTTATCCTGAGATCGCTGAAATCACGGAAATGCAGGTCGACTCCGTTTACAACCTGGTATCTAAGACGATTGAGGTGCTCAGGCGAAAGCTTCAAATCACCCAACCTTCCATTTCGGCCTGATTTCGGCCTTTTTCTTCAAGTTTTCCCGAATTCGCAAAAAAACGCTCTCAGAAAATGATGAGAATTTGCCATCAGGCTCCTCTTATCATTGATTATCCTGCAAACGATTGTGGATTCTGTGAAAGACTATAGGACGTTTTCTGTAAATGATTTTGCGCTGGACGAATATTTCCAGACGTGGGTACTACGACCGGACGAAGCTACGGACGCATTTTGGCGCGACTGGATGACTCAAAATCCAGCAAAATCAGCTGAAATCGAGGAAGCGCGCTCCATTTTGACCAATTTCAATCTAAAGCACTACACACTCGCTCCGGAGCAGGTGTCGCAGCTATGGAAAAAGGTGCAACAACTGAGCGGCTCTCACCACAAGCCGCGGCGGGGACCCGGAATCCTGTGGATTTCTGCAATTGCCGCCACTGTTGCAGTTGCCACCATCTCCGTCCTTTTTCAATGGTCACGGAGCAGTGAATTTGAATATGCTACAGCATACGGTGAGACCAAATCGGTCTTGCTCCCCGACAGCTCTACCGTGATCCTGAATGCAAACTCCAGGATATCATTTAAAAATAACTGGGATGAGCAGCCAGCCCGGGAAGTACTTGTCGACGGTGAGGCATTCTTTAATGTAGTGCACAAAACTGACGACCAGCCTTTTCGAGTAAGAACGGAAGATGGCGTGGCGATTGAAGTTCTTGGAACAACTTTCAACGTCTATCATCGGTCTGTCGATACCAAAGTGGTTTTAAATTCAGGACAGATCAGCCTCAGCATCCCAGCTGAAAAAAAGGAAAAGAAAATTTTGATGAAACCAGGCGAACTGGTTGAATGCAAGAAAAACAATTTTAAAAAGCGCGTCGTTGATCCGCGCATTTATGCTGCCTGGACAGAAAAAAAGATCATTCTCGATCAGACGACATTAAGAGAGATGGTCCGCATGGCGAAAGACAATTACGGAATTGAAATCAGTGTTGAACCCCAACACTTACTGGATCAGACCATCTCAGGGTCAATGCCCGTGAGCAATGCAGAAGGATTTGTCGAACAAGTCGCAAGCGCTTTTCAAATGCAACTTGTCAGAGAAAACAATAAATATCTTTTTAAAGAAAAACTTAATGACAATAACCAATGAACAGTAGTATGAACCAAACAAAACCAATCAACCTATGCGTAAGTTTTACTTATTGATCGGTCTGTGTTTCCTGATATCCTATCAGGCACGACCTCAGGGGGATGTTTATGCGTCTCATAAACAGACACCCGATGCTTCCAGCGAGGTGGATACCTATCCACTGAAGAATGGACTGCAACAGATAGAAAAGAAGTTTGACGTGTCGATCGCCTACAAAGACGAGTGGGTTGCCGACAAAGCCATTCCGAAAAGCGTTGAAGAGTTTGCAACGGTGGAACAGGCGCTGGACGAGTTGCTGCGCGAGACCAATCTCCACTATGAGAAAGCTGGCGCGGGCTATTATGTGATCTCTTTGAAGGCAACCCGTAAAGCGGGTGCAAGCAATCAGAGCGCTTCACTGGAGCAGACGCCAGATTTGTCAAAGGACTTTGCATCCTCTGCACCGACGGTCGTATTCGAAGACAAGCCGCTGCATATGGCTAGCATTGGCGCTGTAGACCCGGCCATTATTGTAACAGGCCGTGTCACAGACGAAAATGGCGGTGGATTTCCCGGCGTAAACGTTCTCGTAAAAGGAACGACGACGGGTACTTCAACTGATACCGATGGAAGATACTCACTGACGGTACCAGATGAGAATGCAATCCTGGTTTTCTCGTTCATCGGTTACACCTCACAGGAGGTTAGCGTGGGTGGAAGAACCAATGTCGACATCACAATGTCTCCTGATGTGAAAGCACTCGAAGAAGTTGTGGTCACTGCTCTTGGTGTTGAACGCTCACAGAAAAGCCTCGGATATGCCACAAGCAAAGTGACATCTGATCAGATGACCATCAACCGTACTCCGAACATGATGAACGCGCTTTCAGGAAAGATTCCAGGCGTAAATATTCAGTCACTCGGAACGGGTCCCGGCGGAACATCAAAAATCAGGATACGTGGACAGACCTCCATTGGCGGTCAGAACATTCCATTGATCGTCGTCAACGGTGTACCTGTTGATAACAACAACTTTGGAACTAACATCAACAACAACGGTTCAGATAGCTCTGTTGGTAACCGTGGCGGTGGTGTTTCTTCAGACGGTGGTGACTCATTTGCAAGCTTCAACCCTGACGACATCGAAACGATGACCGTGTTGAAAGGCGCTGCAGCTTCAGCGTTGTACGGTGCACGCGCACAAAACGGTGTCATCATGATCACAACGAAGTCAAGAGGTGGTTCAAAAGGCATTGGAGTTACATACAACCTCAACTACTCCAATGAGCGTGTCCTTGACTATACAGACTATCAGTACCAGTACGGTCAAGGTGAATTCGGTATCCGTCCGCAGGCTGCCAACCCTCAGTCTGGCCAATGGTCTTTCGGTGAAAAGATCCAGCCTGGAATGACACAGGTGCTGTTTAACAACCAGACAGTTCCTTATGCAGCGCAGAAAGGAATTCTGAACTCGTTCTACCGTAACGGTATGAACCTGACTAATACGATCAGCGTGTCTTCCAATGGAGACAAGGGTGGAATGAATATGTCAGTGTCTAACACCCACAGCGATGGTGTAACACCTAACAACTCATTCGACCGCAAAACGGTCAACCTGGGATTCGGCTATGACTTGTCTGACAAGCTGAGCTTCAAAGGAAACGTCAATTATTCTCAGGAGGTGAACACGAACCCTCCGATTGTTGCAGATCAGGACAACTCGATCCCGACTTCACTGTATGCGATGGCCAACACCATGCCTCTGGATGTGTTGAACCAGAACAAGTATAATGCGGGTGGTGGTGAGTACTTGTATTCGAGATTTACTAACCGTACGAATCCCTATTGGGCAATTGCTGAGCAACGTCAGAACGTACGTCGTGACCGTATCTTCGGTAACTTCTCTTTCAAGTATGACTTTACAAACTGGTTGTCATTGCAGGCACGCGTCGGTCAGGACTTCTATACCCGCGACGCCGACTACATCAACCTTCCTACTGGAAAAGCTTCAATAAACGGCGGATCGATATTCTCGTCGTCAGCTCCTTCCTTCTACAACGGTTTGTATACGCAAGACCAGCGTCGCTTCCGCGAAGTCAATGCTGACTTCCTCCTCACAGCCACCAAAGATTTCGGTGACTTCGGAATTTATGCCATGCTGGGAGGCAACAAGTTGTATCGCCGCACTGATCTCAACAGCGTACAGGTAACTGACTTCTCAGTAAGAGGTCTTTACAACGTTGGTTTCGGACGTGCAAAGGATCCGATCTATCAAATGTCTGAGAAAGAAATCAACTCGTTGTATGGATCAGCGGAAATCAACTACAAGAAGTATTTGTATTTGAACGTCACGGCGCGCAATGACTGGTTCTCAACATTGTCACCGGGCAACCGAAGCATCCTTTACCCTTCTGTATCACTCAGCTATCAGTTCACCGAATCCATGGGTTCGAAACCGAGCTGGTTGAACAGCGGACGTGTACGTGGTGCGTATGCAGAGGTGGGTAGCGATCTTGACATTGCTCCTTACCAGCAGCAGTTGCTCTACACGGTTAACGCCAACCAATTCCAGGGTCAGGCGGTGGCTACCAACGCAACGGCGGTGCCAAACCCGGCTTTGAGACCTATGAGAACGAAAGAGACAGAGGTTGGTCTTGAACTAAAAATGTTCAACAACCGTGTTAACCTCGACTTCGCTGCTTATAGCAAACTCACGCAAGACCAAATTGTAGGTGCGCAGATTTCAGATGGTTCTGGATTCCTTACTACACTTATCAACAGTGGTAAGAGCACAAACAAGGGTATCGAGATGATGGTCAACCTGGTTCCGATTCAAAAGAATGATTTCACCTGGGACTTTACATTTGCCGGTGCTTACAACATCACAAATGTTGAGAGCTTGATCACGGACAAACCCGGGTCAAACATCACTGTTGGAACGCACGTGTTCAATGGATTTGTCCAGCAGATCGTTGGTCAGCAAATGGGTCAGATCGTTGGTTACGGATATCGCCGATATGGCTATGATCCTGCTACAAACACACCGCTCGATCCTTCTACACTGGCACATCCTGAAAACCAGGGAAGAATTATCATCGGTTCCAACGGTATTCCGCTGCCGACAACGCAGCCGATTGCCTTCGGAAGTGCGCTGCCAAGATGGACAGGAGGCTTTACAAACACCTTCAACTATAAGGGCATCTTGTTAACCGTCCTCATTGACTTTAAGCTTGGCGGCAAAATGTTGTCAGGTACAAACTTCAATGCTTACCGTCATGGTCTGCACCAGGCAACACTGGTTGGACGTGACAATTTGACGAGCGACACCGGTGTTTCAGATCCAGGAGGCTGGGTCGTAAATTCGGATGGTGTTGATGCCTCTGGTGTTACTAACACCAAAGCTGCAAAGGTGGAAGACTATTATTCAGTCGTACGTGGTGCCGGTCTCGTTGAGCCCGTCGTTTATGACGCTGGATTCTGGAAGCTTCGTCAGATCTCACTTGGATATGACTTCACGAAGTACCTGTCAGCCAAGTCTGCATTCAAAGGACTTAAGCTCAGCTTCTATTGCAACAACGTCTTGATGATCAAGAAATGGGTACCGAACATCGATCCGGAATCTTTCGGTTTCACATCTGACAACCTTGTCGGCATGGAGTCACCCGGCGTTCCAACGACTCGCAGCATGGGATTCAATTTGAACGTCAAGTTTTAATCCAGAAATCATATGAAAAATATATTTAATCTCGTCGCAGTCGCTATGTTGCTGATCGTCGCATCAGCCTGCGAAGAAGGATTCGATAAACTGAATCAGAGTAAGACCGGCGCAACGTCAGTTGATCCGATCATGACCTTCAATGATGCAGTAATCGCTGTGCAGCAGCTTATTACCTCGAACTCGGGCGTTAACGTCGGAGCGAATTACAATCAGGTAAACGTAGGAGCCACACCCGCGGCGTGGACAAACTTTTACCAGAACGTAATTAAGTATTCAGCTGATGCCATTTCCAAAACAAAGTCTGATCCCGCACGCAAGAACCTGTACAACATGGCGCGGATCATTCAGCAGTATGGTTTCATGGTGTTGACCGATACGTATGGCGACATTCCATACACGGATGCTGGCAAAGGATATACCGACGCAGTGTTCTTCCCGAAGTACGATGCACAAAAGGATGTGTATAACGGCATCATCAGCGAATTGACCGCAGCAGTGGCAGCATTGGATCCCGCAGCTACAGTTGAAACGTCTGATGTATTGTACGCCGGAAACATCACAAAGTGGAAGCGGTTTGGAAGCTCATTGCTTCTGCGTGCCGGTATGAGGCTGGTTAACCGGGATGCCGCAAAAGCTGCGTCAACGGTTACTGCTGCTATCAACGGCTCGATCACAAACCTGATCACCACTAACGCTGACAATGCCATTATCAAGCATGATGCAAACTTCATCAATGGCGTTGGTAATACCTTGAATGGTACTGAAGCGGCGAACTTCTATCTGGCGAAGCCCTTCGTTGACGCATTAAAAGCCAACAACGATCCAAGGCTGACTGCAATCGCGGTACGCGTACCCGGTGCAAAGTCAGGTCCCGATCAGGTGGCAACAACTGCTGTTAAGGATTTCACACTTGCTAACCAATATGGAATGCCGATGGGCAGCACTGACGCAACAGCAAATGCTGCGGGCGCAACACTGCCCCCCGGAGCTAATGGAGCTGGTAACCTGTTTTCGTTTACACAGGCAGATCGCGGCCGTGTGACGAGCAGATCATCTCCAATGTTCCTCGTTACTGCAGGGGAAACCTATCTGCTCCTGGCAGAAGCAGTTGAGCGCGGATACATCAGCACAGGTACCTCAGCCAGCTATTTCGACTCGGGTATAAAAGCCCACATGGATCAGATGGCTTCCTATGGAACCGGCTCTGCTGTTACAACCACTGCACGCGACAATTACGCCGCAAACAGGGGTGCGACTTTTGCTGCTGCGGGCTCCGCACAAAGGATTGCTGAGATCAGTTATGAATACTGGGTTGCATCGTTCCTCAATGGCAACGAGACCTGGGCGAATTTCCGCCGCGTAGGTATGGAAACAATGTCCTATTTGTTAGGCACAGCTCCTGGCACACCGACCACTTTGTTCGTAACCAATCCCTATTCCGGTAAGACGGTTGATTGGGTAAACAGAATAACTTATCCTCCTTCTGAGAGCCTTGTGAACACAGCCAACTATAGCACGGCTGTGCAAGCAATGGGTGGCACAGATGGTCTTGGAGTGAAGGTGTACTGGGCAAAGTAATCCAGGCATGTAGCAGCCTATGACGCCAAAGGTTAAAGATGTACGAACAATGGTCTGAGTAGGCTGATGAAAACTAAAGCGCATGGGCAACCGAAAATGGTTGCCCATGCTATTAGAAGGTAGTTATAAGTCAATTTTTTAACCGGCAAAATACCTGTGCAAATGGTCATTAGATTCGTGAATACAAAGTATCATAATTAAAAAAGTGATTGACCAGTTGTCTGGCCTGAACCCAAATAAACTATCAAATATCATGAGAAAATTAACCGTAATCATTGCAGTGCTTGCGCTCAGCAGTTCGTACTCGCTGGCGCAACGCGTGGGTGCATCACCCGAATACATCAAAGCCCTTACGTCAGAGTGGAAAGGTGAACGCTTCCCCGATGGCAGACCGAAGGTCTCAGACGCGATCCTCGCGAGACTAAAAAACATCTCCATGGAAGAAGCATGGGGCGTGTTGCGAAACAAGGGCTACAATAATCAATACGAAGGCGATTGGAACATCATGTTGCCTGATAGCGCCATGACCGGTCGTGTGGTCACTGCCCAATACATTCCTTTGCGTCCTGACTTGCAGAACCAGGTGAAAGAGCAGGGTAAAGTTGAAGGTCGCGCACAAAAGGGCGGCACAAACTCCTGGCCTATCGACATCCTTACACCTGGCGACGTGTACGTGGCGGACAGCTACGGAAAGATGGCTGACGGAACATTGATCGGCGACAATCTCGGAAACTCTATCTACGCAAAATCCCAGCGCGGTGTGATCTTCTATGGATCAGTTCGCGACGTGGAGGGACTCAGTGAGATCAAAGGATTCAACGGCTGGTGGAAAGGTCAAGATCCATCCTTCATCCGTGAGATGATGCTTCTCACGATCAACAACCCGATTCGAATCGGAAGAGCTACTGTACTTCCAGGCGATGTTGTGCTTGCAAAAAAATACGGAACGATCTTCATTCCGGCCCATCTCGTGGAAGAGCTCGTCCTCACATCAGAAGTAACAGCCCTGCGCGATGAGTTCGGTCATCAGCGTCTGCGCGAAAAGAAATATCTCGCCGGTGAAATCGACAGCGAATGGAGTGAGGCAATCAAAAAGGATTTTCTGAATTGGGTTAATAACTATCCCGGTAAGCTCCCGATGACGAAGAAAGAGCTTGACGACTATCTCAAATCACGTAACTATTAATAGAAAGAACTCACTTAAACCAACTATTATGAAAAGTATCATCGAACAGATATCAAAAAATAATAAGGAGCGCGAAGCTGCGGAAGCCGCTAACCGCCAGGCTGAAATTGATAATCCGAATACAGGCAGCAGCCGGAGAAATTTTCTCAAGAAGACTGCCCTCGGCGGAATGACGATGACCAGTCTGATGGGTTTGACCTTTGAGGATTCAATGGCGCAAACAACATCGAAGGTTCAGAAGGCGTCCGCGCCGTCCGACCTAAAGATCACAGACCTTCGCTATTGTGTAACAACAGTGCTGGGTCGCACGGCCATCATTCGTATCGACACAAATCAGGGAATCTATGGTTTAGGTGAAGTACGCGATGGTGCGGATCCTCGCTATGCGCTGATGCTGAAAAGCAGGATTCTTGGAGAAAATCCTTGCAACGTTGAAAAGATCTTCAAGATCATCAAGCAGTTCGGTGGCCCCGCTCGTCAGGCGGGTGGTGTCTGCGGCGTGGAGATGGCATTGTGGGACCTTTGCGGCAAAGCATACAACGTACCCGCATGGCAACTCCTCGGCGGTCGCTATCGTGATACTGTGCGCATCTACGCAGACACGCCTGAAGCCAAGAGTCCAGAGGAGCAATTGAAACTCATTAAATACAGAACCGAAACGCAAGGATATACCTGGCTGAAGATGGATGTGTCCATCAACGAGGTGAAAGACATACCGGGCGCACTCGTCAATCCAGATATCCTCAAGCAAGGCTCAAGCCAGTGGCAAGGCGGTTATATGTCATATGCGAACACCCGCCACGCATTTACCGGAATTCAAATCACCGAGAAAGGTCTCGATGAAATGGCTAAGATCGTCGACAACGTTCGCAGCATGGTTGGATATGAGATCCCGCTTTCGACAGACCACTATGGCCACATCGACATGAACAACTGTATCAGGCTGGGCAAAAAGCTCGAAAAATACAGACTTGCATGGCTCGAAGACATGGTGCCATGGCAATGGTGGGAGCAGCATAAAACAATTTCCGAGGCCCTTGATACGCCGGTGCTCACCGGAGAAGATATCTTCCTGCTGGAGAACTTTAAGCCACTGATCGACAACCGCGCAGTTGACATCATCCATCCAGACCTGGCGTCTTCAGGTGGACTGCTCGAGACGAAACGTATCGGCGACTATGCTGAAGAAAAAGGAATCGCGATGGCAATGCACCAGGCCGGAACACCTGTTTCGTTTATGGCGAACGTGCACTGTGCGGCCGCTACGCAAAACTTCCTTGCTTTAGAACACCATTCAGTGGATCTCCCATGGTGGGAAGGTCTTGTGAAAACCACAGATGGAAGAAAGCTGATCGACAAAGGTTTCGCTCCGGTTCCCCTCTCTGCACCGGGACTTGGAATTGAACTCATTGACGAGGAAGTTAAAAAACACCTTCATGCTTCCGACACATCTTACTTCGCTCCGACGAAAGAGTGGGATGAGAAACGTTCACATGACAGGACTTACAGCTAGTCCTCTTTTCGATTGAATTTTTGAACAAGTAATGCTTCCTCCTTTTTGGAGGAAGCATCTTGTCTTCCGAACCCAGACCTAAACCGTAGCTTAATGAAAGGAATACTCTACAAAACTTCTTTGGGCCTCGCATCGGCCCTCCTGGTACTCACGCTGATCACATCGATGATGTCCAGCGTAGCGGATGCCGGTCCTTACTTCATCGGATTCTTTATTTTTCTCGCGATTGGCTGCAGGGGCTTTGAGAATTTTAAGGGGTATTCATACACACTGATGATTTTCGCGGGTGTTACGATTGCGTTGTATTATCCGGCGACTTTTGTCGAAATAAACGGCTTCAAACTGTCCACACTGATCATTCCATTGATCCAGATTATCATGTTTGGAATGGGGACTTCTATGAGTGTGCAGGATTTCGTTGGAGTAGTAAAAACTCCAAAGGCTGTGGTGATCGGTGTGGCCTCACAATTTCTGATCATGCCTGGTCTCGGTTTTATTCTTGCCAATCTGAGTGGCTTCGAACCTGAAATTGCGGCTGGCATTGTTTTGATAGGCTGCTCGCCCAGCGGGCTTGCATCGAATGTCATGAATTATCTCGCAAAAGCGAACCTTGCATTATCCATCACCATCACATCGATAACAACCCTGCTGGCACCTTTCATCACTCCTGTCTTGATGAAATTGCTTGCCGGCGCACTTGTCGAAATAAGTATCCTGAATATGATGTGGGATATTTCAAAAATGGTGATTCTCCCGATCGGCGCCGGCTTAATTTTTAACAAACTCCTTCACGGCAAATCGAAATGGCTCGACGATGCGATGCCCATTTTGTCAATGGCAGGAATCGGTCTGATCATAACCATCATCACAGCCGCTGGCCGAAACAGTCTCCTCGAGATTGGCCTGATGCTCATCGGGCTCGTGCTCATACACAATCTTGCCGGCTATCTTCTGGGTTATTGGTCTGGCAGGCTATTTAAAATGGAAGAACGTGACTGCAGGACGATTGCGATAGAAGTTGGCATGCAAAACGGAGGCCTTGCATCAGGGATCGCAAAAGAGATGGGAAAAATTGCAACGATCGGACTCGCACCCGCTGTCTTTGGGCCTTTAATGAATATTACGGGGTCGATACTTGCTTCCTACTGGCATCGTCGCCCACCGGAAGGGTCAAGTGACGCCGCAACCATAGATATCAATGAAAAAAAATAACTGACCGACTATGAAAACAATCCAAAAATTATTTGCCTGCCTCGTCTTTCTTACTGCGGCCCAACAGCTTTGTGCCCAGCAGATATCAAAAGAAGATATGCTAATGCTCACTGCCGAATGGAAAGGTGAGCGCTTTCCCGACGGGCGACCCAAAGTGCCCGACAATATACTGAAACGCATGAAGCTCGTCACCCTGGAAGAAGCATGGGCCGTATTGAAGGGCGACAACTACAAGCACAATTATGATGACGGATGGATGATGATCAATCCTGATAGCGTACTCGTAGGACGCGCACTCACAGCGACGTTTATGCCTGGCCGCCCTGACATGCATAAAGCAATTGACGATAAGGGTCACAACAAAGACGGACGCATCAAATCACAAAACGCGTGGCCGGTTGCCATGCTTGTAAAAGGTGATGTCTACGTAGTGGATCAATTCGGCGCCACCGAAGATGGACCCACGATTGGTGACAACGTTGGAATGGCAATTCTTACAAATTCCGGGAATGGAATTGTCTATGATGGCGCCATTCGCGACATCAATGGTTTGAAAGAATTTAAAACCTTCACTTCATTATTTCGCTCGTATCATCCGTCGCACCACCTGAACAATCCTACGGGCGATCTCAACACGACATTAGTAGCCATCAATCAACCTACGCGCATCGGCAAGGCCACCTGTATGCCAGGTGACGTGGTGTTGGGACGCGACGGTGGTGTGATTTTTATCCCGCCCCATCTTGCCGAAAAGGTTGTAAAAACATCGGAGATCGTACGCCTTCGCGACATGTTCGGTCATCTTAGAATCCGCGAAAAGAAGTACACAGCAGCACAGATCGACAATCGTTGGTCGGATGACATCGAAAAAGACTTTTCGAAATGGCTGAACGATCACCTGAACGAGCTCCCCGTACCGAAAGAACAAATTCAGGAATTCCTCAAAACCAGAACTTGGTAATCCTAAACTTAAACAAATACAAGCATGTCAAATAAAACTTCACGCAGGTCCTTTTTGGCAAAAGGCGCTCTAGCCGCCGGCGCATTGGCGACACCCCTCACGCAGACGTTTGGAAAATCTTACGAAACTGCGATCGACAACACACCGAAGGCGTCTGCACCGTCTGATCTTAAAATAACAGAGATTAAATGCGGGTACATTCGCAATGGACACAGCCTTTTTGTCAAGATTTATACAAACCAGAACATCTGGGGTTGTGGTGAAGGTGTTGACGCAACACCCGGCACCTACCACCTTGTCAAAATGTTCGGTGAACGCATCAAGGGACAAAGCCCTTTGAATGTCCACAGGTTGTTTGAGGATATCCGCCGCTCGGGATTTTTCGAAGGCGCACAATCAGGTATGTTCGTTGCCGTACTCACTGCAGTAGAAACAGCGTTGTGGGATCTTGCAGGAAAAGCGCTGAACCTGCCGGTTTATCAATTGCTCGGCGGAAAATTCCGTGATAAGATTCGCGTGTACTGCGATACGGCGTTATACCAGAACCGCCTCCCAACTCCGAAAGATTTTGCAGATGCGGCAACCAACGCGAAGAACAGAGGGTTCAATGCGATCAAGTTCGACCTCGATCAGGCCAACGATCCAAACAAATACGATCGATACAATTGGACGGCCAGCCCCGCTGAAATACAGCGCATGGTCGACCAGGTGACTGCAGCGCGCGAAGCAGTCGGGCCCAACATTGACATCTGCCTGGACATGCACGGACGCTACGATGCTCCCACCGGCGAGCGTATTGCAAAGCGTCTCGATCACCTGAACCTCATGTGGCTCGAAGAACCAATTCCCGCAGAGAATGCTGAAGCGTATAAGAAAATTGCAGACCAAACTTCAACACCGATCTGCGCTGGAGAAAATCATTACCTGGCACACGGGTTCAGACCGTTGCTGGAGATCGGCGCCGTTGACATTATCATGCCTGACCTTCAAAAAGCAGGAGGCCTCGGCGAAGGACAACGTATTGCCAACCTCGCAAACTTATACTACGTGCCTTTCGCACCACACATGGTCGCATCGTTCCTCGGCGCCATGGCGTCGGCACACGTTTGCGCATCAGTTCCAAACTTCCTGATACTTGAGTGGCAGATCTATTTCCACACAGACCCTATGTTCAAGGAGATTGTGACATGGGAAGGAAATCGTGACTTCGTAGACAAGAGCTTCATCACGCTGTCAGAAAAGCCAGGCATTGGAGTGGAAATCAATGAAGAAGGTATGCGCAAGTATGCAACACCAGGTGTTCCGTTCTTCGTGTAACGATTTGGGTTTATAGTCAAGACCTCCTTTTTACGGTTAGGAGGCACCCGCCCTGACGGTCAAACGTCAGGGTTTTTTATTTGCGCTGCATTGTCTTTACATGTTCGGCGGCTTCAATAAATGTAGTGACCCAAATGTCCTTCTCGTTTTCTTTGATGAATTTTAACAAAAGGCGATGATCACGAAGCGAAGTGTTAAGTGGATGCTCGCCGCCAACACCGTGAAAAAGAAATACGACAAGCGTGTTTTGTTCCATGCCGTTTCGAACAAGTTTAATCAGCTCCTCACCTTTTTGACCATTGACGGAGTAACATCCCACCTCGTCCAGATTGATCTCCTGAATTTTGAGCGATTCAGATCTTGTACCACGTGACGCAATAAAATCATTTTTCATTCCCGTGATGTATAAGGAGTCGCCGATACGCGTGTCTCCGCACGGATAGGCGAATGTTCTTTTACTCTTGCCGTCAAGAGTTTTTAGAAGCACGTTGGTCATCCGCATCTCATCGCGCATTCTCTGAAGTGTGTATTTGCCCATATCGTAATCGGGCTTGACCCATTCGCGGCCCGGCCTGTTTCCAATACAAGGGTGAAAAAGCGTGTGGTTTGCAAGCTCGTGTCCCTTTGAAGCAGCTTTACCCCAATCCGTGATCCTGTTTTTGAATCCCGGAAAATATCCCGACAAATAAAATGTTCCTTTACATCCAAGTGAATCCAACAATGGGATCGCATTGTCCAGATGGACGTTGAGTGCGTCATCGTAAGTCAGAACCACTGCGCATTTCTTTCCATTCCAGGTTTTTGATGTTTGTGAATAGATTGGAAAATGAACAACAGCAGT
The DNA here is from genome assembly GCA_044223825.1 of Cyclobacteriaceae bacterium. GTDB lineage: Bacteria > Bacteroidota > Bacteroidia > Cytophagales > Cyclobacteriaceae > ELB16-189. The sequence goes on along the minus strand of JBGALO010000006.1, from coordinate 72,211 downwards.
GATCAAGACACTAAACAACAGTTCTTTGATTTTCATAGTTGCAGGATTTAATAGGAATGTAGCCACAAAGGCGCAAAGGAGGACGAAGGGAAGATATTACTTCACGTCGCTCCACAGCCATGTGAGCGATTCCGGCAGTATAGACCCGGCGTGTTTTCCGTTATGTCCACCTGTACCAGAAACGAATTTGCAATCATACCCTTTATATTTAAGAGCGGATTCCATTTGCTGGTTCGCCAGCCACCAATCGCCGTAAATATTATTCAAATCCTGATTTCCATCTTGAAGAAAGATCCGGATATCTTTCCTTCCACTCTTCCTAATCATGGATGGATAACCATCACCACCCCGAATGTTCGTGTAGCTGCCGATGTGGCTGAGCACTTTGTGAAAATATTCAGGATGCGTCCACGCGGCTGTGAATGCACAGATGGCACCAGAAGAAAGACCACCAATTCCATGCATCCTTGGATCATCAGAGATGTTGTATTTCTTCTTGATCTCAGGTATCAGTTCTGTCATCAGGAAGGTGGCGTATTGATCACTCAAGTCATCATATTCGAAACTTCGATTCTGGCTTCTGAAAAAATTATCCGGGACGGGGGCATTGGCCCAATAGCCGGGATCAACGAACAGGCAAATGGTAACTGGTAGCTCTTTACGATGGATGAGATTGTCATAAACAATGGTAGTTCTGAAATCACCATCTTCTTTGAGGTAGGCATGACCATCCTGGAAAACCATTAATGCGGCCTTTTTGCCAGCGTCGTATTGTGCAGGAACATAGACATAATAGTTTCGCTTTGTATTGGGAAAGATCTTACTTTCCCAAACATAGGTGGTGACGGTTCCCCTGGGTACTCCATCCTGCCGTTGAGCGTCAGGACCGGGCTTGTAAGGTTCTTCGGGCTGTGTTTGTGCAACAACCGAACATGTTGCACAAACAAAACAGATAATTGCACAAATGTTTTTCATACTAAACAAGGTACTTATTTCAAGGAAAAATTCCCGGATTCCAACCCACAAACGGCCCGTCGTGAATTGTCAATAACCACCTATCAACCGGGAAGTGAAAAGATTTTCAAACGAAAACAAACGGTAAATTTGATGGAGAGCTAACGAAACTGATATGACAACGGACCTGACCCAATCAAATCGCATTCAATCGCTGGACATCCTTCGGGGAGCAGTGATGGTGCTCATGGCAATCGATCATGTACGTGTGTATGCTGGTGTGCCCGCGGGTGGGCCAGACCCGGCAATATTCTTTACGCGCTGGGTTACTCATTTTTGTGCGCCCTGTTTTGTTTTCTTTGCTGGGACTTCAGCTTACCTATACGGTAAAAAGATCGCGAACATGGGCACCCTTGCCCGGTATCTGATCACGCGAGGGTTCTTGCTGGTAGTCCTGGAACTCACCTTGATCCGTTTTAGCTGGAGCTTCAATTTCAATTACTCGGAATTTGTTCTTGCTGGCGTCATCTGGATGATAGGATGGTGCATGGTGTTGCTCGGATTAATGGTTAGACTTAAACCGGCGACAATCGGTATAGCAGGATTAGTTATCATTTTCGCGCAACAGTTATTGGGTCTGATACCCAATGTGCTTCCCGAATCAACGCGGCCCGCATTCGGATATTTTTGGGAATTCATTTATTCAGCCGGCCTCCAGGCATGGCAACCTTTCAATGTGCTGTATGTATTGGTTCCATGGATCGGAGTAATGATGGCCGGCTACGGATTTGGTTTGATCGTCACAAAAGATGTTCGTCGTCGCGACCAACTCTGCTATCGCATTGGGCTTTCAGCCATAGCAGTTTACATCATAGCTGGCACCGCACTCATACTGACCAACCAGGCTGCTGACAATGCGCCGCCGTTTTTATTCCGGTTACTCAATCAACAGAAATATCCTGCGTCGCAACTGTTCCTGATGATGACGCTCGGGCCCGCCATAGCATTGATCCCTGTAATTGAAAAAGTGAAAGGATGGTTTGCCGAAATGTTGAGAATATTCGGGAAAGTTCCATTCTTCTATTACTTGCTTCATATTCCGCTTATTCATGTGACAGCTCTCCTTTTTTATTTTGTAAGAGATGGTGGGGTCCATCAAGAATGGTTCACCTATGCTCCTTATGCGCAAGTGCCGCAAGAAATGCGTTGGGGTCTACCATTGCTGTATGGAGCGTTTCTGATCGATGTTGCTATTCTTTATGCGGCATGCAAATGGTACGTCGGGTATAAATTCAAACACGCTGAGAATCCTATTTTGAAGTATGTTTGAATAGGTTACGAGCCGTCCAAGAAGAGTCTCGCGCTAGCGGACTCTGCTATTGATTTGGAAAAAATTTACTGGCCTCGCAGAGTCCCCTGCGGGGAGACTCTGCTTGGAACTCGCGTTAGCGGACTCTGCAATTAAAGTTTGAGTAATAAAAAATGTTTGCGTAACTGCCGACATATTGCATACCTTAAGGTTACGGACTCCTTTGACCTTTTTATCGCTTACGAGCGAATCGCCTCTCAAAAACTAACTGTGCATTAAACCGTCATCAACAAATTACATTCATGAAACAAACGCTTGTGAAGATTTTTGCTGAAGGTTTGTTAATAATATTCAGTGTGCTGTTAGCATTTTGGATAGACAATCGATATCAGTCAATTGGCAATAGTAAACTGAAGACTCATCTTTTAACTGGCATATATTCCGAAATGCAAGACGACTCATCGCACTTATCGAATTATTTTGAAATGAGACATGACGTTAGTTCTAGATTAAATTCATTTCTTGATAATCCTGCTGCATATACAACCAAAGTAGACAGCCTGATCTATTTCCTGGATGTTATTTCAGTCTTGCATCAATTCACTGCAAATAATGCCACTTATTTGTCGATCATCAATTCGGGTCAGATTGAATTATTTGAGCAGGATACTCTCTTTGAAAAGATTGAGAAGTACTATTGGTTTAACGACATTGTCTCCAGGGACACAAAGGACTATAAAGAAAATGTTAAGGCTAGCCTTAATCCTTATGTTAGCAAGCATTTTGACAGAAGATTGTTCGATGAAAAGAGATATCTCAAAGCTGAAGCTATAAATTTTAAGGAGTTTGAATCCAGGGAATTTATTAATCTTTTATATAGCCTTAAGTCATCGTTGCCGTACGAAGATTGGATATTGCAGCACCTAACAAGGCAAAAGTTATTGCTAACGGAAATTCGACAAAAGCTATAACGGAAACGAGGGAGGAAATCGCCTCCTTTAAAAGAAACCTCGAAACGTTGAGTCTTGAACACCCTTCCACGCAGAGTCTCGCGTTAGCGGACTCTGCAATTGCCTGGTTGTCTGCCTTCGACTTCGGTCAAGCTGATACCTCTGGAAAAATATAGAGTTAAAAATGAATAAAAATCCACCTATGCGTGACAAATCCTAAATTCTGGATACTAATAATGGAATAGAGCGAAAATTGGAACCACAAAAGGGAAATTTCATCGGCATTATAGAAAAGAACAAAGGTATCGTCAAGAGCCTTTGCAAAGCGTATTATTTGAGTTATGAGGACCAAAAAGATGCCTTTCAAGATATCATCCTGCAGCTATGGAAATCATTCGAATCATTTCGGGGAGAATCCGAAATAAGCACGTGGATCTACAGAGTTAGCCTCAATACGCTACTAACCAAAGTCAGGCAGGAAAAAAACAAAATTTCTACAGAATCGATTGACTACGATTTGCCCATTTCAACAGCAATGACAGATGGCAACGTTGAACTTCTAAATTTAGTAATTCATCATCTAAAAGGCGTGGATAAAGCCATTGTTATCCTCCATCTGGAAGGTTACAAAAACAAGGAGATCTCGATCATGTTAAATATTACCCCCACTAATGTGAGTACCCGATTGAACAGAGTGAGGCAGGAACTGAAAGTTAAATTTCGAAATAATCATTATGAATTTAGATAACCTTAAGCCTTCATGGCAACAGTTTCGGTTAATGAACTCCCTGAATTCATTGGATCAAGAACATATTCTATCTATTATCGAACAAGCGGAACGCACAACAACGGGAAAACTTTATCGATTCATGTTGACCACCACCGTGTTTGTAGTGTTGACCGCCTACTGTCATGGTGGATGATTTCCTACATCATTTGGAATATTGACCCTGAGATTATCAAAATCCTGGGTTTCTCATTGAGATACTATGGGGTTTTGTTCGCAGGCGGAATAGTAATCTGTATTTCCATCTTGAAATGGATTTTTACGAAAGAACATATCCCGTCGGATAAGTTAGACACCCTCATAATCTATGGAGTCATTGGAATTGTCTTGGGTGCGAGGTTAGGTCATTGTTTATTCTATGACCCTTCTTATTATCTGGATCATCCGTTGGAAATAATTTTACCCATTAAAGTATCGAACGACGGGCAATATGAGTTTACTGGTTACCAAGGATTGGCAAGTCATGGAGGCACTATCGGATTAATAATTGCGATTATACTTTATTCTAAGAAAACGAATGAGTCGATATTAAACACAATGGATTTGATCGGCGTTGTCGCCCCACTGGAAGGCTGCTTTATAAGACTCGGAAATCTGATTAATTCAGAAATAATTGGAATTCCCACAAACCTTCAGTGGGCTTTCATTTTTGAACGTGAGGACCGTCTGCCAAGACACCCGGCTCAACTCTATGAAGCCCTGTCCTATTTGGCAATTTTCCTTTTTGGCTTCTACTTGTATAAAACAAGGCGACAAAGGCTCCAAAATGGATTTTTCTTTGGGATGTCTCTCTCGTTAATATTCATCGCGCGTTTTATGATTGAGTTCGTAAAGAAGGCTCAAGTTCCTTTTGAGGAAGGAATGCGGCTTGACATGGGTCAATTACTCAGTATTCCGTTTGTAGTAGCTGGCTTGGGATTTTTAATCTACGCATCCCTTCCAGGCAGTGTCTCGCGCTAGCGGACTCTGCTATTGATTTGAAAAAAATTTACTGGCCTCGCAGAGTCCCCTGCGGGGAGACTCTGCTTGGAACTCGCGCTAGCGGACTCTGCAATTAAAGTTTGAGTAATAAATTGCCAGTGGTTAGAATCCTCGCAGAGTCCCCTACGGGAGACCGTGCTTGGAACTTGCGTTAGGCAACTCTGCGGCTGATTGAACTTTAGACCTTCTTGAACATTGAACCCATTTCCCCTAAATTCGATGTTCAAATTGCCAACCTTTCATGCCGGAACAACATCGCAACCCCTATCACCCGGATATTGCCTTGTTTTTGATACTGTTGCCATTCATCAGCGCCATTAATTACTACCTCACATACAGCAACATAAAGTTCAATGGATTCCTCTTACTCACATTCACACTGGACACTGTTCAGGGATATGCAGGATGGTGGGCTGTTCGTTCATTCATAATCTTTCTTGACCGGAAATATCCCTACGAAAGATCTCCACGAACAAGAATATTGCTTCAACTGGTGTGTACAATCTTTATCGGTCTCGCCGTCATTGCGGTACTGACGGAAATAGTAAGTCTCATTGCAAAGGGCAAACCTGCACCACTGGATTTTTATACCATCGACCTGCTCATCATCGGAATATGGTTTATCGTTCTGAACGGTATTTATGTAGGGCTTCACTTTTACAATCAGTGGCAGCACTCCGAAGCCCTGCGCAAAGAAGAGAACCGGATTAAAGCCGGCGGCCTCATCGTCAAGCAGGGGAAACAAGACGTACGTCTTGATTTTGAAGAGCTTGCCGGCCTGTTCGTTGAGGGAGAATATGTGGTCGCCTGCCAAATGGGTGGCAAAAAATATTACCTCGATCAATCGTTGGACAAACTTGAAGACTTGCTGCCCGGAACCCTTTTTTTTCGGCTCAATCGTCAGTACATACTCCACCGTCGGATGGTAACGGGATTTAAAAGGACAGACAATGGCAAGCTCGTGGCTAATCTTGTTGCTGACGGGATTTTTCCACAGGAAATAGCGATAAGCCGCACCAAGGCGCCGACATTTAAGAGCTGGTTTCGGCCTGAATCGTAACATTTCATTGGAAGTGTTGCTACACTTCGCCGGAAAAGCCCAAAAAACTTCGATTTTCATGCATCCGGGCACGTTGATTTGCAAAAAAAAGAATTCAAATGCGTCGAAGAATTTTAAGCGCTGCTTTTGTGATCGCCGGACTCTGTTGCCAGGCCCAGGTTGACCCCGCAGGACATCGCGATTTTCCCCTTGTGTTATCGGTTCAATTTCATTCATTATCGCTGCCCTTTCGGCATATCGGTTCAAATTTCCGCAACATCGGCATTGGTGTCGGCACTGAGGTCAGTCTCAATGGAAAAGACAACTGGGTTCAGCAGTTGCAATTAGTATGGTTCCACAATAAAACCGTCGGAAATGGACTGTTGCTATACACGCAAACGGCATGGCGGCCCGGAATCGGCACAAACGGCTTCGGTGAAGTTAAAGCAGGACTGGGCTACATGCATGAATTCCGTCCGGTCGAGGCGTATAAAAAAATAAACGGCGAATGGGTGTCAGAGGGCAAAAAAGGGAAAGGAATGCTGGCAATCCCGCTAGGGATATCCGCCGGATACCGGCAGTACGCAACTTCAACGTACGTAGCTCCGTTTGTTACCTACCAGTTTATAGTACTCAATAATTACAGTCAAAGCATCCCGATCGTACCACAAACGCTGATACAGGTCGGGGCCCGCATTCACACCAATTGAAATTGACGATTACAATCGTTTTACATATGAAAAGCATTTTTACAATAACAACATTCTTAATACTAACAGGATGCTCTGATCACTACCTGCAAGGCATTCTGATTACATCTTGTGATAAAAAAGGGCCCGGTGCTGATACCTATTCGAGGTCGGCTGCTTTAAATGCGGCTTTAAATGATTTCGTAGACAACGGTGTGCCAGGCACAGCCATGGCGGTTTACTCTGAAGAAGGATGGTGGTCCAATTCAGTGGGACTTGCGAGCATTGAGCAAAAGACACCGATGCAAACGTGCCATCTTCAATACCTGCAGAGCATTTCGAAGACCTACATGGCCGTTGCGATTTTGAAACTGTACGAGCAAGGTAAGATCTCCCTTGACGAGCCGATGACAAAATATCTTCCGGCGAAGTATAGCAAATATGTTGTCGATGGAGACAAAGTGACTGTACGTATGTTGCTCAATCACACTTCAGGTGTGCCCGAATATAATTTTGCGCCCGCGTATGTAAGCTTGCTCTTTCAGGAACCGGATCATTACTTCACGCCTGAGGACTACCTCAAATTCATTGAAGGCAAGCCCCTGACCTTTATACCCGGCAGCAAGTATTCATACAGAAACACGAATTATCTCATCTTAGCCTTAATTGCCGATGAGCTTACCGGCGACCACGCAAAGTTCATCACCGAGACTATCTTTTCGCCGCTCGGTCTCACCAGCACTTTCTACCGGCACGAAGCAAATTATCTCGAATATCCAACCATCGTGAATACATATTGGGATCGCTATAGCGACGGAAGAATTGAAAATGCGTCGAAGATGCAGCGAACGAACGTCTCAACGTTAATCGGAGATGATGGCATCGTGACAACACCCGTTGAAGCAATAAAATTTCTGAAAGGGCTTGTTGAAGGAAAACTCTTGTCTGAATCAACCTTGGCAGAAATGAAGACGTGGGTAAAAGACACAAAGGGAAAAGAGCGTTATGGTTTAGGACTCGCACACACCGTCGTGAACGGCGTTGAAGGTTTCGGTCACAGCGGCGGCGGGATTGGCGCTGGCTGCGAACTTTATTATTTCCCGTCGAAAAAGACGTACATGTTTATAGGCATCAACCTGGGCACCGTCACCGACAGCCCCTTACATGTTGAAGTCGGAAAGGCCAGGGAAAAGATGTACGCGGCTTTGCTCTGAAAAATTATATCGAATCGCTCAAGGTTTAAGATTCGAATTTCAAGGTTTAAGGTTCAAGCGGCTTCAATTGAGGCAGTTTGAACCTTAAGCTTTTTTTACCGCATTCTGTAATTTTAGGATGTTTTCTATCACTCATTGGTCAAATAACCGACTAATTGATCCATTCGTTGACAGCCGATTCAGTCAAATCAATCGCGGGCAAGGATACCCTTGCTGAGACGTTTTCTGCAGAAATCGTCCGACATCGGGGCATCATCTTTAAAATTTGCAGGGTGTATGGAAAAGGCGCTCTCGATGCTGATGATCTATACCAGGAAATTGTCCTGAATGCATGGACGTCATTTCCAGGCTTTGAAGGACGTTCGAAAGTTTCCACGTGGCTCTATCGCGTAGCGTTGAATACAGCGCTTTATCAAAACCGAAAGAACAGGTTTGCAGGAAAGCTTACCAGTCTGGAGGTGATAGAAAACCGAGCGGGCGACGAAGCTGAAAATGAAAAATCTGCTCTGCTCTACGCTGCAATCGGTCGGCTGGATGAGCTGGAAAAATCGATCATCATCCTGTACCTGGATGATTTGAGCTACAAGGAAATATCAGAAATAACCGGCCTGACAGAAACCAACATCGGCGTAAAATTGAACAGGATCCGGATGAAGATCAAAACATTACTCAACAGCTATGGAACTCGATGATCTGAAAAAAATCTGGAGTGAAAATTTCCATCCACCTCACGACGTTGAATTGGAGCGACAAAAAGTAGAACGGATCATAGGCGGATCGCGGCGCTCTATCATGCGATCGTTCACAATCGATATTATTGTTGGAGTTGGGCTGAACCTGGCGTTTGTCATTGTACTGATGGTATTCGGATCTGCTGTAATGCCGTTCTTATATAAGCTGATTGTGGCAGCCAACCTGGCGTCATTGCCAGTCTATTACAAATTGTACAGATCCACCATGTACCTGAAGCATTTTGACTTCGGGCAGAACATCAAAGCGAACCTTGAAAATTTTCTTGGCTATTACCGAGGCACGCTTCGTTTCTATAAGGCAACAACCTACGTTCTTATCATAGCGCTTTTGATTTTGTTCTCATTTGATGATTCGTTTCAGCAACTGGAATTCTGGATCAAGGTCGCTGTTTTTGGCTACCTCGGCGTATTCCTTGTGGGAACTGGGTGGTTTATTGACCGACTCTATGGCCATAGGATCTCTGAGATCAACTCTTATCTTCAGAACTTATAAAACATTTTTTCAGGAGGCTGTCCAATTTCGTCCACGGCGTTTGTTATGGAGCTATATTTCATTAACAAAACAAACTTGCCATGGGAAAGCTCAGTGTTTTCAACTTCATGACTTTAAATGGGTTTTACAAAGGACCCAAGGAAGATATCAGCTGGCATAAAGACAATGCCGGGCAGGAAGAAGGAGATTTTGCTGCGGAGGGCGCACAATCAAACAGCATGCTTCTCTTTGGAAAAACTACATACCAGATGATGGCTGGCTTCTGGCCCACCCCTGCAGCCATGGAATATATGCCCAAAGTGGCGGCCGGAATGAACAAGTCGGAAAAGATTGTTTTCTCGACGACGCTACGTAAGGCAACGTGGAACAACACGCGCATCGTCAGGAAAAATATTGTTGCCGAAGTTGTAAAGTTGAAAGACGCTGGTAAAGTAATGACGATACTCGGCAGTGGAACGATCGTTTCGCAGCTGGCCAGTGCAGGCATCATCGATGAATACCAATTCATGCTCGATCCGATTGCACTTCGCAAGGGCACTTCCATTTTCAAGGGAATTACCGACGATATTGAGCTAAAGCTTACCGATTCAAAAGTGTTCAAATCCGGCGCTGTACTTCTTTGCTACAAGCCGGCAACAAAATAATTCTTTCGCATGGACGAATTCCTACTGCTGTTCCGAATTGACATCCTCACTAAAGAGGCTCAACCTACACCCGAACAGATGAAGGTGTATATGCAGCAATATCATGACTGGGTTGACACGATCATTGCTGAAGACAAATTCGTTGGCGGCAAAGGGCTGGCCGTTGAGGGGAAAGTCCTAAAGGAAAATTTCATTACAGACGGCCCCTTCGTCGAGATCAAAGAATCCATTGCGGGATTCATCATTATTAAAGCGACTGATCTCGACGATGCGGTGAGAATCTCAAAAGGCTGTCCCATCCTGAATGGGAAAGGGAATAGTGTCGAAGTCAGGAGAATTGCAATGAACAGTTAACATAGGAAAACATATAGGAACATAGAGACATAGAAAAATTGACAAAAGGCGAGAAATTCCAGTGCATGAACACCTATGTAACTAAGTGTCTATTGTGCTTGACTGATTACTAGTCTATCAAACCCATCCCCTTCATCAGGAAGCTGGCATTCGTTGACTTTGAAACTCCCTTTTGTAGTTTGTAGTCGAAGTGAAGTGTGTGGTCGACAACAATACTTTCAAAACAGAAATTTTCGAAGTAGGCAGGATCCTCAGACTCCAGTTGACCCACGGTCAGGTCGTGCGTCGCAAGCAGGGCCAGACAATTGTATCCGCGAAGTTTCCGGTAGAAGGCCATCGTGCCATTCCGCTTGTCATCCGAATTTGTTCCTTTCAATATTTCGTCCAACAAGACAAGGCATTCAATCCCTTCCCCAAGCACGTCGACAATGTGTCTTAGTCTGACCAGTTCAGCCTTAAAATATGAAGTGTCATCCTCAAGCGAGTCTGTAATCCGAATGCAGGTCACAATGCGCAACACGGGACATGAAAATGATGTGGCGCAAACAGGCATTCCATTCAATGCAAGGATGACGTTTAGTCCGACCGCGCGGATAAACGTACTTTTTCCAGCCATGTTGGATCCTGTGATGATGTGTGCTCTGGTTGTAACCCCGACCTGGTAATCATTTTTTACGGCACTTACAGATAGCAATGGATGTCCCATCTCAGTGGCGACTATGGATTTATTCGCTGAATCAACGACCGCATTACAGAATGTAGGATGATTGAAGGTGAAATTTGCAAGACTGTTCATCATGTCCATCCGGGCAAGGCATTGAAGCCAGCCTTCAATCTCAAGACCGTACTTCGCCCTCCACTGTTCAATCCGCCGGATGGTCCACACATCGAAACAGAAAAGGCCGTTCAACAACGGACCCATCAGTCCATTCAATCGCTGATCGGCAAGATTGGAAAGTTTAAATAACTGCATGAACGCGCCAGCGGCCGCCTTTGTATTGTCATGTAGGCTCCTCCCCAACGGAGACTTGAGATCATGCTTGGCAACATGATCAAACAATGCGGAAAAATTCTCAAAAAGTTTTGTGCGTTCTCCAAACTGATGAAAGTATCCCTTCTGATCCTTTGCGTGTCCAAGCATCAGAGTAGAATTGATGCCGATCATTCCGGTGACAACGATGAAGTATTGAGTGAAAAATCCAGAATCAAACGTCACTATAATATAGAGAAAGACGATAGACGATATTGCTGAGATCAATCCGGCGATCCAAAGCCAGCGTTTCCTGTCAGAATAGAATTGTCGTTGTTTTGCCCAAATCCCGATCTCCACAGCATCTTTTTCGGATGCAACTACCCGTGAGCCAATTGCATAGAATTGCTGTCTCCATTCTGTCTTCTCTTCAAGTTCACGGATGAGCTCGCTTCTTTCGATCACATCCCCTTGTTGCATCGGCGGATTTAGCAGGTCATTCACCAGAAGTTTTCTTCCGCCAAAAGTCACGCTCCGATTGACGGATTGAAACAATGAGCCAGTGCCAAAAATGTCGAGATCGACGGCGTAGAGGTGGTCGATTGGGATGATATCCGTTCCGGATTCGAATGCAGTCTTGTCGCCATTTAAGAAGGCAAATTCACGTTTGTTGACATCGAGCGTTATTTCCGCAAGGCGTTGTATTTCCTCAAGCTTCGAACTCTTTTTGACCAGGTACAAAAAAGTCGCGGTGATCAGAAGTAAGCCCCAGCCTATAGAACCGTCAACTTTAATTGTTCCATAGCTGCAGGCAATAAATAATATCGCGCAGAGGACGCGCAAATTAGAAATATTGCGCGCTTCCTTCCTGATTTGGCGCAATTTGGATTCCCATAGCTCGATATTATTTGAATAAAACTCTCTGACATTGCGCATAACTCTTGCCATTGACGTACTAAGGTACGTGAATCATAGACACGGGTTCCACATCCACCCCATCGGATTTGTGCTAACCTCCGAATGATCTGATTCTAAAAAAACGAAAAATAGGATACTCACGCAGTTAACGGGTTGTTAAACTATACTTGCTGAATTTATTTGCCACAGATTCTATAAATACCGACCTCATGAGTAGTAGATTGATCTCACAAACTCACATTATGAAAACATTCCCGGCGATACTACTAACCCTCATGGTGATTTCGGCACGCGCGCAGAAAGATGAACGAACTCAATACTTCAACCAATCTCCTCCCGGGAATACTTCGCAAATATTTGCGCCGGGAATAATTTCCACTGACCAGGAGTCAGAATTCGGATCGATTTACTCCAAAGATGGTTCGGAATTTTATTACGCGGTGCAGGCACCCGACGGAAAAGCCGAACTGCGAAGAATGAAAAGGTCGGGCGATACTTGGTCGAAACCGGAGGTTTTATTGGGACATGATACATATAGCTTCAACGATCCCTTTCTTTCCCCCGACGAAAGTCGGTTGTATTTCATCTCCGATCGCCCGTTGAGAGGAAATGGTTTAAAGAAAGATTTCGACATATGGTACGTCGAACGGAACGGCAAATCATCATCATGGTCAAAGCCAATTAACGCAGGCCCCAATATCAACTCCAGCAAAAATGAATATTACACCTGCATCACAGCCGACGGGACAATTTATTTTTCCTCCAATGTCAAGGCAATTCAGACTGGCAAGGACGACTATGATGTCTTCATGGCAAAAGCGGAAAATGGAGGTTTCAAAAAGGCCGAGCGTGTTGGCTCACCGGTTAACACTGAAAGCTATGAAGGCGATGTTTTTGTTGCGCCGGACGGAACGTATCTGATTGTCTGCAGTGACCGGCCAGGTGGCTACGGTGCCGGCGATCTTTATATTTCCTTCAGAAAGCCTGACGGCAGTTGGAGTGAGGTTCGGAATATGGGCAAGGAGATTAACGAGGATCGATTTCAATACTGTCCAATTGTGACCCCAGATGGCAAGTATCTGCTTTTTACCTCCAAGGATAATATCCGTTGGATCGACGCAAGCGTGATCGAAAAGCTGAGGTAGCTATTAAATCTTCAACCTTGATGCAACACTTGCACCGGCGCTCGAATCCCAGCTAAACAAGAGAAGGTTACTTCACTACCGGAAACGCTGAAATTCTAAGCCGCGCAGCACCCATCGGAATTAATGTGATGGTTTCTTCTGCTGCTTCACTCTTCACCGGGCTAACGGGAAGTTCTGCACAAAGACCATATTGATCCATGGTCCACGAAGGTATCTTCTTTCCTTTCGTGGTAATCTCAACCGGGACAGAAGTCGTCGTGAACGGAAAATTGTCCGCGGGCCAGGTCTTTCGCTTTATGACAAATGCTTTCCTGAGATCGTTCAAATCTCCGGACAATCCATAATTCCACGGTGATGAAGGATGTATTTCAAAGGAAGGCCACTTTGAAGGATCAGCGGTGGGTTGCCACTTGGAGTCATGCTGAGAAATTTGCTTGCTGTCGAAACGGACGTACTCCTCTCCTATCTTCAGTGAATAGGTAAGGGGTCCGTGATCTACACTTACACTCCCTTTATTTTTCTCCCACGTCCTGATGCTGAGTTCCATCGGCAACTGCAAAGTGATCTCATCGCCGTTCTTCCATTCGCGCTCAAGCCTCACATAATTGCCCGAGGAAAAATTTCCGTTAACCGGCTCACGGTTTATTACAATACTTGCCGACTTGCACCACGCAGGAATACGCAGGTACAGTGGAAAGCGAATCGCCTTCGACGTTGAGAGCTTGAATTTAACAGACTCATCAAATGGATAGTGGGTTTGTTCATTGATCGTAACGCTCGTTCCGTCTCCAACCTTGGCAGTTACATTGCTTTCAGAATACAAGACCGCCGCAAGTCCATTGTCAGGTGTTGCCATCCAGAGATTTTCGGCATAGTATACCCACCCACTGGTATGATTGTGCTGGCAGCAACGACTGCTGAAGGGATTCATCTGAAGATACGGTCCGGCATTGTCGATCCCGGGGTGGTGATTCTTATTGTCACTATCGACCATATTCGGCGCTACGAGATAACGCAACGACCGATAATCGGGCATAAACGCAGCAGGAAAAGTGTTGAAGGCAACATCTTCTGCATTCTCGGCCCACATATTGTCACCTGTGATACGAAGCATGATCTCATCGGAAGTCATTTGTTCCACCATGCCACATGTTTCAATTGCCTGCCTTGGATCATCATATCCCTTACGACAGTTTTCATCCCCACCAAACATGCCTCCGGGAACCTGTCCGTAGATGTCCCTGATCAGACGTTGATTGTCATAGCTTGCCTGAAGGTCTGCAGCGTTACCACTTTGCTGGTAATAGGTTGCTGGTTCACGGAAGCATTGCGCAATGTTCACATTGTGCCAATTTGGAAGCCAGTTGGTAAGGCGCCAGTTCGCCGTGTTGCGATGAATCTTCTGCGCGAGTTCAAGCAGCCACGGTTCACGCGTAATATTATAAAGCCAATAAACACTATAAAGATTATCACCCCCGCGGCTGTTCTCCCAATAGTCTGTAAGAAAATCTGCGTCAGGAATTGTCGACTGCCATTTAAAATATTTTGTCATATGCGCTATGACGCGCGGGTCCTGACTATGTTCATAATAGGATTGCAAGACAAAAAGCATCAGCATCTGTGCCCATAAATCGCGTTTCCCGGTTGTCTTACTGAATACAAACGGACCAAAATCACCGTTATCACGCTGGCTGTTAAGCGTACCATCTATCCACACCATTGATTCGTCAATCATTTTTTTATCTTGAAGTACATAACCCATATTCGCGTATCCTTTCAGCCAATACGGAAGCTCTTCCCATCCCCAATCGCCTTTACCATCTTTGTTGAGCCATGCATTATTTTTCTTGGTGAGCCAGATGCTGATCTCACCGAGGTTGCCAGCAAGTCCATCTCGTTCCAATTGCAGGGACTTCAGGAGCCAACCTCCCGGTTTCACAGCGCCGACGGGCAGTTTCACAAAACGCTGCGGCAGCAATGGCGGCTGGTTCGTCATGTAAAATCCGTTCACCTTGTCATTGGCTGGCACTTTAACGACTTGCGAAAGAGTCTGACCCCAGGCATGGACCGTGACAATAAGTAGACAAGCTGTAATGATTTTCATGAGAGGTTTTTCGTGTGATTATTGAAATGTAAGAAAACAAATGCGAATACAATAGGATCGATTTTATCGCAAAATCAGCTATCTTAATTGCCTGTGGGCAAACGACTATGAAGAGTTCTGAGACATCGCCGCCAGCATTTCACTGGGATGAATGGTACAAGGCCATTGGCGGGAGGCGCATCGCAATAAAAGAGGTGGATGACTACCTGCAGCAAATCAGAGAATATCAGTATCCCAGATTCACTGGCGTTGTGAATTCCTCGCGCACCATTTTTGACAGTCCCGAATCAGCAGCTTTAGCGATAAAAGAAAAAGCGCGGGAGCTTCTGGCTGACGAAGTAGGAGTTGCTGAAATAGAACCAACAGATATTTATAAAGGGCGAGAAGTAAAAGAGAAGTATGCCATCGTCGTCGCACAGCGAATGCTTTGGAGAAATTTTCAGGATGTACCGTCCCACGACTCCGCTGTTGAGTGTTTGCGCGTTTACTTCTCACTGGGAGAAGTTGTAATTCGGCTCGCGGAGTTTATCAGAAGCCTGGGTTACGCGTGCATTGTCGAACACCCGATCGGTGACAGCGACGTGTTACATGTTCCACTCGCATTGAAAGCAGGCTTTGGTGAATTGGGACGGCACGGCTCCATCATCCATCCGAAGATGGGTCCGCTGTTTCGTTTGGGAAGTGTGATCACTGATATGCCGTTGCAAATCGATCATCCCATTGATGCCGGTATTGCCGCGTTTTGCGACAAATGTCGCGCGTGTCGGATCTATTGTCCAGCCAAAGCGATCCCTGACCACCGGTCACCGGAAGCAGGCAAAGATCATCTTGGAAACGATCGCTACATGGTGGACACCGGTAAGTGCTTCCCCTACTTCGCCAACCATAATTATTGCTCTATCTGTTTGCCCGTATGCGTATACCATCACAAAGAATGGGCGCGTGATTTTGAGGGCTTCGTCACGGGATTATTTCCTGAAGTAGTTATGAAAGGTCCACCATCGCCCGTCGACCCGCAGATACCGAAACACTGGTATCCGAAAATTGGAAGGTAAGCGTATGAAAGTAAAGACCTAGTGTCCACTCGGTAAAAACGTTTCCATCCCGGGAGTCATCAGGTATACCACCAGAAACTTCACATGCTCTTTGTCACTGTTATTCTTTGTGATGCTGTGCAATCCAGAGGCGTGCTCATAAAATGTATCGCCGGCTTTGTAAACCTTCTTCAACCCATCAAATTCCGATAAAAGTTCTCCCTCCAGCACATAAACAAAGAGTGGACAGGGATGCGTGTGCGACCGAGAACTGTATGAAGGAGGGAAAACAACCGTTTCCATTCTGATCATATTGTTTTTCAGGTCGCTGTCACTCAGCATTTGCTCAAGAAGTACCTTCGTTGTCGGTTTTTGATCGTGCATCTGGCAAAAAGCAACATGACAACAAAGAATCAGCAATGGAACAATGACGGATTTTGTCTTCATCATAGTCGCGTTTGATTTACGAACACCCTTTATACAATTACCGGATGCATATTCAATCCGACTCCAATCCTGTTCCATGCGTTGATTGAAATGATCGCCATAATCAGCTCGGCGGTTTGTTTCTCTCCGAACAAACGAATACAATTATCATAGACATCGTCGGATATCCCTTTGTTGTGGATGAGGGTAACCTCTTCCGTCAACGACAAAATAACCTGTTCCTGTTCGCTGAACACTTCACCTGCCTCACGCCAAACGGGAACGAGAGCAATCTTGCGGGGCGAGATACCCAACGTAAGTGCATCCTGCGTATGACTGTCGACACAATACGCACAACCATTTATGTACGAGGACCGGATTCGTATCATCTCAGCGATCCACTGTTCAAAACTTGCCTTTCCCACCAGTTCATCGAAAGCAGCCATCACTTTGTAGGCCTCGGGATACACTTTCTTCATGCTAAGTCTCTTGCTCATTGTTGTTTTGATTTAGATTAGTTCATCATTTGCGCAGAAAATTTTATAACAACCTCACGCAAAGGCGCAGAGCTCGCTAAGGTTACTTATGATGCCTTTGCGGCTTGGCGTCTTCGCGTGGGTTGCTTTTAAAAAGTTGATCCAAACTGTAAATGTTGACGGGCATGGTCGCCAGCAAAAACGCGGCAGTAAAGTTGACGAATACACCGTAGTCAAGCGGCTCTTTAACCCCATAAGAATACGTCATTGCCATCGCGAACGAGAGGGTGAGCAGGCCAGACAATAACGCCACTATACGCGTTTTGAAACCTACGAGCAACAGGATTGAAATTGCGATTTCAAAAAACGTGGCGCTCACCGCGAGGAACACTTTGATCGAATCCGGTGCCCATGAGTTTACCTGCGCAGCGTATGTGAGGAATTTTTCCCACCCGTCTGGGTGATTGCCGAACAGATTGACCCGACTGGAATATGCCGAAACGTAAGTTGCCGCCAGTGCCAAACGAAGGAGCAATGCCGCGATGCTTGTTTTATTGATCACCCGATGCCGTGTTTTGATTCACCAAATCTCCATATTTGTTGGATTAGGCAAATAGACCAGTATTAAAATATTGATTAGTCCAGATATGACGAATCTCCATCAATTGATCAATCTTGATTCCAACCGCGGCGTCCCACTTTATCAGCAGATCGCAGCGGGCATCATTGCGAACATCCGGCAGGGGCATTTGCGAAAAGGGTTCAATCTTCCAAGCTCGCGCGAATTGGCGGGCATGTTGGGAATCAATCGACTCACCGTGGTTGCCGCGTATGAAGAGCTTGAATCTCAAGGCTGGGTTCAAACGCAGCCAAGAAAAGGTATATATATAAAGGTAGAATTGCCATCACTTTCACCCATTGCTTTGGACGACTCATCCGTATTTCACATCCCGGAATCTCCGCACTACCGGATTGACGAAAAGAGGATTCCAGTCTCACGCCCCCTGGATTTTCAAACACCCGGAAAATTGATTTTCAACGATGGGTTTCCTGACGTAAGACTTGCTCCTGTTGACGAACTGATTGCAACCATGCGAAGCATATCCAAAATATCACACGGCAAAAAATACTTGATGTACGGCGGCGCACAGGGAACTCCTCCACTGCGCGACGCCCTGACATCATTTCTGTCTGACACACGCGGGCTCCCGATCAGCAACGAAAACATCCTCGTGACACGCGGTGCCCAAATGGGAATTTACCTTGCCAGTGCCATCCTTCTCAAACCTAATGACGAAGTGATTGTCGGTGCGCCTGGTTACGCTATGGCGGAGCGTGCACTACAGATTCAAGGCGCAAATATCAATCGGGTGCCTGTCGACGAATTCGGCCTTGAGACGACGGAAGTTGAAAAAGTCTGCCAACGAAAAAAGATCAGGCTCCTATATGTGATACCACATCATCACAATCCCACAACCGCCACACTTTCACCGGAAAGACGCATGCATCTGCTTGATCTTGCCCGGAAATTCAGATTTGCCATTGTTGAAGACGACTATGATTATGACTTTCACTATGCAAGCCGGCCAATCATGCCGATGGCGAGTCACGACCGCTTCGGCAACGTTGTTTACATCGGCACGCTGACCAAGACGCTGGCACCTGCTATCCGCTTCGGCTTTATGGTGGGCCCCTCAAAACTCATAGAAAAAGCAACGACCCTCCGCAGGATAGTCGACACCCAGGGCGACAGCCTGATGGAGAATGCTATTGCTGAACTCTACAAAAACGGATCCATCGCCAGGCATATCAAAAAGTCGGTCAAGACCTACAAAGAGCGCCGCGACATTTTTTGCGAACTTCTTCGCACTGAAATCGGATCGTCGATTGCGTTTAAAGTACCTGATGGCGGTATGTCAGTATGGATAAATTTTTTGAAGAATGATACAAAGAAAATCTCCACCAAAGCTTTTGAAAAAGGTCTTGTGATTCGGGATGGAACGATCTACGACCAAAAAAACATAAAATACAATTCAGTCCGTTGTGGTTTTGCCTCTCTCAATCAGAGAGAACTCGAGAAGGCTGTCAGCATACTCAAGGCATCTATGTAAAAAAGTCGAAAAAAGATCTTCGCCTCTTTCCTGCCAATACATTCCAATCACCACACAACAATACTATTCTTCGGGTTCCTGTGCCGGTGTGCCAAAACGCAAATAGGCTGCAGGCAAATAAAACAGGTTTAAGATAGTTGAAGTGACTATGCCGGCTGTTATTACGGCTGCCATCGGAAACTCTATCTCCTGTCCCGGTTGATTGCCTGTCACTACAATCGGAAGCAATGCAAGTATCGCCGCAGACGCAGTCATCAGAATCGGCGCCATGCGCTCTAGCGCTCCACGGACAATCATCCGTTGTCCAAATATCTCCCCCTCCTGCGTTTCAAGATGTCGGTAATGGCTGATCAGCATGATGGCATTTCGTGTTGCGACCCCGAGTACTGTAACAAAGCCGACCAGCGCGCCGAGCGATAAAGTGCCACCGGCCATCCACGCGCTGATGACACAACCGGAAAGAGCAAATGGA
This sequence comes from Cyclobacteriaceae bacterium, assembly GCA_044223825.1. Taxonomy (GTDB): domain Bacteria; phylum Bacteroidota; class Bacteroidia; order Cytophagales; family Cyclobacteriaceae; genus ELB16-189. The sequence continues at coordinate 52,389 of JBGALO010000006.1, read as the reverse complement.
AGTCCCAGCAGAATGATGAACGAAGTTCTGAAAGAATTAAAGTCGGCATACAAGATCAGAAATATTCCTACAAGCGAAAGTATCGCGAGGTAGTTGAGGCGCCTTTGTGACGCTTGTCGCTCTGCATATTCGCCAAGTACTTCCGGATGATAGCCAGTTGCAAAAGAAATATTCTTCAATTTCTCTTCGATCTCCTTTGCAACGGTGCCAAGTGCCACACCCTTCGTGTTACAAGTCACGTCAATACGGCGTGAAGATGATTCGCGTGTGATCTCGTTGGGCGTCGGGGCAATGTAGACGTCGGCTACGTCTCTTAATGGAACCCGGCCACCCGTAGGAATATCGATTAGAACATTTCGTACTGTTTCAATATTAGTTCTCTGCTCTTGCGTTCCCCAAACCACGACGTCAAAAATCTTCTGATCCTCGTATATCTCTCCTGCTTTTGTGCCATTGATCACTGTATTGATCGTCCTGCGCACATCACCTGCACTCAAACCGAATTGCGCCGCTGCTTCCGGACGGAATTTTATTTCGATCTGGGGCACCAGGATCATCGGCTGCACTTTCAAATCTGAAACTCCCTGCACGTGCGCAAGAGAATCTCCGACCTCCTTTGCTTTTGATTGAAGGACGGCAAGGTCTGATCCATAAATTCGCACCACGATACTTGCACTTGTTCCTGTGAGAACTTCTTTTACCCTTTCACGCAGGTAGGTGAGCAAGTCCCGGTATAAACCGGGATAACCATCCACGACTTCCTGTATCTTACCAACCGTTTCGTCATAGCTCACTGCCGGATCGATGCTGATCCAGAGCTCGGTAAAATTTGGTCCTACAACCTCGTCAGCAACTTCAGCACGGCCAATATGCGAACCGAAATTTCGCACACCGGGTATGGCGCGCAGTTCATTACTCGCGCGAATGGTGATCCGATCCATTGCTTCGAGCGAAGTCCCGGGCTTCTCCACCCAATGCATGAGAAAATCGTACTCTTTGAAATGGGGCAGAAATTCCTCTCCGAGAAACGGAAACGTTACAAGGACAAGGATTGTAAATAAAACCGGCGCCCGGAGCGGACGTTTTTGCGCAAGAATCTTAATCAGAATTTTTTCATAGCGAATCTTCAGCCAATGAACGAGCGGTGGATCGTGGACAACCGTTTCGCCGCTCGCTGCTTTGGAATAATGTTTCGGTAGCAACATCAACGACAATGCAGGCGTAAACGTTAGCGCAACAAACAGCGACGCTACAATTGCCAGCATGTATGAAAGTGCTAAGGGTTGGAAAAATGACCCGGACAATCCCGGTAGAAAAAACACGGGCATCAAAACCAGTGCGACAATAATACTTCCATAGACCACAGCGCTTCTTACTTCCATTGATGCATCAAAGACCACCTTGAAGACCTTTTGCGGATTCTCAGAGAGTGCATTCAGACGCAGCCGGCGAACAATGTTTTCCACATCAATAATTGCGTCGTCAACAACCTCACCGAGTGCCAGGACCAGGCCGGCGAGCACCATGGTATCGAGTGTACCACCGCGGTAGTACAGCACTAAAGCGGCGACTATTAAGGATACTGGAATCGCGAGCACACTGATCAGTGCTGTACGCCAGTCACGGAGGAAGAAGAAAAGAATGAGAATAACCAATACACAACCCAGCAGCAATGCACGATTAAGATTGTGAATTGACATTTCGATGAACGTAGCGGGCCGGAATATTGTGGTGTCAAATTCAATTTCCTTCATTCCGGGCTTAAGCTCTTCGATAACCTTTTCAACATTTCGTGTTACATCGAGCGTGTTCGCTTGTGGTTGCTTTTCAATAATCAACAACAATCCCGGGCCATCATTAATGATCGCATCTCCGATGGGTGCAGGAAAGCCTTCGGTCACCTCGGCAAGGTCACCCAGTCGAATGGGTGCTCCATTTCCCACTTTGATAGCAACGTTCGCGAGGTCATTTGCACTATAAATCGTTGGAATGTTCGACACCGCCATTCGTTGGTTTGGCATATCTATAAATCCACCGCCGAGTAGTGCAGTGGCATCGCGCACCGCGGTAATCACCTGGTTGAGCTTAATGTTATTCGCAAAGAGGCGCTCAGGGTTAACCTTTACCTGTAGCTGACGATCGCGCTGACCCCAGATAGCAACGTTCGCAACACCGGGAACCGCCATCATGCGTGGCCTTGCCGTCCATCGGATCAACGTCGTCATATCCATTTGGGAAAGTGTCTTTGACGTCACTCCTATTTTCATCACACGACTGGTCGATGAAAGCGGCGTAAGCATTACTGGCGCTTTTGCAACGGCGGGCAGTTGGGGCGTGACGCGCGCGATACGTTCCTGCACCAATTGTCTGGCTCTTATAACATCAGTTCCTTGTTCGAAATGAACCACAACCGATGCGAGTCCAAGCACTGATTTCGATCGAAGGCGTGTTGAGAACGGTGTTCCGTTAAGTGAGTTCTCGATGGGTACAGCAACAAGCGCTTCCACTTCGGCCGTTGACAATCCAGGCGCTTCAACCTGGATCTCAACATAGGGCGGCGCAAATTCGGGGAAGACATCGAACGCACTGTTCTTGAGAATTTGTGAGCCCACAATCATCAGCAGACCCATAAGCACAACGACGACGAGTCGCAGACGCAGAGAAGTTGAGACTATCCAGCGCATCACTTGGCCCCTCCGAATTCAGTACCGAACAATTCAGCGACTCCCTCTGTGACGACCAGCGTCCCCGCCGCCGGTCCACGCCTCATGATTGCCAATCCATTCTCAACACTTGAAACTTCGACGCGTTTTCGCACAAACGTTTCTGGAGAAGACATCTCATATACCCATGTGCCGCCATAGATGTCGTAAGCAATGGCCGAATAGGGAATTACCAACACCTTCTGCTGTGATTTAAGCGGGATCGAAACACTTACCCGTTGCCCCGGCCGGAATATGCCATCCTTATTAGGTATTTCATAAAAAAGATCTGCAGAGCTACTCAACGGATCTGCGGTCTGTGGACCGCTGACTGATGTGGCTTCGCGCTCTGCCGACGAGCCGCTGAAGTCTGAAAGACTCCGCACATGCGCTGCGCTTTTTGAATCGACGGCAGTCAGGTCTCCCGCATATATTGGAACCCGTATCCAAAGCGGGCTTACCGCTGAAACATCCATGACTGCCGCGTTCGCAGAAACCACTTGCGATGGCGATGTATAAACACGTTGAATGAAACCTGTGACGGGCGATTCAATACTAAGTGTAGAGAGTTTGTCAGCAACACCGCCGTCGGTATTACCTTTCATCAATTCAACGCGCGCCTCCGCCACACGCAGGCCCGCTGTCACATTTGCGAGTTCGGCTTCGGCGTCTTGCTTTGCACGCAGGCTTCCCGCCTTGTCCTTGAGCAGTTGATCCGCCCGCCTAAGTTTTTCTGTGGCAACTTCAAATTGAACCTGTCATTACCTGCCCTTTTGAAACAGGCGATCCCGCCACCGGTAGTTGACTGTTTTTTAATCCGAGCACCGTTCCTGAAACCGGCGCAGTCATCGTCATGGATTGACCGGGAACAGCGCTGATTTCTCCGCTATACGTCCGTGTCTGGTTTGCTTGCTTTTCTACGATCGCTTGTGACTTGATGCCCAACCTTTCCACGGCCTTTGCCGTCAGCTTCAATGTTGTCAAGTCGGATTCCTTGACAGGATTCTCAATCGACGCCGGCGAAACTTTTTTTGTATCGGTTTTCGTTGAACATGCGGCTGCCAATAGTAGCGAACAAGTAATAATGTTCAATGTCAATATTTTCATTGCGGTTGATTTATGATTCGTTTTCCAAGGACATAGTTCATCTGACTTGTTGCGCGGCGAAGCTCTGCCACAGCCTCTGCCTGCCGGAGCCTTGCATCCAGAAGTTGACGATTGGCCTCCAACACCGGGAGATAGGAGACATCACCGGTGCCATACGTATTAGTAGATAGGGTCACAGCTTGTTCCAAAGAAGGCACTACAGAGGAGTTCCAAAGTTTGTATGACTTCAATGCAAGTTCGTATCGCGCATACGCTTCGGAAACTGCTAATGCCACACGTTGACGGATCGCGACGTAGTTATGAGATGCCTGTTCTATTTCTGCTTTTGCTCGCGCGATTTTTCCTTGATTCCAGTTGAATATTGGTATCTCAGTTCTTATGCCGAGGTTGTAAGTCTCTGGAAACTTTTTGTTTTCAGAAGGCGTACCTGAAAAATTTTGTCCATTCAATACTGCCGTAAGCACGGCAATGCGTGACCGCTCCCAACCGAGGCGATGGCCAGCTGCTTCGATCGTCATCTTCGCGGCGTTAAGTTCAGGCTGGTTTGCATAGGCAATTTCCATCAACTCAGTTTTGCCAGCACGTGTGCCCAGTAGTTCCGGTGAATCCGACATATATATAATAGTGTCAGTCGGCAGCCCCAGCAGCGTGTTAAACCGGAATTTAAACACCGCGCTGTCTTGCTGGGCGCGCATGAAAAGATCTGCGGCTGTCATGGAATCCATCCGTGCCGTGATTGCCTCAAGCTCACTGATATCTCCGTTCCGCAAGCGCGATCCGGCGAGCTGACTCATCTGCCGGCGGATATCCGCGTTCTCACCAAGTATTCCCGCGCGTGAACGTGCCAACGCGAAGTCGGCATAAGCAACCTGGACATCACGAATCAACGTGAATGTGCGTTGCACCATGTTTTCCATTACAGCCGCCGCATCCCGCTTTGCCGCCGCAACGCGATGAGGGCGCTGCCAGATCTGATCGAGGTAGAAGTACAAGTAACCCTGTGCGACAATCCCGCCATTTGGTGCGAGGTATTGCAACAGCGGGTTTGGTATGATTCCCGCGTCTTTGACATTTGCCTGCGCAAATGAAATGGCAGCAAGATCCATCTGAAACTGTTCGTTGTTCCACAATGCGATGGTCACTGCCTCTTCTTCTGAAATACCGTCACCCACATTTACATTCGGAGGCATCTGAAATTTCCCCGCTGTCTTTTGTGGTGTTACATCAAACTGGGCTTGATGTTTAACACGATCAGACAAATAAGATCTATTGTAAGGATTGTGCGGATTGCAGCTGAATAAAATTCCAAGACCAGCTACCACACATATTTTCAATATTATGCGTTTCATAAAGTCCGTGATCGGTTATGGGTTCAAAGTAGATTCAGGAAAAGTGATTTGAAATGTATGTCGTTGCTGGTCATAATAATACTGTATCGCCCAACCGTTGATTTCACAGATTTTCTTTGCCATCGCCAGGCCGAGCCCCCAACTCTCGTTGTTTGTTGATTGCTTATAGAACCGTTTGAAAATTTGATCTGCCGGGATTTGATGGCCGCTGGACGTATTGCTCACCGAGAGAACGTGACCATCGAGATTTATCAGCAATTGACCGTCGTGTTGATTATGAACAATTGCATTCTTTATGAGGTTGGTCATCAAAACTTCTAACAATTGCCTGTTGGATTTGATGGAGAACTCCTTCGCTATCGCTGAAACAACCACGATACCCTTCTCCATGATCAAATCATCAAAGTTTTGAACGATGTCTTCCACGACCGGTGCAAGGTGGATCGTTTCCGTGTCCGGGAATTGGCGATTCTCGATCTTCGACAATAGGATCAACGTCTTATTGAGCCGGGCCATGCGCTGAGCCGAGTTCATCAATCCCTGCAAAATAACCGCCTGCGCCTCCGTCAGATGAGGGTCTGAGATGAGCAGATCGAGTTTTGATTGCGTGACAGCGAGCGGCGTCTGCATTTCGTGCGACGCATTTTCAATGAATTCTTTTTGATTCAAAAAGGCTTTTCGGCTTCTGGCCGTCAGATCCTGAATGGCGTTGCCGAGTTTGTCAAATTCCTCTATTCGATTTGATGGCGCAACCACGGAGTCGTCCTTCTCGATACGAAAGCTGTTCAACTTGTCAAGCATCGAATAAAAAGGGCTGAATATCCTTCCAGACAAATACCTGCTGGCAAAATAAAAAGCGATGACCATCAATACAGTCATCGCCATGAGAGACTTGAGTATTGAGGATATGATTTCGTGTGTCTCAATGCGCGCAACGACGACGTCGAACCTGAAACTCTTGTGGTTCACCGTCGCGAACGAGGTGAGCTTGCGAAACTCATCCCATTCATCATCGACCCACTCATACATTAAAGTGTCCACGTACCGATCCTTCGCCGTCACCGGATGAGAAAGCGGAGTGATTTTGAAGTCATCATAACTCAGGAGATCTGCCGTGAGGTTGGCGCCGTTCTTTTCAAGGCGGTCAAGGACGTGCATCTTGCGGTTGTACAGTACCTCGTCGACACTCTGCAACACTTCGTGTCGTGTGATGACATAAAAAAGCGCAAAGAAAAAAATGATCAGCACGAGAAAGATGCCGAGGAAGTTCCAGGTTGTCAGTGTCAGGAGCTTGATTTTCTTCATTTACTCCAGGATCTGATATCCTACACCATAAATATTTTTGATCTCCACATTCGTGCCGGCAGATTTCAATTTCTTTTTGAGATTCTTGATGTGCACGAAGAGAAAGTCGAATGAATTTGAACTGTCCAGCTGGTCGCCCCACACATACTCCGCCAAGGCGTTTTTTGAGAGCACGCGGTTCTTGTTTGCAATCAAGTGCTGGAGTAAATCAAATTCCTTCTTTGTGAGACTGACCTTCTGTCCCAACACAGCAACCGTATGTAGTGCGAGATCCATCTCAAGATCTCCAAACATGACGACGTTAGTTGTATCGAATTTTTTTCTCCGGATTACAGCCTGAATGCGGGCGTTGAGCTCCGAAAAATGGAATGGCTTGATGACATAATCATCCGCTCCAAGATTTAGACTTTTGATCCTGTCGTCCAGCGAATCGCGGGCCGATATAATAATCACCCCGTCGTTCTTTTTCTCACGTTTCAAGTCCTCCAACACCTGGAGGCCGCTTCCGTCGGGGATGTTAATGTCCAGCAGGATGCAATCGTAATTGTAAACAGCGATCTTATCTGCTGCATCCCTGTACGTCGCCACTGCATCCACGCTGTAATTTTCCTGCTCACACAATTCTGTGAGGCTGGCAAGCAGCTCTTGTTCATCTTCGAGGATCAGCAGTTTCACGCAACGGGGATATTCATTGACAAGAACGGACAGAATATTGTGTAAATTCTGAAGAGGCCATCTCCCCTTCTGCAAACCGGAACAATTTTAGGAAAAAACGAGCTTCTTAGTCCCTTTTGGGTTGACCGGATACAGCCTTCTTGTTTTGCTTTATTACACAGAGCATCTTATTTACAGGTCTGCAAGACAAATTGTAAAAAGGCCTTTTGACCAGACAGGCCAGTAAAGAGAGTTGTAGTGCTAGACCTACTTTGGATTAGGAATAAAACCCTAATTTTACGCCCGAAATCTATTCCTGGCACCGTATTTCAATGCCAGCCCGGATGACGCCAGTCGGACGGGGATAGAATTTCTTCCCGATAGACGGTTGGGTTGTTTATAATAAGATTAATGGCTCCGTATTTCAATGGATAGAATTTCACCCCGATGGACGATTGAGGTTTCAGGATCCCATTTGAGTGGTGGTATATATGGTCCCGTATTTCAATGGATAGAATTTCAGATTCCGATTCTGAAGATGTAGGTTCGATTCCTACCGGGACTACGTAGGGTGTTAAAATCGCCAATCGGGGCGATTCTGAAGATGCAGGTTCGATTCCTGCCGGGGCTACTTTTTATGCTTATGTTCTCCAAAGCATAAATCACCCATTTATTTACAAGGGTTATTGCGAAAATCCCGAAGAACGATTGTCCGAACGTAACTCAGAAAGGACCCAATACGGCGCGATGTCTCCACTGCTGACCTCAACGCATCTCGATCCTAACGATTTGTCCGTACTCCCAATCAAGGGTCTCAAAACACTGATATGCGAAAATATATCTCCCGTCAGCGGAAATGCTGTGTTGGGTGATGGCCCCTGGTAGGTCGGTCAGTTGCCGTAGGTTGCCTTTCAAATCAGAAATCAATAATTGTCCTCCGGCGAACTTCCCGTTCCGATTGGAAGCAAAGATTACGGATTTGCTGTCGCTCGTCCACGCCGGCCAGCCATCGAAAGCGAAATGCGAGGATAGGTTGGTCTGTTGTTTCGTCGCAATATTCATGATAAATACTTCTGAATTGCGTCCGCGCTTATTCAGCGTCATATCCCAATTGATCGCAGGCGTGTCGGTGACTTTCCTGAAAGCGATCATCGTACCGTCAGGTGATACAGACGGATAGGTTGTAACGGTACGATTATCGGTATACCGCTCGATCGTTTTTCCATCGATGGTTATCGAGTACACATCATGATATTGCAGGCTCCACTCTTTCTCTGGATCTGGCGTATTGCGCGCCGAGTTAAAAAGGATCCGGCTACCATCCGGAAACCAGTGTGGATGAGAGTCGTCACCCGGCGCATCTGTCAACCTTCGCTGCATCGACCCATCGGAATTCATTACATATATCTCAGAATTATCGTCTCTTTCCGATGCAAACGCGAGGAGCTTTCCATCCGGAGACCAGACCGGTCCCACATTAGTGCCATGGGTATTCGTGAGTTGCTTCAGATTATTTCCCTCAGCATCGACTGTGTAGATTTCAAAGTCCCCGCCCCGATTGGAATGAAATGCAATCGTCTTTCCATCGGGTGAGAGTACGGGATAGCAATCGATCACTGCTGTTAATGGCCTTGCCGTTCCCGCCATAATTTTTGCACTATCAGGATAGACTGGGATCGCGACAACAAACCCGAATTGATCCTCGCTGGTCTCCCACAACTGGTAACCGTAAATTGTCTTTCCATTGGCATTCCACCACGGCTGTGCAACAGCTCCCGGTAGATCGGTCAACTGTTGAAATCCACTGCCATCTGAATTGCAAACATATAGTTGTCCCGCGTTCGGCTTACCACTTCGATTCGAAGCAAACACAATCTTCTTTGAATCGGGCGACCACGTCGGCCAGCCGTCAAACGCAGGGCTCCGAGTGATGTTGACTATATTCTTACCGTCGATGTCCATCACAAATATCTCAGAGTTTGAATATTCAGGACGCGACGTCATGTCCCATGCAAACGCAGGCGTAGCGTCAGATCCCCGAAATACAATTTTCTTTCCGTCAGGCGAAACGTTGGCGAACGTTGAAACAGATTTCAAATCCGTGATTTGTTTGACATCCGAGCCATCGGGCCTCATGGAAAAAATTTCGTCTACCATCTTCTTTGCCTGCACATCGGATGTCCGCGCTGAATTGAAAATAATGCGCGAGCCATCGGGATACCAGTGCGGATGCCCGTCATTTCCTTTTGCCTGGGTTAATCGTTTTTGCCCGGATCCATCAGCATTCATGATGTATACTTCGAGATCCTTGTCGCGCGCAGATGCGAACACGACCTGTTTTCCGTCGGGTGACCACGACGGATTGCCATCATACCCTTTGCTGTCGGTAAGCTTTCTCAACTCACCTCCGTTCATTTTCATCGACCATATCTCTACATCTCCTGAACGATCCGATTGAAAAAGGAGCGTTTGACCATCAGGCGAGCTGGCTGGATAAGAATCGTTGACGCTTGTTATACGCTTCGTCTTTTGGGCGTGCGCGGCACCAGCAATAACCAGGAGGAAAATAGTAATTCGTTTCATCAAGAATAATTTTTCAGAAAGGTGCACCTTCCCGTGTAGCACCGGCCACGGCCGTGTACGCACGTAGTAAGATTTTGATCCTTACTCTAGCGAGCGTGTAGGCGCGCAAGGACTCAATTTGCGCAGTACTCCTATCTTTGAACATGAAAAGATCCAGGGTTGCTTTCGCTCACGTAATCGCCTGGACAGCATACATACTTATTTACGCCACTCTTTGGCGCAGCCACACTGAAACTTTCGAGGAAGCTCTCGTCAAACAATTGTGGATGCTTTCCCCGAAGTTGTTCCTGGTTTATACATCGCTGCTCGTGCTTGTACCCCGGCTTTTTCTACGACAACGATATGCCCTCTTCTTCGTCGCATTGGTGCTCACCTCTGTGTTGGGTGGTTTGTTGAATCAGCTCGTAATTCACTTTACGATGCCGACCGACTTGAAACTTGCAGATCCCGCCGAAAACTTCTGGGACTTAAGCCGGATCACTAAAAGAATGACGTACATCAACTCCACCCTGCTGTTTGCGCTCACGGCCGAAGGCATCCGGATGTGGTACGAACAGAAAGAAGCCAACGCCCGACTTGTCAAAGAAAAGATGACTGCGGAACTATCTCTGCTCCGCACACAGTTGCAACCGCATTTCTTCTTCAACACTCTTAATAACCTGTATAGTCTCACGCTGCAAAAGTCAAATCTCGCAGCACCACTCATCCTCCAGATATCCGATCTGATGAGATATATTGTCAGCAGCTCACAACTTGACCGTGTAGCATTGGCAGACGAAGTAAATTTTATTCGCGATTATATTGCCATCGAATCCGTTCGCTACACAGACAAAGTGAAAATCGAAACGACGTGGCCGGAAAACATGGAGGGTGTCCGAATCCCTCCTCTTACCTTATTCACTTTTGTGGAAAATGCTTTCAAACATGGTGTGGCCGAAGAAACCGGATCGGGATGGATAACCGTGAACCTTACGATTACCGATGAAAAGTTGCGTTATATAGTTAAAAACTCCTATCCCGATCACGGCGATTCGAAGGGCGCGGGAATCGGACTTCGCAATACAAAAGAACGATTGCAGATCGAATACGGGAACAATTTGATTTTTGAAACCCGGAAGACAGATAGTTCCTTCGACGCTGATCTTGTGATTAATTTGAACAAATAGCGATGGTTAGGGCAATTATCGTCGACGATGAGCAACACAGTTGGTTTGTGCTGAGCACGTACGCCCAACAATGCAACATCAGCATTGTCGCGAGGTGCGCGGACATTTTTGAACTGCAGGAGGTCTTGAAAAGGGAAGCCGTGGATGTCATTTTTCTTGACATCCAGATGCCAAGGATAACCGGCCTGCAGGCTTTGCGTGCGGACATGCTGAAAGGATCCAAAGTAATTCTTGTTACAGCGTATGCCGAGCACGCACTTGAAGCGTTCGAGCTGGATGTCGTCGACTATTTACTGAAGCCGTTCTCTTTCGAACGTTTTCAAAAGGCCATTCAAAAACTGACTACCACCATTCCCCAGGAACGTTATGCGAAATCGGGACTGCGCTCAGACGAAGCAGAAAAGATTTTCCACGAAATCGAGCGGCACTTCAAAGAATACAAGCCATTTCTTGATCCTGAATTTGGCATGGACACCCTTGCAAGGCAAATGCAGTTAAGCCGCAATCACATTTCGCAGGCAATCAATGAATATGGAAAGACGCCCTTCTGGAATTTTGTCAACGCGCATCGGTTGACTGAAGCACTTGAAAGGCTAAAAGATCCGACCTTTAGTCATTATACCATTGAGGCCCTTGCCATAGACTCTGGATTTAATTCGCTTTCCACATTCAATACACTCTTCAAGCGAACTGTCGGTCTCACCCCCAAAGAGTTCCGGAACGGCGCAACTGATTTGCCGGACAAGTCTCGATAACTGAAATCCACACACAATAGAGGAAAAAGTGACAAGTTCTCTCTTGTCAATTGCGCACCGTCATGCCCTCCCGTTAAACGGCGATCCGATGGAGCTATGCACTCGGACTCATTTGCTGCACACAGCCCTCCGGCAAACCAATGCAGGTGAGCGTAAGACTTCGTAGCTTCGTGGACTCGCTATTCCTCTATGCAATTACAAAAGATCCTGAAGGAACCCTATCCTTTTTTTAGCCTCGAAGAGGCCATGAAAAGGGATATTTTTTTTGGGGTATTTGTGACGATTTTTCTGTTGGCTTTTACGCCATTCGGTCTCAAAGATTTTGCCTATGATCGCTTTTACATCATCATAGGCTATGGCGTTGTTACCTATAGCACCGTTGCTTTGAATGATTTGGCAGGCTACTGGCTGATCCCTCGCTTGTTCGGCGAAGCAACCTGGACTGTCTACAGGCAAATTGTTTGGGCTACCTGGCATTTGTTTCTGCTCGGAGTAACCAATCTCATATATGCATTTCTCGTGGGTGCTTTTCCGCTGACCTGGACATCATTCGCGAAACTTGAACTCTATGTTTTGATGAGTTCAATTATTCCGATTGCGATGATAACCATCCTGCGGCAAAATTATTTGCTAAAGCAAAATCTGAAGCAGGCCGCGGAAATGAATAAGGATATCCTGGACCACAAATCATTTAATCATCATCGTAACCCTGGCCCTTTGCTGCGCTTCATGGCCGACAATGGCAAGGACTTTGTCGAGCTGACTGCTTCGTCAATCGTTCTTATATCTTCAGAAGACAACTATGTTAAGTTTTTTTACCAAAAGGAGAACAAAATTGAAAAGCACCTTCTGAGGACAACCCTCACCCGAATTGAAGGGCATCTTTCATCGGTTTCCGCGTTTATTCGTTGCCATCGGGCATACATCATAAACATTAACAAAGTAACCTCTGTTGAGGGGAATTCTCAGGGGTACAGGGTAACACTGGAAAACATTCCCGAAGCAGTTCCCGTCGCCCGCGCAAAAAACAAGGCGATAAAAGATCTTATTCACGTGCGGCCAGCCGCCTAATTCAACAGCATTCCATCCCGCCGCGATGCAACCCGTCCCTCAGGCGGCATTCTGTCCCAAAAAGCCCTGATTCCATCCCATAGAAAAGCGTGAGGCGAGTAGCCGGTTTAGGTTTGCGTTGTAATTCAAAACAACGAAAACATGACCACGCTGGCTATGACACTCAACATGCTCCATCTGATGTACTATGAGATGGTCATTCATTTTGACATCCTCCCCTCAGCAAGTTCGGCACCCGCATCACGTCAGCAAAAACACGTTGAATCTATTGTCGGCGGCATCTTAATGCTTTTCCCCCTGATAGCCTTGCGATCGGGTAACCATACGCTCTGCCTGTGTGCTGCAGGCATTTTGTTGGTCATGTTTGCCGGCGAAATTATCAATTGGTGGGTTCCCTACTTTCGAGCGCGCCGCAAAAGAATATCAGGCCGGGAACCAAACGTAATCAAGATACTCAAGCCGGAGCTGCGCGTCTGCATTCTGCATGCGCTCACAGTCGCTTCGTTGATCTCAACTAGCATTTGTTGTTTCACTAATAAATCATAATCAAATAGTATGAAGAAGTCATTTCTACTACCGGTGTTATTATTACTGCATTGCAATGCAATTTCGCAGGGCACACTTTATTACAATGGCAGAATCTTTACAGGAGATTCGATCGCACCTTGGGCAAAATGGTTCATTGTGGAGAACGGCAAGATTACTCAAACCGGCCTGCAAGGTGAGCCCAGATGGGATACCTTTTCAAGTCGTGTAGATCTTCAATCGAAGACCGTCATTCCAGGCATCATCGATAGTCACATTCATTTTATTGACGGAGGGCTTAGTTTACTTCAAGTTAGTTTTCGCAATACTGTTACGCGGAACGATTTCATAGAGACGTTACGTTCCGCGCAGAACGAACTGGTAGATGGTACGTTCATCGGTCGCGACCTTCCTGCAAGTGCATTGAAAGACATCGGGAAGCCTATTGAATTACTGGATAATCTGATGGCCGACACTCCGGCTATAATATTTCTGAAAGGCGGACATGCGGCGATTTCAAACACGGCTGCGATGAGAAAATTGGGTTTCGGGAGAAACAAGGTCGTCGCAGACGGTACGATCGAGCGGGACTCTGCAGGAAACGCAACTGGCGTCTTGTTGGAAGGTGCGGCCATGGAAGCCAATCATATCATCACCCTCGCGAATTCGAGTGAAACGATTCAGAACGCGATCATGAGGGCGCAGGCACTCGCCTTGAGTTATGGCATCACGACAATTGGAGATAACACTTTCAATCCGGCATTCTTCAAAATTTACCAGGAACTTCAAAAAGGAAATTTTCTTAAGATAAGAGTACGAGCCCGAAGCTACGGTCGAATCCCTCAAACGGAGGAACTAATGAAAAATGTAGGGAAAAAGCATATCGGTCTGATAGGTGGTGGTGTAGACGAGGCACGAGTTAAATACCACGCGATGAAGTTCTTTGTAGATGAGGCACTGTCCCGTGAAGTGCAGAGTCATAAGCCTGGAGCACCCGGTGGGAAGATCTTTCTGAACTCCGATCAGTTGAAAGAAATTTTTGAGCTGCACCCGCACAGCACCTTTGCATTTCATGCACAAGGAGAAGAGAGTATCCAAAATATCCTTGACGTCGTCGCCAGGGAGAGAGCTGCGTCACTAATGCCTCGCCACATTATAGATCATGCAGGCTATGGCTCACCAGAACAGATGAGGCGTGCCGCTGATCTCGGTGTCGGAATAACTATTATCGGAGGTCAACTGTTCGACTACAAGGGGGTTTCATCATTTTACAGGCTTGAACACCAATTCCGAGAAAACTATCTGCTGAACACACGTGTCAAAGTTCATAATGCCCGCGCCGCGCTGACAAGTGACTTTCCTTACGGCATGGACACGTTGTTTACCGGCTTTTCACAAGTTGACGGTTTAAATCCATTTCCTGTGATGGCGGTACAGGTGACCGGAAGATATCCAGACGGGAGTAAGATCACCGGTGTCGAGAACAAAACCATTTCACTTCAGGAAGCGGTGAACGCATTTACTGTCAATGGTGCATACGTTCTTGGCGAAGAACGGCGACTGGGAAAACTTGCTGCAGGCTATTATGCTGACTTTGTTGTATTGCAAGAGGATATATTTTCAAAGAGAGAGATCGACCTGTATGATGCACGTGTATCCAAGACCTTCATACAAGGCGAGCAGGTCTACGACGCCACAGCTCCAGTACAAATTCGTCCGTTGGCAATCCGGGTGAGACCCTCCGACTATGCCATTTCACCTATTATCGGGTACGATCCTTCGCTCGGGCTAATACTGGGTGGCGCTTATTTCAGGTACCCACTCGCAACGCCTGGAAACTACTTTGATGCGCAGATCCAGGCAATCCCTGAAGGCAAACTGAGTGTTCAATCGACCTTCGTGAGGTTCGACTTATTCCGGAAGACAAATCTTTCCATCTCAGGTTCTTATTCTAACTTCTTCCAATATTACTTCGGCGAAGGTGCTCAAACCGATGCATCGAAATATGCCAAACTATTTGCCCAGACATACAGACTGCGGCCTGAACTGACACGTAGACTTGATCACGATATACGACTCAGCGCATTCGCAGAAATTCGAGGTCGTAAGGAGACAAAAGTTACGGACAAAAATGGGGTCGATCTGAACACAACTTTCTTTCCCGACGAAAACACAGTTGCCTTAGGTTTTGTCCTTCAGCATGACAACAGAGACAATGCATATAGCACCAAGAAGGGAAATTTGACGCAGCTCAGTTTTCAATACGTGCCCGCAGGACTCAACGTGCCGAATTTGGGGGACGTAATGCAGATCACTGCGGAGACAAGGTATTTTCGATATGTCGGGAATTCGAATTTCATTCTTGCTTCCCGCCTTGCCGGAGGTTTTTCGGTCGGCACACCAAGTTACTTGTTTCGCTACACGTTGGGCGGGCCTTACGCCATGCGAGGTTACTATTCAAATCGATTTCGCGGCGACAAATATTATGTGGCACAGGCCGAGGGTAGATTCCCGATTTATAAGCGATTTTCAGGCGTTGTGTTCTGTGACGCCGGCGATGTTACCGATACAGAGTTCGATAAACCGAAACTCACTTATGGCGCAGGATTGCGCTTTGCACTGAATGAGAATATCAAGCTGAGGCTGGACTATGGAATCGCCAGGGATCAAACCGGGGTCTTCTTTACGTTCAGTGAAGCTTTCTAACACACCAGAAATAATTAAAACAACTTGTATGAAAAAGAACCTCTTGTTAAAACCGGCAGCTGATGCCATAGTCGAAAGGATCGGGAAACTTACCCCAACAGCTAAACCTTCATGGGGCGAAATGAATGCGGTCGAAATGCTTCTTCATTGCAACATTTGCAATCTCCAGATCCTGAAACAAGAACGCGGTGGAAAGCGGACCAGCCTGGGGCAGTTTCTGTTGCGCATTCTTGCGCTTTATATTGCACCCCATTTTAAGAAGGGATTAAAGAGTGAACCTGCCAACGTAACGAAGTCATTGATAGACAACTCACGTTTTGAAGAACAGAAAGCTCAATTTATCCAGATTGTTCAACAATTTCCAGAAAATCGAAAGCCACTCACGTTGACACATCCTGCGTTTGGAAATATTTCAACCTGGGAATGGGGGATCGCCGCCTATAAGCATATGGATCATCATCTTCGCCAGTTCGGAGTTTGAATGGTTAAATAGTCGCATTGCGGGAACCGCATGCACAGCGCAAAAAAATGGTGAATGGTGAACGGCAAAACCACCATCCACCATTTCGATTATTCTATAGCTTGAATCCGAGCGTAATGTAGAACGTTCTGCCATCTGCCGGCAAAATGCCGGGGCCAGGGTACATATTTATCCTACGACTGAAGTACCGCAAGTCAGCAAGATTGTTGACCCCAGCCGCCACATGATATTGCTTAAGAAAACGATAGTGGAATGCCCAATCAACTACCGTGTAAGATGGAATCACGCCGACTATTCCTGTATCGATGAATTGCGTGTTGTTGGCGTCATTGAAAGAACGACTCACATAACTCATTTGGAGGGTTGTAGTCATTCCTTTGTGACGCAATTCCAGGCCTCCCCTATTTATCCAATCGGGAACACCCTCAACAGCATTGCCCTCTATGGAAACATTTTCAACGTTATTGCTCAGCTCGCCACTGGTATAACGCGCGTTCGTGTAAGAGATTGATCCGAAGAGTCTAACATCTGTGTTTGCAACACGACCCGAAATTAATCTGAGCAATGACATGTTAACGTACAGTTCAAAACCTTTAGCCACAGAATTGCCGATGTTCGTAGTCAACTGATAGGGAATGCCGCTTGCATCGGTTGTTGTGACCTTACCGATCTTATCACCATAGAAAAGATAAAATGCATTAACATCGAAGCCCAAAAATCCGCCGAGCTGACCGCGGTATCCTGCATCGACGTCAACCCCGCGGCTGTCTTTTAGGTTTGGATCGATTCTACCAGTTTGAGTTGCGGGCGTAAAACTTGCATACAGGTAAGGGCGATACGCCTCCGAAATATTTCCGTACAACTGGGTAGTGCGGGTTGCCTGATATTCCAAACCAGTCCCGAACAAAGGAAACGAGCGATTGCCATGGTAGGTGACTGCCGCCGTAGCGTTGTCGATCACACCATCGAGTTGGGAATTGATCACTTCAAAACGGATACCCGGAGTAACCGAAAATTTCTCTCCGATCTGAAACAAATTCTCGACGAAGACAGCATAATTTGATGTGTGAAATGACAGATCGATTCCGTACTTGCCGGTCACCGCAAGGTCGAAGTCGCTGCCGGTGGTTCCAACACCCTTTTGTTTTCGCAAGGTTATCTGATCAAAATACCGAAGACCGGCGGCAAGAAAACCCCGGGTCTTGCCCATTTGGTATAGGTGCGTGATGCGTGCTTCCATTGTAAACCCATCATAGTAGTCTCGGTCTACCTGGCGGGGATTGTAAGAACCAACATTGTTATTGATAGTGTCATTCACATTGGGCGTATTGATGAATTGTACACTACTTCTTTCCCCGGTGATGCCGTGCGTTATAACCTGGAGTTTTGTCCTGGAAGACAATGCGTAGTTAAGCGCCAACGATGGAATATTGATCTTCGGACTGAAATAATTTCTAGCCCGGTTCGATTGCCGGGCATTTTCATTGAACATCGCATCCGTCAGGCCGCCTGCAATCTGCTGTCGGTAGTCCATGCGCGAGAACTGAAAGGTCAGGCTTCCCTTCGCATTGAACTGATATTTAACGCTCGCGTAAAATGATTCGTAGTTGAATGCCGCGTTCGGTCGCCAGCCGTCGCCGTGCCGGTTATCGTAGTAAGCGTAGTAAGTCACCTTGCCGACCTTTCCTCCGACCGCGTTGTAAGAATTGAAGAAGTTGTAAGACCCCATCGTCTGTTCGCTTTCAAGGGAGAATGTTTTGGTGGTGTCGCCGTCCTTCATTTCATAGTTCATCATGCCGCCAAATTGACTTCCGAATTGTAGTGCTGCAGAACCACGCACCAGTTGAACCTGGCGCACACCCTGCATAGGAACTGAGTAATGGTTTTCAGGGTACCCAAACATGTCTGAGTTCGTATTGTAACCATTTTGCCTCATGTTCATTTCGATGGAGCGATGCGCATCCGTACCGCGCGTTCCGATATTCATTTGCGTTCCGGCGCCATCCATGTCCCAGACATTCACACCGGGTATTTTCGCGAAGATCATTCGTGAATTGTTTTGGGGAAGATTTGCCTCCCCATCCTCCAATGAAATGGAGTTTGTCTTTTTTCCTGAGAAAATACTCATACCCTGAACTCCGGGAAGGTAGGATTTGTCACCCACCTCTCTGATAGTTACAGGATCGAGAACTCTTGTCGTATCATGCTTGGTCCCATCCTGTGCCAGAAGGCAAATGACGCCTGAAAACACGAATAGTATTGTTGTTATGATCTTGTTCATGATTGCTGATTAAAAATAATTGGTTCGTCATTGAATGGTTTTTCAATGACATACAAAAACCTGTCACGGAGACAATCTTCAAAAAGCGTGACAATTGGTATTGACTGGCATGTCAATACGCCTTCAGCAAAATTTGGGAGGATGGAAAATCAGGTTACAACCGATATGAGTATACAGATTTGTAAACGGCCGGAAATTCAGGTAGCCGAAACTGCTCCGGTCCGTCGGCTTAAAGGGTTGGTCCGTTACAGTGTAATATTTTGAAAGCGTGTTGATAATTCTTACGGTTGAGTTTGCATGCTGGGCTTCCTGCCCCGAAAACAGCCGCGAGTAGTCGGCCATGATCTTTCGCGATTCACTGCTATTTTCATCCTTTACGCAGATCACATAAAGCATGTTGTGATGAATCTTTTGCCGGACCGTTCTGTACACCTCTCCATGGAACATTATCTCACCATCAATCTCTGTGTATTCTTGCGACTCCGGCGCATAGGGCACCTCAAGCGGGATGGCAAATATCAGGTTCCCACCCAGTTCATCTGAATTGGTTTCAATCCGCTGGAGGACGTGAGCCGCAAGCTGCCTTTGAGCGACAATAAAAAGCGCATAATATCCTGCTGTGTTGAATATGACTACACACAACATGATCAGCGCACAGGCTCGCTTAAAATTCGGCATACCTTTGATGACGTAAATATAGAATTTCCGTTGTTAGGCTTAATTGAGCGGAACCAATTCACAATCCTTTGTACTTCTATTTGATTAACCGTTTTTGGAGGGGTCTTTTTTCAAACGTTCAACGACTTGATTCCATAAACTCAATCACTTACTTTTGATCCATGATCAGGCGACTCACGGTTTGGGCTATTATTACGTGCATGGTCCTTCATTGCTCGAGCCGCCTGGGTTTTCTCTCATACCTGTATGAACAGCGCCAGGAAATCGCGCACGCGTTCGGTCTTATTACTGAAGTTCCGATTGCTCTTTGTAGCAGCGAGTATGATTTCGATCCTGGACTGGTGATTCTGACAGGAACCGATTCAGATCAAGGTCTTCCGTCTCCCCTTGTTCAGGCGCAAGAGATCCAACTCTTTTTTATCAGTACCCAAGAACTTGTTGAAGATTTATATGCTTCACCACGCGGTAAACAATTAACGATCCTTGTTAATCGCCGCTACGCCAGTCCGGCACTCTCAATCTTTCATCCACCGTCTTGAAGTAGGTTCTCTTATCTAAGGGTACGGCACCTGCCTGGTCAGCGGCAGTGCCTGTAGTTTATTTCAATTTCTTTCAACCTATTTCAATCATTAAAATGAAAAGCATATCATTTAGATATATACTTGTTTGTGTCGTATTTATTTCAGTCTCATCCTGTAATAAAGACGACAAGGCTTCTGAAACTGCTCCGATTACTCTACACTTCGACAATGTTGTCGGTTCGGCTAACCTTCAGATGAACACGAGCAATACTCCTTACGTGGATTCAAAAGGCGAAGCTTATAAAGTCACCTGGCTCACTTACTATGTCAGCGGAATCAAGCTGAAGCGCGAGGATGGGACCATCTTCACCGATCCGGTCAAGTCCGATGGATCTGCCGGATATTATCTGGTTGACGAGACCAACGACGAATCACAGGATGTGACGCTGCAAAATGTCCCGGCAGGAAACTATACCGAAGTGACTTTCACGATCGGGGTTGACGCAAGCCAGGTGAACCAGGGAGCACAAACCGGCGCCCTGGATCCCGCTAAGGGCTTGTTCTGGAGCTGGAACTCGGGATATATTTTCATGGCGCTTGAAGGAGTATCACCTGTATCTACAGAAAAAGACAATGTATTTCAGTTTCACGTCGGCGGATACAAGACTGATGCTGCCTCCATGCAGATCAATAACATCAGGACGATCACGCTCTCTTTCAACGGCGATAAAGCGCCGGTGCGTGCTCAGCATGAGCCCGAGGTACATTTGCTTTTTGACGTAAACAAATTTCTCAATGGCTCCGGTGAACAGGTGACATTTACCGCGAATACAAGTCGCCACATGCCAATGGCTTGTCAGAAACTTGCTGATAACATCATTGGCGCTTTTGCAGTGGATCATATCCACGCTAACTAGGATTAGTCAATCGACGCATGCGAAAGTCTTTGTTGTGTCTATTGGCGATGGCCTGTCTTCTTACGGCTTGTACGGGAGAACATGATTCTCCTGCACAAGACCCGTATGCGTTTAGTCAGCCCTCGAACTTTCCGCCAGTGGCCTACACGTTCGAAAATAACCCGGTGACGAAAGACGGCTTTGAATTGGGGCGAGCACTATTCTATGATCCAATTCTTTCTGCCGACAGTACAATCGCTTGCGCGAATTGTCACCAGCAGGCGCGAAGTTTTTCTGATCCCGTGCATCGGTTCAGTAAAGGTGTGAGTGGCGCTTCAGGAGTTCGCAATGCACCGGCGATCCAGAACATGGCTTACCAAAAGGTCTTCTTTTGGGATGGCGGCGTGAATCATCTTGATTTTGTGCCTATCAATGCCATCACAAGTCCCATTGAAATGCAGGAGACGCTGGCTGATGTCGTGAGAAAAATCCAGCGACGCGAGGTATATAAGAAGCAATTCACCAAAGCATATGGTAACGGCATTGTCGACAGCCAGAAGCTGCTCCACGCCCTATCACAGTTCATGACGATGATGGTTTCGGCAAATTCGCGGTATGATAAATATGTCAGAAACGAAGGCGAGCAACTGACCGCCAGTGAACTCGGCGGCATGAAACTGTTCCAGTTGAAATGCGCGTCATGCCATGCAACGGATCTTTTTACTGACGGCTCATTCCGAAACAACGGAATCGATGACAACTTCGATAGCGATATCGGCAGGCAGCGGATCACGGAAACGACGGCAGATCGAGGCAAATTCAAAGTGCCGAGCCTTCGCAATGCAGAACTTACGTTTCCATACATGCATGACGGGCGTTTTCACACGCTGGTTGAAGTGCTCAATCACTATGCCGCTGGCGTGAAAGTTTCTGGTACGCTTGATCCCTTGCTTATGCAAAATGGAGTGGCCGGAATTCCGCTAAGCGAGGATGAAAAGTCTCAGATCATCGACTTTATTAAAACACTTACGGACCGGGAATTTACGACTGACAAGAAATTCTCTTTTACCACTTTGAATTAATCACTCATGAAATATGGAATAGCTACTCTAATATTAGTCGCAATTGCGTCAGCGGGCGCAACTGCCTGCGATGTGTGCGGATGTTCACTCGGCGCGAATTATTTCGGAATTCTTCCCTTGTACAATAAGAATTTCGTCGGCTTGCGCTGGTCGCAAGCCAGTTTCCATTCCTACATCGCACCCACGCAAAACCTGGACGCGCAAACCTCTGATGACACGTATTCGAAGATGGAACTTTGGAGCCGATACTACCTCTCCAAACGAGTACAATTGTTTGCCTTCATTCCTTATGTGTATAACGACATGAACGGAACGGACCAGAAAGTGCACGCTCAAGGACTGGGCGATATCAGCGTGATGGGCAACTATGCGATTGTCGATACTGGAAATGAAAACAAGGATTTCAAGCATTTGCTTATGGCCGGAGGGGGTCTGAAGCTTCCCACGGGGCACTTCAGCCTGACAGACAAAGGTAAAATCATCAATCGGAATTTTCAGATGGGAACCGGCAGTGTGGACTTCAATATTAATATGGTCTATACCGTGCGCTATAAAAAGACAGGAATAAATCTTGAGACTGGTTACAAGATCAACACGCGCAACAGTTCCGGGTACCTATTTGGAAATCAGTATCGTGCATCTGCACAGGCATTCGTCTGGCAAAAATTCGGTGATATCTATATCAGTCGTTTCACGGTGGGTGTGAACTATCAGAAGCCAGTCACCCAACACTACAACAGTGATGTCACGGCGAAAATCACCGGCAATGCCCGGTGGACCGCCTCTTTCACATTTAATTTTTAACCAAACGCTCCATGAAAATATTAATGATAAGTTTTCTCCTGACAGCGTGTACCGTCCTGTCATCAGGACAGACGCAACCTGATCGATACAAAGTCGCCGTGTTTATTTACCAAGGCGACTGCAAGTATTGAGATTTTCTAAGTGATTCCCATGCTGAAAAGCACCGGCCTGGCATCCATCACCCTTTTTGTTCCCTCACGTAATTAGAGTTAAGAATAATTCAGCACCGATTACAATCTTTGCAAGAACCGACTATTGCAACAAAATCAAGTCAATGAAAAAATATATCCTCATCGCCGCCCTCGCCGGTCTCATCTCTAATGCACCGGCACAAGACAAATCAGGGGTCGAGCAGGCATGTCTTGACTACCTCGAGGGATTTTACGAAGGCGACACAGTAAAGATTGCGCGCAGTCTAAAACCCACGTTGTACAAAATAGGCTACTGGAAAAAGAAAGGTGCAAATGACTATTCTTTTGACGGTGCCATGCCTTATAAAGAGGCAATAAAATATGCGGCGGACGTGAAGCAAAAAAAGACTTTTGCCAAGGCCGATGCGCCTAAAAAAGTTGAGGTATTTGATCTGATGGATCACATTGCCTCCGCAAAAGTCACAGCCTGGTGGGGCGTCGATTATCTTCTGCTATCGAAATCCGGCGACAGGTGGATGATAGAAGAAGTTCTCTGGCAGGGTCCATTGAAAAAATAGATGCAGGCAATTTCCATCTTACGTGGACTTGAAGCGAGCGACATCTCACTACTCCTCTATTCACAGTTAACTATTAACTATTAACTTTTTCCACACTCGCCTTCCACCCCGCTTTTAGCATGATCGCAGCCGTGTAAATTACCACAGCCATCACCAGCCACCGGAGGATATCCAACGGCAACGACTTAACAACAAAGGCGGCAATGAGAACACCAACCACGCCCAACATTGAAATAGCAAAGGAGGCCTTCCTGTTATAAGCTCCTTCCTTAATAAATCTCCAGGCGGCCAGCGGCATAAGCACCGCACATGAACCCGCCATGATCGGGAACGCAACAGCAGGCGACATGCCCAATGCAAAAACCAGCGCCATGCATGGGGCGTATAATCCGATTCCCGCTGTCATCAGTGAACCTAAAATAAAATTAACAGCAATGCCGAGTACCAATTTATATCCGTGCAGTCCAATGGCATCACCATCTCCTTGAATCCAATTCAATTTGCTCGCGATCATAAATCCACACGTGATCAGTAACGCGGTGCCTATTATCAAACGGATCTTTCTTTCAGAAAGCCGGGCAACGAATCCGGCTCCTATCACGGCGCCAGCGCCCGCTGCAGCCAACATGCCAATCAATGTAATTGGCTCCACGTTGACAATCTGCACGAAAATAATCCCTTGAAGCATGGTCGGAATCGCGTTTGCCACATTAAGCGTTCCTGGAATCAAACGGTCTTCCGCTTGTCTGAAGAACTTGAGCAATGCGGTTTCGATAGCAAATGAACCGATGCCGAGCGTATCGAAAAAATTGGCAACCAAACCGATAAGGCCGGTCTTTAACCAACTGTTGTTTTCCAAGCTGGACTTGTGCTTCTGATAATCGCGCCACAACAAAATGGCCACCATTATTACGAGCACAGTCAATACTATCCAAAGAGCGGTCACCATAGGCTGGATCTTAGCAATTCCAAAGTAGGATAAATCGGTATATTTGTTATGCCTCTAACGCAATCGATATGACTTATCCCAGCATATTCAACGACGTGATTGGCCCGGTAATGCGGGGACCATCGAGTTCACATTGCGCAGCTTCATTGCGAATCGGACGACTCTGTCGCGATCTGATGGATGGGGATATCAAAGAAGCTTATATCGAATTTGATCCAAATGGTTCACTGGCCACTACCCACAAAGGTCAGGGTTCGGACATGGGCCTGTTTTCAGGTTTCCTCGGATGGGAAGCGTTTGATGAAAGGCTGCCCGACTATCTCCAGGCGATAGATAAAGCAGGAATAAAAGTGTCCATCGACATTCATCCTATTGGTGCAACCCATCCCAATACATACCAGATCACACTAAAGAATGATTTGGAGACGAAAAAAATGACAGCGCTCTCCACGGGCGGCGGAATGATCCAGGTGATCGCCATCGATGGGGCCGCCGTAGATTTTGCAGGAGATTATTACGAGACTTTGATTTATGTAAAATCACCTGACAAAGTGGTGGAGTTTCTGAAACGTGGAGTGGAATTTGATTACCTGGAGGTTCACAAAGGCGACGCTACTTTTATTGAAATCAAATCTCAGCAATTCTTGAGCGATGGCATCTGTGAAGAGCTCGAAAACTTTGATGATGTTCTGTCGATCAAAAAATTAAACCCTGTTCTTCCGGTTCTCGCGAGAAAAGATCTACACGTGCCATTTATTACCTGCGAAGAGATGCTCGCATACAATGAGGGAAAGAATCTTTCATTATGGCAACTCGCCACTCATTACGAGGCGGCCCGCGGCAATATTTCGCACGACGAAGTTTTCGAAAAGATGCGCGCTATTGTCAGCATCATGGAAAACGCCATCGACCTTGGATTGAAAGGTACAAACTATGCCGACAGGATACTGGGACCTCAATCGCTGAAATTCAAAAAGAGATTTGATGCCGGTGAATTGGTGGAAGGCGATGTCATGAATCACGTGGTGATGTTCACTTCTGCCATGATGGAGGTGAAAAGTTCGATGGGTGTGATCGTTGCCGCGCCAACGGCAGGCTCCTGTGGGGCTTTACCCGGCGCATTGATTGGTACCGGAAGGGCGTTGAAGATTCATCGAGATGAAGTAGTGAAGGCAATGTTGGCCGCCGGTATGATTGGCGTATTCATTGCAGCCCACGCAACTTTTGCCGCGGAAGTCGGTGGCTGTATGGCAGAGTGCGGCTCCGGCTCGGGCATGGCAGCAGCGGGCATTGTTGAACTCAAGAAAGGAACATTGGAGCAATCATTGGCGGCAGCCTCGATTACTTTACAAGCATCGCTCGGCATGATCTGCGATATGATTGCCGACCGCGTCGAAGCGCCATGTCTGAACAGGAACGTGATGGCTGCGACAACCGCCATTTCGTGTGCCAACATGGCCCTGGCGGACTACAATCATCTTATTCCACTGGATGAAGTGATTGAAACAATGAAGAAGGTGGGCGATGCGATTCCCAACACCCTTCGTTGTACAGGTCTTGGCGGACTGGCGATTACTAAAACCGCCAAGAAAATTGAAGCCGCGCTGAATAACCAAACCGAAGTTGCGGAGAAGAAATTTTTTAAAGTCTGTTGATAGCCAGCCCGCTTCGGGTTCGCTATGTCAACCTTTTCCTAAAATCATGAAGTATTCGATTTATGTTTTCGCAACGCTCTTGATGAGCGTACTGTGTGTTTTCCAAAGTAACGCCCAATCTCCCTCCACGTATTTATGGTATAGTAAGCCAGCAGAAAAATGGGAAGAAGCCCTCCCTATGGGCAACGGCAGGCTTGGTGCCATGATGTACGGAAAAGTTTTTGAGGAAACCGTCCAGCTAAACGAATCGACATATTGGACAGGTGGTCCTTATTCGACCGTGACGAAAGGCGGGCATGAAAAACTTAAAGAAATACAAGACTTGGTTTTCAAAGGTGAAATGCTGAAAGCCCACAATTTATTTGGCCGCTACCTTATGGGCTATCCGGTGGAACAACAGAAATATCAATCACTGGCCAATCTCAATCTCAAATTCGATCTTGAAGGTGAACCAACCGATTACAAGCGATGGCTCGATTTGAACACAGCTACCAGTGGTGTTGACTTCACAGTGAACGGTGTTACTTACCACCGCGAAATTTTTACTTCTGCCCCCGATCAAGTCATTGCCATTCGGCTCACGGCCAATAAACCGCAAAGCCTCTCGTTCGTCGTCAACTTACGGGGCGTGCGTAATCAAACACATTCAAATTATGCTACTGATTATTTCCGAATGGACGGATTTGAAAGAAATGGATTGCAGGTGACCGGCAAGTCGGCCGACTATTTAGGTGTTGCTGGCCAATTGAAATACGAGGCGAGACTGAAAGTTATCAATGAAGGAGGAACTATTCAGCTCAACGACTACTTTCTTACGGTATCGAATGCCGATGCCGTCACGATCTTGATTTCAGCCGCTACCAACTTTGTAAACTACAAAGACGTGAGCGCCGACCAACACGATCGGGTAAACATGTATTTCAAAGGCGTAGAGAACAAGACCTACGATCAACTCAGGCAGGCTCATATTGACGACTATCAAAGTATTTTAAACGCGTTTCACTCACCTTGTCCTCATTGCCGGGTAAAGAGTCGCCCACTGACGAGCGTGTCAACGCCGGTGACACGCAATCAGACCCACAGCTTGCCTCGCTTGCCTATAACTTTGGCCGCTACATTCTCATCAGTTCGTCCAGACCCGGCTCTCAACCCGCAAACCTTCAGGGCATTTGGAACAACGACATGAACCCCGCCTGGGATTCGAAATACACGACCAACATCAATACAGAAATGAATTATTGGATTGCCGAACCGGGGAATCTATCGGAATTAAGCGAGCCGCTACTCAATATGGTAAATGACTTGGTTGATCAGGGGTCGCAAGTGGCGAAAGAACACTATGGGTGCCGGGGCTGGGTCTTTCACCAGAACACAGACCTTTGGCGCGTGGCTGCCCCGATGGATGGACCGACCTGGGGAACTTTCACTATCGGCGGCGCGTGGTTGCTGAATGAACTTTGGAAACATTATGCGTTTACCCGCGATCAGGCATTTGTAAAAAAGATTTATCCGGCACTAAAAGGGTCGACACTGTTCTTTTCTGATTTTCTTGTGATGCATCCGAATGGGAAGTGGTTGGTTACCAACCCATCTACGTCGCCTGAAAATTTTCCCGCCTCGCAGGGGAATGGAAAATATTTTGATGAAGTGACCGGGTCAATGATCCCGGGTACGACTATTTGCGCCGGCTCTTCGATCGACATGCAGGTGTTGAATGATCTGTTTTCCAATTTCATGGAAGCCGCATCCCTGCTGGAGACCGATGAAGAGCTTGCGCGGGAGATCAAAGAAAAGAAAGGCAAACTGACCCCACCACAAGTCGGTAAAACCGGCGCGTTGCAGGAGTGGTCTGATGACTGGGATCAAATGGAAAAAAATCATCGTCACTTTTCCCACCTCTATGGATTATATCCCGGCGATTTTTTTTCAATGCGAAAAACCCCTGGATTTATTGATCCCATCAAATCGGTACTCGAGCAACGAGGCGATGGCGGTGCGGGTTGGTCGCGTGCGTGGAAGGTGGCGCTTTGGGCCAGGCTTCATGACGGAGCGCGGGCGCAAAAGATCCTGAATGGCTATCTCAAGGAACAAAGCTACCCGCAACTCTTCGCAAAATGTTTTACCCCGTTGCAAGTGGACGGAACGTTGGGAACCTCTGCAGCTATATCTGAGATGCTCATCCAATCGCACGAGGGGTTTATCGAATTCTTGCCAGCCTTACCACCTGGCTGGAGCGAAGGCGAGTTTAATGGAGTTTGTGTCCGACGTGGTTTCGAGGTCAATATGAAATGGGCGCATAATAAGTTGATCAATGCGTCTATCAAAAGCAAAGCCGGAGGTGTGTGCAAAATTTTTGTTCCGTCAGGGACGAACTGGCGTGTGATGTCGGGAGAAGCGGAGGTAAAAACGAAGAAAGCAGGAAGTATTTTGTCCTTTGAGACGAACCCTGACCAAACGTACCAATTACTTCACTGAGACCCGGCCTCTTAAGTTTTATAGAGACAGTTAGAATATTTCAGATTTTTTAAACCCGAATCCCCAATCTTATCATTTCTGTTCCGACTAGCGCACGGCCACCCGAATTAGTCGGCATGGCAATACGCAATGGGTGGGTCTAACAAGCGGGATCCCTCTCGATATTATTCCGACAGGTTTGTAGATTGCGTTTGTCAAAACTGATTCAATAAATTTTCGAACTCACAAATCTGAACAGTACAATGCCGCCAAAAAAAGCCCCTAACAAAAAAACAACGGGAACAATCCAGACGCTGCACCCTGATCCAAAAAAGACCAACAAAAAAATCGATAAGGAGAAGTACAATGTCATCAAAAGCAATCTCCTAATGATCCTTAAAAACTCAGAGCTGACACACACTGCTTTGATGGAACAGCTGTATCAAAATGTCAAAAGTAATTTTGAAGGAGGTGTGCAGTGGTATGGTGAAACGGTGAAGCTCGATCTCGAAGCGCGGAGGATGATCGAGAGGACCGGAACCAAGCCGGAAAAATACAAACTCACAAGAAAGAAAGGCCATTAGTTCACTACTGTTCTGCCGACAACCACCCGGCGCGCAGATTTAGCTGCTCGGGGGCAGCATCTTTCTGGAAACTGAGCTGGTGTTTTTGCCTGATTTTGACAGGCACTACGTCGGCAGTCAGCTCAAGTTTCTTTTGCTCACCAGCGTCATTGGTTCGCACGACGGTGTAGGATAACGTGCCGCCATCTTTGAGATTACTCTTGTGCTTTGCAAGAAATGGACCTGTATCAGGTCCAAGGTCAGGGATCGTCTCTGAATTGATTGCAATAAGAATATCGCCTTGTTGGAAACCCTGCGTTTTACCCTGTTCATTGAGTCCGGCCATATTCGCGATGGAGAGTTTCTTTTTTCCGTCAAAATCCACAAAGCCAAAAGCCTGCGGCCCAAATCCAAGACTCAACTCCATTGAATAGTCTCCACCCTCATGCACGACACCAACCAATTTCAGAATCTCAGTAAACGGCAGGTGATCTGCTCCACCAACATATTGCGTGAGGAAAGTTGCAATCTCCGGATAGGTCATGGCTCCAACCTCGCGGAAAAGCTCATCGTCCTTGAAAGGTTTGTCCTTCCCATATTTTTTTGAAAGGTCCGCCATTAGGTTCTGCATACCGTACTTTCCATTCGAAAGTGCCCGCAGTTTGATATCGAGACACATGGCGATCAGCGCACCTTTTTGATAAACGTTTGGGAACTGGTTGCCGTATTGACCGAGCATTTGAAGACTGATGTCTGTGAAAGCAACATCATCGATGAAGTTATCAGCTGCATTCATCTTGCCTGCCATCACGGTAAGGTATTCGTCAGGTGTAATGATCCCATATTTCACCTGCATGTTACCAGCGAAATATTCCGTAACACCCTCATACATCCATAAGTGCTTCGACATCTTCGGGTCATTGAAGCCAAAATGTTGAATTTCTTCAGAATGAATATTGAGCGGTGTGACAATGTGAAAGAATTCGTGCGCCGCAAAGTTGCGGAGCGTGGGAATCATTTGGTCAATCGACTGCTCAGGCATGTAGTAAAATGACGAATACGAATGTTCGAGGGCGCCAAATGAAAGAAGAGGCTTAGTTTCAAAATAAAAAATGAAGGCATATTTCTCGACGGGAAGCTTGCCTCCAAGATACTTTGCTTGCGCATTGAGCACCTCGCGGATGGTGTTAGCTATTTCCTTTGCACCCACCTTTGCGTTTGGCGAATAACAGCCAATCAGCACCTCACTGGTACCTATTTTAATTACCGCCGTGTCTGGCCTGGAATACATCAGCGGTGAGTCGATAAGACGATCGTAATTTTCAACGCTATATCGGTCGACTCTGGCGTCATCGGCCATAGGCTCGGGCTCTTTTTTAATTTTTTGCTGCGGCATATTTGTCTGAACAGGAATGAGACCGGTGGATCCATAAAGACTAGCAGGTCGGATAACATCGACATTTACCTGAGCATCGCGGAAGCCATCCAGGTAGCCGAAAAATCCCGGCATATTCACGACGAAATTTTTGCCTTCCTCAATATTGGTGGCCGCCATTGGATAGATCGACGGACCCTTCTTTTGAGTGTCCAGGATATCATCTACCCAATAGGTGATCTTCCACAACTTATTTGCCTGGCTGATCTTCCACGTGTTGCTATCGGATTTTTCAACTGGCAATTCCCGTCCTTTTTTATCAAAAGCTTTGAATGAGTTCACATAACGTCCGTAGTCAGCAACAGCATAAGTGCCTGGTATCATCGCCGGCAATCGGAAAAAAGCCTCTTTGGCAGAAATGCGCAGGTTGGTCAACTCCACAGGCGCCCGATCATCTTTGATCTTTGTGAGGTCCAAAGTGTACTCATAGGGTCGTTGTTGGGCGAAAACGAAAGATGCCGCACCCAGGAAGAGCGCAATCGCAGAAATGTATTTCATTCGATTAGGGTTCAGATAATCTGGTGTTAATCGAAAATGTGCGTCCGAGGGTTGTCGCAAGCCTGAACAAAACAGCAAATTCCCCCTATTTGTGCAGGATTAAGGGGGTTGGCAGCAATGAAGAGACTCCCATGGAGTTTAACGCTTGACTTATCTGTTGCTTTTTGTGATTGTTAAATTTACTTTTTGTCAGCACCCAGAAGGGAACATCAAATAAATGAACACCTGTCGAAAGGAATATCCGAGAAACTTAAAAGCCAATTGGCTGATGATCTTTATCGCACTAAGCCATTCTTCTGCGATCACTGTTTTCAGCCAGCCGAATGACACTATGATGGCATCGTCATTTCCAAGTGCATCGGTGAAACTCTCCGCTTCCTGGATTCAAAATCGCGAAAATCTTAACGCAGCGTATCTAAAATCACTTGACCCCGACAGGCTATTGCATAATTTCAGAGTCAATGCAAAAATTCCCTCCGCCGCTAATCCTTTGGAAGGATGGGAAGCACCCGGTATCGGTCTCCGAGGTCATTTTACCGGACATTATCTTTCCGCGCTTTCGCGCCTCATAGAGAAACACAATGATTCATGGTCGGGACAACGTCTCAAGTATATGATTAATGCGTTGGCCGAATGCCAAACGGCACTTGGTGGTGGATATTTGAGCGCCTTTTCCGAGCATGAGTTCGATGTTCTGGAAACCAAAGTCGACGGGGTGTGGGCACCTTATTATACCTATCACAAAATAATGCAAGGTCTCCTCGATGCGTATATCGCCACCGGCGACCCAAAAGCCCTTGATATGGTGACCAGGATGGCTGGATATGTAAAAGGCAGAATGTCGAAGCTATCGGAAGCCACAATCGAAAAAATTCTGTACACAGCTCAGGCAAATCCTGTAAACGAGCCCGGAGGAATGAATGAAGTTCTGTACAAACTTTACAAAATCACCCGGAATAAGGATCATTTGGATCTTGCAAATGTTTTTGACCGAAAGTGGTTCTATTCACCACTCGCACAAAACCAGGACATCCTGAGCGGACTTCATTCAAACACCCATCTTGTACTGGTAAATGGATTTATGGAAAGGTATTCCATCACCCGCGACAGGATGTTCTACAATGCATCACAAAATTTCTGGGAGATGCTTATGAATCATCATGCTTATGCCAATGGTTCCAGTAGCGGACCTCGTCCGAATGTCACGACACCGACTTCCCTCACTGCAGAACACTGGGGTGTGCCAGACCACCTGAGCAATACCATGACAAGAGAGATCGCCGAATCATGTGTGTCCTACAACACACAAAAACTAACATCGACGCTCTTTACCTGGACGCTGGATCCAAAGTACGCTGACGCTTACATGAATATGTTTTACAACGCTGTACTTCCTGCACAAAATCCTACGACAGGTTCAGTTGTATATCACTTACCGCTCGGCTCTCCCCGCATAAAAAATTTCTTAAAAGAAAATGACTACCGGTGCTGCAATGCCTCCGCGCTTGAGGCATTTTCTACCCTTAATTCGGGAATTTATTATCATCGAGACAACAATATCTGGGTCAACCTTTATGTGCCTTCCACAGTTATGCAAAGTGATATTAACACCAGTATCGAACAACGCGGAAGTCTTCCTAAGGATTCAATAGTGGAATTCACCGTGCACACCAAGCCTCGCAAAAATTTTACACTTAATCTTTTTATTCCCTCGTGGGCCGGGTCGACTGAAATATTCATCAACGGTCTACGCGAGCAGGGAAAGGTTTCTCCGTTATCATACTACTCGATCACTAGCGATTGGAGGGCAGGCGATCAGGTAAAATTGGTTTTTCACCATCGATTTCGACTTGTCCCGATGCCGGATGATCCAAATGTCGTCGCAGTATTTTATGGGCCGGCCATGCTTGCATTCGAGACTACAAGTGAATTGATACTCAAAGGGAATCCCAACGAAATAATTCATAACCTCCGGAAGTCAGCTGATGGACTTTTTCATCTGTCGGATAATGGGCATGACTATATACTGAAGCCGTTCTTCGAAATCGAAGATCAAGGTTATGGCGTTTATGCTACTATCCGAAATTATTGATCACTTATGACAAAGGGCTCGACGTCGCGATTCCAAAAAAGGAAATGCTAAAGATGCCTATTCCGACCTCAAACTATTGACCGGATTTGCCCGTGCAGCGTGTATTGCCTGATAGCTAATGGTAAGCAAGGTAATAACGGCTGAAAGCATGGCGGCAAATACAAATATCCACCAACTGATCTCCGTCTTGTAGGTATAGCTTTGAAGCCAACTATTCACCAGATACCATCCGATTGGCGACGCGATGATCGCGGCAATCAATAACAAACCCATAAAATCTTTTGAGATGAGCATCACGATGTGGCCGACACTTCCGCCCAGGACTTTCCGGATCCCGATCTCTTTTGTTTTTTGAGCCACCACAAAAACGATAAGGCCATAGATTCCAAGGCAGCCGATGAGAACAGCAATGATCGAGAATGCGCTGGTAAGCGATAGAAACTGTCGTTCTGATCTATAGAGATCGTTAATCCTGCTATCGAGAAAAGTGTATTCGAAGATTTTTCCGGGGAACAGGGTGACCCACTCCTTTTCAACCATGCTGAGAACTTCAAACGAATTTGCCATATTCATTTTGACAGCCAACTCATAATATTGATCTCGGGCCGGTGTAATAAAAATTGGATTGATCTCCTGGTGAAAGTCGCCATCGTGGAAATTCTTAATGACGCCAACAATCATTGCCTTGACATATCCACCATCCACTTCAATCTTTTTTCCCAGAACCGCCTCGGGAGAATTCAGCCCGACTTTCGTCACAAATGCTTCGTTCACCACAACTTCATCAACTGAATCCTTTTCAAAGAAATTACGGCCGGCTACAAGCTTTAAGTCGAACGCATTCAGGAAATCGACATCTGCGATTTTTGCATGGATCTGAAATTCTTCAGCCTCAGGACGGTTGTCAAATTTTACGGAAGTTCCCCAGAAATTTATGCCAGCAATGGGAGGTGCAAAGCACGCAGTAGTCTTTTCCACACCGGCACTTCGCGCAATACGATCTTTCAAACTCTTCAATTGCGTTGCCGGGAGACGATCGGGTAGCTGAAACATGACAACCCCTGACTTATCAAAACCCAGGTCTGACCGCGTCGCGTAACTGACTTGCTTGTTAATTCCAATCGTCCCGATAATAAGCACCATCGAAATAACAAATTGCCCAACGACAAGTCCCTTGCGGATCAGCAAGCCATCGCCACCTTTGCCAAGCGCTCCCTGCAAAGCGGTGAGCGGAGCGGTTCGTGCCATGACGATTCCCGGATAACTTCCCGACATTAGAATCAACACCAGCAGCAAAGCCCCACCAAACACGGCAAAGTCAAAAGTCAGGAGACCATACGGCGACAGGGACAATTCAAAGATCACGTTGAAATATGGAAGCAGGCTTACTACGATTGAGATTGCAAATATGAAAGCAAGCAGCGTCACCAGCGATGTCTCTGTCATGAATTGCCAGAAAAGATTGCTTTTCTTACTTCCCAAGACCTTTCGCACACCAACTTCTCTGGATCGATTCATTGATTGAGCTGTTGAAATGTTGATAAAGTTGATGCTGGCGACAGCAAGCAGAAATACTCCGATGAGTGAGAATATCCAAAGCAGTGTCGGGTTTATTCCACCACCATACCTCGGATCAAAATGAATGTCAGCGAGCGCCTGTAATTTATAGTGATGTACATTTTTCGATTTGGGCCTGAATTTGGGAACGTACGCGGCGATCGCCTTTTCTATCGCTGCAATATCCTGGTTCGGATACAAACGCACAAAGCATTGGAGATCGGTTGAAACACCTCCCCAGTTTTCACTGGACAAAAACTTGTCGTGATTTTTTAACGACGGGAATGATACAAAAATGTCACCCTTGATGAGACTTGTCGCCGGAATATCCCTGAGAATCCCATTAATGGTAACAAAATCTTTTCCATCCATTTGAACCGGCTTGCCCACGGGATTCTCGTCGCCAAAAAGTCTTTTTGCAGCAGCGCTTGTGATGACAGCACTGTTGGCAGGCCGCAAATCTGCCTGCGCACCATTCACCAGCGGGAAATTGAAAATTTCAAAAAATTCGGGCTCAGCAAAAACTACAGCCTGCTTGAATCGTTGCTGTTCGCCTACAGTGACCAGCATATTTCTCCAGGTCACAACCTTGGCAACTTTCTCAGCATACGAATAGTCGGTCCTGAATGCGTTTGGAAATGCAGGAGGAACAGCGGCACTGTAGTCGATGTGATCCATGTGCTCTTCCGTCACAACGCGATAAATTCTCTCAGCATCAGTGTGAAAGTTGTCATACTGTAAGTGGTGACTGACAAAAAGAAAAATGAAAATGCAGCTGCTCAAGCCCAGCGCTAGACCGGCTACATTGATCATCGTGTACCATTTGTTCTTGATGAGCGTTCTCTTGCCAATTACAAAGTAATTTCTGTACATATCGACTGAATTTTTTCTCTGAAAGATTGTGAAAGCTTTGATGAATCCAGGCCTGAGGTATTTGAGAACACTCCAGGCAAATTTCCACTTCGCGCGCCGCGGCGACTTTCGAAACTCCATTTCGAAGACTTCAGTCAAGTCGCCTTCAATCTCTTCGAGATAATCTTCGCGGCAAAACCAGCGAAGGAACGCAAGTGCACGCTTTGGAGGAGCTATCATCCAAAAGTTACTTTGGGGATTCGCTTGTATATCGTGTTACGCAGTTCGTACTGCTCATCCAGCATTCTTTTTCCAAGGGCGGTGACGACATAAAATCTCTTTCGCCTGCCTCCCCTATCTTCTGTAATTCCCCCGAACCTCGATTTGATGAATCCCTTATTTTCCATCCGCTTTAATGCGACGTGAATCGCACTGATGTTCAATTCCTTTTCGAGTTCGTTTTCGAGGCTTTCAAGAATGGAAACGCCATAGGCTTCGTCGTGCTGTGCCGCCACCGTAAGCAGTACCAACTCTTCGAATTCACCCATTGAATGTTGTGCCATTTTAACCGGATTTACTTAACAAACGTAAAAGTAATTAATTTGTTTCACATTTGTTAAGAAAATGTTGCGGCCAGGCACGGGGACGAAGGTGATTAACTCTTCATCTCAGTCTTCCTTCAGCGTATTTACAGGATTTGCAATTGCTGCCGTATAGGATTTATAACTGACCGTCAAGGCTCCAATCGCGAACGTTAAGATTCCCGCGCCAACAAACAACGCAATATTCATGTCGATTCGGTAAGCGAAGTCTGACAGCCATCGCTGCATGTAGAAGTAAGACAAAGGCGCAGCAGCAATGAATGCAATGATCATCAGTTTTGCATATTGTCGCGACAACAACATTACAAGCGATTGAGTGCTTGCCCCGTGAACCTTGCGGACACCGACTTCTTTTGCACGTTGGTCGGCAGAAAAAGACGATAGCCCAAGCAGTCCAAGGCATGCAATAAATATCGATACGCCTGCGAAAATATTGACAAGGGAACTTACCGATTGCTCCCCACTGTATTGACGAGCAAAATCATCGTCGAGAAAGTGATAGCGGAAAGGAAACGCGGGGTTCATTTCCTTTGTAACCTGCTGAATGGAAGTGAGTGCATCCTGCAGGTCACCGTTGATGCGCAGGAACGCGACTCCTGCATCGGCCGGCTGATACCTTATAATAAGGGGTGCTATTGGATTGTACATACTCGACATGTGAAAATTCCTGACGACGCCAGCAATGGTTCCTTTCGTTCCCCAAACCGATAGCTCTTTTCCAATGGGATCGTCGATACCCATAATACCAGCGAGGACTTCATTTATAATAAAGCGAGCGGAGTCGCGCAGAAAAATATTTGCGAAATCCTCGCCTTTTCCAATATTCATGCCCATTGTCTTCACAAAATTTTCACCGACACTAAGAACATTGATTTCAACCACCAGGTTGGGATCTTTTCCTGGCCACTTCGCTCCGCCCGTTGATGTGCCGAAGTCAATCGGGCTGCTGCTGCTTACCGTCACATCTGAAATCCCCTGGATGCTTCGTAATGCATTCAAATATACATCCTTCTTGCTATACAAATTTCCCGTGAGATCAATGCCAATAAGATTATGGCGGTTGAGTCCAATGTCCTTGTTCAACATGAATGATAGTTGTTTTGCAATGACAAAGGTTCCGCTGATAAGAAATATTGAAATTCCAAATTGGAAGGTGACAAGCGCATGACGGAAATAATTACTCCCAGTCTGCTTCGTTCTTCCTTTCAGCGACTTCGCCACTGAGAACGATGAGAGCATCGTGGCCGGATAGGCTCCTGACAAAATTCCAGTCAGCAGAACGATGCTTCCGAGCGTGAGCCACAAACGCGAATCCGAGAAATCGATCTGAATTGCTTTTCCGGTCAGTGCATTGAACTGCGGTAAAAGCAAATAAACAATACCAAATGCAAGAACGGCCGACGTGATTGCATACAAGGTAGCCTCGGTAAAGAACTGCTGACTCAATGTCGAGCGCTGGGCGCCCATCACTTTTCGCACGCCTATTTCACGTGCGCGCAAGCTCGACCTTGCCGTTGCCAGGTTCACGAAATTAATCGAAGCCAACAGCAACAGGAACACGGCGATTGCTGACAGAATTTTAACATATTGAATTCTCCCACCTACCGGCACGCCGTTTTCAAAAGTACCGTGCAGATAATTTTCTGAAACCAGTTGCATGAAAAGTGGTTCGTTCGACTCCTTGTTTGTGTTAGTGATGATCTCTGGTGCCAGTCGTTCGCGCACTGCTTCTGCGTTTACACCGGGCTTTAATGTGAAAAAAATGTTGAACCCGCCATTGTACCAACTGTTGATCCAGGTCTGACTGTCGATGAAGCCCTGAGCAGAAATAAGCCAGTCAAACTTCATCGATGATTTTTCACCTGGTGTTTCAAACACGCCCGTCACTTCATAGTCCGTCTTGTCATCAAGCTTCAATGTCTGGCCTATGACGTGACTTCGCCATTCGTCACCGAAAAACTTACGTGCCATACGGTCCGATATAACCATGGTGGGCCCGCCAGTCAGTACCTTTTTCCGATCACCTGCGATGAGCCGATAGCTGAAAACATCAAAGAATCCCGGTGTCGCGAACCGTCCTTTTTCATACGATGAGATTTCTCC
The DNA here is from genome assembly GCA_044223825.1 of Cyclobacteriaceae bacterium. Lineage (GTDB taxonomy): Bacteria > Bacteroidota > Bacteroidia > Cytophagales > Cyclobacteriaceae > ELB16-189. The sequence goes on along the minus strand of JBGALO010000006.1, from coordinate 14,254 downwards.
GGCGCGAAACATGTTTTCCATCTCCCATGTGTATGAGGTTACCGCTTCGATTTCCGGGTATTGAGTACGAAGCACATGCTCCAGCGGGTAAGGGATACCCCATGTTGTATGTACGTCGCCATTGCTTTGTATGAGATTACGCCACACCTGGTAGAGTCGATCAGATTTTTCATGAAACTGATCCTTTGAAGTCTCATCGTCTACCCAAAGCAGGATAAACATGCATGATGCAAGTCCGACGACAAGACCTGCAATGTTGATGACTGTATAGCCCTTGTATTTGGCGGCTTGTCTAAGGGCGGTGGTGATGTGGTTAATTAGCATACCGATATTGTTTACAGGATATGATGTTTCAGATCTTTTTATGATGCCAGGCCTAAGCAGTAACAGAACGTCACGTACGTACAGCAGTCTTGCAACAAACAGGTTATTTGCTGCCCGTCCTCGAAATAATTCTTCGAGGTCTCCTTCGACATCTTCAAGAAGCTCAGGATTGCAGAACGAACGCAGTACTCCACGTGGAAAACGAGGCGGTTGAATATCACGCGGGCGATCGTTCATTTCTTTTTATTTGAATTGAAATGCCGTAGCAGGAATTGCATCCCAAAGTTTGCGGCGTGAAGTCATGACATAGTCAAGAGCCTTCTTCCCAAGCGGCGTCACCTTGTGATAGCGTTTGCGCTTACCCCCGCGCACAGCGGTTGCTTCACCGAATTCTGACTCAAGAAATCCTTTGTCCTCGAGCCGCTTCAAGGCCGTTCGCATGGCACCCACGCTCACGTTTCTTTTCAATCGAGTCTCGATTTCGGCCTTTATGGCAACGCCATAAGCCTTTCCGTGCAATACCGCTACGGTTAACAAAACAACCTCCTCGAATTCGCCCAATGAATATTTTGACGACATAAAAGCGTAATTAAAGTCCTATTTGTAGCCAAAATACGGATTAAAGTCCGAATTGTAGCTAATACTCCGAGTTTTTGAAATGGTTTCCAGAAATGAAGAAAATCCTTGTGGACCTTCGTGCCTTGGAGTCTTTGTGGACGCGTGCAGACCGAACATCGACGACAAGTGCAAAATTCCCAGGCCCTTGCCACTAAGGTGCAAAGACCCTAAGTTGCGCAAACGAATAAAGCCAGATTTACTATGAATAATTCACACGACGAACGCATCGCAAAAATGACATTTGCATCCGTCTATCCTGCCTATGTAGCCAAAGTGGAAAAGAAAGGCAGAACCAAAGAAGAATTGAATGAAGTCATAACCTGGCTGACGGGCTACGACAAGAAGAAACTGCAGGAATTAATCAAAGCAAACGCGTCGTTTGAAAAGTTTTTTGCTCAAGCTTCATTGAATCCCCATGCAAATCTCATCACCGGCGTGATATGCGGCTACCGCATTGAGGATATCAAAAACCCTTTGACTCAGCAAGTCAGGTATCTGGACAAACTCGTTGACGAGCTGGCGAAAGGAAAGAAAATGGAAAAGATCTTACGCACTGCGTGATGAATAGAATACAAGTGCTCGCGCCACGTTGTAACTCACCGCTTCAGCAGCCGCTCATTAATTAAATTCGTGACGCCTTCCCTGTAGTTACGGCTGATGGGTAGCGAGGCCGACCCAACCTTCAGTTCGTTTCCTTCGACCGATTCAATTCTTGAACGATTGACAAGAAACGACTGGTGGATTTTAATGAAGTCAGCATGGGAAAGCTGGCTTTCAAGGCTCTTCATAGTAAGGTAGGCGATGATTTTCTTCCGCGCCGTGTGAATACTGACATAGTTTCCCATCACCTCGGCGTAGAGAATATCATTCAGTTCCACGCGCTCAATTCGCTTTTCGCTTTTCACAAAAATGTAAGACTCGGTTGATGCAGTCCCAGGACGGTTCTTCATCTCATAAAATTCCTTTGCCTTTTGAATGGCTTTTAGAAAACGCTGCAATGCAAAAGGTTTTAGCAGGTAGTCGATAATATCGAGTTCATATCCATCAAGAGCATATTGAGGAAATGCCGTGGTGAGGATAACCATGGACGATATGTTCGTGCGTTTCAGCATTTGCAAACCCGACACCTTCGGCATTTCAATGTCAAGGAAGATGAGGTCAGGCTGGTTCGTCCTGAGGAATTCCTCAGCCTTCATGGCGCTTTCAAATTTTCCCTGCAGGTCAAGGAACGGGATCTGCTCGGTAAATTCCTGGAGAATTTTTCGCGCCACCGGCTCATCGTCCACAATAATGCAACTGAGCTTCTTCATACGGTGAGGATGAGTTGAACCCTGTAAATATTGTTGTGTTTCTTAATGTCTAGTTGATAACGGTCCTTGTACAGAAGCTCGAGTCTTCGCGCAGTGTTGGTCAGGCCGATACCGCCCGCCCTGGACTCGGCTTCGTCGTAGGTATTCTCACAAACAAAGTCAATTTTACCTGATCGCTGCCTCAGCGTAATGAGGATCCGATTGATGGCGTTGTCCTCGCGTGACACATACTTAAATGCGTTTTCAACAAAAGCCATGAAAATCAGCGGCGCAACCTTAATATTCCCGTCAGCATAATCAATGTCAAGCGTCACCTCCAGGTTGTCATTGCTGCGGGCCTTCTGCAGCGCAACATAATTACGCAGGTGCCTGATCTCCTTTTCGATCGCAATCGTATCAACGTCGGCTTCATAGAGGTTGTATCGCAACAAATCAGAAAACTGCACGAGCATGTTTCTCGCCTGATTGTTGCCGATGTCAATTGAACCGTAGACGGTGTTTAATCCATTGAAAAGAAAGTGCGGATTAATCTGCAGACGCAGGTACTTTAATTCAGTTTGCAGTTGATTAATCTGGCTATTCTTAACCTGTTCCTGTTGTTCAGCCCATTTCTGCGTTACATACAGCATCGAGGTGATGACTGTGCAACATGTTCCGTAAATAAGGTGGTCCCAATGCCCACCGCTGGTAGCCGTCACCTGATCATGAAATATTTCCCCATGCAAAAACACATTATAGTGGCTCATTGAAATTGAATACAGGAGAATGAGGCCGATCAATGCAGCAGCGTACGCACCAAAGAATTTCTTTTCCAGCAGATTCGGGATCAACAATGAGCGGTTTGCAAATATCAGCAGCGAAAAGAGAAGGAAATGCGTGAAGAGGGTGCCGAGATATGAAAAACACCCAATCACGGTCTCACCATCGTAAACCGGCTTCTCCACAGCGAGGGCGCCGATATAAGCCGTGATAAACAATACGTAAGCGATGCGTTTCTTTCCGAACATGTTGTTTCCGAACTATGAAGTTATTCCATTGACTCGATACCCAAAAATCCATCTAATTGACTCTTTCTCAATTTCACCGAATCCCTACCCATTATCATACGGATGCAGCAGATGATCACAATAATTTGAGGAAAATGCGATCATTAAAGCGTCGTCCCCACCTTCATTGTGTCGTTTTATCATGAGTCGGATTTCACGCGATCCTGACTAAATTTCTTAAATCTATGTTCATGTGTCATATAACGTTATTGATTCGTTGATGTTTACGTTAACTTCATCAACAAAACTCAAGACCAGAAAATTAACACAGACGGCAATGAATAAAATAATACAGTTCGGTGAAAACGTGCCCGGATATAATATCCCGGTGCTGAATGAACGTGAAATACGGGCGGCCGCTGGAATTATGTTCCTGATCATTTATACCGCGCTCATGCTTATCATTTTCAAAGGTGATTTCAGGCTCGTTAAATACGTGGTGGTACTCTTTCTCATCGACTTCCTGATCAGGGTATTTATCAATCCTAAATTCTCACCCACGCTCATCCTCGGGAGATTGATCGTACGAAACCAGGTACCTGAATACGTCGGCGCCCCACAAAAAAAATTCGCATGGATGATCGGCATTTTCCTATCAGCTTCGATGTTCGTGTTGTTAATCGTGATCAACGCCTTCGGTCCATTAACAGGCTTGGGCTGTCTGTTTTGCCTGATCTTCCTCTTTTTTGAATCCGTATTCGGAATTTGTCTTGCATGCAAAGTCTATCACATGATGTATGGCGAGAAGGCGCAATATTGTCCGGGAGAGGTTTGCGAAGTAAAAGTGAAACAACCAATACAACACACATCCAGAACCCAGCTTGCGGTGGTATTCGCTTACATCGTACTGATTTTTCTCATGGTGCGATTCCTGGCGCCCGTAGTGAACGTGCCGCCTCACCAATTATTCGGTCATAACGCGACCAGGTCATCCTCCAAATGACAACGGGGTCACTCGAGCAATACTTCGAGCCGTTCAGAAAAAATACGATCGGAAGGGGTAAGCGTTACCATTTTCCAGGGGGAGAAAAGGAAATAGTATACGCAGACTGGACCGCCAGCGCAAAAGGCTATTTGCCCATCGAAAAGAAATTGCAGCATGCCGTACTGCCCTTTTTCGCCAATACCCATACGCAGACAACAGTGACCGGGACCATGATGACAACCGCGTATGAGGAAGCGAAGGCGATCATCAAAAGCCACGTCCATGCACATGAAAGCGACGTGTTGATTTTCTGCGGCAGCGGCATGACAGCAGCCGTAAACAAGCTTCAGCGGTTGTTAGGCTTGAGGATGCCGGAGCAGTGCACATCCTATTTATCGTCGCGTGAAATCCTTGATCTCGATGACGTCTCAAGGCCAGTCGTGTTTGTCAGCAGCATGGAGCATCACAGCAACCATGTCTCGTGGCTCGAAACCATCGCGACAGTAGAGATCATTGGACAAAATGACGAAGGCAATGTCGACCTCGATCATTTTAAAAGGCTGCTTTTACAATACGAAACCAGGAAGTACAAGATTGCAGCGGTAACTGCATGCTCCAACGTCACGGGTATTCAGACACCGTATCATACAATTGCAAAGATGATCCATGCTCATGGCGGCCTTTGCTTTGCCGACTTTGCGTGTTCGGCTCCTTATGTGCATATCGATATGCATCCAGCGGCAGCGGATGAATCTCTTGATGCGGTTTATTTCTCGATGCACAAATTTTTGGGTGGGCCGGGCACGCCCGGAGTTCTCATTTTCAATCAAAAAATGTATCGCAATACGGTTCCTGACCATCCGGGTGGAGGGACGATCGCATACAGCAATCCATGGAAAATGCGCAGGTATGTTGATGGTGTTGAATTACGGGAAGATGGAGGAACGCCGCCCATCCTCCAGGGAATAAAAGCCGCCATGTGCATCCGCTTGAAAGAAGAAATGGGTTGTGAAAAAATGCTGCAACGCGAAGAGGAGTTGTTAGAAATCGCGTTCCGGGGTTTGATGAAGATAAAGAACGTGAACATACTGATGAGTCATGTGCGCAATCGTCTGGGCATCATTTCTTTCATAATCGAGGGTGCTCACTATAACCTTGTTGTAAAGTTGCTCAATGACCGATTCGGAATTCAGACAAGGGGTGGCTGCTCTTGTGCAGGAACCTATGGACATCAATTGCTGGGTGTAGGACCCGCGCAATCACTAAAAATATGGCAATCGATTGAACAAGGGGATTTGTATTGCAAGCCTGGCTGGATCCGTCTATCACTTCATCCAACGATGACCGACCGGGAAGTCGAGTACATTATCAATTCGATCGAGTCGACCGCAAGAAATTATAGCGCATGGAAGGACGACTATTCTTACAATACGTGCACGAACGAGTACTGTCTCAATGGTGAAAATGAAGCTCATTCAGCGTTGATTGACGATTGGTTCAGTTGTTTCGATAAAGTCGGTCAACTGACACCTTCTTAATCACAGGCCGTATTACTTAGCCTCCCTCACCCAAACTTTATACCCATCGCCTTTCTTCAAATTACCAGCCGCGAAATATGGTATGGCTTTGAAATCAACGTACGATCCGTTGTTGAGGCTTGCACTACCAGTAACAACATTGATGCCTCCAAGCAAGTTGCCATCAAATGCCACTTTCATCGGCATTCCCCCCTCAAGTTTCATAACATCCAGTTCTTTATTCAGATTTTTTTCCAAACAATAAACCAACGGCCCCGAGGAAATTGCGGCCGTACTCATGAGGTCTGCAACCTTTCCGTCGGCATGGACAATGCGAGGCTCCATCGGCAGGGTCAATTGAATCCTATCTCCGCTTTTCCACGCACGATCAATTACGGCATAGCCATTGACGGGCGCCACCGGCACTTCGGTATCGTTGACACTTAGCTTCACCGACGCAGTCATGCTTGATTTATAAAGACCAAATGGATTTTCCTCTCCGATCGCCCAACCAGGAATTCTGACTTTGATGATGAATCGTTCCTCCCGCTTAGGTGAAACTTCGATAACCGTCGTTCCTTCCCAGGGGTATCGGGTTCGCTGAACTATTCCGATCGTATTGTCATTGCTACCGGCAATTTCAGCTTTTCCACTAATGAACAAATTGACAGCAATGCCCGCGGAATCTGTGCTGTAAATAAAGCCAGGTACTGATGAAACCATCTTAAGAAACATCGGCGGACAGCAAGGGCAGTCATGCCAGCCCCAGCGATGATGGCTTGATGCAGCCAGCGGATTCTGATACGTGTAGTCTTTTCCTTCGAGCGATATGCCTGTCAACACATTATTATAAAGAGACCGTTCAAACTCATCCATGTATTTCCCGTGGCCCATCAGTTGATTCATCCGTTGACTGAAAAAACCTGATCCCACAGCGGCACAGGTTTCGAGGTAGGCATCGCTGGGAAGAAAATAATCAGCGCCAAATTTTTCATCCCGCGCAATTGCGCCAACGCCTCCTGTAATAAACATTCTTTTCCCCACCATGTTGTCCCACAAGTCATTCACGACTCCGACGTAGCGTTGGTCATTATTTTCCAATGCCGCAGTTGCAATACCCGTTGCAAGAAGAGTCGCGCGTACTGCATGCCCCTCAATTGTCTTTTGCTGAAAGACAGGGACCGAATCCTGTGCATAGTCGCCCCACGTAGGCCGACTGTGATTGCCAAATTCAGCAGCTGTGTATTTGGCATCACGAATCCATTTTTCAGATTTTTCATCTCCCCACTGTTTCCAATGAGGGAAGCCAGCGTGATGTCCGCGGTCCTCAATCCAAAAAATCGCCAGATCAAAATAATTTTTCTCATTTACGGAAATACCAACCTTCTCTTTCAATGCAGGGTTATCACGATACAACTGGTATAACTTTATTAATGATTCTTCAGGACCGGAGTGCGCGGGCACGACGTTCTTCTTCGGCGCAGGACCCATTTCATTGTACATGAGGTTTGCGAATCGTGTCGCAATGGTTAGAAGTTTTGTCTTCCCGGTGGCACGGTAATAATGAATACCCGCTTCGACGAGCATGCCGGCATTGTACACTTCATGCTGCCACCTCAGGAAACCACCGTTGAAACCCCAACGATGACCTGGTTCCATCAATTGTGTATAGGTATTGATGTAGCCGTCCTTTTCCGAATTCTGTGCAGCTCCTATCCGATCAATGTAGCCGTCGATTCGGGATTCGAGCAAAGAGTCACGGTGTTGGGCCAGCAAGTCGGCAGCGCCGCGGATGGATTCATAAATCAAGCCGTCATACCAGGGTGGGCCGTGGTGCTTGCCAATACCGCGCTTTCCTTCCGCAACAAGATCAAAGTTCAAGAAAGCGTTCCGCGTCCCACCCATCACTTTGAAATCCTTCTCGAGGTACGCACCCTCTGGCGTGTATTTTCCTTCGAACTTATCGAAGACATCGTTTACGGTCACCGTGCGCCACAGATTCAATCGAGGGCTCCAGAAGGGGTCGTCAACATCTACCCGGGTGAGTGCGTATTCGCCCTGTTTTTGGAGCGGCGGAGATTCTATCTTTGGTGATGAACTGCAGTCTGTCAGGAGGTAGGTGGCGGTACAGATAAGTAAGGTCAGCGACAAATTTTGTTTGAAGGGATTCATACTTTGCCGGGCGAAAATGGTGTGAATGCAATCTAGTCAAACGTGACCTCATCCATGGAGCGATGAGTGGCCAAAAGTGCATTTAGATGCAGGAATATGGACGAGGTCACATGATATGACAAGAAATATTTGCTGTAATGACATCAGGGATTTGATCGCAGACAAAACCCGTTTCACGCCATTGTTATGTCGTTTGCGGAAGATATTTTCGCGCGTTTTGGTGACATCCTTCAACTTTCTTGTCAAAATGGTCGCCTGCGAGAATTTCTTAGAGGAAGGTCCCGTTGCGAAAATTTGAGAGAATACGAGCATTCATGGCCGATGAAAAACTGGAAAATAAATATCGCTACCCTCCTCTGCGCAGCTCTTGTGTTCCAGGTCGTTGCAATCAATTTTCTCGGGCTGATTCCATTCTCAAAAAACGAGCCTTTTTCAACCAAGACTATTCTTTGGGCCCTGAAAAAGAAACAAACGCAAGTCGAGGCGCCAGGGAGGGTCGAAACCGCTGAATATCCATTCGCCGAGGTGCGCGAAGAAGAAAAAACCCTTGAAACAAGTCCCTGGAATCCCATCCAGATGCTTTATTCCCCGCTTGTCCACATCGTAAGCAGCAAGCTCAACAGAATTCTTCCCACAGATCAATACTATTCTCATTTTAGCTCATGCCGGTACATCACTTTGCAAGTATTCCGGACATGATCCTGACATCAGGCAGCACACGCTTGCCTGAAATTCCGTCGACTTATATTTTATATGATAAGCGCGCGACGGCACCATGCCGCGAGCGGCAATCAGTCAACTTATTGGAAAGAATGAACCCCAAACACTCAAAAACTAAAATTAGCATGAAACAATTAGTCATCATCCTCGGAATGGCCGCCTCGCTGCTACTGGCAGGTTGCGGACACAAAGAGGAAAAGGAAGAAGAGTTTAAGTATTTGGTCACGAAGCCGCTAAGAAGAGATACGGTTGTCACCAGGGCCTATGTGTGCCAGATACGTTCCATACAACACATCGAACTACGCGCCCTCGAAAGAGGATATCTGCAACATATTTATGTGGACGAAGGAAAATTTGTCAAACAGGGACAGTTGATGTTCCAAATCCTTCCATTAAAATATAAAGCCGAATTGCTGAAGGCTGAGGCCGAGGCCAAGTTTGCAGAAATCGAATACCTGAACACGAAACAGTTGGCCGACAGCAATGTGGTATCGCCGAACGAACTCGCATTGGCAAAGGCAAAATTCGATAAGGCAAAAGCCGAACAATCATTGGCACAAGTGCATTTAAACTTCACAGAGATCAGGGCTCCATTTGACGGAATCATGGATCGATTCCAGGTTCGATTGGGAAGTTTGGTTGATGAGGGAGATCTGCTCAGCACACTCGCCGACAACAGTCAGATGTGGGTTTATTTCAATGTGCCGGAGGCCGAATATCTGAATTACAAATCCCACCTGAAGAAAGACAGTGTGATGCGTGTAAAACTCCTGATGGCGAATAATGAAGTGTTTGACTACCCGGGCCTGGTTCAAACCATCGAAGCAGACTTCAACAACGAAACCGGTAACATCGCCTTCCGTGCCACATTCCCAAATCCAAAAGGATTACTCCGACATGGAGAGACAGGTAACGTGTTGGCCATCGAGCCTTTAAAGAATGCTTTGATTATTCCGCAAAAGGCAACTTTCGAAATCCTGGAGAAGAAATATGTTTTCGTTGTCGACAAGGACAATGTGATGCATCAAAGAGAAGTCACGATTGCAGGCGAAATGCCTGACTTGTATATCATTTCTTCCGGCATTGGACCAGAGGACATGATCATGTTGGAAGGAATACGAAAAGTACGCGATGGCGAAAAGATAGCCGAGTACAGGTTTGAAGACATGAAGGACGTGCTTCCGCGCCTCAAGGTCTACGTTGAATAATTCAATTCATCTTAACAGAGGATAAAAAAAATGTTTAATGCATTTCTAAAGCGGCCAGTACTTGCGATTGTACTCTCACTCGTGATCATTTTCATGGGAACACTGGCCATTAATACACTCCCGACATCCCAGTTCCCAAATATTGCGCCGCCGGTGGTAATGGTGTCTGCATCCTATCCCGGTGCAAGCGCAAAATCACTTACTGAGTCCGTTATCATCCCGCTTGAACAGGCCATCAATGGCGCGTGGGGTATGCGATATATGAGTTCGGATGCAACGAGCGCGGGAGAAGCCAACATTCAGGTGATTTTTGAGCCCGGCACCGATATCAACCAGGCACTTGTCCAGGTGTCCAATCGCGTCGAACAGGTCCGAAACAGGCTTCCCATCCTTGTGCAGCGCGAAGGTGTCATCATCACACCGGTTATACCAAGTATGCTCATGTATGTGAACCTGTATAGCACGGACAAGAATGCTAACATGAAGTTCTTGTTCAATTATGCGGGGGTTACGATGATTCCCGAGATACAGCGTATCAATGGTATCGGACAAGCCAGAATCATCGGAAGCCGGCAATACGCAATGCGTATTTGGTTGAATCCAGAGCGCATGCGGGCCTATCGCGTCTCTCCTGACGACGTCATGAATGCGATGGCTGATCAAAGCGTCATTGGAAAACCAGGACGCATCGGTCGTGGTGACGCGGCCCGTGCGGAAGCGCTTGAATATGTGTTGGCATATTCGGATCGATTTAACGAACCCAGCCAATACGAGAACATCATCATCAGGGCGAACCCCAATGGTGAATTGCTCAAGCTGAAAGACATTGCAAAAGTGGTACTCGGTAGTGAGTACTATGATATCTATTCGAATATCAACGGATATCCATCTGCGGCCATTGTACTCAAGCAAACGTATGGCAGCAATGCCAGCCTTGTTATTGAAAACGTAAAAAAGAAGCTCGAGGAATTGAAGCACGATTTTCCTCCCGGCATGACGTATGAGATCAGTTACGACGTATCGAACTTCCTTGACGCCTCAACAGAAAACGTAATTCATACGTTGAGGGACGCCTTCATACTTGTGTCGCTGGTCGTATTCATCTTCCTTGGAGATTGGCGATCAACGTTGATCCCGACTTTGGCCGTACCGATATCACTTATCGGCGCATTCCTCTTCATGCAACTCTTCTCACTCACCGTAAACATGATAACCCTGTTTGCGATTGTGTTGGCGATTGGTATTGTGGTGGACGATGCAATCGTCGTTGTTGAAGCCGTGCACGCGAAAATGCACGATGAACACCTTTCGCCCTATCGTGCGGTGAAGAAAGTGCTTGGTGAAATCAGCGGCGCAGTCATCGCGATCACGCTGCTGATGACGGCGGTGTTTGTTCCAATTTCATTCATGAGTGGTCCTGTGGGTGTATTCTACAGGCAGTTTTCCATCACGATGGCAAGTTCGATTATCCTTTCCGGTATCATCGCACTTACGCTTACCCCGGTCTTATGCGCGATCATTTTGAAGAATACACACGGTCAGCCAAGACGCAATAACTTTTTCAACAGATTCATAGATGGCTTCAACCGTGGCTTTGAAAAGGTTACCGGCAAATATGTTTGGGTGTTGCAAAAGATTGCCCATCGCAAATGGGTGACAGTTGGATTGTGGGTTTTGTTTGGCGCGGGTATCATTGGAATTGCTACAAACCTTCCTTCAGGATTTATTCCAAGCGAGGACCAGGGAATGATTTATGCCATCGTTCAAACTCCTCCCGGCTCGACATTAGAGCGCACGAACGATATTTCCATCCAGCTTCAAAATCTTCTTTTAAAAATTGATGGAATTCAATCCGTTTCTTCGATAGCAGGTTATGAGGTACTCACGGAAGGTCGTGGATCCAATGCAGCAACTTGCTTGATCAATCTCAAACCATGGTCGGAACGGACGCATACCGTTCAGGAATTAACCATTGAAATGGAAGAAGTAGCGAAAGAACTGCCGGGTGCAACAATCGAATTCTTCGATCCTCCTGCAGTTCCCGGATTCGGTGCCGCGGGCGGTTTCGCTCTCCAAATGCTCGACAAGAACCCTGACGGTACTTATGAAGACCTGGAGAGGGTAAAGAATGAATTCATGGAAGCGTTGGAGAAACGCAAAGAGTTGACGGGCTTGTTCACCTTCTTCAGCTCGAACTACCCTCAATATCAGATTGAGATCGACAACCAGCTTGCGATGCAGAAAGGCGTTTCCATAGGTAATGCGATGAACACGCTTTCCGTCTTTGTAGGAAGTACCTACGAACTTGGATTTATCAAGTATCAGCGCTTCTTCAAAGTGTTCGTTCAGGCCGCACCTGAATTCAGACAGCTGCCAAAGGATATCCTGAATCTCTGGGTGAAGAATGACAGAGGCGAGATGGTTCCTTTTTCAGCATTCATGAAAATAAAGAAGCAACAGGGACCGAACGAGATCAACCGATTTAACATGTATAATACCGCGGCGATACGGGGAGGTCCCGCTCCGGGGTACAGTTCCGGTGAAGCCATTGCCGCTGTAAAAGAAGTAGCGGCTTCAGTATTACCTCGCGGTTTTGATATCGATTGGGCTGCCTTATCCTATGATGAAGTGAGACGCGGAAATGAGGCAGTCGTAATCTTCCTGATCGTGTTAGGATTTGTGTACCTCGTATTGGCGGCCCAATATGAAAGTTTCATCATTCCATTGGCCGTGATTCTCTCGCTGCCGGCAGGGGTTTTCGGATCTTTCTTCTTTATTAAATCAATGGGACTGGCGAATGATATCTATGCGCAGGTGGGTCTGATCATGCTTATCGGCTTGTTGGGTAAGAATGCAGTGTTGATTGTTGAGTTCGCCGTGCAAAAGCATCATGCCGGAGCTACTGTGCTCGAGGCAGCGATCGAAGGTGCCCGCGTCCGCTTCCGTCCAATCCTCATGACGTCATTTGCGTTTATCGCCGGATTGATTCCGTTGGTGATTGCACACGGCGCCGGTGCTATCGGTAACAGAACCATCGGCTCCTCTGCACTCGGCGGCATGCTCTTCGGAACATTCTTCGGCGTGATCATCGTACCGGGTTTGTATTACATATTTGGTACGTTAGCTGACGGACGAAAACTGATCCGGGATGAGGAGGATGATACGCTCACTGACAACGTCGCACACAGATTGGATAATTTCTCACAACCAGATGAACCTACAGGCAATGGTCACCCCACGAATCACTAAGTTTTTAGGCATCGCCATAATTGCATTGCTTTGGACAGGGTGCGTACCCTCGATCAAGCAAAAGACCGAGAACAAAACGGTTCCCGGTGACTATAAAGCTCCGGGCGATACCCTCAGCGCTGCAATGTTGATCGACACAGCGCTTCGCAACAATCAGGAGTTGAACATCATGATCCAGGAGATACAGGTTGCGCAGCAGGAGGTGCGGACACGCAAAGGGGCATATCTGCCTTTCATCAATCTCGGGGCGCAAGCAGGCGTCGAAAAGACTCCGAGATATACGCGCAATGGCGCCGTTGACGCAAACACTGAGATCGATACAGGCAAAGAGTTTCCTGATCCACTTCCTGACTACATGCTCGCAGCGAATGTTTCATGGGAAGTGGACATCTGGAAAAAGTTACGCAACGCGAAGAAGTCTGCCGTATACAGATATCTTTCAACACAGGAAGGGAGAAACTTCATGGTGACGCGCCTCATTGCAGAAATCGCCAGCTCCTACTACGAGTTGATGGCATTGGATAACCAGCTCGCGTTCCTGAGGCAGAACATACAGATCCAACAGAACGCGCTTGAGATTGTGAAAATGGAAAAGGCGGCTGCCAAAGTCACCGAATTGGCAGTGCGCAGGTTTGAAGCTGAAGTGCTTAAAAACCAAAGCCGTCAGTTCTACATTATGCAGGCAATCACCGAGACAACCAACCGAATCAATTTTCTCACCGGTAGGTTTCCAAAGGACATTCCAAGAAACTCTCAGGCGTTCCTTGACCTGCCCACCGACTCAATTCATGCAGGAATTCCATCGCAGTTGCTGGAAAACAGACCAGACGTGAAGCAAGCTGAGTTGACTTTACTGGCCAACAAGCTGGATGTGAAGGTCGCCCGCGCAAACTTCTACCCTACGCTGAATATTACCGGAGTAGTGGGTCTTGAGGCTTTCTCGCCTTCGTATCTGTTTGGCAAATCCGGATCGGCCATGTACTATTTGGGTGCCGGGTTCTTCGGTCCGCTGGTCAACAGGAATGCGATCAAGGCAGCATACTACACTGCCAATGCGAGGCAAACACAGGCTGTGTATGATTATGAGCGCACCATTTTGAATGCCTATATAGAAGTGGCAAACCAGGTTTCGAACATTAACAATATGAACAAGAGCTACGAGCGG